>NZ_JBDZYF010000008.1:0-185329 GCF_040329495.1 Ruegeria sp. SCP10
ACACAGTGCACTGGGCTATCGCCCGCCAGCACCTGAAACCATCATCCCAATGGATTACAGGCCGATGATGCACTAACAATCAGGTTGGACCAGTCAGATGAGGCTGCTCAGGTGACCATAATGGCCGTGTCACCTGACGCACCACAAAAATGGTTAGCTTCTGCACAGCCTATCCGCATTTGGAATGCCCGCAACTCCTGCAGGTCATGCACCCCTCAATCATCACCATGTCAAACTGCCCGCAAGAAGGGCAAGCCTTGCCGCGCGGGGCGTCCATATTGACAACCTGCGCCTGAGGGTCGGATTTCAGCCCCATCCCCTCGCCTTCCAGAAAGCCGATATTGACCATGTGCTGTTCGATGACACCGCCAATGGCGGCCAAAATCGAAGGGATATACTTGCCTTTCACCCAGGCCCCGCCACGGGGATCGAAGACGGCCTTTAGCTCTTCCACAACGAATGACACATCCCCGCCTCGGCGGAACACGGCTGAGATCATTCGAGTCAGGGCAAGGGTCCAGGCGTAATGCTCCATATTCTTCGAGTTGATGAACACCTCAAACGGCCGGCGACGGCCGGCGATTACGATGTCGTTGATCGTCAGATAGATCGCGTGTTCGCTGTCCGGCCATTTCAGCTTGTAGGTCGACCCCTCCAAAGATTGCGGGCGGTCCAGCGGCTCGGACATGTAAATCACATCGCCACCATCCACCTCATGCGGTGCGCTGGCGCTTTCACCCGGTGCAGTGTCTTCGCTCTCGGAAACGGTCAGAACCGACCCTGTCACGTCGTTGGGTCGATAGGTGGTGCAGCCTTTGCAACCCTGATCCCAGGCCTGCATGTAGACGTCCTTGAAGGCGTCAAAGCTGATATCTTCCGGGCAGTTGATCGTCTTGGAGATTGAACTGTCGATCCATTTCTGCGCCGCCGCCTGCATTTTCACATGATCAGACGGCGACAGAGTCTGTGCGTTGACGAAGTAATCCGGCAGTTCGGTATCACCAAACTTGTCGCGCCACATTTGGACGGCATAATCCACCACTTCTTCCTCGGTACGCGAGCCATCTTTCTGCAGCACCTTCCGGGTGTAGGCATAGGCAAAGACCGGTTCGATCCCTGACGACACGTTGCCAGCATAGAGAGAAATCGTCCCCGTCGGCGCGATCGAGGTCAGCAGCGCGTTTCGGATTCCGTGTTCGCGGATCGCATCCCGCACATCCTCGTCCATCTGCTGCATCGTGCCACTGGCCAGATACTTCTCGGCATCGAACAGCGGGAACGCCCCTTTTTCCTTCGCCAAGTCGACCGACGCCAGATACGCGGCGCGGGCGATGCTGTGCAACCAGCGTTCGGTCTGACGCGCCGCCTCGTCCGAGCCATAGCGCAGGCCCAGCATCAACAGCGCATCGGCCAGCCCGGTGACGCCCAATCCGATACGGCGTTTATCCTGCGCTTCGGCCTCTTGTTCGACCAGAGGAAATTTGGATGCGTCTACCACGTTGTCCATCATGCGGACAGCGGTGGCGACCAACTCTTGCAGAGCTGCTTCATCCAGATGCGCCGCCTCCTCAAACGGCTCCGCCACCAATCGGGCCAAATTGATCGAACCCAACAGGCACGCACCATAGGGTGGCAGTGGCTGTTCACCACAGGGGTTGGTTGCCGCGATGGTTTCAACATAGCTGAGGTTATTGGCCTGATTGATCCGGTCGATGAAGATCACGCCGGGCTCGGCATAGTCATATGTGGCCTGCATGATCTTGTTCCACAGATCACGCGCTTGCACGGTATGATAGACCTTGCCATCGAACACCAGCTCCCATGGTCCATCGGCCTTGACGGCTTCCATAAAGGGATCAGTCACCAGCACGGACATGTTGAACATGCGCAAGCGCGCGGGGTCAGATTTGGCGGTGATGAACTGTTCGATATCCGGGTGATCGCAGCGCATGGTGGCCATCATCGCCCCGCGGCGCGAGCCTGCAGACATGATGGTCCGACACATAGCATCCCAGACATCCATGAATGACAGAGGGCCAGAGGCATCCGCAGCCACCCCGTGTACATCCGCACCACGCGGGCGAATGGTCGAGAAATCATAGCCGATCCCACCACCCTGCTGCATTGTCAGGGCCGCCTCTCTCAGCATGTCGAAGATACCGCCCATGCTGTCCGGGATCGTGCCCATGACAAAGCAGTTGAACAGGGTCACCTGACGCGCGGTGCCTGCCCCGGCAGTAATGCGACCGGCGGGCAGATATTTGAAATCCTCCAGCGCCTCGTAGAACTTACCTTCCCACTGCGCCGGGTCTTTTTCCACCCGCGCCAGATCGCGGGCGATGCGCCGCCAGCTGTCTTCGACCGTCTGATCGATGGGCGTGCCATCCGCTTGTCTAAAGCGGTATTTCATATCCCAGATTTGCTCGGCGATGGGGGCGGCAAAGCGGCTCATTGGTGATTCCTACTTAGCTAAGAGGCATACAAGATAGACCATTTTCATCACAAAGCGCTACCATAACTTGATGATTTGGGTGGTTAACCCTACCATCTTAACGAATTCCATCTGGATGACTCGGTGGGCAAATTGTGGATAAGTATGTAAATCTCATAAAACTTTCGGTTGGCTCTGAGAGCGTGGACACGTTGCAGGCTTGGCAGGACAGTCGCAAACCGCTGTACGAGGACGGCTGCCCGCGCCATGTCACTCGTATGTGGCCCAAGCGCGAAGCCGAGATTCTGAACGGCGGCTCCATCTACTGGGTCATCAAGGGTGTCGTCCAATGCCGCCAACGTATCCTGCGGCTGGACGAGGTGCGCGGCGAGGATGGTATCCGTCGCTGCGCCATCGTGCTGGACCCCGAGGTACATCGCACCCAAAACGCCCTGAAACGCCCGTTTCAAGGGTGGCGTTATCTCAAACCCGAAGACACACCCGCTGACCTGCCCAAAAACCGCGTGCAGGAGGACGCCCTGCCCGACGATCTGAACCGTGCGCTCGCTGAAATCGGCGTTCTGTAGCTACTGCAACCGCTCGAGCAATTCGCTCAGAACCGCTTTGTCGGCCGCATCAAGCTTGGCCACCCGGCTGCGCCACAACGTCGCCTGCGATTGCAAGATCAGCCCATCCGACAGAACCTTGAGGTGGTTGGCACGCAGTGTTTCTCCGGTGGAGGTGATATCGGCGATTGCTTCAGCTGTTTCGTTCATCACCGTGCCTTCGGTCGCGCCCTGGCTATCGACCAGAGTGTAATCCGCAACACCCGCATCGGTCAGAAACTCGCGCACCAGCCGGTGAAATTTAGTGGCAATCCGCAGCCGGTGGCCATGCACTTTGCGGAATGCGGCTGCCGCCGCGTCCAGATCGTCCAGCGTATCCACATCGACCCAGCACGCCGGGGTCGCAATGATCAGATCAGCTCGGCCAAAGCCAAGCGCTGAGACCTCGGCAACCTGCTGTTCCCAGCGCGGCAGCTTTTCTTGCACCAGATCGTTGCCGGTCACACCCAGATGAATGCGCCCCGAGGCGAGTTCACGCGGAATTTCCCCGGCCGAGAGCAGGATCAGCGAAACCCCTTCGATGCCGCTTACTGTCCCGGCATACTCCCGATCCGATCCGCTGCGCGACAGGGTAATGCCGCGCTTTTCGAACCACGAGAATGTCTTGTCCATCAACCGGCCCTTCGAGGGCACGCCCAGCTTCACACTCATTGCGTGGCCTCCTCGATTTCCAGCATCAGGTCGGGTCGGATCACGCCACCAATGGCTGGAATTTCAGACCCGTCACCCAATAGCCGTGTCAGCGCGTCATAGCGCCCGCCCGTGGCAATCGGCGGCAGATCAGGTCGGCCCTCGGCATAGAAGCCAAAAACAAACCCATCGTAGTATTCCATCGAGGTCCGGCCATAGGATGCCTCGAAATCCAACCGGTCGACATCCACGCCGCGCGCCTGCAACGCTGCTATACGCTCCTCAAGTCGGTCCAGCGCCGGGGTGATCTGCGGCAGATCGACCGCCACATCCCGCAGCTGTTCCAGCGCAAAGGGCATCGTCTCGCGTACATTCAACAGGGTCTCCAGCCCGACCAACTCATTGTCAGCAATGGGCGGCGCAATGCGATCCTCGCGCAGGGCTTCGATCCGTTCGACAATCTCTGGCGCTCGGCGCTTGCCGATCATCGGAAAATCGAACGACAGCGGGTCAGTGGAATCCAGCAGAGCATCGCGCGCTTCAGACCCAGACTTGCGACCTGCGTACCGATCCAACAGAGTACGGAACCGGCGCGGCCGCCACAGATGGCGCATCAACGCCGCCTTTCGGCGGTCTGTTGTACGTAACCCTTCGACGGCGGCAATTAGAATTCCAATATCCCCTGTTGCTGCGCGCAGAGGCAGCCCGCGCAATTGCAAAGCGATGAGCGAAAACACCTCGGCATCCGCCCCCGCCGGATCGTCGCGGTCAAACACCTCATAGCCGACCTGAATATACTCATTAGATCGGTCCGGATCATGCTCCTGACGGCGAAAGACATCTCCGGAATAGGTATACCGCGCAGGTTCAGCGCCATCACGCATGTGCATTTGCACCACCGGCAAGGTAAAATCCGGGCGCAGCATCTGTTCGCCCCGCAGCGCATCCGAAGTGACGTAAGCGCGTCCGCGAATATCCTCACCATAAAGGTCCAGCAACGTATCTGCCGATTGCAACAGCGGCGTATCTACCACCTGAGCACCCGCAGCCTCGAACCGGACACGCATCATCGCTGCGCGGGCCTGTATCTGGGAACGGTTGGGCATGGTTCAGTCCTGACTGTCCAGAATTTCACGCACCTTGGCGACCAGATCAGTACGCGGCACTTCGAACTGGCTGGGCCGTTCTTTCCATTCCTCAAGCGTGGCGCTTTCGGCGATTTTGGCGCCCAGGATCAGGTCCTTGATCTGGACGATCCCGCTGGCCTTTTCGTCGCCGCCTTCGATCACTGCAATCGGAGAGTTCCGCTTGTCCGCATATTTTAACTGGTTGCCGAAATTCTTGGGATTGCCCAGATAAACTTCAGCCCGGATACCCGCGTTGCGCAGTTCGGCGACCATTGACTGATAGTCGGCCATGCGGTCGCGATCCATGACTGTGACGACCACCGGACCTTTGGCCTGCGCGCTCAGGCGGCCTTTTTCACGCAGGGCGGCCAGCAGTCGATCAACACCGATGGAGATACCAGTCGCAGGCACTTCCTGCCCGGTGAACCGCTTGACCAGATCGTCATAGCGCCCGCCGCCCGCGACCGATCCGAACTGCCGCTTGCGGCCTTTCTCGTCGAAAATCTCAAAGGTCAGTTCTGCCTCGTAAACCGGACCGGTGTAGTAGCCGAGACCACGCACAACCGACGGATCAATCTCGATCCGCTCCGAACCGTAGCCACCTGCATCCAGCAACGATCCGATCTGTTCCAGTTCGGCAATACCGTCTGCACCGATCTTGCTGTCGCCAACAGCGGCGCGCAAGTTGGCCAGCGTACCGGACGTATCCGCAGCTTTGGACGTAAGGAAGGCAATGACCGGCTCAGCCTGATCTTCGCTGAGACCTACACCATCAATAAACGCACCAGAGGCATCTAGTCGCCCTTTGGTCAGCAGCTCGCGGACGCCGGCCTCCCCCACCTTGTCGAACTTGTCGATAGTGCGCAGGACATTGTCGCGGGCGGTAACATCTTCGCCCAATCCCATCGCCTCCAGCACACCGTTCAGCACCTTGCGATTGTTCACGCGCACCAGATAGTCGCCACGTGGGATGCCGACCTCTTCCAACGTATCCGACAGCATCGCACAGATCTCGGCGTCGGCAGCCATCGAGGCGGTGCCGACTGTATCTGCATCGCACTGATAGAACTGACGATACCGCCCCGGCCCGGGCTTTTCATTCCGCCAAACCGGACCCATCGCATAGCGGCGATAGGGCGTGGGCAGGTCGTTGCGGTGCTGCGCGTAGACGCGGGCCAAAGGCGCGGTCAGGTCATAGCGCAGGGCCATCCAATCGCCGTTGCCGCCCTCATCAAATTCCTGCCACGCAAAGACACCCTCATTCGGGCGATCCACATCCGGAAGAAACTTGCCCAGCGCCTCAACCGTCTCAACCGCGCTGCTCTCCAAGGCGTCGAACCCGTAACGATGATACACGCCCGCAATCGTCCGCAGCATCTCGGTGCGCTGCGTGACTTCCTCGCCGAAATAGTCACGGAACCCTTTTGGCGTTACGGCCTTGGGGCGGGGCTGTTTCTTGGGCTTGGCCATTTGGGGCGTCCTTGGGGCATAGTGTTCCGCGCGCGGTCTATCTCATGGTCCGCATCGGGGCAAGGCGGGGTTTCTCTGGCATTGGGTCTTACGGAGGGCTATGACCAACCCAGAAGGAGACCCCAATGCAGCATCTGGAAGAACAGATCGCCCATCTGTCGCGCACGGTTGAGGAGTTGAATACGGTTGTCACCCGGCAGCAAAGCGAGATCGACCGCCTGACCAGACGGGTTGAGATGCTGTTACAGCGCGAGGCGGAACGAGCACAGGAAGGCTCGGGCGGGGTCGTGTTCGGCGATGAACGGCCCCCGCATTATTGACCCTTGATTGAGCGTCAAACAGTGCGCTTGCCCACATCCCAATGAACCCGCCGCGCTTCACTGACAGGAGAGATCCCATGGCACAGAAACTCGCGTTGGTAACGGGTGCCGCACGCGGCATCGGTCTGGCAACCACCAAACTGTTTCTGGCGGACGGGTGGAAGGTCGCGATGATCGATCGGGACGCAGAAACACTGACCCAGGCAGCCAATGAGCTTGATGATGCCCTACCCATTGTTGCCGATGTTTCGGAACCGGAACAGGTGGACGGCATGACAAAGGCCGTCTTACACGAATTCGGTCGAATAGACGCCGTGGTGAACAATGCCGGGGTTGCGGATTTCGGACCGATCGAACAACACGGCTTTGAGATGTGGCGCCGGGTTATGGAAACAAATCTGGACGGGGTCTTTTTGGTGTCTCAGGCCGCGATACCCGCACTGAAAGAAAGTCGAGGCGCAATCGTCAACATCGCGTCAATCTCGGGCCTGCGGGCCAGCACCCTGCGCGTTGCTTACGGAACCTCAAAGGCCGGCGTGATCCATCTGACCAAGCAGCAAGCCGCTGAATTGGGCGAATATGGCATTCGCGCCAACTGCGTCTGTCCCGGTCCGGTCCGCACCAAGCTTGCCATGGCCGTTCACACGCCCGAAATCATCGCTGCCTATCATGACGCCATACCACTGAACCGCTACGGCTCGGAAGACGAGATCGCGCAGGTGATCTTTTTCCTATGCTCAGACAGAGCCAGCTATGTGACAGGTCAAGTGATTGCATCAGATGGTGGTTTCGATAGTACAGGCGTGGGCCTGCCTGCCTTGCGGACTCCCGACTGAGTAACCAACCCTAGGATCACAACCCCAACGTCGTCTTCACCGCATTATCGACCACGCCGCCTAACAAGGCATCCTTATCCTCGGCACAGCCCTTTCTCAAAGCTGCGATGAACGTCTCTCGCAGCTGGGCTTTATCCTCATCCGAACCGGCGTGATCGTTGATATCGATCTGACGGTTATAGATCGACAGAGCTGTCATCTTTTCGACGATCCCATAGATAAACGTCTCATCGCCATCAGCCTCTTCCACCACAGTGGCGCAGGTGTGATACATCAGAGGCAGCGCATCCTGCACCATCTGTTCAGCGGCTTCATCAGCAAGGGTCATGCCCGGCAGAGCTAAGATTAAGCTGGCCAATACGGGTTTAAACGGGTTCACTCGCATGGCTCTCATTTCCAGTTATGCCCAATGAAGGCCCCGGCCACGCCACCAATCGCGGCGCCCTTGCCGTCGCCCAAAAGCGCGCCAACGCCCGCGCCGATCAAAGCGCCTTCGATGGTGTTCTTTTTCTTCTTCTTGTCATCCGCCACTGCCGCCGAAACCAGCGCCAGCGACGCCACAACTGCCAGTGCAAGTGATCGAATCATCAGGCCTGAAACCGCCATAAGGATACCCTCCTGCATAACTCCAAAATCAATCTGCAATTCAGCCTAGCGGGGTGGGTCTTCCCTGGCAACAAAAGCCAGGGTCAGAATTCCTCGACTGACATCACGCCTTCCAGGGATTTGATCGCGCCTTTGATCTGTGGATTGATCGGGAAAACCTGCCCCAAGTCCATTTCAACTTCGCCTGGCAGGCCAGGATCCAGCAGGCACAGCTGAATTGGCCCCTTCGCGGCCCCTTTGGCTGCGCTTGCTGCATCCTCAAGAACTTTGGCGACGGTGGGCAGCACCTGAGGCTGATCCACGAAGATACGCAACCCGGTTGCACCGGCATCGGCCACGACGGAATCCACGGGCCCGACAGACCTGCCAAGCAGCTTCAACTGATCGGCCTCCATCGTCGCTTCGGCTGTCAGCACCACTTGCGCCCCGGTTTCCAGAAACTCGCGGCATTTTTCCAGCGTGTCTGAAAACAGCGTAACCTCGTAGGCTCCGGTTGGATCGGAGAGCTGAGCAAAGGCAAAGCGATTGCCGCGCGCAGATTTCCGTTCCTGTCGCCCGGCGACAACACCAGCCATTTTAGCGATCAACGGCCCCGAGCGCGCTTTTTCCATCACCTCATCCAAGGTCAGTACCTGCTTGCGTTTCAATGCTGGCATGTAGTCATCCAGCGGATGACCCGACAAGTAGAAGCCAATCGCCTTGAACTCTTCACTCAGACGTTCGGCAGGCAACCAATCCGGCGTCGGGGACAGGCGCGGTTCGGGCAGGTCATCCCCCGCCTCGCCAAACAACGACACCTGGTTCGAGTTCTTCTGTTCGTGGATCGCCGCAGAATACTGCACCAACGGATCCAGGCTTTCGAATACACGACGACGGTTCTTATCAAGCTCATCGAAGGCCCCGGCCCGCGCCAGCATTTCAAGCGGGCGTTTGCCAACCCGTTTCAAATCGACCCTGCGGGCAAAATCGAACAGGTTCACGAACGGTCTCTCGCCTCGTCCTTCGACCACCAGGTTCATCGCCTCGACGCCCACGTTTTTTAACGCGCCCAACGCATACACCAGTTGCCCATCCACAACATCGAAGGTCGCCTGAGACCGGTTCACGCAGGGCGGCACATAAGGTAGTTCCAACCCCTTGCGGACCTCTTCGAAATAGACGGCCAGTTTATCGGTCAGATGGATATCGCAGTTCATGACACCGGCCATGAACTCAACCGGATGGTTCGCCTTCAGCCAGCCGGTCTGATAGCTGACCACCGCATAGGCGGCCGCGTGGGATTTGTTGAAGCCATAGTTGGCAAACTTGTCCAGAAGGTTCCAAACCTCGGTCGCCTTGGCCTCATCCACGTTATTCTCGGCGGCACCTTTGAGGAACTTGGGTCGCTCAGCGTCCATCGCCTCCTGAATTTTCTTGCCCATGGCACGGCGCAGCAGGTCTGCGCCACCAAGGCTGTAGCCCGCCATTTCCTGCGCGATCTGCATCACCTGTTCCTGGTAGACGATGATGCCTTGGGTTTCGTCCAGGATATGATCAATCGACGGGTGCAGCGTGTCCCGTTCGCTGAGTTTGTTCTTGACCTCACAGAACTTGGGGATGTTCTCCATCGGGCCAGGGCGATACAGCGCGACAAGGGCGATGATGTCTTCTATACAGTCCGGTTTCATCCGCTTCAGCGCGTCCATCATGCCCGAGGATTCCACCTGGAACACCGCCACCGTCTTGGCTGCGGAATAGAGCTTGTACGTCGCCTCATCATCCAGCGGGATCGCGTTGATCTGGTTAACAGCTCCTTCTGCTGGTTCGTACAACTCCGTACCATCCGGCGCGATGTGCAAATCCCGCCCGGATTTGAAGATCAAATCCATCGCGTTCTGGATCACGGTCAGGGTTTTCAGACCCAAGAAGTCGAACTTCACCAGCCCGGCCTGTTCCACCCATTTCATGTTGAATTGAGTCGCAGGCATGTCCGAGCGCGGGTCCTGATAGAGCGGCACCAGCGCATCCAGTGGCCGGTCGCCAATCACCACCCCCGCTGCGTGGGTCGAGGCATTGCGCAAAAGCCCTTCGACCTGTTGGCCGTAATTTAGCAGGCGGTCCACAACCTCCTCGCTGCGCGCCTCTTCGCGCAAGCGCGGTTCGTCCTTCAGGGCCTTTTCGATGGAGACGGGTTTCACACCTTCGACCGGGATCATCTTGGACAGCCGGTCGACCTGCCCATAAGGCATCTGCAAAACCCGCCCGATGTCACGTACGGCAGCTTTCGACAGCAGCGCACCGAAGGTGATGATCTGCCCCACCTTGTCGCGGCCATATTTCTGCTGCACGTATCGGATCACCTCCTCCCGGCGGTCCATGCAGAAGTCGATATCGAAATCGGGCATCGACACCCGTTCCGGGTTCAGGAATCGTTCGAACAGCAGCGAATAGCGCAGAGGATCAAGGTCCGTAATCGTTAGTGCATAAGCCACGAGCGATCCCGCACCCGAGCCCCGGCCCGGCCCCACCGGAATATCCTGGTCCTTGGCCCATTGGATGAAATCCGCCACGATTAGGAAGTAGCCCGGAAAGCCCATGCCTTCGATGATGTCCAGCTCGAAATCCAGCCTCTTCTGATAATCCTCAGGCGTCACCGCATGAGGGATTACGGCCAAACGTTTCCGCAGACCCTCATTCGCAATACGTCGCAGTTCAGCCACTTCATCATCCGCGAATTTCGGCAGGATCGGATCGCGGCGATACGCCATGAAGGCGCAGCGCTTTGCGATCTCGACCGTGTTCTGGATGGCCTCAGGAAGGTCGGCAAACAAGGTCGCCATCTCCTGCTGCGACTTGAAATAGTGCTGCGCTGTCAGGCGGCGGCGGCCCTCTTGCTGATCAACATAAGCGCCCTCAGCGATACAGATCAGTGCGTCATGCGCCTCATACATGTCCGAGGTCGGGAAGTAGACATCGTTGGTGGCAACAAGTGGTAGGTTCTTGGCGTAGGCCATTTCCACATGACCACGTTCGGTCAGGCGTTCGGCCTCAGGCTGGCCATCTTCGCCCGGATGGCGCTGAAGTTCGATGTACAAGCGGCCGGGGAAAATACCCGCAAGCCGGTCCACCAGGGCCTCGGCGGCCGGGCGTTGCCCCTGCTGCAGCAAGATGCCCACAGGCCCATCCGGCCCGCCGGTCAGGCAAATCAAGCCATCCGACCGTTCGGACAGTTCGTCCAGCGTAACCTGCGGCAGTTGCCCCCCCTTGTCGACATAAAGGCACGAGCTCAGCTTCATTAGGTTCTCATACCCGACCTCGGACTGTGCCAGCAGCACCAGCGGCGCAGGCGCCTTGGGCTTTTCCCCCGGTTGCGCTTGAACATAGGTCAGATCGACCTGACAGCCCATGATAGGCTGTATGCCCGCGCCACTGGCCGTGACCGAAAACTCCAAAGCCGAGAACATGGAATTGGTGTCGGTCACCGCAACCGCGGGCATCTCTGCCTTCTCACAAAGCCCCGGCAGCTTTTTGAGCCGCACAGCGCCTTCCAGCAGGGAATATTCAGTGTGGACACGGAGGTGAATGAATCGAGGAGAACTGCTCATGACCGCTACGCTATCGCAGCCAGCCGTCACGCAAAAGCCGGAACCGACGCTTTGGCATGCCTAAAAAATCAGCGCGGATTATTCGGATTTTCCAGAAGGTGCTTCGGGAACAGCACCATCCGCCTTGCAGAAAACACTTTAATTTCAAATAGCTGAACAATACTGAAAATGGGCATTTTCACATTGTCCGAGTGCAATGGTACATCATATAGGCAGTTTTTCTTGCCAGATAAGCCGCGCTGTTTCTAACATCAGACGGCAAGCTACTCGCCCGCCACTCTTTCTACGTCGCATCGAAGGAGGGCCGAACGGGCGCAACCGGGTAACGCGACGGGTTTCTCGTATGACGATCACGTTTCTTCTGAACGGAGAGACAGTGGAACTGGCGGATGTCGATCCGACAGCCACCCTGCTGGACTGGCTGCGCGAGGATCGCGGCCTGACCGGCACCAAAGAGGGCTGCAACGAAGGCGATTGCGGCGCCTGCACCGTCATGGTGACGGATGCGGATGGCCACAAGGCGCTCAACTCCTGCATTCTGTTCCTGCCCCAGTTGCACGGCAAAGCGGTCCGCACCGTCGAAGGTGCCAGCGGGCCGAACGGCGAGACGCATCCCGTGCAACAGGCGATGGTCGATCTGCATGGCTCGCAATGCGGTTTCTGCACGCCCGGCTTCGTGATGTCGATGGTCGCAAGCCATGCCAATGGTGCCACGGATCATGACACACAACTGGCCGGAAACCTTTGCCGCTGCACCGGCTATGCGCCAATTATCCGCGCAGCGAAAGCCGCCGAGCAGCAGCCTGTACCGGTCTGGGTCAAAGACAAACCCATTGCAACACCAGCCGCGTCGCCGTCGCTGCCCGCATCGTCCGACGAACTGGCGGCTGTCTATGCCGAGAACCCTGATGCCACTCTGGTTGCAGGCGCTACCGATGTTGGCCTCTGGGTGACCAAGCAACTGCGCAATCTGGACCCGGTGATCTTTCTCAGCCGCTGCGACGACCTGAAACAGATCACCTTCACCGATGACGAAATCCGTTTCGGTGCCATGGTCGATATGAACCGCATGGGTGACGCGCTTTCCGACATCCACCCCTCTTACGCCGAGATGATCCGGCGCTATGCCAGCCTTCAGGTGCGTCATGCGGCCACCGTCGGCGGCAATATCGCCAATGGCTCACCCATCGGAGACAACCCGCCCGCCCTGATGGCCTTGGGCGCGACCCTGCATTTGCGCAAGGGCGGCGAACGGCGCTCGATCCCACTTGAGGATTTCTTCATCGACTACGGCAAGCAAGACCGCGCCCCTGCCGAGTTCATTGAGGCCGTCAGCTTCCCGCGTCAACCAGATCGGCTGAAGGCATACAAACTCAGCAAACGGTTCGATCAGGATATCTCGGCCGTGTGCGGGTGTTTCAATGTAACCGTTTCAGAGGGCACCGTCACCGAAGCACGGATCGCATTTGGTGGCATGGCTGGCACTCCGAAACGAGCAACCCGTGTCGAGGCCGCACTCATTGGCAAACCTTGGACGCGCGAGACGATTTACGCCGCGCTGCCTGTATTTGCCGAAGATTATTCACCACTCACGGACATGCGTGCCTCGGCAACCTATCGTCTGGAAGCTGCCAAAGCGATGCTTGAGAGATATTTCCTTGAGGATCAGGGCGAAGTGACCAACGTGTTGGAGGTGTCGGCATGAGCGTGACCAAACCCCTCCCTCATGACGCGGCCCCTTTGCATGTGGCCGGTGTTGCGCGCTATGTGGATGACATCCCAACACCCAAGGGCACGCTATATCTGGCGTTCGGACTCAGCCCAATTGCCAAAGGCGCGATCACAGCAATGGACCTGTCGGCGGTGAAAGAGGCTGAGGGCGTTGTCATGGTGATGACAGCCGAAGACCTGCCCTTCGCAAATGATGTCTCTCCCTCGATCCATGATGAACCGCTGCTGTCGGATGGAACAGTGCACTACATCGGTCAGCCGGTGTTTCTGGTTGTCGCCACCAGCCATCTCGCCGCCCGCAAAGCCGCGCGGCTGGGCAAAATCGATTATGCCGAAGACACCCCGATCCTGACCGTTGAAGAGGCGCTGGCGGCTGACAGCCGTTTCGAGGATGGCCCCCGCATCTACGCCAAGGGCGACGCCGACGCCGCCATCGCTAGTGCGCCCCATATCATCGAAGGAAGCTTCGAGCTTGGCGGGCAGGAGCATTTCTACCTCGAAGGTCAGGCGGCACTTGCCGTGCCCAATGAAGGCGCGGATATGCTGGTCCACAGTTCCACCCAGCATCCAACCGAGATTCAGCACAAGGTGGCCGATGCACTGGGCGTTCCCATGCACGCGGTCCGGGTTGAGACCCGCCGGATGGGCGGAGGGTTCGGCGGCAAGGAAAGCCAAGGAAACGCTCTGGCCGTGGCTTGTGCTATCGCCGCGCGCTCCACCGGCAAGGCCTGCAAGATGCGCTATGACCGCGATGACGACATGATCATCACCGGCAAGCGCCACGCCTTCCGGATTTCCTACAAAGCCGGGTTTGACGAAAACGGCCACATACAAGGTGTCTCGTTCCTACACCACGCGATTTGCGGCTGGGCGCAGGACCTGTCTCTGCCTGTCGCGGACCGCGCGATGCTGCATTCGGACAACGCTTACCTGCTGCCCAATGCTCGGATCGAGAGCCACCGGCTGAAAACCAACACCCAATCCGCCACCGCCTATCGTGGGTTCGGAGGCCCACAGGGTATGGTCGGGATCGAACGCGTGATGGACCATGCCGCGCATACGCTGGGTCTGGACCCGGTCGAGTTGCGCCGCCGCAACTACTACGAACCCGCCCACGAGATCGCTGAGGCTGCACCGACAGAGAAACCATTAGGTCACCCTGACCCGCACGAAGACCTGACAAGCCGGGGCGCAGTGGAGATGGGCGAGGCGCCCGTGCGCCCTCTGCCCGCAGGCGGCAACACCACGCCCTACGGCATGGAGGTCAGCGATTTCGAACTGCATGGCATGACCGAAGCTCTGCTGAAATCCAGCGACTATGCCGCGCGCAAGGCAGCCATCGAAAAATGGAACACCGAGAACAGTGTGATCAAGAAGGGCATCGCCTTCTCTCCAGTCAAGTTCGGGATTTCCTTCACGCTGACGCACCTCAATCAGGCTGGTGCTTTGGTGCATGTGTATCAAGATGGCTCGGTCCACCTGAACCATGGCGGTACCGAGATGGGGCAAGGATTGTTCCAGAAGGTCGCGCAGGTCGCTGCGTCGCGCTTTGGCATCCCGCTGGAGATGGTCAAGATCACCGCAACTGATACGGCCAAAGTGCCCAATACCTCGGCCACAGCGGCGTCTTCGGGCAGTGACCTGAACGGCATGGCGGTCAAAGCCGCCTGCGACACCATCCGCGACCGCATGGCCGACTATCTGGCCGAGCGTCATCAGGCCGACCCGTCAATTGTTGCTTTCTCGGACGGTCACGTCTCGGTCGGTTCGGAACGCTATACCTTCGCCGAAGCCGCTGCGCTGGCTTATCAGGGGCGCATCAGCCTGTCGGCAACGGGTTTCTACAAAACGCCAAAGATCGAATGGGATCGGATCGTAGGCCGAGGGCGTCCGTTCTTTTACTTCGCCTATGGGGCCTCGGTGACCGAGGTGGCCGTGGACACCCTAACTGGCGAAAACCGCATCTTGCGCACTGATATCCTGCATGATGCAGGGGCCTCGCTGAACCCGGCGCTCGATATTGGACAGGTCGAAGGCGGCTATGTGCAAGGCGCAGGCTGGCTGACGACCGAAGAACTGGTTTGGGATGGCAAGGGCAACCTGCGCACACACGCGCCCTCGACCTACAAGATCCCCGCCTGCTCGGACCGACCTGATATCTTCAACGTCGCGCTATGGGATGGCGAGAACCGCGAGGACACGATCTATCGCTCGAAGGCGGTGGGTGAGCCGCCCTTCATGCTGGGCATATCGGCCTGGTTGGCCCTGTCGAATGCGGTCGCAGCCTGTGGCGACAACTATCCGGCGCTGGATGCTCCCGCCACAGCCGAGGAAGTCTGGCGCGGCGTTCAGCGGGTGAAAGGAGGCATCTGATGGGGTTTGACTTGGAGGCTTTGAGGGAGGCGGTCAAAACCCATGGAAAAGTGACTCGGGTGGTCATCGCTGCGATCAAGGGCTCGTCCCCACGCGAGGTCGGAGCCGCGATGTTGGTCTGGCGGGATGGCCAGAGCGGAACGATCGGCGGCGGTACGTTGGAGTTTCAGGCTGCAGATGCCGCGCGATCCCAATCCGTCCCCGCCCGTCTGACCCATCACGCGCTTGGCCCCGACATGGGCCAATGCTGCGGCGGTGCAGTTTCACTGTTCAGCGAGGTCTTTGATCTCAAGGCATCTGATGCACTCGACGACACGGTCATAGCGCGATCCGCTTCGGAAGACGAAATGCCCCTGTCCGTGAAACGGCTGCTGGCGACTGCGCGCGGTCAGGGGATTGCCCCCGAACCGCAACTGATCGACGGTTGGATGGTTGAACCCGTTCACAAACCCACGCGGGACCTTTGGATCTGGGGTGCTGGTCATGTAGGCCGAGCACTGGTGGATGTTCTGTCCCCTCTGCCCGACATCGCGATCACCTGGGTCGATACCGGACCCGAGCGCTTCCCGGCCTCGGTCCCAGCAGGTGTCACCAAAGTTCCAGCGGCCAAACCAGCCGAGCTGGTTCGCCATGCGCCGCCCAATGCCGAGCATCTTGTGCTTACATATTCACACAATCTGGATTTAGAGCTGTGCAACCGGCTGCTTTCGCATGATTTCCGCTTTGCGGGGCTGATCGGCTCGGCTACGAAATGGGCGCGATTCCGGTCGCGGCTGGCAGTTCTTGGGCATTCGCCTGAACAGATCAGCCGGATCACCTGTCCAATCGGCGATCCCGCTCTGGGCAAACACCCGCAAATGATCGCCGTTGGCGTCGCCGCGCAGCTTCTGCGTCCGGCCCGGCAGACTGAGTTGAAGAAGGACCTGAGCGCGTGACCACTCCACTCTTAAGCCTGCAAGGGCTGACCAAGGCCTATCCCGGCGTCGTGGCCAATGATAAGGTGTCGTTCGACATCGGCGAAGGCGAAGTACATGCGCTTTTGGGCGAAAACGGCGCGGGGAAATCCACGCTGGTCAAGATGATCTATGGGCTGGTGAAACCAGACAGCGGCACCATGATGCTGCGCGGCCAACCCTTCGCCCCAGCGGAACCCCGCGCGGCGCGGGCGGATGGGATTGCGATGGTGTTCCAGCACTTCTCACTTTTCGATGCGCTGAACGTGGCTGAGAATATTGCGTTGGGGATGGAAAACCCGCCGCCCATGGGCGATCTGGCATCGCGTATCCGGGAGGTGTCTGAAACTTACGGCTTGCCTTTGGACCCGTACCGCACGGTCGGTGATCTGTCCGCCGGTGAGCGTCAGCGGGTCGAGATCATCCGCTGCCTGCTGCAGGACCCCAAGCTGCTGATCATGGACGAACCAACCAGCGTGCTGACCCCGCAAGAGGTTGAAATCCTGTTTGAGACGCTGAACAAATTGCGGTCTGAGGGCACCTCGATCCTCTATATCTCGCATAAGCTCGAAGAGATCCGCACGCTGTGTGACCACGCCACAATTCTGCGTTTGGGCAAGAATGTGGGGGAATGCGTGCCTGCCGAGACTTCGGCCCGCGACATGGCCGAGATGATGGTGGGATCAACTTTGCAAACCCCGGAACGGTCGGGCCGCGCCTTCGGCGAGGTTGCGTTGGATGTCAGCGGTCTGTCGGTGCCTTCCCCTTCGGAATTCGGAACCGCTCTGAAGAACGTCCATATGACCGTCCGCAAAGGCGAGGTTCTGGGGATCGGTGGCGTCGCTGGGAATGGGCAGGATGAATTGCTGGGCGTGTTGTCTGGTGAAATCCAAACTGCCGCTGATGCGATCAAGTTCAACGGCCAACCGATTGGCAAGCTGGGCCCCACCGCGCGCCGCAAGCTGGGCGTACTGACCGCGCCCGAGGAACGGCTGGGTCATGCCGCCGCACCCGATATGAGCCTGACCGAGAACGCTCTGCTCACGGGATCGGTCAGGGAGGGGCTGGAAAACAACGGTTTTCTGAAATGGGCCGATACCAAAAGCTTTGCCGAGAAAATCATCAGCGCGTTCGATGTGCGCACGCCGGGGCCCGAAAACGCCGCGCGGTCGCTGTCGGGCGGAAACCTGCAGAAATTTGTGATCGGCCGTGAGGTGCTGCAAAACCCGGATGTACTGGTGGTGAACCAGCCCACATGGGGTGTGGATGCGGCGGCGGCGGCGTCGATCCGGCAGGCCATTTTGGACCTGGCGGCCAAAGGAACTGCGGTCATATGCATCAGCCAGGATTTGGATGAGCTGATGGAAATCTCAGACAGCTTTGCCGCGTTGAACGAAGGCCGCCTGAGCGCGCCGCGCGAGACCACGGGCCTGACGGTCGACGAGATCGGCCTAATGATGGGCGGCGCGCATGGCATGGAGGTGGCCCATGTGTGATCAGAAATCCGCCTTCGGCAAAAGAGACAAAAAACAAACGAGAATGCGCAGGGGGATGGGCAGATGATTGTGTTGGAGAAACGGCCTCAGCCGTCCAAAGCGTGGTCTTATGCGACCCCACTGGTGGCTGTCTTGGCGACGATGGTGTTTGGCGGTGTCCTGTTCGCCATTTTGGGAAAGAACCCGGTCGAAGCGATCGGCACGATCTTCTGGGAACCGCTGTTCGGTGAGTTTGCGTTCTATTACCGTCCACAACTCCTGGTGAAAGGCGCGCCTTTGGTACTGATCGCCATCGGCCTGTCTCTGGGTTTTCGGGCCGGCATATGGAACATCGGGGCCGAGGGGCAATACACCATGGGCGCCATTTTCGGGGCGGGTGCTGGATTGGCTTTCTACCCAATGGAAGCGTTCTACATCTTTCCGATCATGGTACTTGCCGGGGCATTTGGCGGCTGGCTCTGGGCGATGATCCCAGCCTTTCTGAAGGTGCGTTTCGGGACAAATGAAATCCTTGTGTCACTGATGCTGGTCTATGTGGCCGAGCAGATGCTGGCCTCGGTCTCGCTGGGTCTGCTGAAAAACCCCGAAGGGTTCGGCTTTCCCGGTTCGCGCAACCTGCAATCCTATGACAGCGCGCATAATGCCGAGTTGATCGCAGGGTCGGGGATGCATTGGGGTGTTGTCGCGGCCTTCGTTGCGGTGATCTTCTCTTATGTGCTGCTGAACCGCCATATGCTGGGGTTTCACATTCGACTTACCGGCGAAGCACCACGCGCTGCGAAATTCGCAGGGGTAAACCCGGCCCGTCTGATCCTGTTCTGCCTTGGCATGTCTGGTGCATTGGCCGGGCTAGCGGGGATGTTCGAAGTGTCTGGACCCTCTGGGCAGGTCAGCATCGACTTCAACGTCGGCTATGGCTTCACTGCGATCATCGTGGCCTTTCTGGGCCGATTGCACCCGGTAGGCATTCTTCTGGCCGGTGGCCTGATGGCGCTGACTTACATTGGCGGTGAAATCGCGCAGTCTCAGCTGGGTCTGCCTGCCGCCGCCATTCAGGTGTTCCAGGGGATGCTGCTGTTCTTCCTTCTGGCCTTCGATCTTTTGACAAACTACCGCATCCGTGCGGCTCGTAGCGAGGTGGCATAATGGACCTTGGTGAAATCAACCCCGTCCTTCTGATCGCCTCGCTGATGGTGGCCGCAACACCACTGCTGCTGGCCGCGATCGGAGAATTGGTTGTCGAAAAGGCTGGCGTTCTGAACCTCGGTGTCGAGGGTATGATGATCGTCGGTGCAATCAGCGGGTTTGCGATTTCGGTCGAAACCGGCTCTCCGTGGCTTGGCTTTATCGCCGCAGCAATTGGAGGTGCGGTACTATCCCTGCTGTTCGTGCTGCTGACGCAAGTGGCGCTGGCCAACCAGGTGGCCAGCGGACTGGCGCTGACCCTGTTCGGCCTCGGCTTCAGCGCGCTGATGGGACAAAGCTATGTGGGCATCAAGCCGCCCAGCATGGGGGATATCCATATCCCGATACTCAGCGATATTCCTGTCATTGGCCCAATCCTGTTCCAGCATGACCCGATCCTCTATGTGGGCATCGCCCTGACGGCCGCTGTTTGGGCCACGCTGAAATACACCCGTGCGGGGCTGATCCTGCGCGCAGTGGGTGAAAACCACGATGCAGCCCATGCCTTGGGATACAAGGTCATCAAGATCCGCATTCTGGCGATTCTGTTCGGGGGTGCCTGTGCGGGTCTCGGTGGCGCCTATATCAGTCTGATCCGGGTGCCCCAGTGGACCGAAGGCATGACCGCCGGTGTTGGCTGGATCGCTCTGGCGTTGGTGGTGTTCGCCAGCTGGAAACCATGGCGCGCGTTGCTTGGTGCTTATTTGTTTGGCGGAATCACAGTGTTGCAGCTTAATCTGCAGGCAGCAGGCGTTGCCATTCCCGTCGAGTATCTGGCAATGTCGCCCTATATCATCACGATCCTTGTGCTTGTGATCCTTTCGGCCGACAAGAGCAGCGCACCTGCCTCACTGGGCCGAATATTCCATGCCTCACACTAGGGGCCAACTGAACCAACTTGGGGAGTAACACATGAAATTCACTACACTTCTGGCAAGTGCCGCAATGGCGCTGGGTCTGGCCTCGGGGGCCATGGCCGAGGACAAGACAAAGGTCGGGTTCGTTTATGTCGGTCCCGTAGGCGACGGTGGCTGGACGTACGAGCACAACAAGGGTCGCTTGGCGGTTGAAGAACACTTTGGCGACAAGGTCGAAACCGTTTTTGTTGAATCCGTACCTGAAGGCCCGGATTCCGAACGCGTCATGACGCAGATGGCGCTGGAAGGCGCAGATCTGATCTTTACCACTTCGTTTGGCTATATGGACCCAACGATCAATGTTGCCAAGAAATTCCCGGACGTGAAGTTCGAGCATGCGACCGGCTACAAGACCGCCGACAACGTCTCGGTCTATTCGGCGCGTTTCTATGAAGGCCGTGCTGTTCAGGGTCACATTGCGGGTAACATGACCAAGTCGAACATCATCGGCTATATCGGTTCCTATCCGATCCCCGAAGTGATCCGGGGCATCAACTCGGCCTTTATTCACGCGCAACGGGTCAACCCGGATGTCGAGTTTAAAATCGTCTGGGCCTACACTTGGTTTGATCCTGCGAAAGAGGCTGACGCTGCGAAGGTTCTGATCGAACAGGGCGCAGATGTGATCCTGCAACACACCGACTCGACCGCGCCGCAGGCTGCAGCGCAAGAGGCAGGCAATGTTGTCACCTTTGGCCAGGCCTCAGACATGAGCGAATATGCTCCGTTCCCACGCGTCTCATCGATCATCGACGACTGGGCGCCCTACTACATCGCACGCACACAGGCCGTGATGGACGGCACCTGGGAATCTGTGAACACCTGGGACGGTATCCGCGAAGGTATGGTCGCCATTGGCGAAATCTCTGACGCGGTTCCGGCGGATGTCAAAGAAGAAGCGTTGGCCATGAAAGCAGCCATGGCTGCTGGTGAGTACCACCCCTTCACTGGCCCGATCAAAAAACAGGATGGCAGTGATTGGTTGGCTGACGGTGAAGTGGCCGATGATGGCACTCTGGCAGGCATGAACTTCTATGTCGAAGGTCTGGAAGGCGAGATTCCGCAATAAGCCACTTGCGTAGAACCAAAATGAAAGCCCGCGCTTGGTCGCGGGCTTTTTTCATGTCCACGGTGCACCTGCGCTGAAAATTGTTCAGTCTGGATTGCGAGTCTCTAAATCAGAACAGGCTTTGAGAGCCGCCGCAATCGACGCAAAGGCATCCGGTCGCCCCATCAGCTCGATATGTTTCATATCCAGATTGTGCAGCGTTTTGTGTCGCAGATGCGTATCCAGAACATCCCCTGTCTCAAGCGAGGGGTTGCCACGGCACAGAAACACATGCGCCGGTTGGTCGAAACGCGGAACGCGGAACGCGCTGATTGCCAGTTCATGAGCGATTTCCACGCCGCGAATGCGCGCGGCCTCGGCGTTGGGGTTCTGCACCAGTTGTTGTTTGATCTCGGGCAACGTTTTTCTGGCGCTGTAACGACGCTTCCAGCCTTTGATGATGTATCTCAATCGCTTGTATGTGCGATAGTAAATCGGCTGTAAGCCCGGTTCCGCGCCTACCATCTTGAACGGCGGGTCCAGAAGAACCATCCCTTTGATTTTATCCTCGCCAATTTGCCTGGCCATCTCCATAACCATCGGCGCTCCGGCCGAGTATCCGCATAGAACAAAGGGGGCATCGATTTCTGACTGCTCGAGTTGCGCGATCGCCGCAGATGCAAGTTCCGGATAAGATTTGTCGAATGGAATTGGTGTGCCCTGCGTACGATGGCTGGGAATATGAACCACCGAATGATCCGAGCCTAGGTAGCGGGCCATATACCTGCAAAACTGAATCGAACAATGTGCAATGAGTACTGTGGTTTTGCCCGGGCCGGGATTAGAAATTTGAAACCTGCTTTCAGGTTCGGAAAACGAAGCTTCTGACTGGCGATCTGAGACGCGTTGGGCAAGCTCTGCAACAGTCGGACAGCTGAACAAATCAGTGGGTTCAAAGTGAACACCCCTTTCCTGACCCATCGCATAGGCTTTGATGGTCGACAGGCTGTCCCCGCCCAGATCAAAGAAATTCGCATCGCGCGACTGGCACGGCGTATCTAGAACCTCTGCAAAAAGCTCGGCGATTTGTGCCTCAAGCCCCGCGCTAGGAGCTTCGCCCCGTTGGGATCCGAAGTTCCGCGTAAGGTCTGATGCCAATGTCTTTAGGTCCAGCTTCCCATTAGGCAATTCTGGAAAAGCCGCAACACCGACAACCAAGCTCGGATGGAATGGCTTCGGCAGGCTCGCCGCTAGATGGCTTTGCACCCGCGCACAGAGCGTATCGCTGGGCGGGCATTCAAGTGCCAGAGCGATCTGCTTTGATCCACCTGTGTCGAGTACCAGCGCTGCAACCCTCACGTCACCCGCGATACTCTGCGCTACCGCCTCGATCTCGGACAATTCAACGCGATGACCGCGAATTTTGACCTGTCTGTCCCTTCGACCCAGAAACGAGATACAACCGGTTTCATCGGCAACCCCAAGATCCCCGGTTCGATAAGCGCGTAAACGGTGTGGGCCCAGTTCGAAGAAATGAGCCTGGGATTGTTCCGGGTCCCGGAAATACGCCTCTGCCACCGTCGGACCAGCAACCACAATTTCCCCAACCACGCCTGGGTCTGCGGGGTGTCCATCGCGGTCGAGGATACCGACCCAAGCCCCGGGAATTGCCCTGCCAATCGGCACGTCCTGCCCGGCGCCGATCTCGGTCGCGTCGAAAGAGGTGCACCAGACCGTACCTTCGGTCGGCCCGTACTCATTGATCAACCGACAACCGGGCACAAGCGCCCTCAGCTCCGGCGGCAAGGATGTGTTCAGCGACTCACCAGCGACAATCAAAACCCTGAGGCTGCGCAAATCGCGTTTCGGAACAGAGGCCAGCAAAACACGCGCAAGTCCGGGCAAGCACAGTGTATGTGTCACCCCATGTCGGGCTATTAGAGCTCCGAGCTTGGCGGGCTCCTGTTCAAGGTTCTTGGTGGCGATGACGAGGTGACCGCCGGTGCAGAGCGTCCAATAAAGACCGGCGACCGAACTATCAAATGCCAGAGAGGACAGCAGGAGGTAGACCTCTGGTTTAGCCTGATAAACAGTGTCGCGCGCGGTGGTCGACATTCCTAAGGCACCCTGCGAGATCACTACCCCTTTGGGTCTGTTTTCTGAGCCGGATGTGAACATGACATATGCAGTGTCTCCGGTGGTGACGTCATCCGGATCCATGGCCTCTGTCAGCGTGTCTACAATCACTGGTCGCGCCTGAGTATTCGGCAGAGTTGATAAGCAGGCTTCTGTTGTCACAATCAGTTTCGGCTGAATTGTGTCCAGTACTTGCGCGATGCGGTCAGCAGGGTAGTCCAGATCAAGTGGCACATACGCCGCGCCCGACATCATCACGCCTAGAAACGCTGCCACTGCATCTGCCCCACGAGGCAATGCAACAGGGACGACATCACCATTCCGGGCACCGGCCTGTCGCAGGGCATATGCAATCTGACGCGCGCGCAATGACACCTCAGCATAAGTCAGGGTTTTTGCGTCATCAGTAAGTGCGATGGACTGAGGTGCCGTTCGCGCGCAATGCAGAAGGCGCGTCACGACATGCTCGGCCATCGGCCCCGCAATACGAGGCACAATATCGCTCTGAGGTTTCAACAAGTTTCGGACAAGGCAATCGGGGTCTTTTGTGATCTCTGACAGTATCCGCTCGTAGTCAGAAACAACCCCTCGAACAGCTGCATCGGATATGCGACCCGGATCGAAGTAGATTTCTATCCCAAGATCGGATTTTGGTGTGACCAGAAACGACAACGGATAACTGCTGTATTGCGTGCTGGTCAGGTCGGATATCCGGATCTCATCAAAATCGTAACTTGTCTCAGAGACGCCTTCATTGACGAATAAAGTGTCAAACAGGGCGGTTCCGCTTGGAAAAGGGGCGCAGTTCTGAACCTCCGCCAGCGCGGCAAATTCGTGCTTGCGGCGTTCGACTTCGGCCTGTCCGTGCTTCCGCAGGAACGCACCGGCAGAAATTGATGGGTCAATCCTGCACCGAACCGGCAAGGTATTTACAAAAGCTCCGATGGCGTTGGCGATGTTGGGAATCTCAGGTGGCCGCCCAGCGGTTGTTGTGCCGTAGACTATGTCGTCCTGCTGTAGCAACCGCCGTAGCGAGAGCGCCCATGCCCCGGACAGAACGGTATTTGGTGTAATTTTCAACTGTACTGCAACGCGTTCGATCCGTTGCATCATGTCTTGGCCGAGTGACGCAGATAACGATGTCTGTGTTTGCACAGACTTCATATCGGCATCGGGCAACAAGCTGGGCTCTTCCAGACCGTCGAATTGGTCTGTCCAGAACTCCGTATCCGTCAACGGGCCCTGCGTGCGCAGCCAAGCCAAGTGGCTTTTAAAATTGGGAATATCCTTCGCCAGGTCTTTCCCGCTATACCGATCAAAGAGGTCACGCAAGGCAACGCCAGTGGACCAACCATCGCTGATTAGGTGGTGAACCGTCCAGACCAGCCGCCATTGTGTGTCAGAGAGTTTGATCAGCGTGGCAGCCATCAATGGTGGTATTTTCAGATCGAATTGGCGGGTTTGTTCTAACTTGATCAGGTCTTTCAGGCTCTGCTCAACATCTGTTCGGGCAGTCCAATCCAACTCATTCCACGGCAGAGATACATTCTCGCGCAGCACTTGAACTGGTTGTTTGACGCCTTGCCATAGAAACCCGGCACGAAATGCATCGCGTGCATTCAGCACAGCGTCCATTGCCGCCATCAGACGCTTAGTATCCAACGGGCCGTTCAACACGCAGCTGATAACCGCAACATATTGCCCGCGCACTTCATTCTCGCCCTCAGAATGAAACAGCATGCCCCGCTGTGCAGAGGTCAAAGGAAGTATGTCAGCGACGCCCTCCGGATACCCCATCTCAACCTAACGCCTTTGCGATGCTTGAGAGGTCGTCTTCATCCAGCTCGATCAAAGCGTCGTCAGCATCTCCGACGGAATTTTCTTCGGGCAGGGTTTCCGCATATTGGGCCAACGATCTGAGCGTTCTGTATTCGAACAAAGCCGTGGCGGGCAAAGGGACCCGACATTCATTGGCTTTGATCGCGATTTCGATCGCCGCCAAACTATCGAGACCCAGATCAAAGAAATCTGCTGTCACACTGATCCGCGAAGTTTTCAGAACCTCGGCCACGATCCCAGACAGGCGCTGTTCCATGTCTGTCTCGGGCGCAACAAACTGAATAGGCTGGTCCGTCCGACCCCGCCGCCCGGTGGGTAACCGTGCCACATCAACCTTGCCATTGTTGGTCAGAGGCATCTCGTCAAGCACCACCACATGTTCTGGCAACACACTGCGTGGAAAATGTGCCTGCAGTGTTTGCCAAACCTCTTGTTCACCCACGCCCTGACCTGCGACATAGACAGTTAGTTTTGTCGGCGGCTCAATCGGCTCGTCAAATCCGATCTCGTTCAGGATTGATTGAACCCGATCTGTGTCAATCTGATCATCCAGTTCGTCCAAAGCCTGCGCACGCGTTTTGTGGCCCATACGCACATCCCAAGCATAGGGGAGCGCGTAGTTATGATACCCTCTACGGGTTTTATGCACGTGAATGCCTGCATCGTTGATCAGGCAATTGGTTGACCGTCCTGTATCCGAGGGTCGCTGCCAGGCGGTATGGTGTTCGAGGAACGCGTAAATCTCGGAAACGGGTACATCGATGTAGCGATAGATATCCAAGACGGCGACCTGATCCAGAAACTGCCCGTCCTTCAAGTCGTCCGTTTCAAGAAGGCGTGACAGCGCGTCATCCTCGGCATGGTAGGCCTTGCGTGCTTTGGTGACCATATCATCCAGCTGCGCGCAGGTAGGGGCGGCGTTTCGGAACAGATCAGGGGTCAGGCGGGTTTCAAAAAACTGTCCCCGGGACAGGCCAGTTACAATCAATGGTGCGCCTTCAGCAAGTGCGGTTCGGAAGGCCAACGTGTAAAGCGCCTTGAAGCATCCCTGACACACGTTTGAATGCATCTTTAGGCTGTCGACGAAGATCTGGTTCATCTTATCTGTGCTGAGATAGCGATGCGACCAGCCCAGATCATTGACAACCCTTTGGATGTTGTCCTTGGACTGATCTGAGATATAGCCATTGTCCAGGGTCACCGCCAAAACGCGCGAAGTATACCCTGCTAGGCGATACGCGGCATATGTACTGTCCTTGCCGCCACTTAGCATCATCACGGCGTCGTATGGGCCGGTGCTGGATCGGGTGGCCTTTGCGATCTCGGCCCTAAGTTCGGGCTCATCCCGGAAGTAGACGGCGGCGCGGTCTTTGTAGCGATCGAACTCAGCGCAAATCCCGCAAAGATCGCGTTCCGAAAACGCGATCCCTGGAACAGCGCTGGTTACACCGCAGTCGCGGCATCTTTGTTCGTTGGCATCAGACTTGCGCACAGATCCGGTGGCCACATGTACCGCGCTTACACTTGGCAATTGGCGTAAGACATGATCAATCTCGGCCACTTCGAAACGAACGCCGCCGATCTTGACCTGCTGGTCGAAGCGACCGAGATATTCGCAACACCCGTCCCGCGTGATCCGGCCCAGATCACCGCTGCGATAAACCCGGCCCTGCAGCCCGACAGGATCGTCACGAAATTTTGCAGCCGTTTCCGTAGGAGATGCCAAATACCCTTCGGCCAGTCGGCCGCCAATCACAATTTCCCCAGTTACACCTAATGGACAGATGTTCATTCCTTTGTCGCGGATGCTGATCGACATACCGCTGGCGGGTTGGCCGATCTGAACCGAAGTCGCCGTATCAGCGCGCGCATCAAACTTGTGATGCATGGCTCCAACCACAGCCTCGGTCGGCCCGTATTCGTTGATCAGCGAGATATCCGGCGAAAGCACCTGTTGCGCCGTCCGGCACAACTGCGATGTCAGGTTTTCGCCCCCCAGAACAAGCGTCCGAATACGCTGGACTGCCCGCCCCTGTTTGCACACCAGCGCCAGATGAGACGGGGTGAGTTTCACAAGATCGACCGCATCTTCTGCGAACACATCCAGAACCGCCAAATCTGGATCGGTTCGTTCTGGATAGATGCGGATGGAACCCCCGCTTACCAGGGGTGCAAGCAGTGAGGTCAGAGTCAAATCAAAAGAAACAGACGAGAAAAACGCATAGTGTGCTGGTTCAGGTCCACTGAACGTATCTGCCGCCCATTGGGTATAGCGTGATAGGCTTTCGTGGCTTACCTCGACACCCTTTGGGGTTCCGGTCGAACCTGATGTAAACAGAATATAGGCCAAATCGGTGCGGTCCGGCGCGTGAACGATCGGATCAGACTCTTTGGGAGTGTTCGCGACATCTAAGCTCTGACACGCAAAGCTACGCGTGTCACCTGACGCCAGAAAAACGGCACGCGCACCCGAAAGGCTGATGATCTCATCGGCACGCGCGAAGGGTGTATTGGCCGCGATGGGCACAAAGCTGCACCCCGCCTTGAGAATTCCTAGCAAGGCAAAAACAAACTCAAACGACCGCGGCATATGAACCGCGATGCTTGATCCAGGGGTGATGCCTTGACGGGCGATATACGCGGCAATCTGATCGCTGCGCAGATCAAGTTCCCCGTAGGTCATGCGTGCCTCGGCCTGAGACAGCGCGACCGAGCCAGAAGAGCTTGCGACTTGCGCGGCAAAGGCGTGCAACACTGTTTGCGTAGGCGGGCATTCGACCGGGCCAAACAGGATCGCTCTGTCGTTATCATCGGTAGCGAGATCAAGCGCCGCGATCGTAGTTTCCGGTGTCTTCAAAGCTGCATCCAGCACCTTAAGGAAATGCGATTGCAGCGCGTCTGGTGAAACAGCGTCCAATACCTCTGATTGTACATCAAGTTGTAGATCGGGCCTGCCGCTGCCCGAAAAATCCATGACATGCAGGCGCATGACGTGGGCCGCGTCATGAGCGCCGCTGTGGAGCCACTGAACATCTGCAGGATGGCCTGCAAACTCTCCGAATTCGGCCTGAATGTAGTTTACGACCGCGCTGATGGCGGATGTGTTCTCGGCTGCGGCTGCTCCCGGCTTTGCGCGCCTCAGAAACACGCCCAACTCAGATTTAACCTTCGTATGCAGATCCAGAAACGTGTCATCTGCACCGAGCTCAATCTCAAAAGGAAGCACCTCTACAAAGGGGCCCAGTGTGGCCTTGTCGACATCTGACAACCTGTTGTGGGATGGCAGGCCAATTGTGATCCGATCATCGCCTGTCACCCGATGGAGATAGGCAATGTACGCAGTCAGGTAGAGAGCCAAGCGGGATAAATCTGGCGTGAATAACCGGAACTCAGGGCGCTTGATGGCGTCTTCCATTTGCTCGGTAAGTGATGGTACTGCGGCGATGCTCAGTCGTTTGGAAAGGGACGAGCGTTTCGGCACGCTGCCATAAGGTGGTGTTATCGGCTGCGCAGGTGAAACGGGCGTGGCACCAGCTGTCCGCGCCTTCATCGGAGCGCTATCAAAAAAGCTGGGCGAAGGGTCGACCTTTGTCGCCTCACCGCTTTGAAGCGCTGCGTATCTGCGCGACATCTGGTCGAACAACAACGCACCTGATTGGGCGTCACACACGATATGATGTTGGCACACAGCCCAAACCCAATGATGGTCCGAAAGCTTGAGCAGTTGGCTACGCAACGTGCTGTGCGTCAGATCAAACGGAGACCGAGTTAGCTCGTCCAACTGTTGATCTAGTAAACCATCAGCGTCGAGCTGCGCGCTAAGGTCGAAACACTCAAGCAACTGCATGTTCGGCTCAGCCGCAAACTGAACGGGACTATCACGCGGGCCCCGGAATACCGTTCTCAGGACCGCATTTTCCTGCACGGTCTCGGCAAAGGCTTGTTGAAACAAATCAGCGCTCAGATCAAAGCGCAGATCAAAGCGCCACGCCATGTTATAAAGCGGCACATCCGGCTGTATCTGATGACCTTTCCAAAATCGCTGCTGACTATCTGACAACGGGTAGGGCATGGTCATTCCCTCAGCACCGCGCCGATTGCCGAGCATCGGCATAGCGCAGGATGGCGTCGATTGAGTTGAGGTTCTCAAGTGTCATATCTTCGAACGGTATGTCGATGCCATAGGTCTCTTCGACAAAACCCACCAACGACATTACGCCCAGCGAGTCGATCATCCCGCTGAGCAGCAGCTCTTCCGTATCAGTGATAAGGCGCCCTCCCAACAGCGTCTGCTGGACGTAGTTGCGCAGCGCATCGGTTTGGCGTTCAGGCTGCACGGTCTTCATCGGCTTTCCCCACAAGCTTCGCCCGGTCGATCTTACCCGTCGACGTGCGTGGCATACTCTCTAACCATTCAATGTGTTGCGGCACCGCGTAGGGCGGCAACACAGCTTCTAATTGACGTTTCAACTGCTCAAGATCGCACTTGGATGCGCCTGTGACAAAAGCCCGGAGTGCCTGATCCCTGGCAATCACAACCGCTTCGGTCACAAAAGGCGTGTTCACCAAGGCAAGTTCGACCTCGTCCAGTTCAATCCGATAGCCGCGCAGCTTGATCTGCCGGTCCTTGCGCCCGATCAGCATCAAGGCTCCGGTTTCAGTTCGGCGCACGATGTCACCCGTGCAATAAAAACGCCGCATCCGCCCCGAAGAGTCAGGCAAGGTACAAAAGGCTGCCGCGGTTTGATCGGGATCATTCCAATACCAAGACATGACCTGGTCGCCGGCGATCAGAAGCTCTCCGGCAAGTGCTTCTGCGGCATCAGTCCCGATCCGTGCGGTTACACCCACATCCGGACGACCAATAGGCATAGGGCTGGTTCCATCCAGATCGTCATGCGCCAGGACTGACGTCGTACAATGGTTGGTTTCTGTCGGCCCATAGGCGTTCAGAAACACTGCATTTGGCGCATGGTTGGAAAACGCCTTCAGCGCAGAAGGGGGCATTTTCTCACCCGCAAACATGACAATGCGCAAAGCGCTCAGATCACGTTCGGCCAATGCGCCACGTTCGACCATTTGGATCAGCGCATATGGCACTGAATACCAGACGGTAATGCCTTCACTCTGCGTCAGCTCTGACAGGCTGGCGGGCAGCTTTGCATGCATTTCTGGAATGATGACCACGCAAGCCCCAGCCAAGGCAGTGCTGAACATGTCAAAAATCGACATGTCGAAATGCGCGGGCGTGTGATGGCTGACGCGATCAGAGGAACGCAGCGCGCACAGGTTTGCCGCCATCTGAGCGTAGGCCAAACCGCTTTTGTGGGTATGAACAATGCCCTTGGGGTCACCGGTCGTGCCGGATGTCATCAGAACATATGCCGGGTCATCAGGAGAGCGTTCTGCACACCGATCGCGCAATTTGTCGGGTGATGTTTTGCCCCTAATTGGCTGCTCAAGGTCCAGAAGCGGAACATTGGGCACGCTATCAGCAAACGCCCCCAACCGCGTTGCGTCGGCGATAACCAGCACCGGAGCTACCTTAGCAAGCTGCGCCGCCACACGCTCGACCGGGGCGGCGGGATCAATTGGCACATATATCGCCCCAATACGCAGGACTGCGTAGATCGCAGCAATCGCCATAGGGCTTTTGGCTGCGCAGACAATGACGCGGTCGCCCTTTGCGACAGACCGTTCCAGCAGTACGGTGGCGATCTGATCAACCTGCTCGTTCAACGCGGCATAGGTCATGCCTTGGCCAAGCATACATAGGGCCTGGGCATCCGGCGATGCTTGCGCGTTGTGGGCTATCGGGTCGTCCAGAAACACAGCCTCGACTCCCTAGTTCACAAGCATCACGACCGATTGGCTAAACTTCGGAAACCAATCAACGGTACGCTCAAAAAACCAAAGCGCCGCCATTGCCATAAGCACCACTGACCCGAAGTGCAGTGCTACGGTACGATAGGCTGGCAAACGACGCAGGGCGAACAAGATCGGAAACAGCACAAGTACAATTGCAAGCTGTCCAATCTCAATCCCGACATTGAAAGTCGCCAGTCCAAGCATTTTGCGCTCTGGATCCAGCCCCAAAGGCTCAAGAACAGTTGCAAAGCCCAGGCCGTGGAAAATGCCGAAGATCACGACTGCGATCCAGACCTGCGCATGATAGCGAGGTACCAGGTTACCGATGGCAACGGCAACGATAGACAAAGCTATGACCGCCTCAACAAAAGGAACCGGCAATGTGATCACTCCGAACGTCGCCAAACACAAAGCAATAGTGTTTGCGATGGTAAAGACAGTCACGATCTTGACCATGTACCAAAGGCTTTGGCGGATGCTTTCAGATGGGACCCAGCGCTGGTTGTCGATCCGCATAACTGCACCCAACAGCAGGGTCACCAGAAACAGGATGTGGTCAAAACCCAACCAAATATGCCAGACCCCGCGCTCAAAAAAGGCGCGCGCAATGTCTTTGGATGGCTCATCATTCAGATACAGGTCTTTCATGCCGTCGCCCGGTGCAAAGACAAGCGAGATATAGGCCTCATTCTCGTCCATCCCGTTGCGCGCGTTGCTGGCAATAAGTGCATATCCGCGATGTTCTGGATCGATATCCGAGAACACCCCGTCATAATACATCTGGATGGTCGTCGGCGTTGTTTCGACCCCGGGAATGCCAAAGTGCAACTGAGCAAACGTATCGACCGAGGTGTCAAAAAACGTGATCTCTTCAAACTCCACCTGATACGGCGTGTCCTCAAAGGACAACTGCAGGTGCTTTTCGAAATAGTCGAAGAAAGCGCCCATGCCGGCAAGAACTTCAGCCTGATCTAGGCTCTCTGAAACCTTTTCTTGACCTCGCTGTATTCGCGTAAGGTCGGTCAGCGTGACTTCGATCCGCCCGCCCAAACTGTCTTTGGTGACATCAAAATAGACGTAACTTTCGTTCACGCGATGCGCGTTGGCCGTCGTCGCAAAGAATAGCAGACCGAGCCAAAGAACGGCTTGAAGCGTTAAGGCCGAGCGCCTAGCAATTAGATTTGCACCAGACCGGAGGTTCATTGGGGTCGCTCCCTCAATGCGCGCGCCTGATGAAGCTCCATCTTGGAAATGATCTCACGCTGGATGTCCGATGTGCCGGAGTAGATCACGCCGCCGATTGCATCGGCAACATCCGACCCAGCGGTCGATCCCGCCAAATACCCCTGCCCTCCCATCAAGCGCATGGCATCCATGCCCGAGTTCAACAACGCTTCCGAGATATGAAGGTTGGCCATGGCAGCAAATTGGGTCAAAGGCTGCCCGGTGTCGTATAACTGTGCCGCGCGCCTTAGCATCAACCGACATGTTTCCAACCGGGTGCGCATATCTGCCAGACGATTGGAGACCGACTGGAACGCCGCAATAGGTTTACCAAATTGAATGCGCGTCGCTGCATGCTCGGCGCATTCCCGCAATTGACGCCGCATAGCACCAACTTGCGCGGACAAAATAAAGCAACGCTCCAAATCCAATGTCGACTGGATAATTGAAGCACCCGCACCTTCTGGACCCAGCCTGCGGGTTTCGGGTACCCAACACGCATTGAATTCCAATTGGCCAAACGGCGCCGAATTCAACCCCAGTTTCTTTTGCCTTGGATGGCGGATAAAACCTTCGTCGTCAGCATGAACCAAAAAAGCAGATAGTCCCCAGCGCCCTTTATCCGGCGCGGTTCTGGCGAATACGATCGCCAGATCGCAAATCGGACCCATGCCGACATACGCTTTGGCTCCGTTGATGAGATACCCTCCATCCGCATACTCGGCCCGCGTCTTCAGCGACAGCGCATCAGAGCCCGCTTCGTGCTCGGTCAACGCAAAGGCGGCCAGTAACTCTCCGGCAAGCAAGCGCGGCAGATAGGTTGTCTTCTGGTCAGGCGATGCGAATTGATGCAGCGGATTTTGTACAGTCAGGATCTGCGAGATGATTGCCATCGCGAAACCGTTATCAGAACAGTTCTCTCCAAATGATAACATCGCTTCGACGAAGGCTTCGGCGCAGCCGCGGTAATCTCGCTGATCCGACATGAGATAAGAAAAAGCACCATGCTGACCGACCAAACCCCACACACTCCGGAAGTTTTGTGAGGTCACATCCGGAAGCCTGCGCGCCAGGCCAGCCAGTTCGCTAGGCCGAGCGTGATCCATGAGTTTGGGCGTTTCGTCCACTGGTTCATTTTCTTCGTTGTCTTGCAAATTCTACGGGCACGCCTGTCGTATGGATCAAACAAACTGATTGCCCACCTGAAACGGCGGACGTTTTGGATGAGCGCATCACTCTCGTTTCAGCCACAAGCTGTTGAATTTCCTAGTCGCGCGACATCAATTCGCGCAGGTAGCCCGCTAGATCACCCGCGCTGTGCTCACCCCGGCATAGTGCTTGCATTTGGATGCAGTTTTGCCTGACTTTCCCAGAGCTCAGTAAGCTCCGGATGTCATTTTCGATCTTTTCGACCGGATCATTCCGATCCCCAGCGCGGCCGATCTCATGAAACACGACGCGTGCCGCGCTACCGTGTTGGTCATTTACATGCGGATACAGCAACATCGGCGTGCCTGCATCCACAGCTTCAACCAAGCCGCCCGTTCCACCATGCATGATCGCCAGATCGGCGTGTTTCAAAACATGTTGCTGCGGAGCCCAGGCCACGACATCGACATTTGCGGGTAACTGTGTCTCAGCCATGCCGTCCCAGTTCTGTCCTGCCGCAAAAAGAAACCTCAAGTCGGGATGATTGGTGGCGACTGCCCACAAGTTTGGCAATAGACCACTGTCTAACTTCATGATCGTTCCGAACCCCACGAAGATTCGCTTTTCCCAAGTGCTGGCCTCGCAGAACTGCGCGATCTTTTCCTGGTCATGCGGGTGGTCAGGGCGATCCTGCAATATCGTTGGGCCCAAATAGGTCAGATCGGCCCGCGAAGGTGTCGGCAAATCCAACGCACGTGGCAACAGCAACAGGGTTGGTAACCGATAGGTCCAAGGCATCTGCCAACAGACCAAACGCACCATCCGAAACAGCGGAACGTCATGACGCCTAGCAAGTTCAATCAGGGTCGAGGCATAATCCACCCGGCCCTCTGACAGTCTTTTGCGTAGTATCTTTGACAGTTTCCACAGCAGGAACCGACACCACAGCAGCGCGATGCCCGGTCTGCTGCCCCGCAGCCCGCGACCAGGAAACGCGCGTTTGTTCAGCGGTGGGGCCTGTGTGCCCGGTGGAGATAGGAACATGTTACTGTACTGCACAACCGGAATGTTCAAAGACATTGCAACGATGATCTGCGCATGCATCTCGCAATCGATAAACACGATATCAGGCTGTGTTTTTAGCAACGCTCCTGCAAACTCATCGACCCCGAACGCCTTGATCGCAGCATCCATCCAACCGTCGCGCTGCAGACTGCGCCTGTCCTCTTTCGAAATCAGTGCGTCGAATGCATTTACACGCGGGTTCGGGATTGCGTGATGGGCAAAACCATAATGTTCAATCAGATCGTGCGCCGAGGCCGGAGCAAAGATCGACACCTCATAACCCAAAGCCTTGATGCGTTTGGCAAATTCCAACGCACTGTTGAGAGGGCTCAAAATGCCACTCGATACGATTGCGACGCGTTTTGCGGTCATCATCCAAACCTGAAGCAGCGAAGAAATTCGTCAAGCCCAACGCAAGCGATCTCAGATCCTGCACCCCTGTTGCAATCGGTTGCAGAACGGTGCTTAGATGCATAATAGTTTGCAATGACAATCCCAACGCCCGCACGGCACAGACGGTATCAATTTTGAGCGTTACACTGAAAGACGTCGCGGCACTGGCAGGCGTATCCCGGTCCGCAGTTTCGCGAACCTTTACCGAAGGCGCCTCGGTCTCGGCCAAGACCCGCAGCAAGGTCGAAAAAGCCGCGCAAGAACTGGGGTACAGCCCAAACGCGCTAGCCTCATCGCTGACGACCGGGCGGACCAAGCTGATTGGGTTGATTTCCAACAACTTTCACAACCCTATTTTCCTTGAGGTGTTCGACCAGTTCACCCGCGCCCTGCAGGAACGCGGGCTGCGTCCGCTGATCGTGAACCTGACTGATGAGATTGAGCCCGCCAATTCCGTCCGCATGCTGCGCCAATATTCAGTCGATGCCGTTATAGTCGCATCCTCGACCCTGCCCCCTAGCTTTGCCAAGGCGTTCCATGATGCCGGTGTGCCCGTGGTGCACACGTTCGGGCGTTCAGCAACGTCGCCCGAGGTGCATGTGGTTGGTATCGACAATGTCGAATGTGGGCGCATGGCGGCGCGCGAGCTTGTCGCGCGCGGATACAGGCATATCGGATATCTGGGCGGGCCAAAAAGCGCGACCTCGGCTTTGGATCGATACCGCGGGTTCATTGAGGAAGCCGAGCAGCATCCAGAGCTGCAGATTTCGTATTCCTTCGCAGACAATTACTCGTTTGAGGCTGGACGGGCCGAGATGCTGCGCTTGCTAAGCGGCACTCCGGCAGACGGGTATTTCTGCGGTGACGATATCCTGTCTGTCGGTGCGTTGTCCGCCCTTTCAGATCATGCGCTGAAACCGGGGCAGGATATCGGCATCATCGGTTTGAATGACATGGAAATGGCGCGCTGGGAAAGCGTTAACCTAACGACCATTCACCAGCCGATCAAGCAGATCATTACGTCTTCCGTCGACCTGGTCGAAGAGATGCTGAAAGAGCCTCAGAGATACCCTGAGGCCCGGATATTCCCCTGTCGGGTGATTGAGCGGGGTACGTTGCGGCCCCGTCCCTGATTAGCGGAACATTGGCGGGCGCGCGTCTTTCCAGGCGCCATCCTCTTTGCCAGACGCGACCGCTGCATGGACAGCCGCAATGGAACGCACCCCATCGGCGGCGTCTGGCAGACCATCACGTGCCTCACCCCGGATCGCATCAGCCAGATCGCAGTAGATATTGGCCACGGCCAGCGGGAACCCTTCGGGATGAGCGATGGCGACCCGCGACAGACGCTGCGCCTCGTCATGCAACCCGCCTTCACCCTTTTCGATGATCTGAGTGCGCCCGCCAACCGGCGTATAGATCAACTGGTTCGGCTGCTCGGACGCCCAGCGCAGACCGCCGGTTTCGCCAAACACCTGAATATCAAACCCGTGCTGTCGCCCAATCGCCACTGATGAGGTCCAGAGCCGCCCGACCGTGCCGCCTTCCATCCGGAAGTTGACCATTGCATCATCTTCCAACTGCCGGCTGGCAATGGTCGAGGCCATATCGGCCGACAGGGATTTCACCTCATCATCACAGATGAAGCTGGCCATATGCAGCGCGTGAATGCCGCAATCCGCGAACTGGCCCGAGACACCTGCCATGGCCGGATCATAGCGCCATCGGACCCGAGGGTTATCGGCATCCGTCGCGTCACCATGATGCCCATGGCTAAAATTGGTCACGACCAGACGAACCTTGCCGATCTCTTCAGCTCGCACCATGGCACGGGCCTGGCGCACCATCGGATAGGCCGAATAACAATAGTTCACTGCACATATCTTGCCGGACGCCTCGGCCACGCGCACAATCTCTTCGCCCTCTTCCACCGTCATGGTCATCGGCTTTTCGCACAACACGTTGAACCCGGCCTCAAGATAGGCCTTGGCAATCTCGAAATGGGTTGAGTTCGGCGTGGCTATCGTGACCAGATCGATCCGGTCTTCACGGCCCTTCTCTCCGGCCAACATCTCGTGCCAGTCGCCATAGGCGCGATCTGCAGCGATGCCCAACCGCTGAGCATACTCCTTACCCACATCCGGGCGATGATCCAGCGCACCTGCGGCGAATTCGAACATCCCGTCTGCTTGCGCACCCAACCGGTGGGCAGGCCCGATCTGGCTGCCTTCGCCGCCACCAATCATGCCCCATTTCAGCTTTGCCATGGTCTTAAGTCTTTCTTCAGAACGTGTCGTTGAGCGATCAGAAATCGCTGGTGTTTTTCCACTGTCGCTGGTCCGAGGATGCCAGAGCCGCCGCCAGCACCCGATTCACCTCATGCCCGTCGCGGAAGGTTGGCCAGATCGCTTCACCCGTGTGGATGGCATGCAGGAAATCCTTGGCCTCGATAACGATCTGGTCCTGATAGCCGGTACCGTGACCGGGGCCCTGACAGAAGGGTTCATAATCCGGATGCGCCGGGCCGGTCAGGATTTTGGTGAATCCCCGCTGCGCCTCGGGGCCTTCGCGCCGATACAGCCACAGGGCATTCTGATCTTCCTGGTCAAAGCGGATCGCCCCATTTGTGCCAGATATTTCATAGGCATAGCCCATCTTGCGGCCCGTTGCGACACGGCTGAAATAGAGGTTGCCCATCACACCGTTTTCGAACCGGCACATCATCTGAGCGTGATCATCATTTGTAACCTCACCACCCGGGCGCGTGCGGTGCACGGTTTCTACATCGGCCATGACCTGCGCAATCGGTCCGATCAGGGCCAGTGCGCCGTTCACCATATGTGGCGCCAGATCACCAATCGTCCCGTTTGCCATACCGGTTGTCCGCCATGTGGCGGGGGCCTGCGGGTCGGCATAGAAATCTTCGGTATGCTCTCCGCGAAACCAGGTGACGTCACCGATTTCGCCGCTTGCGATCAATTGGCGCGCGAACTGGCTGGCGGGTGTGCGGATATAGTTGAAGCCGACCATGTTGACGGCACCCGCCGCCTCAGCGGCATTGACCATGGCCTGACTGTCCTCCAGCGATGCGCCCAAAGGTTTTTCGCACAAAACCGGCTTCCCCAAAGCAAAAGCCGCTTCGGCAATGTGACGGTGGGTTTCCTGGGGCGACGCGATGACTATGGCCCCGACTTTCGGGTCATTGACCAAGACCCGCCAATCGTCGGTTGCGCGCTGGAAGCCGTATGCTACGCGGTAGCGCTCTGCGCTTTCGGGGGTTGAGGCGCAGATCACCTCAAGCCGTGGTCTGAGCGCTGTGTTAAACACCGCACCCACTGCGGACATGGCAACGGAATGCGCCTTGCCCATATAGCCGCCACCCACAATTCCAATTCCGATATCAGGCATCTTTTGCGGCTCCGAACATTGTATTTGCAACCGGTTGCAAAATGAGTATCGTGTGAATCGATTCAGCGCAAGGTCCAAACTTTGCCATTATCTCTGTCGGAGGACTAAAGACGTGAGCGCCCTGATCGACGGCATCAAAGGAAACCGATTTGCCATTCTGGGGCGCGCGGGCATGGATTTGACTGCAGCGCCCATTGGCGCAAAAAGCGAAGAGGCTGATACCTTTCATGCAGACCTGGGCGGATCATCCGCCAATATCGCGGCCGGTCTGGTCAAGCTGGGCAGTCAGGCGACGCTGATCACTTCAATCTCGGATGATGCGATTGGACGGTTCTGCATGAATCGCCTGCACCACTACGGCGTAGACACGTCTTGCATTCGCACCATCGGCGGAGAGCATCGCATGTCGCTTGCAATCTATGAAAGCCGAACGGACGATTTCCAAAACGTCATTTACAGAAACAATGCGGTCGACTTTCAGGTCACCGAAGAAGACATGGATCGCGTTGATTTCAGCAGATTCACCGCTCTGGTTTCCGCCGGAACCGTTTTCGCTGCAGAACCCTCGCGCAGTGCGACGTTCCGCGGGTTTGAAAACGCGCGAAAGGCCGGTCTGCCCATCATCTTCGATGTCGATTATCGGCCCTATAGCTGGCCCTCGCCCGAGGTTGCCGCCGATGTTCTCTCGCGCGCAGGTGAAGCCAGCGATCTGATCGTGGGCAATGATGAAGAGTTCGGCTTTATGGCGGGCGGCATCGATATGGGTTTTGCCAAAGCTCAAGAACTCGCGAAAAAACCGGGCCGGGTCGTCATCTACAAGATGGGTGAAAAAGGTGCCGTAACGCTGGCAGATGGGCAGGAAACCCAAACCGGTATCTACCCGGTCGACGCGATCAAGCCGGTGGGCGCGGGTGACAGCTTTATGGCCGGGCTCTTGGCCTCAATCGCGGCAGGGTATCCGCTGAAAGACGCAGTGATGCGCGGATCGGCCTGCGCTTCTATCGTGGTCTCAAAACCCGGCTGCGCGCCGGCCATGCCCACCACTGCGAAACTCGACGCATTTCTGGCCGATCATCCCGGCCCGACCACATAGGAATATCCCATGCATATTGCGCCATATGACAACAAGAACACCGCCATCGTTGATGTCGATGATCCCATGGTTCCCCTGAACTATTTCAACATCGTGAAATTGCGGAAGGGCGAGGCGTTCGAGTATCAGGTGCCCGGCTACGAAACCTGCATCGTGCCCGCAACTGGCACCGTAGATATCTCTGTCGAAGGGGTGCAGTTCCTCCAGCTTGGTAACAGGGGGGAGGATGTCTGGGACGGTGATCCAGAGGGTGTCTATATCCCCGTTGGTGCAAAGGTGCAGATGGTCTGTGTCTCGGACGCAACCGAAGTTTTCGTTGCAGGGGCGAAGTATAACAAGGTGCTGGACCCTTTTGACGTGCGTGAACACGACCTTGTGCAATATGGCAGCGATGACACCAAAACCCATCGCAAGATCAAGCACATCCTGGGTCAGAAGCAACATGACAAAGTTGGGCGTCTGCTGGTCAGCGAACTGTTCACGGTGGGCCAGGGCGGTTGGTCAGGTTTTCCCAGCCACAAGCACGATACCAACCGGCTGCCGGATGAAACGCGCCACGACGAGACCTATAATTTCCGCTTCAAACCCAACTGGGGTTCGGGCCTGCAAATGCTGCAGCGTGAAGACAATGAGCCGGGGGATGCCTATCACATCGTCGATGGCTCGACCGTCTGCATCGACAAAGGGTATCACCCCTGCTGCGCTTTGCCGGGGTATGAGATGTACTATTTCACCATTCTTGGCGGGCTGACGCAGCGCTCACTGGTGCAGTATTTCCAACCCACCCATGCCTATCAGGTTGAGACGATCCCAGGCATCAAAGACATGATTGCAAAGTTCAAATGACCCTCGTGACACTGAAAGATGTGCTGCAGCCTGCCTATCAGCAGGGCTATGCGGTGGGCGGGCTTGTGACCCTGGGCTGGGAAGATATGCGCGCCTATGTGGCCGCAGCCGAGGCCGAAAATGCGCCTGTGATCCTGCAGGCCGGACCCAGCTGTCGCGAGCACACGCCGCTGCCCATTCTGGGCAAAATGTTCCGCCATCTGGCCGAAGAGGCCTCAGTCCCCGTCGTTGCCCATCTGGATCATGGCTATACGTTTGAAGAGTGCAAGATCGCGTTGGACAGCGGATTTACTTCGCTGATGTTCGATGGCTCGCGCAAGCCCTTGCACCAGAACATAGACGAGACCGCCGCCATCGCCGAAATGGCCCATGCGGCGGGTATTTCCTGCGAAGGCGAAATCGGGTTTGTGGGCTATTCCGGCGGCGAAGGGTCGAACGGAACCGACCCGTCCGAGGCCGCACAATTCGCCCGCGACAGCGGTGTGGATGCCATGGCGATCTCGGTCGGGAATGTGCATTTACAACAGAATAAAGAGGGTGGTCTGGACGAGAACCGCATCGCCCAGATTGATGCGATGACCGAAGTGCCATTGGTCATCCATGGAGGCTCGGGAGTGCCGGTCGAACAACGCAAGCGCCTCGCGCGTGAGACATCGATCTGCAAGTTTAACATCGGAACCGAGCTGCGCATGGCATTCGGTCAAGCGCTGCGCGAGGCCGTGAACAGCGACCCTGATCGTTTTGATCGTGTGACCATCCTGAAAGAAACGCACGACCCCGTAGAGGCCGCCGCCCGCGTGGTTATTCGCGCATTCGGGGCACCGTCGCAGGATGGGTAGTCAGGCGCTTCAGTTCTTAAACATCCGGAAGCACATCAAAATTCTGGCACAATCCCGCACTAGTCATCGGATATGACCCAAAACGCCAGCCAGCTTGTCGATAAGTTCCTGCGGGGAATTTCGACGCACCATATCGAAACCATCCGGGATACTTGGCGTGCGCTCATGCAATGCCGTGAGAGCGCGGTGCCTGAAGTTCAAAAAAGGCTCTCGTCCAAAGCCTGGAAAGACAATCCGCGCGGGCCTTCGACTAGATACTTCGGCGCGCTCCTTGCACTTCTTGATGAACTGGACCCTGCTGTTTTTAGGCAAGAAATCTACCGTCTTAAGCGGACAAAGCTACATCCCGTCCATCGCCGAACGCTGAATATTCTCACAAAACGCCTTGATGACCAACCGGCCATTGTTCTAAGCGACAATACCCCAGTATTCATCAGCGATGACATCGTAGATCGCGCGCGGGTCATTAAAAACCTGACGAAATGGAGTAGGATCAAAGGCGTCACCCTTGAACAGGTAACCCGGATAGATGTGATCGCCCGGCGGGCCGACATGGACTATCTCGGCAAGTACAATCTGTTTTTCTCGTACATTGTCCTGACCTGGCCATCGCCATCCCCCAAGGGCCTGCACTTGTGGTGGGCGCGCATCACGGCAGAATTCACCTTCTACCATGAAGTCGGGCATCACGTTCTCGGGCACGGCGAAGGCGGTCAGGTTGCTGAGCAAGAAAAGGAAGCCAACGAATTTGCAAGTGCGATGCTACGCAATTCGAGGCCTGTTTTCGTTCTAATCGGCCGCGCGATTATTTGGCCAGTTAAACCGCTACTGCGGCGCCTATTGAAGCGATCGGAGCGCTACAGAGCATAAAACACTCAGCTATAGAGCAATTTTTTCCGGTCTCGGACACACTGGGGCCTATCCATCACGCTCCATGATCCATTCGACCTCAGGGGCCGGGACGAACCGCCATTTCCGCAGGGGGCCGGCCATGACGTTCAGATAGTACATCTCAAACCCATAGGGCGCACCGCAAGGGTGATGTCCACGCGGCACGATCACAACATCGCCATCGGACACCGCCATCGTTTCATCCAACTGCCCGTCGTCGGTGTAGACTCGCTGTATGCCAAACCCGTTGGCCGGGTTGAGACGATGGTAATAGGTTTCTTCCAAATAGGTTATGCGGGGGTAGTCGTCTTCATCATGACGGTGGCTGGGGTAGGACGACCAGTGTCCATTCGGCGTGAACACTTCTGTCACCAGCAGGCTGTCAGCGTAGTCCTCTGCCTCCATCGCGATGTTGTTGATATAGCGCGTGTTCACGCCCTTGCCGCGCTCGGTCAGGGTAATGCCATCGGGACCAATCCGCCGTGCCTCGTGCCCGCCATTGCCCGGGGCCGAGCACACAGCAATGACGCAATCGGTTTCTGCGACGGCCTCCCATTCGGTTCCGTTAGGCAGATAGAGACAATGCGGCGGTGTCTTCTCGAACACATCCATCCGGTCGCCCAGAACGCCCCAATCCTGCCCCGCCCCTGTGATCTGCGCCTTGCCTTCGACCATCACCAGTATGATCTCACGGTTCTCGGTGGCCTCAGCGGCCTTATCGCCGGCGCGCAGGTGATAAAGACCAAAACCCACGTAACGCCATCCCGCGCTGGCCGGAGTGATATCGTGAACTTTCCCATGCGAGCCGAGGGGTTTTTTGTGCAAATCCGCCATCTTGTTCTCCTTGCGGGCGGCCATGACAACCACCCGGTTGTTTCAGGCAGCTTGCCTTTGGGTCAGTGCCGAGAGTGTCTGGGCCAGTTGCGCCTTGGTCCATCCTTCCACAACCGCTCGTCGCAGGATATCCGCCTGACTTTCCGGCGCGTTGCCCCCAACCGGAGGGTCCGTGTCCAGATTGGTTGGGAACGGATAACCCTCAGCAGTGGCCGCTATTGCGGCCTCCAACTGCGCCGCATCCAACGCCCCACGCTGTTTCAAGGAAACCAGCGATGGGAAAACCGCCAGAGACATCGCCTGGCGATCCAACGCCTCCATCGCGCGCCCGAAAGCTGATGAGATTTGCAGCAGATTCGCCATCCGGTGAATATCGGCGCTGCTGTTTTCGCCCGCAGCATGGAACAGCGCCGGATTGAAGAACACCGCATCACCTTTTTCTAACGGCAACTGGATATAGTTGTCCTCGAAATACGCCCGGTGGGCTTCATCGTGAAACGCCAGATAGCCCGGCTGATAAAGCTGCGAGAAGGGTAGTAGTTTGGTTGGGCCGCTTTCCACAGGCATGTCGCAATGGGCCACTGCGCCCTGCAAGGTCAGCGAGGCTGTAACCAGATGCGCGTGGGCTGGATACATTGCCGCGCTGTCAACACTTTGGAACCCCAGATGATAATCCCGATGTGCCTGCTGCGCCCTGCCACCGGGTCGCACCTGATTGACTTGGGCGGTCATCTGATAATTCGGACCTAGCCATGCCTCACAAGCCGCAGCGATAGCCGTGTTCCCGAGGTAAAGCGCGAAGCCTTCGGGATCGCGTAGGCACTGTTTTTGCAGCGCATTCCAAATCCGGTCGTTGGCACCTGAGGCGGCGAAGTGGTCGCCTTCACCAGACCCGCTTTGACGTTCCTCGTCAATAATCTGGCGAAACACATCCGTCGCTCGGTCGATAACAGCCGTATCCGGATAGGCCCTTTTCAGCGCGATCACCCCGGCGGATTTGTCCAACACCCAGCCCCATTCTGCCAGCAATGCTTGCCGTGCGTCGGGCTGGTCCAGCACCTGGCATAGCGCCTGCATGTCATAGACCGGCACGTTCTTTTCAACCGAAACGGCATGAGGCACTGCATCGGCCAAAAGGTTCTGTGAGGTCAACACCTTAAACTCATCCAGATCACAGGATTCCCGGTCGAAATAGCCGACATATCCGAGGTCTTGATTTACCATGACCGACTCCTTTCACATGGCCTTCGGTGTTGCCCCTTGGGGCGGTGTACTAAGCCGCTATCTCCAATCCTGCCTTGCCGCAGACATCAACGATGTGGTCGTAACCCAGTTTGGAGTATTCACAGGGCGGTGCTTTGGCCGGGTCCTGTTCCGCCTCGACCACGATCCAGCCGCTATAGTCCATCGCCTTCAGCGCGTTTGCGACGGCCTGAAAGTCGATGCAGCCGTCACTAGGCACGGTGAAGGCCCCAGCGATGACCGCATCCAAAAAGCTGCGATTATTCTCGCGCACATCCTGCACAACAGCAGGGCGGATATCCTTGAAGTGTACGTGACGCACTCGGTCGCCCCAACGGTTCAAGGTTGCCATCACATCGCCGCCGCCAAACAACAGATGACCGGTGTCAAAACACAATCCCACCTCGGGACCTGACCCTTCCATCAGCCAGTTCACATCATCTTCGCTTTCGATGATGGTGCCCATGTGATGGTGATAAGCCATGGGCATGCCCTGATCGGCCATCCATTTTGCCAGTTCGGTGATCTTGGCGGCGTAGGCCAGCACCTCATCTTTTGACAGTTTGGGCCGGTGATTGACCGGCGTACCTGCCTCCGTCTGGATGGTGTTGGAACATTCCGCATAGACAATGCACGGGCTGTTCAGCGCCACGAACTGCTCGACCTGTTCGCGAACGGCCTCACGCTCGGTTGCGAAGTCATTGAGCAACGATGCGCCGGAACACCAGCCGCCACACAGGGCAATATCGCTGGCATCCAGATAAGCCCGCAACCCTTCGGTATCGCCGGGCATCCGTTGGCCGCGCTCGACGCCCGTATAGCCAATCTCTCGCGCCTCTTTCAGCGCCTGTTCCATAGTGTAGGCCGCCGTCAGGTCGGGCAAATCATCATTCTGCCACGCAATCGGAGAGATGCCGATCTTCACGCTCATTTCGTGTTTCTTTCTTTGATCGCAACTTCATAGGCCGCGCGTTTTTCGTTGACTTCGGGACGGATCGAGACCTCGGGCACGGCGACCTCCCACCATGTGCCGCCATATTCGGTGGACGGGTACGGATCGGTGTCGATAACCACCACATAGGGGCCTTTGATGTCGGCGCGTTTGGCCAGCGCATCCTCCAGTTCAGCAATCGAGTTAACCTTGACTGAGGTCGCCCCCATTGCCGCCGCGTGGGCGGCAAAATCAATGGCCGAGGGCGTTTCGTGCACCGCGTGATCCAGAAGGTTGTTAAACTCGGCCCCGCCAGTGCCCATCTGCAAGCGGTTGATACAGCCAAATCCACGGTTGTCGGTGATCACCACGGTGAACGAGATACCCATCATCGCGGCAGAGGCCATTTCCGAGTTCGCCATCATATAGGTGCCGTCGCCGGTAAAGCAGATCACGTCGCGATCCGGCTGGGCCATCTTGATACCCATCGCACCGGCGATCTCATATCCCATGCAGCTGAACCCGTATTCCATGTGATAGGCCCCGGGTCGCGGCGCTTTCCACAGCTTGTGCAGCTCACCCGGCATGGTGCCTGCCGCACACATCACAACCGTATCGTCATGCGAGGCGCGCTGAACCGCGCCCACCACTTGCATGTCGGTAGGCAGTGCATTCCCATCGCCAGGCGCGTCGGTCAGCTTGTCGACCTTGCCAAACCAATCCGCTTTGAGCGTGTCAGCCACGGGGTCTGCACTGTAGCCCTGCAGGCTTGCGCCAAGTTCTTCCAAACCAATGCGCGCATCGGTTTGCAGCGGCATCGCGCCGTGTTTTTCGGCGTCATAGGCGGCGGTGTTCAGGCACACCATCTCGCGTTCGGGGTTCGAAAACAGGCCCCAGGATCCGGTGGTGAAATCCTGCAAACGCGTACCAACCGCCAGAACCAGATCGGCCTTGGCGCAAACGTCGTTGGCCGGTTCTCCACCGGTTACACCAATGGGGCCGAGGTTCAGCGGATGGTCCCACGCCAAAGCGGACTTACCAGCCTGCGTTTCAGCGATGGGGACATTGTGGGTCTCAACAAAGCGTTGCAGCGTGTCGGTCGCACCCGAGTAATGCACCCCGCCCCCGGCCACGATCACGGGGCGTTTGGCGGCTTTGATCGCGGCGACAGCGCGCGCCAGTTCGCCCTCATCCGGGCGAATGCGGCGCTGATACCAGACGCGCGGTTCAAAGAAGCTTTCAGGGTAGTCATACGCCTCGGCTTGCACGTCCTGACAGAAGGCCAGCGTTACCGGGCCGCAATCAGCCGGGTCGGTCATGGTGCGGAAGGCACGCGGCAGAGCCGTCAACAGGTGTTCGGGGCGCGAGATACGGTCATAGTACCGGCTAACCGGGCGGAAACAGTCATTGGCGCTGACGGTGCCATCGCCGAAGTTTTCGATCTGTTGCAGCACCGGATCGGGCCCGCGCGTGGCGAACACGTCACCAGGGATGATCAGAACCGGCAAGCGGTTGGCATGGGCCAAGGCCGCCGCCGTCACCATATTCGTGGCCCCAGGCCCGATGGACGACGTCACCGCCATCGCCCGCGTGCGGCGCATCTGTTTGGCATAGGCAATCGCACAATGGGCCATCGTTTGTTCGTTGTGACCACGATAGGTAGGCAGGCTGTCTCTGACGGCATGCAAAGCTTCACCCAAACCCGCCACATTGCCATGGCCAAAGATGGCCCAGACACCCGCGATAAAGGGCTCTCCGGCCTCGTTCATCTGCGCCCCTAGATAGCGCACCAGAGCCTGCGCCGCGGTCAGTCGGACTGTCTTGCTCATCATGATCCCTTTCCACACGAAGCCGCCATCGGCATTCCGTTGGTATTCACATTATTGAAGGTTCCAGGCCAACCGAATGGGCCTGACGATTTGTGGTTTTGCGCCACCACTTGGTTCGATACTCCGCATGTCTGCGGAGCATCGGTGGTTTAAACTGTTCCGCCCAGCGAGCCTTCCAGCTGGGCCAGCTCCTGGCCCCCTGCCATCAGGTCCTGAAGCTCTTCTGGCGTGATCTCACCCCGTTTCGCAGTGCCGAGGGTTTGACCCCGGTTCAAAACGGTAAATCGGTCGCCGACAGCCAGCGCGTGACGCACGTTGTGACTGATGAACACGACACCCACGCCCTGACTGCGCACCTTATCGATGGTCGCCAACACGTTCGAGGTTTGACGCACCCCAAGGGCCGAGGTCGGCTCGTCCAAGATCAGGATCTTCGCTCCGAAATGCACAGCCCGCGCAATCGCAACGGTTTGACGTTCCCCGCCCGACAGGGTGCCGACGGCTTGATCGGGACCACGCAGGTTGATGCCCATTTTGCGCATCTCCTCCATGGTGATCTCATCCGCCAGCTTCTTGTCGAAGAAGTTGATACCGGCAACTTTACGCGTGGGCTCATTACCCATGAAGAAATTGCGGCTGACGCTCATCAACGGGATCATGGCCAGATGCTGGTGCACCGTGGCGATGCCCGCAGAAATCGCGTCGCGCGGATCTTCGAAATGCATAGGCTTGTCTTCGAAGAAAATCTCACCCGCAGTTGGCTTGTGCACACCGGACATCGTTTTGATGAAGGTCGACTTACCCGCGCCATTATCGCCCAGCAGGCAGTGGCATTCGCCCGGCTTGAGGTCGAAACTGACACCGGCCAGCGCAATCACAGACCCAAAGTGTTTTTGAATGTCGACCATACGGATGATCGGCTTTCGCTCTTGTGCGTCGCCATGGTGAAATTTGGTGTCTTCAGTCATCTCAGTGTTCTCCTGTGATGATGCGACGGATATAGGTGTTCAAGATCACCGCACCCAGCAGGATCACACCCAGGAACACCCGGAACAGCGAGCTTTCGACCCCGGCAAAGAACAGCCCCTGCTGCACTACGCCAAAGATCAGCGCGCCAAGCGCGGCGCCCAGAACCGAGCCATAGCCGCCGGTTAGCAACGCGCCGCCAATGACCACCGCGATGATCGCCTCGAACTCTTTCAGCAAACCACGATCTGCCCCGGCTGAGCCGAACTCCATCACCTGACAGGTGGCGAAAACAGTGGCGCAGAATGCGGTGAACATGAACATCAGGATTTTCACCTTGTTCACGGGCACACCCGAATTCCGTGCGGCCTCGGCGTCTCCACCTGCGGCAAAGATCCAGTTTCCGAACTTGGTTTTAGTCAGCAAAACATGGCCAAAAATGATGATGCCGATGGCCCAGATGATCAGCATCGGAATGCCGTCCACCACTGGTTCGCCTAGGCGCGATCCGCGCTCGAACGTCGCAATAACTCCATTGTCACCCAGCCAAACGAAAAGGCCCTGAAACACCTTGCCGCCAAAAACCGAGGCGAGCCAATCGCCTTCTGCGACATCTTTGATGCCGCCGATGATGGTCTTGCGCTCAATCGTCTGCGGCAGAAATATCGTAAAGCCGCGCAGAATGAACAAAAACGCCAGCGTCACAATAAAGCTGGGCAATCCGGTGCGCACGACAATAAAGCCGTTGAGGGCACCGATAGCGACGCACAGAACAAACGTGACGATGATCGCCATCCAGACCGGCCAGGTCAGCGTGACCGAGAAGATGGCAATCATCATCCCGGCAAAACCAATCATAGACCCGACGGACAGGTCAAATTCACCCGCGATCATCAACAGGCAGGCCCCGACGGCGATGATCATGAACTGGGCTGAAACGATCGACCAGTTCATCACGCCTTGAGAGTTGAACATGCCACTGTCAAAGGCGAATAGCAGGAAGAAGGTGAATACGGCGACGGTACCGACCATGCCACCCAGTTCCGGGCGGATCAGGGCGCGGCGCAACGGCGAGATCTCTTTGATCCGTTCGTCGCTGCCTGCCGTGGATTGAGCTGACTCTGACATAAAGGTCCTCCCCTCACGGGTGATCCCGAAGAATAAGAAAGTTGGGCTGAGCGGGCGTTAGATCACGCCCGCTCGACTATTGAAGATCAGCGGTATTCGCCCGCGAATTCTTCGATTTTCTCCAGCCCGTCAGCAGTCACAAAACCGGGGCCCGAGTTGATGTTGTTGCCGGGCAGAACGCCATAGCGGTGGTAGTTGGTCATCACAACAACCGGCAGGTAGGCCTGCAAGAAGGGCTGCTGGTCGATCCCCCACTGAATGGTACCGTCCTTGATGCCTTTGACAATTTCACCACCCAGATCGAAGGTGCCGAAATAGATGTCACCGGCCATGCCGTTTTCCTGCAGGGCAAGGATGGTCGGGTCCGCCGATGTCGGACCAAGCGTCAGAACGGCATCTGTGTCTGGGTTGGCCGACAGATAGGCCAGAACACGGTTCTTGATCTCGGCCGGGTCCTGACCCGCGTCGATCATCTGCTCGCCCAGGTCAATACCCAGACCATCCGCGAAACCCTGGCAGCGCTCTTGGCTGGACGGCTGAACGATGTAGTGATTCACGCACAGGAACGACCCGATGCCATCGCCTTTGGCACGCAGACCGGCGGCATACCCCGCGTCATATTCAGGCTGCCCGACATACATCAGCGCACCCACTTCGCGCGCCTTTTCGGGCGTGCCGGTGTTCATGATGATCACGTCGATACCAGAATCCACGGCGGCCTTGATGGGGCCTTCCAGAATATCCGGGTCAGCCAGAGTGGTGATGATCCCGTTCGGACCCGAGGCTGCCGCCTGATCGATGATCCGCGCCATGTCGGCAAGGTCTCCGGTGGGCGGGTTGCGGTATTCAACCTCAACACCCATCTGATCACCTGCAAGTGCGATCCCGTTTTTGATCGTGTTCCACCAGCTGTCACTGTCAGGCGCGTGGCTGACCAGAATGTACTTCTCGCCTTCTGCGGCAGCACCTGTCGCGGCTGCAACCGCAAGCGCGCTGGCCGCAAGAACACTTTTTACAAATTTGTTCATTTGGTTTCCTCCCATAAAAACCGTCGATTTTTGCTCTGGGCGTTTACCCCTGTTCATCCGGCCAGGCCGAATCTCCGAGGCTCGGGTTAGGTTCCGAGCTGCGTTCAGTTTGAATAAATTCACTCATTTTGCAACCGGTTTCAAAATATCGCTAAGTTGAACCGGCCTTCCGGACCCGGCAGATTGGGTCGCTGCCTCGGCCATGGCCAGCGCCGCGACACCGTCTTCCAGCGTGACCGGGACGGCTTGACCCGCCGTGATCGCATCGACAAAAGCGGCCCATTCAGCCTTGTAGGCAGTCATGTACCGCTCAAGGAAAAAATAGGTTGGCTTGGCACCAACAACGCCATCGGCGGTGGATTTGATCACGGTGTTTTCCAGCACGTTCTGGGCCTGCAACAGACCTTCAGACCCCAGCATCTCGACCCGCTGGTCATAGCCATAGGCTGCGCGGCGCGAGTTTTTGATGACCGCGATCCGACCATCCGAATAGGTCAGTGTCGCGACCGCTGTATCAACATCCCCGGCCTGTCCGATTTCGGGATCAACCACCGCCGAACCAACGGCGGAAATCGCCACAGGCAAGCCACCCATAAGGTAGTTCGCCATGTCAAAATCGTGGATCATCATGTCCCGAAACAATCCACCGGACACTTTGATGTAGCTTACTGGTGGCGGTGCCGGATCGAAGGACGTGATCGAAAGCAGCTCGGTCTTACCGATCTCTCCGGCGTCTGAGGCAGCTTTCATCGCTGAAAAATTCGGGTCAAACCGGCGGTTGAACCCAATCATGATGGGCTTTTGATGATCCGCCACATTGGCCTGACAGGCCATTGCACGCTGCAAATCCAGATCCACCGGCTTTTCGCACAAAACCGCCTTGCCCGCCTGCGTCGCCGCCTCGATCAGGTCCGAATGCGTATCGGTTGGGGTTGCGATCAGAACGGCATCAATCGCAGGATCTGCAATGATTTCATGTGAACTGCGTACCTGCGCGCTATATTCGCCCGCAAGCTGGCTGGCGGCGTCCGCGACCGCATCTGAGACCGCAGAGAGGGTGCTGTCAGGATGCGCCGTAATCGCCTGCGCATGAACGCGCCCAATCCGACCGGCCCCAAGCAGTCCAACACTCAGCATGCATCTCTCCCGAATCCTGTTGCGCTTCACAATGAGAATTTTTGCAACCGGTTGCAAGATGTTTTTTGCGGCAATCTCTCCTTATTGGCAAAACGCCGGAACCACTTGGAAATTTCAGGCCTTTGGGGCGCGACAGCCCGTTGGATTTTCGATGTTTTTCCACAGCATTTTCGAGAAACCACACAAAAAACGTCTGTTCTACGGGAATCCCCCAATGTCGCGGATCATCGGCTTTCGCTAGACTGTGAATCAGCGGTTAACACTACCACTGAATAACCCCCTTGCGAGGGGCTGGCCCAAACCCCCTCACCCAGCCCCTCGAACCCCCACTTGATTTTTTGCTCTTCTTAGCTTGTCGGAACGTGCCGTCGCTTGGCTCCGCACCTTTGTGCGACCGAGGAATAAAGAAGTGATTTGAGGCAATGGCCTTGCCCCACCAGAAAACGGGCGATTTCATAGAGTTTTAGAAATGGCGATCCCTGAAGGACTCGAACCCTCAACCTGCTGATTAGAAGTCAGCTGCTCTATCCAGTTGAGCTAAGGGACCGCTGCGCCCTTCTTGCGGTTTTTATAAGCGGGGTTCAAGGGCCAAGCGCATGAACGCGCTGTTGGGATCTTCTTCATAGCCAAAGATCGGGCCGCAATAGGAATATCCCAGCGCCTCATAGAGTTTGCGTGCGGCGTCATATTCGGAAAGATGGGCCGCGCCGGTTTCCAGTACAAGCGCGGAAACTCCCTCGGCTTTGGCCAAGTCAGCCAGATAGGTCATGATCTCACGTGCAAGGCCGCGACCGCGTGCCGCCGACACGACATGAACCGATTTCACCTCGGCCGTGCCATCGGGAAGCGTTTTGAGCGCTCCGCACCCAAGCGCCACATCATCTTCGAAAACGCCCCAGAACCGAATCTCGGGCGCGCGCAGAGCCTCGACGTCCAGAGTGTGATTTGAGGTCTGCGGCGTTGCCTCCCAACTATGGGCAAGATGGGCCTCAATAATCGGACGCAGAGCCTCTGATCCGGGATCAGCGGCGCGAATCTCGATCACTTAGTGGGTCCAGGGCGCGCGGCGGTCGGTGGCAAAATTCTCGCCATAACCGCGTTGCCGCAGGTTGGGTTTGCGCTTGTGCGGCTCGCTTACCTGTGCGTCGATGCCATTGTCTTTGGCATAATCCAACGCTTCTTCCTTGGTGTCGAACTTCAGGCGCACCTGCGTCTGGGTATCGTTGGATGAGGTCCAGCCCATCAGCGGATCAACCTCGCGCGCTGAGGCAGGCGCATATTCCAGCACCCATTTGCGGGTCTTGGCCATGCCCGAGGTCATCGCATTTCTGGCGGGCTGGTAAATCCGTGCGCGCATATCGCCTCTCCGTACTCACTTGGCTGGCGTGTTTATGCGCCAGTGCGGCGTCAGGGGCAAGACTGCACGCACAGCAGTTAACAAACTGTCGCGCAAACATGGTATCCTAAGTGTGTTTGTTTCAATTGATTGGAGAAGCCCGATGTCAGGGACATCTTTTACCGCCCGTGTGGACCGTGTTGTTGATGGGGATACCGTTCGTGTCTTTCTTGAGGACGATGCCGATAAAAGCGAAAGCTTGCGCATTCTGGCGCTTGATACCGAAGAGGTCTTTGCCGGCAGTAAACCGGTTACCCCGCTTGGTCACGCCGCCTCCGACCGTGCCAAGGAACTGATTGCGCCCGGGGATACGGTCAAACTGATCCTGCCCGGAAACGAGCCACGTGCCGAAGCCTTGCAGAAGTACCGAGGCAATTTTGGTCGGGTTCTGTGCTATCTCGAACTGGAAGACGGCACCGATTTTCAGCAGGTGATGATTCAGGAAGGTCTTTCACCCTATTTCCAGAAATACGGCTATGCCGAATTTGCCCATTTGCATGACCGGTATCGCGAGGCCGAACGCATGGCACAATCCGCAACGTTGGGCATTTGGGATCAGGTGGCCAACAATGGCTCGGTCATGCGCAACTACGCCGCCCTGACAACATGGTGGGACCTGCGGGCACGCATCATCGAAGGCTACCGCGAAATCAAGCGCCGGAACCCCGAGATCAACATGTTCAACACCCGTCTGGACTATGATCGCCTAGTTGAGATCGCCAAAGCAGGTCAGGAGACCACAGTGTTCATAGAACTGCGTGACTTCACGCCCACCTCGGGTGATCATATCCTGTTTCACACCGGCAGCCTGACCCAGCCGTATCAGTTGTTCATTCCAAATGGGAACGTGGGCGGCGGCGAAGATGTAATGAACCTGATCCTGAACCGCTACCGCGCGGATGGAGAGGAGCAACCGCGCCGCTCCTATGCGTATGTCACAGGCCCCACCAAGATGTTCCCCGACAATGACACCGGGCGGCCCGAGATTATCGTAACCGATCCCGCACAGATTACGGATTGGCCTCATCAGGCTTTGGAACGCGCTGGCGTATCTGGGTAGATCCGCGTCAGTATGTTGGCCTGTCCATTTCGATAGGGCCGACACTTTTCGACCGCCGGAAACTTCGGATTCATCTGATGACAAAATATGTCATCAGATGAGTCTATACGATCACGCGAACCCAGTTTTCAGGATCAATCCAGTCTATCCCTGAATACGATATGGGCATCGCTACACCGCAGCAGCCTGATTTCAGCCGCATAAGTCCACATCATACTCGGATCAGCCCTTGCAGATGGACAAAATAAGAACAAATGTAGGGACCTGACCCGGAGCCTGCCCATGCCATACGCCCATTCCGACAAGACCCAACTGACCGCCGAAGACGTGCGCGCCCGCCTGAAACTGGAAGGCGGCAAGCAGTTTGTGATGCACACTGAATTCGCGCCTGCAGGTGATCAACCAACAGCCATCAAAGAACTGGCAGGCGGGGTTCAGGACGGAGAGCGAGATCAGGTTCTGCTGGGTGCCACCGGCACGGGCAAGACCTTCACCATGGCCAAAGTGATCGAGGAAACGCAGCGCCCTGCGATCATCCTTGCCCCCAACAAGACACTGGCGGCGCAGCTATATGGTGAGTTCAGGGGCTTCTTCCCCGAGAACTCAGTCGAATATTTCGTATCCTACTACGATTACTACCAGCCAGAGGCCTATGTGCCCCGCAGCGACACGTACATAGAAAAAGAATCGCAGATCAACGAACAGATCGACCGGATGCGCCACTCGGCCACGCGGGCGCTGTTAGAGCGGGACGACGTAATCATCGTCGCCTCGGTCTCGTGCATCTACGGTATCGGCTCGGTCGAGACCTATGGGGCGATGACGCAGGACCTGAAGGTAGGTCGCGAGTATGACCAGAGGCAGGTGATGGCCGATCTGGTCGCCCAGCAATACCGCCGCAACGATCAGGCGTTTCAGCGTGGCTCGTTCCGCGTGCGGGGCGACAGTTTGGAAATCTGGCCTGCCCACCTTGAAGACCGCGCCTGGAAATTCTCGTTTTTCGGTGAGGAGCTGGAAACCATCACCGAGTTCGATCCCCTGACCGGTGAACGCGCCGCGACGATGGAGCAGGTGCGGGTCTATGCCAACTCGCATTACGTCACGCCGAAGCCGACGATGAATCAGGCGATCATCGGGATCAAAAAGGAACTGCGCATCCGGTTGGATCAGCTGGTGGGCGAGGGCAAGTTGCTGGAAGCCCAACGCCTGGAACAACGAACAAATTTCGATCTGGAAATGCTTGAGGCCACCGGCGTCTGCAACGGGATCGAGAACTACTCGCGCTATCTGACCGGCCGTGCGCCGGGTGAACCGCCCCCAACGCTGTTCGAATTCATCCCCGACAACGCTATCGTCTTCGCCGACGAATCCCACGTCAGCGTCCCGCAGATCGGCGGCATGTACCGGGGCGACTATCGGCGCAAGTTCACTCTGGCCGAACACGGGTTCCGCTTGCCGTCTTGCATGGACAACCGCCCATTGAAGTTCGAGGAATGGGACGCCATGCGCCCGCAATCCGTCTTCGTCTCGGCCACCCCTGCAAAGTGGGAGATCGAACAGACTGGAGGCGTCTTCACCGAACAGGTCATCCGCCCCACCGGCCTGCTGGACCCAGAGGTCGAAATCCGACCCGTCTCGATGCAGGTGGACGACCTGCTGGACGAGGTGCGCAAGGTGGCCGCTGACGGCTATCGCACGCTGGTCACCACGCTGACCAAACGCATGGCCGAGGACTTGACCGAATACCTGCACGAACAGGGCATCAAAGTCCGCTACATGCATTCAGATATCGACACGCTGGAACGGATCGAAATCCTGCGCGACCTGCGGCTGGGGGCCTTCGACGTGCTGGTCGGCATCAACCTGCTGCGCGAAGGGCTCGACATCCCCGAATGCGGGCTGGTCGCCATTCTGGACGCGGATAAAGAGGGCTTCCTGCGGTCTGAAACCTCGCTGATCCAGACCATCGGCCGCGCCGCGCGGAACGCCGATGGCCGGGTGATCATGTATGCCGACAAGATTACCGGCTCGATGGAGCGCGCCTTGGGCGAGACCAACCGCCGCCGTGCCAAACAGCTCGCCTATAACGAAGAACACGGCATCACGCCTGAGACCGTGAAGAAAAACGTCGAGGACGTTCTGGCCGGTCTTTATGAAGGTGACGTCGACATGAACCGCGTCACCGCCACTATCGACAAACCGATGCACGGCGCCAATCTCGAGGCCCATCTGGACGGCCTGCGCGACCAGATGCGCAAAGCCGCCGAGAACCTGGAGTTCGAAGAGGCCGCCAATATCCGGGATGAGATCAAACGTCTGGAAGCGGTCGATCTGGCCGTCGCCGACGACCCCATGGCGCGCCAATGGGCGGTCGAGAAGGCATCCGAGGATGCCGTGAAATCGCGCGGACGGTCAACGGCTGGACGGCCGGGGCAGCGGGGTGGGAATGTGAAGCGGAGGAAGAGGTGACGTTGAGCCCTTCAGTAAAAAAATACTGGAACAGAACTCTTCGCCCAACACTATATGTCGCAGTTCAACTTCTAATGTTTGGGGGCTACTCAGCACATCTTTTGCGAGCTATTGAACCTGAGAAATTCGCCAAATTTGGGGCACTGATTATCGCTTGGGCTGTTCTCAATATAGCTTTTCAACGAAGTCGGTTTACGCGGGCCTTGGAAAGCTGGGATCGGTCCCAAGCTAAATGGCAATTCGATCAAACGGCCAATGCTATAGCTTTCAGGGATAAGGCAATCATAAACACTTTTGACGTCCATGCCTCACAAATTGCTCGGATAAACCATCGGCTCGGATACGATAACCCGTTTGTAGAGAACACCCCAGAATCAATTAAAGAGTTTATTGAAAGCGCTCAAATTGACCAAGAGCAGGCCGATAGCTTTCGTCGAGAACAAGAGCAATTCAATCGGCAGTTTCAGGAGTTTCAAGATCGCTACCGGCACTCAACGCAATTTCAAGAAGGTTGGAGCAGCCTCATGTGGCGGCTGGAGTTGCTGCTGGTAGCCGTTGGAACCGTTCAAACAGCATACGGCATCGATTTTGTAATTTGGTTTCATAGTGTTTTCTAGCAACAACAGGATGTGGTGCTCGCACCCATCCTAACCCGCCCACGCGACCCAGAGTTGCAATCCTGCACAAAGCGATGAATGATCCACTCCGAAGATATTGCCGGAGACCATTGATTTGCCAATTGTTATCCTCGTCCTGACCGCCATTGGCGGTGCGATCTGGTGGTGGGTGCGGAACAACCCACGCGAAGCGCTCAACACCGCTCATGACGTCGCAACAACCCTGAAGAACGCGCCAAGAAAACTGGCCTTTCGCAGCGTCGCAAACGCCCATCCTGTCGAGGGGATTGACGACGAACGCATTGCCATCTGCGCCATCGCGCAGGCCTTTATCGAATTGGATGACCTGCCGACCGCTGAGCAACGTCAGCAACTGCACGTTCTTTTGCGCACAAAACTGCGCTGCTCTGAAGAAGAGGCGCAGGAAATGGAAGTGCTCGGCCGTTGGCTGATGACCCAATGCAATGGACCCAGCGATGCCGTCCCTCGACTGGGACGCCGCCTGAGAAAAATCGACAGCGGACGGTCGTGGGATCGTCTGCAAGAGATGCTGATGCCATTGGCCGGTGATCAGCTTTCCCGCTCTCAGGTTGGTGCAATCGAAGACCTCAAACTCGCTCTCAAAGTCAGTTAGCAGTTGCCCGCATGTCATCACCGGTAACTAGATAGCCGACCATGCGCATCGTTCTACTCTGTCTGGTCCTCGCCACCCCGGCCACCGCATGGGAGGCGACAGTCGGGCAAATCTGCACCCTGTCACACAGCACCGATCAGGCAGACATCTTCCTGACCTACGATCCGTCTCAACCGCTTTATACGCTAACCGTCACCCGCAAGACCGAAGGTTGGACGCAAACCCCTTGGTTCGCGATGCGCTTTGACGGCCCGAGGCCCATCGAAATCGCCACGCCGCGTCATGTGTTGTCGGACAATGCGGCCTCGCTGACTGTCACGGATACCGGGTTTGGCAATGTTCTGGACGGACTCGAATACAATCAAACCGCCTATGCCTTTACGCAGGACGGTCTTGCCGAGTTTCCCTTGGACGGCGCAGCGCCGGAGGTGCGCATCTTTCGCGAATGCGCGGGCGCGCAGCTTTCATAACGGCGGTGGGTCGCCCCACCCAACGCTCAAGGCCGCACGAACTTCGCGTTTCCGACCGAGCGTACGGGCGCATCATTGCTGCGTTGCGCGGGGGCGCTTTGAACTTGCACCGAACCCGATCTTTCACAGGAAACCCCATTGCCATCCGGGTCATAGCGTTCGTGATAGCCTGCATAGCCTTTGCGGAACGGGCCAAAGCCAATCGCCTCGGGCGCTGAACAGCCGGTTAGGGCGATCAGGTGCAGGATCGCTCCGTTGCGGTCATATTCGGACGTCCGGATGTAGATATTCGCCGCCAGCAGAAGCGTGGTCACAGGCAACGCAAGCAGCATGAGTGAAATACGAAACGGCGATAGCGCCTTACGGCGTGTCGCTTCGGCCCGTAATTGCCGCTTGGTCGGCTTCGGGGTCTGACCCGAGGGCTTTTGCACTGTGCTGTCCAAATCCATGACCCGAATCTAAACCACATTTGTGGCGAAGCCCAGGCGATCCGCATTGAGCAAATTAAAGCTGTGGCACATTGGTCCGTCTGGCCCTAGGAAAATCGCCCGCTAAGGGCGATCAAATGTGTCGGCCACGTCATACATGACCGGCTCAAAGCTCTTGCACATCTCATTGATCTTGCGGTTCCGGTTGCGCATCTCAGGCGTGCGCAGCATGGCAAGAAAATCCTCACGCCGTTCCCATTGCGAATAGTTCGCGATCCGGGTCTGGGCATCGTTCACATGCAACCCGGCAGAGATAAAGCCGGGTTGCTTCGAAATGAACTCGGCATAAGCATCCGTCAACGCATCGAGCAGATCGTGACAGGTGCCCGGTGTCATTTCAAACGTTGTGATGACGGTCTGTACGCTGGCATTTTTTGCTATGGTCGGCATCTGCTCCTCCTGTGGCTGAATCAAGCGTAGCACACGGAGCTGGCATATCGCCCAATTCCTTGGAAAATTTAAAAGCGCGGCCGCAATGGAAAGTGGCCGCCCCAAAGAGCGGCCACATCGATCCTTAACTCTCCAACCGGACCAGAACCGATGCAGAGCCCCTCAGGTTTTCCGGCCATTGCAAATGAATGTTGCTGCCATCGCCACCCTGTTCAAGCTGGACATAGGGCGTAAAAAACCGAACAGACCCGAATATGCTGACGGTCGGCCCCAACAGCGTAACCGCATCACAACTCCGGGCTTTGCCTCCAAATGGCAGCTGTTCGGAAGTCCCGATAACCCAAACGCTGCTGTTGGTATTCTGATTGTGACGAATCCTGAGCGGGTTCGCCACCTTCTTGTCGACCCCATGATATGTGTTGTTCTGGAACGTCACGTTGAGGTGGCGGTAACTGTTGAGATCAGCAAAGGTCGTGTCCACGCGTTCGGCGCGCTCGATATCACCGCTGCTGGACCGGAATTTGTTCCCCGTCACCGCAAGACCATTCAGAAAGTGGCCGGGCCCATGCGGGCGGATCACGATGTAACTGAACCAAGACGGCGCCTCGCTGGAATAGAAGATGTTGTCCGTGATGCTCATTGCGCTGAAGGAATAGCCAGACACATAGCTGGGCTCCACATCCCGTTCATTCGTCCATTGGATAAAGCAGTTGTCCACATAGTTCTCGGCAATCGTCGAACTATTATAAGTGCCGATCATGATCAGACCAGCCGTCCGTACGCCTTGCGGGATGCTATCACCCTGGAAGAAGTGGTTGCCTAGGATCATGTTGTTGTCGCCACCGACAACAGCAAAGTGCTTGAAGCGAACAATGCGATTGTGGCGCAGTTTCACATCATTCGCATTTGTGTTCAGCGCAATCGAGTTTCGGTCGGGGACGATAAAGGACTCTTCAGCCGACAGGAACTGGCAGTTGTCGATCAGCATCCCTTTGCAGCCCGTGCCAATGGATGAGATGCCACGATCCTTGGGACGACTGACAAAGCAATCGGTCAGTGAAAACGTACTGCCTGAAGGGGCCAGCCGAATGGCGCTGCATCGGCTGTTACACTGGAATTCAATCTGCTCCATCCCGAATTTGCGCAAGGTGCTGAAGCCACTGAAATCCAGCAGGTATTTGAAAGACTGGAAGGTGTAAGTCTGCGTTCCCGAAGCGTCGTAAAGCGGTGCGTTCAGTGTGATTTCACCTGCGCCCACATCCTTGGAACGCACATAGATCTCTCGCCCGACGCCTGCACCCTGCACCAACGAACCAACGGGAATATTTGCCACATTCGCCACATCTGTCAGGCGAGTGGCATCCGAAGGGTCATATGTGGCGACCGAGGTGAAGGTCTCGGTGTCCCAGTCCGAACTGCTTTTGACATCAAACTGGCCGTTTCGGATAACCCGTCGGGTGGAAAAACCCTGCTTGTTGGGCACAGCTGCTGCCATATTGATCGGGCCCGTGACAGCGACCTTTCTGCCACCCAGATCTAACGAGTCATGGTCGACATTGTTGAGCAATGCCTGAAACGCCTTCTTAAAGGCCAACTCCTCATCGCCGAATGCCGTGATATAGGCGGGCAGATCAAAGTTCTTGGTTAGCAACAGCATTTTATCATCGGGCATCGTAACTGTGCCTTCAAAATCCATCTCGGATGCAATGCTGGTGTTTTCACCCAGATGGTATGTGCCCTGCGGGACATAAATCCGACGCCCGCCAGCCGCTTGGTCGGCGGCCTCAAAGGCAGCTGAGTCATCGGTGACGCCGTCACCAATTGCACCGAAATCCCGTACATCGACGATGCTGATCATCTCACGCAGAAAAACGCCGGTCACATCAGTGATTTCTATATCATCAACACGGACCAGCGCGCCATTTGCACCCTCAATGTCCAAACCAAAATGCCCGAACAAGGCCGAAACGCCCCACGGCATGTCGACACCGGGTCTGCGCCCGGTCCCGACGATGGCGGTGATTTCATGCACTTCGCCATAACCGGACAACTGCGTCGCGGGCCCCTCTTCGATCACACTGTCGACATGAGCATCCCCGGCAGCACCTGCCCAGGCTGCAATCCGCACCTCAGGCAAAGGACCGCTGATCGCTTTCACGCGCGCCTTGATCTGCAAATAGCAGCCCGGCAGTAACGGTGTCTGCCCCATATACCGCAACTGCTGCGTCGGATTGACCTTCAGAATCTCAAGGCAGCCGCCAAAATCTGCATCCGCTGGGACAAACACACCAGTCCCGGACCCGGCATAGGTTGGCGTACCCGGCGTGCCATCCCCTGCGGACCATACGTCCAACCCGTTGGCGAACTGAGGCGGCATGAACACGATGCCGTCGGTAATTGCCTTATTCATAGAGATCCCTTTCCCAATCGCGCCGCGCATCACAGCGACACGTTCAAACCCGGTGCTCGGGTCCACCCCGAACGCGAAAGTCTGAGTATCGAAAAGGAATTAACCGCAGTTCATTCCACCGTTACGGTGGTGTTGCGTCACGCAGAGGGATCAGAATTGCCCAACAGCTGTACACCATTGATTTTCCAGGCATTGTCCTGCTGCACCATCTGGTAGTCCAGTATGTGGGTCTGGCCCTCCCCATCCACAATCATCACCTTTTGCCAAAGCAGCCCCGCGATCTCACGCAGTTCCAGAAACCGCACCTCGGCCGGTCGCCAAACCATCGGGTATCCGCCACGCACCATCGCTCCGAAATTATCAGGGTTTTGGAACAGCCTTTGAATATTGGGGCTGGCATAGGTGAAGGCGGTGTCGAAATCATCCGCCTTGAAGGCCTGTATCTGAGCCGCAATATTGGCTTCGATCTCGGCATTCTGGGCCGCCGCGATCGGGGCCAATCCAAAGCTTAGAAACAGAATAAGCAGAATACGACGCATGGGGCACCTCCTGAACGAACGGTAGCCCCACACGGTTTCAGGTCAAATCAGACCAGTTCTCCGGCCAACGCCTTGTCGATCAACGCGATGGTTTCCGGCACGCCATAGAGCGCAATAAAGCCGCCGAAACGCGGACCTTGCGACGCGCCCAGCAGAACCTCATAGAGCGCTGTGAACCAACCGCGCATAGGGTCGAACCGCTCGCGCCCGATGGAATAGACCACCGATTGCAGCGCCTCGTCTTCCATCGGCCCGTCATAGGCTTCCAACGCCACCTTCAACGCCTCCAGCGCCTCACGCTCCTGATCTGTCGGTGCACGATGCCGGCGCGTCGGCTTGACAAAATCATTGAAGTAGCGCACCGCAAAGCCCGCCGCCTGATCCAGATCAAGATGCGTTTCGGGCGTGGCCTCAGGCGCGTACCGGCGAATGAAACCCCACAGTGCCTCTTTATCCTCAGCCCCGGATACCGAAGCCAGATTCAGCAGCATCGCAAAGGGCACCATCAACGTGGATTCAGGAACATCCCCACCATGGATATGCCACACCGGGTTGTTCAGCTGCGCCTGCAGTTCCTGCCCCGGATAAGCCCGCAACTGCTGATGATATTCATCATAGGCCTTCGGGATCACATCGAAATGCATCCGCTTCGCGGTCTTGGGCTTCTGATACATGAAATAGGCCAGCGACTCGGTCGGCGCATAAGTCAGCCATTCGTCAATCGAGACACCATTGCCCGATGATTTCGAAATCTTCTGGCCGTTCTCATCGAGAAACAGTTCATACGAGAAATGCTCGGGCGCACGGCCCCCCAACGCGCGGCAGATCGCGTCATAAATCTTTTCGTTGGTCGCGTGTTCCTTGCCATACATCTCGAAATCAACGCCCAGCGCAGCCCAGCGCGCGCCGAAATCCGGCTTCCATTGCAGCTTCACGTTGCCACCGGTGACAGGAACGGTCCATTCCTTACCCGTCTCATCGTCAAAGGTCACGGTGTACGTCTCGGCACAGACCTTTTTCATCGGCACATACATGACCCGTCCGCTTTCAGGATGAAGCGGCAGGAAGATCGAATAAGTTTGCTGGCGCTCTTCCCGCAGACTTTTGAGCATTATCGCCATGATCTCGTCATAGCGTTCAACCGCACGCTTGAGCACTTCGTCAAACTGCCCGGATTCATAGAACTCCTTGGCCGAATAGAACTCGTATTCGAACCCAAAAGTATCGAGGAACCGCCGCAGCATCGCATTGTTATGCTCACCAAAGCTGTCATATTCGCCAAACGGATCGGGTACTGAGGTCAACGGACGCTGCAAATGCTGCTCCAGAATCTCCGGGTTCGGCACATTGGTCGGCACCTTGCGCATCCCATCCAGATCGTCCGAAAAACAGATCAGCTTGGTCGGAATATCCGACAGTGCCTCGAACGCGCGCTTGACCATCGTGGTCCGCGCAACCTCGCCGAACGTACCGATATGGGGCAGGCCAGATGGGCCATAGCCCGTCTCGAACAGCACGTATCCCTTCTCCGGAGCACCCTGTTTGTACCGTTTGAGCAACCGGCGCGCTTCCTCAAAAGGCCAAGCCTTGGACGTCATGGCGGTATCGCGCAGTTCAGACATTTTTTGGTGTGCTCCATAAGGGAATACGGTCCAGATCGCCTCATGCCATCGGACCGACCCCTCCTATTGTGCGAGCGCAGCATGAGTCAATAACGACACATACTTTTTCCGATTCGTCACAACTGTGTCGGGCAATCAGGACGGCCGGCCAAACTGGCGAATTCGAGCATAAAAGGGAAAACTGGAAACCGTGTTCAACAGCTACGCGACTTCCAGCAGGATATCCCGACCGAACTTGCGGATCCGATCGGGATCGGCGTTACCTTAGAGGCACTCAGCCAAAGTCTTGGCCATGTTTTGAATGAGCTGTGGATAAAGGTCCTTGCCCGGCTCAAGTTCCGAGCCCAGCGGGTCAATCACACCCGTATTCGCCTCGGTTCCAGCCAGAACCGTTTCGATGATCCCTGGGTTGAACTGCGGTTCCGCCAAAACGCAATCCACACCTTCACCGGTGATGCGACCTTGGATTTCAGCGATACGCGCCGGGCTTGGATCAGCGGCATCCCCAAGCGAAATGGCACCCGCCGCCGGAAAATCAAAATCGTTTTCGAAGTACTGATAGGCGTCATGGAAAACGATAAAGCTACCACCGCGCACTGGTTCAAGCGTCTGAGCAACCTCAGCAGACAGCGCTGCCATCTCTTCACGAGCCGCCGCAGCATTTGCAAAATATGTGCCCGCATTGTCAGGGTCAGCCGCTGACAGTTGCGCCGCAATCAGGTTCAGCCATGTGCTCGCATTTTCAGGCGATAGCCATGCATGTGGATCATGCGCCCCATGATCATGCCCATCATGATCGTCGTGGCCTGCGTGGTCATCGTGGTCATGATCGTCATGGTCCGCGTGTTCTTCGCCGTGGTCATGATCATCATGATCTTTCGCATCAGCATGATCGTCATGATCGTGGTCGTCATCTTTGGCATGATCATGGTCATCATGTTTTGCGTGATCATCCCCATGGTCATGATCGTCGTGCCCTTCGTCCGCATGGTCGTCGTGGCCCTCATGATCGTGATCGTCATGCCCATGGTCGTCATGGTCATCATGATCGGCATGATCGTCGTGGGAGTGCGCTTCAAACAGCGCGTTTTCACGGAAATCCAGCAGGATCGTGCCGTCTGATTCCAGCAAAGTAGTAACGGTCGCGCCGTCTGCCAACGTCTCGACCGCGCCTTCCATCCAAGGCGTCAGATCCTCACCCATCCAGAACACCAGGTCCGCCTCTTGCAACGCGGCAGCTTCGGACGGGCGCAGGCTGTAGTCATGGGGGGATGCGCCTGATTGTACAATCAGGGCTGGCTCACCAACACCGTCCATCACTCGCGCGACAAGCGAATGAACCGGAGCGATATCGACGGCCACATTGGGGACCTCGGCCAAGGCCGTCCCCCCCATCAAAACCGCCGTGATCGAAACAGGAAGAAGCTTTCTGGACATCAGACACCCTATGTGATTTTATAACGTCAGCAGCGACATACATGATATATAATAACATGACAAGCGAGACACCCTCGACCCCGGCCGACAACGCCGACTTGATTGGCTTTGCCAAGCACGATCACGCCTCCTGCGTTGAAACCGGGCTGGCCACTGCGCAGGCACGGTGTGAGGCAGAAGGGCTAAGACTAACGCCCGTTCGTCGCAAGGTGTTAGAGATGCTGCTACAGGAACATCGCGCACTTGGCGCTTATGCTATTCTGGATCGCCTGCGCGACGAAGGGTTCGGATCACAGCCACCGGTTGCTTACCGTGCCCTGGATTTTCTGGTGGAGAATGGTTTCGCCCATAAGATTGAGCGTCTCAACGCCTTCGTCGCCTGCGCCCATCCCGGCGGCTCCCATTCGCCCGCTTTCATGATCTGCCGCAAATGCGATGCTGTGGCCGAGGCCTATTCAGCCCCTGCCAAGGGTGCGCTTGGGGCGGCTGCACGCGCCGTCGGGTTCGAGATCGAACGCACGGTCGTCGAGGCCGAAGGCATCTGCCCCGATTGTATCGAGAAACGCTGATCATGGCCCTCGTCTCCGTCAAAGACCTTGGCGTCCGATATGGCGCGAACACCGTGCTGAGCCATGTAAATATGGTGATCGACTCGGGCGAGATCGTTACCATTGTTGGCCCTAACGGCTCGGGTAAAACCAGTTTGTTGCGTGCAATCATCGGCGCCACACAACCCACAGCCGGGCGCGTCGAGCGCAAGCAAGGGCTACAAATCGGGTATGTTCCGCAAAAACTGCATATCGACCCAACGCTGCCCATTTCGGTTGATCGCTTCATGCGCCTGACAGACCGGGTATCGAAACAGGATTGCGCCGAAGCGTTGAAAACAGCGGGCGTACCAGACTTGCTGAAACGCCAGATGTCGCAGCTATCCGGTGGTCAGTTCCAACGGGTCCTTCTCGCCCGCGCCCTGATCAACCGTCCCGAGCTCTTGCTGTTGGACGAAGCGACCCAAGGGTTGGATCAGCCCGGCTCTGCCGCGTTTTATCGCCAGATCGAAGATGTCCGGCGCAATACCGGCTGCGCTATCCTGATGATCAGTCATGAACTGCACGTGGTGATGAGCGCCTCGGACCGCGTGATCTGCCTGAACGGGCATATCTGCTGCGAAGGCTCCCCCGCGGTGGTCGCCTCGGCCCCGGAATACCGCGCCCTGTTTGGCACGGGCACCGGCGGCGCACTGGCCCTTTATCGCCATGATCACGACCATCACCACCACGACCATGCAGATTCGCAGGAAGCCGCAGAATAATGCTTGATGACTTCATGACACGGGCAACGCTTGCCGGGATCGGCGTTGCTATGGCAGCTGCGCCTTTGGGGTGTTTCGTCGTATGGCGTCGGATGGCTTATTTTGGCGATGCAACCGCGCATGCCGCCATCTTGGGCGTCGCCTTGTCTCTGACCTTCCAAATTTCCGTGTTTACCGGAGCACTCGCGGTAGCTTTGATCATGGCGCTGACGGTGACTCTATTGGCAGGCAGAGGGTATGCAATGGATACGCTATTGGGCGTGCTAGCCCATTCTGCGCTGGCTTTCGGTCTTGTTGCCGTCTCGTTCTTGTCGGGTGTTCGCATTGACCTGATGGCCTATCTGTTTGGCGATATCCTTGCCGTTTCAAAAGCGGACCTGATCGTCATTTGGGGTGGGGCCGCACTGGTTGTGGCCTTGATCACTTGGCGCTGGTCTCAACTGCTGACCGCGACTCTGAACGAGGAACTGGCCTACGCGAGCGGCTATAACCCCAAACGCGAGCAGTTGATCCTGACCCTGGCTCTTGCCGTCACGGTTGCCGTCGCCATCAAGGTTGTGGGTGTTCTGCTGATCGCAGCCATGCTGATTATTCCAGCCGCCGCCGCGCGCAGCCTAGCCCGCTCGCCTGAATCGATGGCATTGATTGCCGCCGGGATCGGCGCTCTGTCGTCGGTAGCAGGTCTCCGGGCCGCCTATGTATTCGACACGCCCGCCGGCCCTTCTATTGTTTGCGTGGCCGCACTTGTATTCGCGTGTTTCAGCCTGCTGGGCTGGCAGGGTCGGCGCACTTGAACCAACGACAGAGAATGCGACGAAACAAGCTGTTGAACCCGCACGCGCGCGCACATATCGTGCAGCTTTGAAAACCTTCACGCAGGACGCATTCATGCCCGATCAAACCCCTCATCCCATGTCTCCGCAGGATTGCCTTGTGGCGATCATGGTTGCGGTCTCCGCTTCGGACGAAAACATCCGCACTGCGGAGTTGGTCAAGATTCAGGGCGCCGTGAATATGCTGCCGGTTTTTGCGGGCTATGATGCCGATCGCATGCGCCATATTTCGCAAACCGTGTTCGATCTGTTCGAACAGGAAGACGGTCTGGACGCTCTGTTTGGTCTGATCCGAGACAACCTGCCCGAACGTCTGAACGAAACCGCCTACGCTCTGGCCTGCGACGTGGCGGCGGCAGACGGGTCATTGGCCGAGACAGAGCTGCGGCTGTTGGAAGAAATCCGGTACGAGCTGAGTATTGACCGCCTGCACGCCGCCGCAATCGAACGCGGTGCACGCGCACGTCACGTCGTCTGAGCCGAGCTTAGGCTCAACTGCCGTAGAGCGCGCCCCATCGTTCGATCAACGCCCGTTGTAGCTTGCGCGACCGCCGATTCCAGGCACGCGCACCTTCGGGGCGTTCTCTTTGTGCGCGCGTGATCGTGGCGCGGTGGGCCTCATCTGCGGTGAAAATCGCAAAGGCCAGCTCTGACCCGTCCGCCGTTGTTAGAAAACCACCCAAGCCCGATACGAAGTTCAAAGTGCCGGTTTTGGCGTCAACCTTGATCGGGTGATCCTCGACCGGTCGGCCTTGGCTGTCGGTCAAGGCAAAGGGTTTCAGCAAAGGTCTCAACGCCCCCGTTTTCCGTGCCTGCACCAAGGCTGAGACCAGATCCCCCGGTGCCATGCGCGACGCATCACCCAAGCCGGAATGATCCACCATTGCAATTTGATTGACGCCATAGGTCTCAGACGCCCACCGGTTCATCTCGGCCGCTGACTCAGCAAGCGAGTGCGGCATCACCCCCCGCGCGCGGGTCGCAGCCATCCCCACAGTTTCAGCCGTCAGGTTCGTCGAATATTTCAGCATCCCGCGCAAGATGCTGTCCAAATGATCACTTTGATGCACGACCAGAACAGTGCCATTGGGCGTTTCTCGGGTGACCTCAACCCGCCCCAGCACAATCCCATTGGCACGTGCCATCGTTTTGAACACATCCCCGGCATAAAGCGCAGGCTTGCGCACAGGCAACCAGCGCGACCCTTCATTCTCCAAAGCTGCTTTGGCAACGGTCCAGCGGTCCTGACGTGCACTTGCCTGATAGGTGTAAATCGGCAGGCTGCGCCCCTCGACCTGCATCGCGGCCATATCCACATCTGGGCGATACTTGGCGGTTCGAGCATCCATGGTGACAGCGTAGTCCGTGCCTTCCCGCTTCCATTCAAAATGCACCCGGTTGAAATTCAACGAAATCCCGCTGATCGCCGGGCTATAGCCCAGATGGTCCGGCTGGCCCGGATCAATACTGAAAACAAAGGGCAGCGCGCCGTCATAAACTTTGAACGCCCCGCGCACCTCGGTGATCCCGGCACTCCGCAAGTTGGCTGCCATAGTGGCCAGACCGTCCGTATCCAACAACGGGTCGCATCCGCCCACCAGGGTCAGATCGCCCTGCAAAACCCCGTTTACGACTGGCCCATCCGCCAGCAATCTGGTCTCAAACCGATGATCGGCACCCAAAACATCCAGCGCATAAAGCGCCGTCAATGCCTTGCCGACACTGGCAGGGGGTAATCCAAGCTCGCCCTGATAGCTCTCCAACTGCGCACCGGTGCTCACATCAGCCACGGCAAACACAACTTCGCCCCTCAGCCCGGCCGCCTGAACCAGGCGATCCGTCCCGGTCAGCTGCTTGCCGCGCATCTGAGGGCGAAGCGAAGCCAACGGCGCTTCGGCCAGACCCACCGCCGGGATCAAAGACGCCCCAACACCCCCTAAAAACAAACGACGTGAAATACGATCGACCATGGGTCAAATAAAATCCCAGAGATGAAAATCAGACAACCATTACATGAGAATATGCAGATAGTGTGGCTATTCCGGCAACACCTGAGCGCCCCAGTCCCCACGCTTGCGGATCTGGGTCGAGCTCACATCCACCATCGGCACGTTCACAAAACACCACGCCGGGGCTTGCGCCCGCCCCAGCAGGTGCCGCGCCTGCCCGTCGATCCGGTATTTGGCATAGAGCCGCGCCGCAGGCGACATCCGGGCCGAGATCCGATCACCCGGACGCGCCACAACACCAACCGGCACGCTGTCCATGATCCGTCGCCAATCCTTCCAGTGGTGAAACTGCGCCAGATTATCGGCCCCCATCAGCCAGACGAATTTGACTTGCGGATAGAGCCGCTCCAACGCCACCAACGTATCCGCTGTCGCCCGCGTCCCGGTCAGCGACTCGATATCCGTGATCTCAACACTAGGGTGCTGCATCACCGCCTTCGCGGCCTCCAGCCGTTGCGACAGTGGCGCAGGCCCGCGCTGTTTCAGAGGGTTCCCCGGAGAGACCAGCCACCACACCCGATCCAACCCAAAGGCCTTCATCGCCTCTCGCGTCACATGCACATGGCCCTTGTGCGGCGGATCAAATGACCCGCCGAACAACCCAATCACCTGCCCGGGCCGCGCATATGGAATATCGTATCGCTCCATCCCACGCTGATGTTCAGAACTGGGGGGCGTTGTCAATCAACCGGTTGCACCGCATCGCCCAGCTTTACGCGCCCGGGTCGGAGGACTTCCGCACACCAACCGCCATGCCCCCGCACAGCGGAATAACCACCTTTGCCCAGCGCCTCCTCCATCCGGCTACACGGCGCACAGATCACGGCAATGCGCAGGATAGCTTCGCCCACCTGCACCTCACGCCCCTTGAGTGCCGCTAAGTTAATCCCCGAGACCACCAGATTGCGCCGCAGAATGTCGGGCGCAACAGGCCCCTGCTCGAGATAGGAGCCAATCGCCGCCAGGTGCTCGTGTTGGATCAACGTCACCGCCCGCTTGCCTGCCCGGCCGCGGTCGCCGTCAAAGCCATCGGCGGAAACAACAGCTATGTCAGGAACAACTATCCCGGCCCGCCGCCCGGGCCGCAGACCAATCCACTCGATACGACCCGGTTGCGCCCAACCCGCTATCAACTTTGCCAGTTCAGACATTCCAGCCCCTCCTGCCATCAAACTCGTTTAGTCCAAACGGACACTGGACGAAATTCACAAAACCACCAGCTTGCTCCGCTCGCTCGCCTCGGATATCCAGCGTTTCAACCCAATTTCCCCGACCCAGAGGACGCGACATGGCCGCCTATCAATATGTCTACCACATGCAGGGTGTCTCAAAGACCTATCCCGGTGGCAAGAAGTGCTTTGAAAACATCCACCTGAGCTTTCTGCCCGGCGTGAAAATCGGTGTCGTCGGCGTCAACGGCGCGGGTAAATCGACACTGATGAAGATCATGGCCGGCCTCGATACCGATTTCACCGGTGAGGCCTGGGCCGCCGAGGGTGCCAAGGTCGGATACCTGCCGCAGGAACCGCAGCTGGATGAATCGCTCACCGTCCGTGAAAACGTCATGCTGGGCGTGGCCGGGAAAAAGGCCAAGGTCGACCGGTTCAACGAGATTGCCATGGAGATCGCCGAGAACTACTCGGACGAGCTGATGGAAGAAATGACCACCCTGCAGGACGCAATCGATGCGGAAAATCTGTGGGATTTGGACAGCCAGATCGACGTCTCGATGGAGGCGTTGCGCTGCCCGCCGGACGATGCCAACATCGCCAACCTGTCGGGTGGTGAGAAACGCCGCGTGGCGCTTTGCAAGCTGCTGCTGGAAGCGCCCGACATGCTGCTGCTCGACGAACCCACGAACCACCTGGATGCCGAGACCATCGCCTGGCTGCAACAGCACCTGATCGACTACAAAGGCACCATCCTGATCGTCACCCACGACCGCTATTTCCTGGATGACATCACTGGCTGGATCCTCGAAATCGACCGTGGCCGCGGCATTCCGTACGAGGGCAACTACTCCGCATGGCTGGAGCAAAAAGCCAAACGGCTGGAGCAGGAAGCCCGCGAGGACAAATCCAAGCAGAAGACCCTGCAGCGCGAGTTGGAGTGGATGCGTCAGGGTCAAAAGGCCCGTCAGGCCAAATCCAAGGCCCGGATCAACGCCTATAACGAGCTGGCCGAACAGTCCGAACGCGAAAAGCTGACCCGCGCCCAGATCGTCATCCCCAACGGCCAGCGCCTTGGCGGCAAGGTGATCGAGGTCGAGGGCCTTTCGAAACATATGGGCGACAAGCAACTGATCGAAGGTCTGGACTTCGCCCTGCCCCCCGGTGGCATCGTCGGCGTCATCGGCCCCAACGGTGCCGGTAAATCGACGCTGTTCAAGATGCTGACCGGTCAGGAGCAGCCCGACAGCGGCACCATCACGCTGGGCGACACGGTCGAGCTGTCCTATGTCGACCAATCCCGCGACGACCTGAAAGACAACGACACCGTGTGGGAGGCGATCACCGGCGGCGCCGAGATCATCCAACTGGGCGACGCGCAGGTCAATTCCCGCGCCTATTGCTCGTCCTTCAACTTCAAGGGCGGCGACCAGCAGAAAAAAGTCTCGCTACTGTCCGGCGGTGAGCGCAACCGCGTCCACATGGCCCGCCTGCTGAAAGAAGGCGGCAACGTCCTGCTACTCGACGAACCGACCAACGATCTGGACGTCGAAACCCTGCGCGCGTTGGAAGACGCCCTGGTCGATTTCGCTGGCTGCGCAGTGGTCATCTCGCACGACCGCTTCTTCCTCGATCGGATTTGCACGCATATTCTGGCCTTCGAGGGTGATGCCCATGTGGAGTGGTTCGAGGGCAACTTCGAGGACTATGAAGAGGACAAAAAACGGAGGTTGGGACCTGATGCGCTGGAGCCAAAGCGGTTGAAGCATAAGAAGTTTGCGCGGTAGCCGTACTTTTCTAGAAACACAAATTGTGGTACATTGCAGTAGATTTAATAATTAGAGTCTATTGCAAATGCAAGTTTTACCACAATTAGTTGCAGCCGGTTTCTTAGGTTTTTCGGTTGCTATTATGTTCTTGGCGTACAACCTGTTGAGGGAGGTTGTACGCAATACTGAAACGCAGAACGAAGCCATTTCAAGAAGCCGTAGCCGTCTAATTATTGCATTCTTGTGCCTTTCCGCAGGCGTTCTTGTATTGGGAATTGTTTATTCGTTTCTTGCAAACCCTCGGCAAATGGAGGTCGTTCTTTCGGTAAGACCTGATCGTGAAGATATTAGCGGATCGGTCCAAATCATGCGGGTGGACGGCTCGGTTGTTCTTTACGACGCACAGCAAAACAAGTTTGTTGTTCGTCAAGGCGCGCCGCTTCTTGTAGATCTTGAGAAAATCAGAGAAAAAATAGATAAGTTTAGAGAGCAAGTCGAAGATCTGGATGCCAAAGTCACTCACCTCGAAGAACAGAACTCTGGCCTAGCAGCTTTCGCTTCTGGCTTTAAGAACGAAGCGGCTCAAAGCCCTCTTGATAGTCCGGAGGATAGCTTTTGACTGGGGTAACTAGAATGGCAGTTGTAGCAGTGCTGACCAGCTTGGTTAGCGGTACTGCACACGCTGATGATTGCGAAAACGGCGAAAATACAGGAAACCTAGAACTTGCTCAGGCATTAATCGCGGCAAATTCAGACAACAGTCAGCTAATCAAACAGGCTTCCGAATACATCAATGAAGACAGTTCTGATCTTTGCATGAGGTATTTTTTTGGTCGATACCTAACGAGGTTAGAAAGATTTGCACAGTCTCGGACAGTCTTAACGGGATTGCAAACAGATCTCGCAGCATCGGGCAGTACAAATGTATCTCCTGAAAACGTAATTGGATTTGGTTTTTTGTCTGAAGGAAACAACGATTCCGCACTCGAAGCTTTCCAATACGCAGAGCAAGTACCTTATTTTGAGCTTTATCCTGATAACCTAAAAACAAAAATACTTAACAATCTAGGATACACGCTAATGCAAGTAGGTATCTACGATCAAGCGAGCGAAGCTTTAAAACGTGCAGCTGAGCTTGGAAGCTCTCGCGCCTACCAGAATCTCGCCGCAGTGACGTCGATTGTTAGCACGCTAGAAGAAAGCGATAGCTCAAAACCCGGCGCTTTCGCAGCGATAGTTGGTAGCGCGAAATCTTTAGAACGCGCCGATTTAGGAATGGGTCAAATTACCAAGAAACTTGATGTAAATCGAAACGAGCTCAGTATTTTTAGGATGAAAAACAATCGGCTTTCGATCTCTATAGGTCGCTTCAAAAGCTACCCAGCTGCCGTTCTAGACAGAGACAAGGCGATAGAAGCCGGAATACCGGATGCGTATGTGGCCTGGCTCGCCGATTGGGAACTGGTCGAAACTCGACCAAGTGAGTGACGCGAGCAACTATGTGTGTTGATATGAAAGGCGAGTGACTGTACCGAATATGCGTTTGTCACGTTTTGCACCCAACTACTACTCTAGTGCAAACACCCTTGCCACACCGCCAACCCAATGCCATATGCAAAGGGCTTACGTTTTTCTATTTCGACCCACTGTCTCCGTTCTCGGCGCTCAGTCTATCGATACAGACAACGACGCCGGGCTGCCGCATCCCCGTGGGCAGCACCAAACAGGAGACAACGGATATGCCCGCAGGCACCGTAAAATGGTTCAACACCACCAAAGGCTACGGCTTTATCGCACCTGAAGATGGCGGCAAAGACATCTTCGTCCACATCTCGGCTGTCGAGCGTTCGGGCCTCACCGGTCTGGCCGACAACCAGAAAGTCACGTACGAGCTGCGCTCGGGTCGTGACGGCCGCGAAAGCGCGGACGATATCCAGCTGGCCTAAGCCAAGCGTAGGGTGAGGGGAAATCCTCACCCTTTTTCCGTTCTGCGCATCGGTATGCAGGCGGAACAGATCATATTTTCGCGATACCTGCCCTAGAATTGACCAGATTTGCTATCATTCTGACAGCATAGTCTTGATTGCATTGGTCAATTGAAGGGGTTCACCCATGTTCACACGCCGCGTGTTTCTTGCCGGAACGGCTGTCAGCCTGATGCCCGGCATCGCTAGCGCCGAGAAGGCGGTGGAGTATGATCCAACGCCGCAATTCGTGCGGATCAAAAAGCAATTCCTGCCGGGTCAATTGCTGGTCGTGCCGCGCTCGTTCTACCTTTATTTCGTGACTGAGCCGCGCAAAGCGATCCGCTATGGCTGCGGTGTGGGTAAGGCAGGGCTGGAATTCACGGGCACCGCGACCATTGACGTCAAGAAGGAATGGCCGACCTGGCGACCGACGAATGAGATGATCGAGCGCGACCCTGTCGCCTATGCCCGTTTCAAGGACAATGACTATGTGCAACCGGGCGGAGGCGACAACCCGCTGGGTGCCCGCGCGCTCTATTTGTTCCAAAACGGGGTCGACACCTACTTCCGTATTCATGGTACAACGCAGCCGCAGACCATCGGACGGGCAGCCTCGAACGGGTGCATCCGGATGCTGAACGAACATGTGGTCGATCTATACAATCGTGTTCCAATTGGAACGGTGGTGACAGTGGTCTGATCGCCCTACGGTGCGGTCCAATCTACGTCCGTTGCTTCTTCAATCTGTAACAACCCGTCTGGCCATGGTCGTGTCAGCTCTTTGGCCTGCTCCTCGGAACCGGTCAGCCAAGTGTTGATATCTGCAGGTTTTAACAGAACGCCCATGCGGTGGTGGATCGGTTTCACATCACCATTCGGCTCACAAGTGACGGTCGCGAACTGATCCACCTGCAACCCGCCGGGGGCCTGCCATGTATCTGTGATTGCCGCAGAGAACAGCGGGGCTCCGTCGGCGGAGCAGATACGCCATGCAGTCTTGCGGCGCTTCTCACCTGTCCACTCGTACCACCCGTCGACGGGGACAACGGCACGACCAACGCCTTCGAATGCGGTTTTGTCGAACACGGTTTCAGATCGGGCGTTGATGATCGTTTCCATCACCGGGCGACCACGCGCATTGACCCGACCAACCGGGATCATGCCCCAACGCATCGGCACCAGGCCCGATTGGGTCAACACCAACATCTCTTGCCCGGGTTGGATATTGCGGCGGGCAGTTTGCGCCGGAACGTTGCCCGAAACACCAAGCGCATCGGCAATGTCAGAGATTGGTCGCGTCAGAAAGAACCGCCCAGGCATATGTCCCCCTTAATCTGCAGTCGTGTTGACCAGTTCCAAAACCTTGGATCCTAAAGCCTCGACAATAAGGGCAATACCCTTGGCGTTGGGGTGAATGCCATCGGACTGCATGAATTCTCCAACCGCATTAGGATCGCCATCCGCTACCAAACCTTCGAAGAAGCTGGTCGCATAAAGCGTATCGTATTCCTGCGCCAACTCTGGGTACATATCATCGAAGCTTTGCTTGTATGCAGGTCCGTAGTTGCCCGGGGCTTGCATGCCCACCAGCAGGACTTCAACATCCCCCGCCTGTGCTACGCTCAGAATTTTCTCTAGGTTGGTGCGCGACACATCCGGGTCGATCCCGCGCAGCAAGTCATTACCGCCCAGCGCCACGATCATACCGCCCACCTCGGGTGTCAGGGTCCACTCGACCCGCGCCGCACCCCCTGCCGTCGTATCGCCCGAGACACCTGCGTTGATCACGCGAACGTCTGCTCCCTCAGCCGCAAGCCAACGTTCCAGCTGCGGGACAAACCCATCCTCTTCGATCAACCCATAGCCTTGTGTCAGCGAGTCCCCCAATGCAGCGATGACAACAGGTTCTGCAGTGGCCGCAAAACCGCAACAGGTAAACAAGCCCGTCAGCAGGCCCTTGCGCATTTTCGTAAGTGCTCCATATCCCAAGATGTTGCTCCTATATGGAAAGTCTTATGCCACAGTCCGTTCTCTCCCTCCAAAATGCTGCGTTGTCATTGGAAGGCAATGCCGGTCGGGTGGATATTCTGCACGGCATTACGCTGTCGGTAAACCAGGGTGAGACGCTGGGTCTAGTCGGGCCATCAGGGTCGGGCAAATCCTCGCTGTTGATGTTGATGGGCGGTTTGGAACAAGCGACCGAAGGCTCTGTCACAGCCTTAGGTCAGGACCTGACCGGGATGGACGAAGATCACTTGGCACGGTTCCGCCGGGATACGATGGGCGTGGTGTTTCAGAATTTCCACCTGATCCCGACGATGACGGCATTGGAAAACGTGGCTACGCCTTTGGAATTGGCCGGTCACAAGGATGCCTTTGCCCGGGCCGAAGCCGAACTTGACTCGGTCGGCCTATCGCACAGGCGCGATCACTATCCGGCGCAACTGTCCGGGGGTGAGCAGCAACGCGTGGCGCTAGCCCGCGCCTCGGCGCCGCGCCCTCAGATCCTGCTGGCGGATGAACCTACAGGAAATCTGGATGAGGCAAATGGCGCGGCTATTGTAGACCTGCTGTTTGGCTTGCGTGACAAACATGGTGCGACACTGGTTCTGGTGACCCATAGCCACACCCTGGCCGACCGCTGTGACCGGGTGGTTCGGTTGCGCGATGGGCGCATTGCCGAGGATGCACAAAAAGAAGCGGCAGAATGAGCCTGCGACTGGCCGGACGGCTGGCGCGACGTGAACTGCGCGGTGGCCTGCGCGGGTTTCGCATATTTCTTGCCTGTCTGGCGCTTGGCGTCGCCGCAATCGCTGCGGTTGGTTCGGTTCGATATGCAATTCAAACCGGGCTGACGCAGGAAGGTGCAGCCTTGCTCGGGGGTGATGCCGAGCTGGAGTTCACCTATCGGTTCGCCACCCCTGAAGAACGCGCTTGGATGCAAAAAGAAGCCCAGGCGGTATCAGAGGTCGTGGATTTTCGTTCACTTGCTGTTGTTCAACAAGAAACAGGTCCCGAACGGGCGCTGACGCAGGTAAAGGCCGTTGACGCCAGCTATCCTCTGCTAGGCGAGGTTGGACTGAACCCAGACATGCTATTGTCCGATGCTCTGGGCGGTGACATCAATCTGCCGGGCGCCGTGATGGAACAGGTCTTGATGGACCGGCTGGGGCTTTCGCTCGGGGATACCTTTGCCTTGGGCACGCAGGAATTCGTCCTGATGGCTGCGCTGACTGTAGAACCTGATGGCGCGGCTGGAGGCTTTGGCCTTGGTCCCAGAACGCTGGTCCGAACCGAAGACCTGAGCGCCTCGGGCCTGTTGGAACCGGGCACTCTGTTCTCGACCAAATACCGGCTGGATCTGCCGGATGCGACCGCGCTGGAGGTGATCTCGGCCGAGGCTGCAGAAACGTTTGATGGCACGGGAATGCGCTGGACGGATGCGCGTAACGGCGCGCCGGGCATCGCTGAGTTTGTGGGTCGGCTCAGCACCTTTCTGGTCCTGGTTGGCCTGTCCGGGCTGGCTGTGGGCGGCATCGGTGTGTCCGCAGCTGTCCGTGCGTATCTGTCACAGAAAACCGAAACCATCGCTACGCTGCGCACGTTGGGGGCGGATCGGGCAACCGTGTTTCAGACCTACATGATCCAGATCGGGCTGTTGTCCGGGGTTGGTATCGCAATAGGTCTTGTCCTCGGCGGGCTTGCTCCAGTTCTGTTGGCCCCGATCATTGAAAGCCAGCTGCCCGTGCCTGCTGTGTTTTCGATCTACCCCCAACCCCTGGCCGAAGCCGCGCTCTACGGGCTACTCACGGCGTTCCTGTTTACCCTCTGGCCGCTCGCCCGGACTGAGGAGGTCCGCGCCGCCACCCTGTTCCGCGACGCCTTGACCTCGGCCCGACAGATTCCCCGGCTGTCCTATGTGATGGCGACAGGACTGGGGCTGGCAATCCTGATCGCAGCCGCTGCCTGGTTCAGCGGCTCAACCGAGCTTACGCTTTGGACAAGCGGCGGATTGGTCGGGGCGCTGGTCCTTCTGTCCGTGGCCGCCATCGCCATTCGCTGGCTGGCGCGAAGGGGCGTTCCATGGTCGCGTGGTCGCCCTTCATTGCGGTGGGCCCTGGCCGCCATCTCTGACCCCCGCGAAGGGGCCGGTTCAGTGGTCTTGTCTCTTGGCCTGGGCCTCTCGGTCCTTGCGGCTGTTGGTCAGATCGACGGCACATTGCGCAATGCCATTTCTGGCAACCTGCCCGAGGTCGCGCCCTCCTACTTCTTTGTGGACATCCAGAAAGACCAAATGCCCGGTTTCACTGAACGGTTGGAAACTGACCCCGCTGTCAGCCGTCTGGAAAGCGCGCCCATGTTGCGCGGGATCATTACCAAGATCAACGATCAACCCGCGCGCGAGGTCGCGGGGAATCACTGGGTTTTGGAAGGCGACCGAGGCGTCACCTACTCTGTCCTCCCCCCAGAAAACGCACGGATCACAGCGGGGGAATGGTGGCCGGAAGACTATACAGGCAGCCCTCAGATCAGTTTTGCCGCTGAAGAGGCAGAGGAAATGGGTTTGAACATCGGCGACAATCTGACCGTGAACATTCTGGGCCGGGATATCACCGCTACCGTCACATCCCTGCGGGAGGTGGATTTTTCGACGGCGGGCATGGGCTTTATCATGTCGATGAACCCTTCGGCCCTGGCCGGCGCACCGCATAGTTTTATTGCAACCGTCTATGCCGAAGAACAGGCCGAAGCCGCCATTCTGCGCGATCTGGCAGTCCAGTTCCCCAACATCACTGCAGTGCGCGTGCGCGACGCCATTGACAGGGTCTCGGACCTGTTGGCAGGGCTTGCCTCGGCAACATCTTATGGCGCGGGCGTGTCGCTGCTCACCGGTTTCCTTGTTCTGATCGGTGCTGCGGCAGCGGGCGAACCGGCCCGCCGGTATGAGGCGGCTATCCTCAAAACAATCGGTGCTGATCGCCGTCGTATTTTGTTGAGCTTCACGCTGCGCGCCATGCTGCTGGGGGCTGCTGCGGGCTGTATCGCCTTGCTGGTTGGCATCCTCGGCGGCTGGGCCGTTGCCACCTATATCTTCGACACGGGGTTCCGGGTGATCTGGCCCTCAGCATTGGGCATCGTGATCACAGGGGTCGTTGTCACGCTTGGCGCAGGGCTGATCTTCGCATTGCGGCCCCTATCTGTCAGACCGGCCCGCATATTGCGCGCCAGCGACTGATCCTAGCGCGCGCAGGCCACTGGCTGCAGGATTTTCAGCAACGGATCATTGTCACAGACCAGCGCGTCCAGTGTGACATCATCGAGCGATGCATAGAAAACCTCGGCCGCATCCCGCAACGCCACACGCAGGCGGCAGGCATCGGTCAGCGGGCAAGTGTTGTCAGCATCCGCGAAACATTCGGCAATTGGCAGCGATCCCTCCACATGCCGAAACACAGCGCCGATCCGGATTTGATCTGCGGGACGCGCCAGCGACATGCCCCCGTTTCGACCGCGCTGCGTGCTCAGATAGTTCAACTGGCCAAGTTGATTGATCACCTGCGCCAAGTGGTTTTCCGAGATGTTGCACACCTCGGCGATCTCGGATTTCGTCACCAGCCGATCCGGATGCGCCGCACAATACATCAGCAGACGCACAGCAATATTCGTTCGTTTGGTAATCCGCATGGGGGCCTCCCTCACTCAAATATGCAGCCTTATTGCATGTCGGGCGAAAAAGCGGTTTGACATACATCAATTGACCGAAAGGCCCCAAGCAGATGGCAGACCCCTATTTCTTTGGCTATGGCAGCCTTGTGAACCTGGCCACTCATGATTTTCCAGATCCACGCCCGGCAAAGCTCAAAGGGTGGCGACGGGCTTGGAAGCACACAGATTTGCGGTCTGTTGCCTTCCTGACTGCCGTGCCCGATCCAGACTCCGAGATCGAAGGCATGATCGCGCATGTTCCCAAGAACGACTGGGCCGCGCTGGATGATCGGGAATGGGCCTATGATCGCATCCCGACAACGCAGTCGGTCTCCCATCCGCTGACCCACGACGTCGAAATCGCCGTCTATGCGGTGCCAGAGGAGCGTCATAATCAGCCCTCGGATCACCACCCCTTGCTGCTCAGCTATATCGATGTGGTTATACAGGGATATCTGCGCACATTCGGGCCAGACGGGGCCGATCGTTTCTTTGACACGACCGATGGCTGGGACGCACCTGTGCTGAATGACCGGGCTGAGCCGAGATATCCGCGCCACCAACAGCTCAAACCAGATGAGACCGCATTTGTGGATGACCGCCTGCAGCGCGCGTCGGTGAAGATCATTCAGCCACAGCACCAAACAGAGGCATACGCTCTGCCAGCCTCTTTCAAGTTCTAGATTGGAAGAGGGGCATTCAGCCCCGCGCGCGGATCACCTGAAGTAGCGGCAACAAAGCCGCCATTTCCGGCCCCCGCTCCATCCCTGTCAGTGCCTTGCGCAGCGGCATGAACAGGCCTTTGCCCTTGCGGCCCGTGGCCTCTTTCACCGCTTTGGTCCAGGTGCCCCATGTTTCAGCATCAAACGGCCCGTCGGGTAGCAGCGCAATCGCCTCGGCGATAAAGTCGCGGTCTTCATCCGCGATTAGAGGCTCCGCCCCATCCCGGCACAACTTCCACCAGCTTTTGAGATCGGCCAGAGTGGTGATATTCTCACGAGCCATCGCCCAGAACGGCTCGGCCAGCTCCGCCGGAACGCCTGCCTCAGCCACGGCACCTGCAACTTCTGCCAGCGGTAGCGATTGTAAGTGCTTGGCGGTCAGCGGGAACAGGTCCTGCACGTCAAACTTGGTCGGGGCGGCGCCAAAGCGGTTTACATCGAAGCCTTCGATCAGTTCGGCCATGTCAGAGCGTAGTTCAACCGGATCAGACGACCCCAGCCGCGCCATCAGGCTCAGCAGCGCCAGCGGCTGCACGCCCTGCTCACGCAGATCACGCAGAGCCAGCGTACCCAATCGTTTCGACAAAGCCTCACCCTGCGGACCGGTCAGCAGTGAATGGTGTGCAAAGCGCGGGCATTGACCGCCCAGCGCTTTGATGATCTGAATTTGCGTTGCAGTGTTGGTTACATGGTCCGAGCCGCGCACCACGTCGGTCACGCCCATCTCCGTATCGTCCACGACAGACGCAATCGTATATAGAACCTGACCATCGCCCCGGATCAGCACCGGATCGGATACCGAAGCCGCATCGATCGAGATATCGCCCAGAATGCCGTCATTCCATTCTATCCGCTCATGATCCAGCTTGAAGCGCCAGACGCCATTGCCACGTTCAGCTCGAAGCTCATCTTTTTCTACATCCGAAAGGTTCAAAGCGGCGCGGTCATAGACAGGCGGCTTGCCCATGTTCAGCTGCTTCTTGCGCTTCAGATCCAGCTCGGTCGGAGTCTCAAACGCTTCATAGAACCGGCCCATCTCGCGCAGCTTGTCAGCAGCCTCGGCGTAACGGTCCAGCCGGTCCGACTGACGCTCGACCTTATCCCAATGAAGGCCCAGCCACTCCATATCCTGCTTGATCGCATCGACATATTCTTCTTTCGAACGCTCTGGGTCGGTGTCGTCGATGCGCAGGATGAACGTGCCGCCTGCTTTACGAGCGATCAGGTAGTTCATCAGAGCGGTGCGCAGGTTTCCCACATGGATGTAACCGGTGGGCGACGGGGCGAAACGGGTGGTGGTCATGGATGTCTCCTGTTGGCGCGGCTCTTGTCACAAAGGCGCGTTTTTGTCCAGCAGGCGTTTCGGATTGCCCAGGTTACGCAGGCATCCCAGATCGCAAGATGAACAAATATTAACACGCATTGTTCATCCACGAAGACTAAGTACCGGTGTATAAAGTGGCACGCGATCCGAAGCGAACTACCTTTTTCGCTGGCGTTCTGACAGGGAGACTAAGAAATGGCCATCAATTTGACACGCAGAGCGGCCCTTGGCGCCGCCGCAGCCCTTCCATTTGCATCCGCAGCGACCCCACTTTTAGCGGCCGGAGCCGAGACAAAGGCGAACTCGACCATCGCAAGATCATTCCAGCTGGGCGACTTTACGGTCACAACCCTGCTTGATGGCAGCCTGCCACGCGACGGCGCGCAGGAGATCTTCGGGGGCGGTGCCTCGGATGAGGAATTCGCGAAAGTATCGGCCGAAAACTTCATCTCGCCTGACGTGGCACAATTCTTTTTCACGCCGACTCTGGTGAACACAGGTTCGGAACTGATCCTGTTCGACACCGGGCTTGGTCAGGGCGGCATTCAGGCCGCTTTGGCAGATGCAGGTGTCACGCCCGATCAGATTGACGTGGTCGTGCTGACCCATATGCACCCGGACCATATCGGTGGTATGACCACGAATGACGCGCCGACATTCGCAAATGCGCGCTATGTCACTGCGGCACCCGAGTATGACTTCTGGTCCGCTCAGGACGCCGGGAACCGGGTCGGCGATCTGGTTGCTGCCAAAGTCACCCCTCTGGCCGAGAAGATGACCTTTATCGAGGATGGCGGCGACGTGGCCTCGGGTGTGACGGCGATGGCGACATTTGGGCATACACCCGGTCACATGGTCTACCACCTGGAAAGCAACGGCCAGCGTCTTATCCTGACAGCCGACCTTGCCAATCATTATGTCTGGTCCTTTGCGCACCCCGAATGGGAAGTTCGGTTCGACATGGACAAAGCTGCCGCAACGGAATCACGCCGTAAGACTTTGGGCCTGCTGGCCGCCGACAAGGTACCGATGATCGGCTATCACATGCCCTTCCCCGCCGCCGGTTTCGTGGAGACACGTGGCGACGGCTTCCGTTTTGTTCCGGTCAGCTATCAGATGATGGGCTAAGCGCTCAATAACCCGTGTCCGGCCGCACCTTTGAGCCATCGCTGAACCGCGACAGGCGAAAAGCGGCCGGGTCCACGCAGGGCGCACACTGGGTTACCAGATCGGCTGTCAAACGCCCGGCCCCGGGTCCAATCCCAAAGCCATGCCCCGAGAACCCGGTGGCAATGACCAGTCCGGAGACGTCATCGACCCTAGAAATCACCGGAATCGCATCTGGTGTGACATCGATTAACCCAGCCCAGCTTTGCACGATTTCAGCTTTGTGAAGGGCGGGGAATCCTTTTGTGGCGCTAGCCCAGGCATTGCGCAGAACCTTCTGCGATGGCTCTGGGTCCAGGACCCTGCAATGCTCGAACGGTGTAACATCAGTGGGTAGCCATTTCCGATCTTGCGCGGCTTCAGCCTTCCAACGGCCAGACAGGCGAAAGCGCAACGACCTCCATTCCTGAACAAACGCTGGCAGAAACTGCAATGCCAGCCGGAAACTATCGGGCACAAGGTCATAGGTGTTTTCATGGCCTGACGCGATGGTGTATCCCCCATCTGCCCGCTTTCGGATAGCAAAATCATCTGACCAAAGCGCAGCTTCGGGACCGTCCTCAACAGGCGAACTCCGCATGACGGTGTTCAGGACCTTTAGCTGAGGTAGATCGATCCCGGCATTGCCCGCAAACAGCCGCGACCACGCCCCACCTGCCAGCACCACCTGGTCGCATGCAACGCGCCCGCGTTCGGTAAATACACCCGTGATCCGACCATCCTGCAGATCAAGACTACGAACAGCACAATTGGTCAGCACCGCCGCGCCTTTGTCGCGCGCACCTTCGGCAATCGCAGGGGTCGCAAGCTGTGGTTCCGCGCGCCCGTCCTGTGGCATGTATAGCGTACATTTCAAGTCGGTTTCTTGACCAGGAAGCAGCTCTGCCAGTTCAGGTCCTGAAACCATCCGTGCCCCGGTCTGCAGCCCGTCGACATTGCGCAACCAGCGTTCCAGATTGCCCGCGTCCCGCGCTCCAGACGCTCCGAACAGGATGCCTGCTTGTGTGTAGCCAGTTGGTCGCCCAATGCGCGCATTCAGGTTTGGCCAGATGCGCAAAGCCTCTTGCATCAACGGTATCTCACGCGGGTCACGCATGCCAAGTCGAACCCAACCCCAATTGCGAGAGCTTTGTTCCCCAGCAATCTGCCCTTTCTCACACAGCAAAACCGAAACTCCACGTTCGGCCAGTTCCAACGCAGCGGACGCGCCAATAATGCCGCCGCCGATCACGACAACATCAACAGATTTTGGCAGCGAAAGATCAGGTTCAAATGGGGTTGGCTTGGGGCCTGGCATCAATGACTCGTTCTTACGACATACGAGCCCTCAAGATGCCAGAGAGGAATGCACTGACAACGGAAATCAGAAGCTATCAAACCGATAGTAAAATCCTGTGGCAAAGGTGCCAGCAGGCGACATGCGTGATAGATTTGGCAGCGCCTAAGCTGCGCCGGACAGTTCAGCCCATTTCTGGCGCAACGCCCCGGACAATCCACCGTCTTTGGCAGTGTCCTTGGCAGAAATTTCCGGCTGCGACTTCAAATCAGGGAATTCCAGACGCTGCGAAGGTTCCGCCTTCTGCTCGCCGATCAGGTCGGCAATTGCTGCGTCTAGCTTTACCTCATCCAGCTCCTGCGCCGGAGATTCCATCGTTCTGTACTGCCACGGCTTGTGCAGAGACTTATCGTATTCCTCGTACATGTTAACACCACACCATTAACTCAGACATCCAACCCCGGATGCACCACACAGACAAAACATTTGTCGAAAACTGCGAACTCTACAGCAATGCGTCACATCCGCCCCATATGAGGCAACTTCTAAGCATAAATGTGGCAGAAAAATGTCAGCCAAACAAGCGCTGACATCGGCAGAGTCATTTGAAACTACTTGGATTTATCCGATTTTTGGAAACGGTTATCCACATAACGATTTACTGTTTCCAAATTTAGAAACCGCAGCGCTTAACCACGATCCCGCCAGCGATTCACAATTGGGTACCGTCTGTCCAACCAGAACGCGCGGCTGGTCAAACGCGTGCCAGGGGAGGATTGGAAACGCTTGTATTCGCTGACATAGACCAGATGTTCGACCTTGCGCACATCCTGTTCATCATATCCTGCGGCAACGCAATCGGCGACAGATCCATCCTGATCCACCAGAATCTCAAGTATGCCGTCCAGCACGGGATAATCCGGCAGGCTATCGCTGTCTTTCTGATCTTCCCGCAGCTCAGCGCTTGGGGGCTTGTCGATGACCGAGGGGCGAATGACCTCACCTACCGGTCCCATCATCCAATCGCGATGATTGGCATTGCGCCAGCGGCAGGTCTCGAACACTCTGGTCTTGTAGAGGTCCTTAATCGGGTTATAGCCGCCATTCATGTCGCCATAGATCGTGGCATAGCCTACCGCGACTTCGGATTTGTTGCCGGTGGTCAGCAGCATCTCACCAAACTTGTTCGAGATCGCCATCAGCAACACGCCACGCAGGCGGGATTGGATGTTCTCCTCGGTCAAATCGACCTCATGCCCCGCGAACAATGGGGCGAGCGTATCCGTCACGGCAGCGCGACTCTCCGAGATCGGAACAAAGTCATAGTGAACGCCCAGCGCTTTTGCGACCGCCTCAGCATCGTCCAACGATGCCTGGCTGGTGTATTCCGATGGCAGCATCACGCAGCGCACATTCTCGGCCCCTATCGCGTCCACCGCAATCGCTGCAACAAGGGCAGAATCCACACCACCCGACAAACCCAGCAACGCCTTTTTGAAACCGGTTTTCCCCATGTAATCACGCAAGGATTCCACCATGGCGCGATAGTCCTGCTCCCACGCATCGGGCTGCGGCACGATCTCGGCAGGGACAATCCGCCAACCTTCATCCCCACGTTCCAGGTCAACATGAGCGACCGCTTCATCAAAAACCGGCATGCGAAACGCCAATTCTCCACCCGGGTTCAGGCCAAATGTTGCCCCATCGAACACCTGATCGTCCTGCCCGCCGACCATATTCAGGTAAATCAGCGGCAACCCGGTCTCGACCACCCGCGCCACCATATGGTTCAGGCGCACATCGTATTTATCGCGGAAATAGGGCGATCCATTGGGGATCAGCAGAAACTCGGCCCCGGTCTCTTCCAGCGTTTCGGCAACATCCGGATGCCAGCTATCCTCACAAATCGGGCTGCCGATGCGCGAATTGCCAACCGAATAAGGCCCACCCAGAGGGCCCGAATCGTACAGACGCACCTCGTCAAACACCGTTTCATTGGGCAGGTGATGTTTCAGCACTTTACTGGTGATCCGACCGCCCTTGAGGATCAGATAGGCATTGAACAGGCTGTCATCCTCGGCCCACGGGCCACCGATGGCCAGTGCTGGGCCTTCGGCGCATTGCTTGGCCAGTTCCTCAACCGCAGCCATAGCCGCGCAGTGGAACACCGGCTTCATGATCAGGTCCTGCGTATTATATCCGGTGATGAACATCTCGGGCAGCGCGACCATGTCCGCCCCGGCCTCGCGACCTTGTTCCCAAGCCGCAAACGCCTTGGCTGCATTGCCCTCAAGATCGCCCACCACAGGGTTGAGTTGCGCCAGTGTGATACGGAAACGGTCGGCCATGCTGCCCTCTTGCCTTCGCCAGTCCTACTGCATTTAGCAGATCATTGCGCGAGTGGAAGACCAATGGCTCAAAAGCCGTTGCTCTGATCTGTGCGGTCCCTTATTTTTGCCCAAACGCATATGAAACCGATGATCGGGCAGTCAGGACAAACCATGAAGCTGATCCGCAATTCTCTCACCGCCGGGATTCTAAGCCTGTCGATCACGGCGGCATGGGCCCAGGATGGTACAGTGATCGTCAAGGATGACGAACTTGGCGGGGTCTACGAAGGCACGTTTGAAAACGGGCTACGCCACGGCACAGGCACATACCGGTTGCCAGACGGGTTTGAGTATTCCGGTCAATGGGTCGAAGGCGAGATTCAGGGCCAAGGCACGGCTCGCTTCGCCAACGGGTCTGTTTATGAGGGCCAATTCGCCAAAGGACAGCCCGAAGGCCAGGGCAAAATCAGCTATGCCGATGGCGGGACCTACGAAGGCGAATGGCGTGACGGTGCGATCAATGGCTCGGGCATTGCCGAATATGCAAATGGCGTGCGGTATGAAGGTGGGTTTCAGAACGCCCGCCACCACGGGAAGGGCACGCGCACTGACCCAAATGGCTATATCTATGACGGGGATTGGGTCGACGGTGCACAGCAGGGCACGGCCCGGATCACTTATCCCGACGGGTCGGTTTATGAGGGCGATGTGCAACAAGGCCAACGCCACGGGCAAGGCCGTTTAGTCCAATCGGACGGGTTGGAATATGACGGGCAGTGGGTTCAGAACCTTATGACCGGAACCGGGCGCCTGACACTGGCCAACGGTGATGTTTACGAAGGCGAGGTTACCGAAGGTCGCCGTCAAGGCAAAGGCAAAGAGACCTATGCCAACGGCAATGTCTATGAGGGCGACTACCAAGACGACCGCCGTCACGGCAAAGGCACATTCGTCGGCACAGATGGCTATCGCTATACCGGCGAATGGTCCGAAGGTCAGATCGAAGGATTTGGTGAGATCACTTACCCCGACGGCTCGGCCTATATCGGTGCGCTCAGCGCCGACCTGCCGCATGGCAAGGGCCAAAGCACCTATGCGGACGGGACCGTCTATGACGGAGAATGGATCGCGGGAGTATTTGAGGGGACCGGTACTGCAACCTATCCCAACGGGACGGTTTACAGCGGCCAGTTCCGCAATGCGGTGAGCCATGGAACCGGCACGGTCACCTTCGCCAATGGATATCGTTACGAAGGCGAATGGGTCGACGGCGTCCGTCAGGGCAAAGGGAAATCTACCTTTGCCGACGGAACCGTTTATGAGGGCGACTTCATCAACGGCGCACGCCACGGCAAAGGGACTATAACCGCGACCAGTGGCTTTACCTATACAGGCGATTGGGCTGACGGAAAGATCACCGGAGTTGGCGTGGCAACCTATCCCTCGGGCGATGTCTACGAGGGCGGTTTTTTTGAGAACAAGCGCCAGGGTCAGGGCACAATGCGTTATGCCAATGGGCAGGAAGAAGCGGGTGTCTGGGACAATGATGCCCTATCGTCCGAAGAGACACCTGAAACCGAAGGCGAAGAAGCAAACGCGCAGGAGCCTGCTTCAGACGGTGAAAACCCTGAAGCGCCTGCAGACAACTAAGCCGCTACCACGGTACGCGCGCACCTGACCAGTCGAAGAATCCGCCCGTGTCTTCGGGCGTTAGTCCGTCGATGACGCTCAGAAGGTTCTCGGCAGCAATATCCGGCTCAACCGCAGGATGGCGGCCAAGATACTTCTGTGTGAACGCTGTTTTAACAGTGCCGGGATGCAGCGCGACGCAGATCGCTTGTTTATGCGTACGGGCCAGTTCAATCGAGGCTGTGTGAACCACCTGATTAACCGCCGCCTTGGACGCGCGATAGCTGACCCAACCGCCCATGCGATTATCCCCGATCGATCCAACCCGCGCCGACAGCACCGCGATCACTGACCGCCTGTTTCGAGTCAGCAGCTTATGCGCCCGGCTCAAAACCAATGCCGGTCCAACCGCGTTCAAGGCGAACTGATCCATCATGGCCTGCGCTGTCACCGCGCGCATGGTCTTTTCAGGCTGCGCGCCATTGATTTCTAAGGCTCCAGACGCGACCAGAACCAAATCAAACGGATATTGAGAAGCATCAAGTGTTTTCAAGGCTGCCTCGGGTTCAGTCAGATCGAACCCGTCATCTGATCGCGACAATCCTGTCACCGCCACCTGCTGCGCAGTAAGCTGATGGCTCAGCGCATTGCCGATGCCACCTGATGCGCCAATGATCAAAGCCGTTTGCATATTGGGCGACCTAGTGGTCTGCACCTTCAGTTCAATGACATGTGCAAAAGAAACCTCACCAAATCCGCTCTGGCTAAATTTTGGTTCTTTTCATTCGCCGTGCGCTCTGTATAACCTGATCCCATGATCAACCGCGCAGATATCCTTGTTGCCGACACCGCCCTTCGCGGTGCCTCGCTGCGTGGCCTACTGATCCTAATCCGCCTCTGAGCGTGCCATCCGGCGCGCCCGCTCAGAGGAGGACGCCAGCGCGCCATAGGCTTTAGGACAGAAGAAGAAAGAGAATCCCATGACCAACGTGACCGACCAAGACCGCGTCTTGATCTTCGATACCACTTTGCGCGACGGCGAGCAGAGCCCCGGCGCGACCATGACCCATGCCGAAAAGCTGGAAATTGCTGAACTGCTGGACGAGATGGGCGTTGACATCATCGAAGCCGGTTTCCCAATCGCATCCGAAGGCGATTTCAAAGCGGTGTCCGAGATTGCACAAAGGTCGAAAAACAGCCGCATATGCGGCCTGGCCCGTGCCAATTTTGCCGACATCGATCGCTGTTGGGAGGCGGTGAAACATGCCAGACAGAACCGCATTCACACCTTTATCGGCACCTCGCCGCTGCACCGCGCCATTCCAAATCTGACCATGGATGAAATGGCGGATAAGATCCACGAAACGGTCAGCCACGCGCGCAATCTGTGTGAAAACGTCCAGTGGTCACCGATGGATGCCACCCGGACCGAATGGGACTACCTGTGCCGAGTGATAGAGATTGCGATCAAGGCCGGGGCTACGACAATCAACATCCCCGATACTGTGGGCTATACCGCTCCGGTCGAAAGCGCTGACCTGATCAAACGCCTGATCGAGACCGTACCGGGCGCGGATGAGGTGGTGTTTGCCACCCATTGTCACAACGACCTCGGCATGGCGACTGCGAACTCTCTGGCCGCTGTCGCGGGTGGCGCGCGCCAGATCGAATGCACCATTAACGGCCTTGGCGAACGCGCAGGCAACACCGCGCTGGAAGAGGTCGTGATGGCCCTGCGCACCCGCAATGACATCATGCCCTGGCACACCGGCATCGATACGACGAAGATCATGCATATCTCACGTCGTGTGGCGACGGTGTCCGGCTTCAACGTGCAGTTCAACAAAGCCATCGTCGGCAAGAACGCCTTCGCGCATGAAAGCGGCATCCATCAGGACGGAATGCTGAAGAACCGCGAGAATTTCGAAATCATGCGCCCCGAGGATATCGGGCTGTCGGGCACCTCTCTGCCATTGGGTAAACATTCGGGTCGAGCTGCACTGCGCGACAAGCTGGAAACGTTGGGCTTCGAGGTTGGCGACAATCAGCTGCGTGATATCTTTGTGCGGTTCAAAGATCTGGCCGACCGCAAGAAAGAAGTGTTCGACGACGACCTGATCGCTCTGATGACTCTGGATGAGGCGGATGACTATCTGCAACTGGTGTCCATGAAGGTCACCTGCGGTACCGGCGGGCAAGCCGAAGCGACGGTCGAGCTGGAAATGGATGGCAAGGACATCATCGCAACCGAGCATGGCGACGGCCCGGTTGATGCCGCGTTCAAGGCCATCCGCGCGATCCACCCAAACACAGCCCGACTGCAACTCTACCAGGTGCATGCGGTGACCGAAGGGACAGACGCGCAGGCGACGGTTTCGGTACGGCTGGAAGAGGATGGCATGATCGCCACTGGCCAATCAGCGGATACCGATACGGTCGTGGCCTCAGCCAAGGCCTATATCCACGCCTTGAACCGTTTGATCGTGCGCCGGGAAAAGGCCGGCCCCGGCGCAGATGCGCGCGAGATCAGCTACAAAGACCTAACCTGAGCAAAAAACCAAGCACAGGGTTCCAGCTCGCGCGGGGCCCGGCAGGTGTGAAATGAATGGGTGACGCCTCGTGCGTCGCTCGTCAAACCCAGTCTAAATTGCTTAACCAGTCTTTGGCCGCGTTGATTGATAGTCTTGAAGTCTGATCGACGTGTGACAGCAACCAGATTTCCCGAGTTGGGAGTCTAGCCCCAACATCCAGTTTTACTTCTCGAAATCGCGGGTCGTTAGAGACTACCGCACTTGGAAGTAACGTTTTCCCAATCCCCGCCGCAACAGCTTGCATCCCGGTCTCGATATCGGCGATTTTCAGAGTGGCACGCAAATTGGAGGACTTCGCAGCGTTTTCGAGCCAACGTGCTTGTGGCAAATTCAGATTTGCGTCGTCATAGGTGATCCAACCCAGATCACCAACTCGGGTCGATGAGAGTGAGCTTGCCGCGTAGACTGCGAATGATAATTCGCCCAGCTTTTGCGCTTTGGTTCGCAATCCTCCTGCATGCGGGCGCGCGAAACGTACCGCAAGATCGGCCTCGCGCTTGGACAGATCCAAATTTTCAGAAGTTGGAACCAAATCAACGGTCAGGCACGGGTGCAAACGTCCCAAGGCGGCTACGCCAGGCACCAACAAATGGTTCACGATAAACGGCACCGAACTGATCCGGACGCTACCTGTAACCTTACGTGCGCAATCACCTGACATTTCTCCGATTGCGACATTCTCTGCCTCGATGGATTCCGCATGTGTCAGGATTTGCAGCGCGGCATCTGTCGGCTCGTATCGTCCGTTGGCACTGCGCAAGAACAAATTGGTTTCCAGCGCCTGCTCCAGAGCATTGATCCTGCGGGCAACCGTCGTTTCGCTGACACCTAGCGCGCGTCCTGCGCGTGCAAGCTTTCCTTCGCGGCGAAGGGCCAGAAGATACTTGAGATCGTTCCAATCATGATCCTGCATTTTTGCAGGTTAAGTCGTCATTCTTACTGGCTCAACCTTCGATATTGATGTGGCAGTCTTTTGAACACGCAATTCAGTGGAGGCACAAAATGAAATTCATCATCCTTTTCGAAGATGCACCAAATGCCGACCCCAACATACGTAAAACACATATGTCAAAACATCTGGATTTTCTTGAGCGGAACTCCGGCAAGATCGAGGCAGCAGGCCCTTTGTCAGATACAAACGGGCAAGGGCGCGATGGTTTGTGGATCGTTGAGGCGAGCTCAGAGAGTGATGTTGATCAACTCGTCAAAGAAGATCCTTTTTGGTCGACAGGTCTCAGGAAGTCCTACTCGATCATCAAATGGAAACAGGTTTTTGCGAACGGCGTGAGGCTTATCGTACCAGACTGACACATTGCACCGTCCAGGGTGTATGCCCCTTTGGGGCAATCGTCGCGACGAAGCGCTTCGCAGCGCACCACCCTTGCGTCTAAAGAGACGCGAACCGATCCGAAAGACGGGTCATCTCGTCCTCAATGCCAAACGGTGCGTTGAGGATAAACATCCCCGACCCGACCATCCGATGGCCGTCGCGCGCGGGTGGGAAGCTCACTTCGTGAAACACGGCCTTCGGGTAGTTCTGCGACCTTAGCGCCTCGATCATCGAAGCGTGGCGCCCATCGGTTAGAATCGGATACCACAAGGCAATGACACCCACATTCCATTTACGATGAAATTTGGTGATGAGCCCCGGCAGGCGTGCGTAATCGGCTTTCACCTCGTAGCTGGGATCAATCAGCATCAACCCACGCCGAGGGGTCGGTGGCAACAGGGATTGCGCCAGTTCAAATCCATCCTGCTGATAGGTCTTCGCCCCATAAGATGACACTGTCAAAGACAGGGCCGCAAACTCCTGCGGGTGCATCTCTGCGAAGTGCAGCGCGTCCTGATCCCTCAGCAGTTGCGCCGCGATCAGGGGTGACCCCGGATAGGCCGCTGCACCATGTCGCGCCAGTGTTGCCTGCAGCACCTGTGTCATCGGATGATCAACCCCGAACCATGCCTCACGCCGAGCGCGCTCGATCCCGGCTACTGCTTCGCCGGTCCGAACCGCTGCTTCCGCGTCCAACTTGTACAGACCGCGCCCGGAATGCGTTTCGATATAGCTGATCGGCTTGTCCTTGCGGGTCAGATACTGCAGCACCCACGCCAACAAAGCGTGCTTTTGTACATCAGCCAGATTTCCAGCGTGGTAAATATGTTGATATGAGAGCATTTTGCCTTCTAAAGTCCCTATCAATGAGGCGAAAAGGTGCTGATTGTCGCGGAATCAGCCCTTTTACCGGGCGAGTTGGCACCCTATAAGTCATCCGTCCCGGAACCGTCGAGTCGCGGGCAGTAGAAAAACTGACATACAGGATCAGGGGAAACATGGGGATCTTAGGCAATCTGGGCGGCCTGTTCACTTCGGACATGGCCATCGACCTTGGGACAGCGAACACGCTGGTTTATGTCAAGGGTCGCGGTGTGATCCTGTCTGAGCCATCCGTTGTTGCCTACCATGTCAAAGACGGGGTCAAAAAGGTTCTGGCCGTTGGCGAAGACGCCAAACTGATGCTGGGCCGGACCCCCGGTTCAATCGAGGCCATCCGCCCGATGCGCGAAGGTGTAATTGCCGATTTCGACACCGCCGAAGAAATGATCAAGCACTTCATTCGCAAAGTGCACAAACGCTCGACATTCTCTAAACCCAAGATCATCGTCTGCGTCCCTCATGGCGCGACTCCGGTTGAAAAACGCGCCATCCGTCAGTCGGTTCTGTCCGCCGGCGCGCGCCGTGCGGGCCTGATCGCAGAACCTATTGCGGCTGCGATTGGTGCAGGGATGCCCATCACCGATCCGACCGGAAACATGGTCGTGGATATCGGTGGCGGCACAACCGAGGTCGCGGTTCTGTCGCTGGGTGACATCGTATATGCCCGTTCGGTCCGCGTCGGGGGAGACCGCATGGATGAGGCGATCATCTCGTATCTGCGTCGCCAGCAAAACCTGCTGGTAGGTGAGTCCACAGCAGAACGGATCAAAACCACCATCGGCACCGCACGCATGCCCGACGATGGCCGCGGCCAGTCGATGCATATCCGAGGGCGCGACCTGTTGAACGGTGTGCCCAAGGAAATCGAGATCAGCCAGGCTCAGGTGGCAGAAGCGCTGTCAGAACCTGTGCAGGCCATCTGCGAGGCCGTGATGACCGCCTTGGAAACCACGCCACCCGATCTGGCAGCCGACATTGTCGACCGGGGCGTGATGCTGACCGGTGGCGGTGCGCTGCTGGGCGATCTTGATCTGGCACTGCGCGAACAGACCGGTCTGGCGGTGTCGATCGCCGATGAAAGCCTGAATTGTGTGGCTTTGGGCACCGGCAAAGCGCTAGAATACGAAAAACAGCTGCGCCACGCGATTGACTACGAAAGCTAAGGCGCGCACCCTTTTAGCATTGGGTAAATTCGGCACGAGCAGCACGGGAAGGTAACCTGTGGCAAAAGACCGATCACAGCGCGATGACTACACGACCCCGCTGCGCCGACTGTTGCTGGGGATTGTTGTGCTGTGCTTGCTGGGCATCTTCCTTGTCTGGCGCATTGACAGCCCAAGGGTCGAACGGTTCCGCGCACAGGTGGTGGACGCTGTTGTCCCATCAATGGAATGGGCCATGGTCCCGGTCACGGCAACGGTCAATCTGGTGCGTGACTTTCAAAGCTACCAAAGCCTCAGCGAACAAAACCAAGAGTTGCGCAGTGAATTGCGCCTAATGCGGGCGTGGAAAGAGGCCGCGCTGCAATTGGAGCAGGAAAACGCGCGCCTTTTGGATCTGAACAATGTGCGTCTTGATCCGCGCCTGACTTACATAACCGGCGTTGTCATGGCCGACAGCGGCTCTCCGTTTCGGCAATCTGTTCTGCTGAACGTGGGCGCACGGGACGGAATCGTTGATGGCTGGGCCACAATGGATGGGATCGGACTGGTCGGGCGTATCTCGGGCGTAGGGCCCGATACAGCGCGAGTCATTTTGCTGACCGATGCGTCCAGCGCGATACCGGCGACCATTCAGCCTTCGGGACAAACAGCCTTGATTGCGGGCGACAATACCCCCGCCCCCGCAGTCGAATTCTTGGAGAACCGGGAACTTGTGCGCCCCGGGGACCGAGTGACTACGTCGGGGGACGGAGGCGTTTTTCCGGCCGGTCTGCTGGTCGGGCAAATCGCGGAGGACCCGGGGGGCCGCTTGCGCGTGCGCCTGTCAGCCGATTTTGAGCGGCTGGAGTTTCTTCGTGTTCTGCGTTTCAACGCAGCCCCAACCATTCGTGACCCCGGTACGGTTGTCGGACCAACACAACCCGAAACAGCACTGACATCCGAGGAGGCCGGCGATGGATAGACCTGCCTCTTACAACTGGGCCATGCGCGGGCTGTATGTCCTGTTAGCGTTTCTTGTTCTTTTCCTGCACCTGCTGCCACTGAACGCGCAGCCGGATCGCTGGCCCTTTCCGGATGTGATGATCGCGCTGACCTTCGCCTGGGTGCTGCGCTGCCCGGATTATGTTCCAACCTTATTGATTGTAGCCGTGATGCTGATGGCCGATCTGCTGTTGCAACGACCGCCGGGATTGCTGGCGGCTTTGGTCGTGCTTGGCGCGGCCTATTTGCGTGGGGCCGCGACAAGCATGCGAGACGCCGGGTTCGTTAGTGAATGGATATCCGTCAGCGTGGTCACCACTGCGGTCTTTCTCAGCAACCGCCTTATCCTGGCGCTCCTGTCCGTCGACCAAGCTGCCTTCGGGCCCGTTCTGTTCCAGTTGATCGTGACGATAGCAACGTATCCTGTGATCGTCCTTCTCAGCCAATCCGTGTTCGGCGTACGCAGGATATCGGCGGCGGATGCAAGTGTTGGAGGGGCGCGGGCATGAAGCAACGCAAACCCAAAGCGCAAGGGCTCGCCTATAAACGCCTCCCACGCCGAGCCTTGATATTGGGCGGGTTGCAAGCGGCCTTCGTCGGCGGGTTGGCCGCGCGGATGCGGTTCATGCAAGTTGAACAGGCCGATCAGTACCGTCTTTTGGCCGAAGAAAACCGCATCAACCTCCGGCTAATCCCACCGACGCGCGGGCGAATCTATGACCGAAACGGTCAGATCATCGGACAAAACACGCCATCATATCGCATCGTTATCGTTCCCGAAGATGCAGGTGATCTGGACAAGGTGATTGCCAAGCTGTCCAACCTAATCCCGCTGACCGAGGATGAGATCGAGCGTGCCAAGACCGAGATACGCCGCTCCGCGCCTTTCCTGCCAGTTACTCTGGCCGATCAGGTGACGTGGGAGGACATCTCGAAGGTCGCGGTGAACGCACCTGCCCTTCCTGGCGTGACACCCGAGGTGGGCTCGACCCGGCAATATCCCAGATACGAGGATTTCGCCCATATCGTCGGTTATGTTGGCCCGGTCAGCGACTATGACCTCAGCCAGATCGAAGACCCCGAACCGGTGCTGCGCATCCCCCGGTTCCAGATCGGCAAGGTCGGATTGGAGGCGAAGCAGGAAATTTCGCTGCGTGGTCGGGCCGGGTCCAAACGGGTTGAGGTCAACGCGACGGGCCGTGTCATGCGCGAGTTGGATCGGCAGGAGGGTCAACCTGGTGCCGACCTACAACTGTCAGTCGACGCGGATCTGCAACAATACGCTCAGGCCCGGCTGGCCGGGGAAAGCGCCGCCGCCGTTGTCATCGATTGTGAAACCGGCGATCTGCGCGCCATGGCCTCTGCCCCCAGTTTCGACCCCAACCTGTTCGTGCGAGGCATCTCGGTCGCGGACTATCAATTCCTGACACAGGACAAGTATCGCCCGCTGGCCAACAAGACAGTTCAGGGCACATATCCGCCGGGGTCGACCTTCAAGATGGTCACTGCACTGGCCGCACTAGAAGCTGGTGTCGTAGGCCCCGGTAATACCGTCTATTGCCCCGGTCACCTGAAAGTCGGCAGTCGCCGCTTCCACTGCTGGAAACGCGGCGGTCATGGAATGGTGGACTTGAATACATCTCTGAAACGCAGCTGCGACGTGTATTACTACGACGTGGCGATCAAGGTCGGCATCGACAAAATCTCTGAGATGTCCAACATCCTTGGCCTGGGAATCAAGCATGACATCCCCATGTCCGCCGTGCGCGCCGGACTGGCGCCCAATCAGGCATGGAAACAGCGTGTTCATGGCGAGGAATGGCTGATCGGTGATACGGCCAATGCGTCCATCGGGCAGGGCTTCATGCTCGCCTCGCCCATGCAACTGGCCGTGATGACCGCAAGGATCGCCACCGGGCGCGCCGTTGCGCCCCGACTGGTGCGGTCGATCAACGGGGTCGAACAGCCCACGGGCGCGGGTGAAGCGCTACCGATCAGCCCAACCAACCTGCGCTACATTCGCGAGGCGATGTGGTCGGTGTCGAATGACCGTCGCGGGACGGCCTATCGCAGCCGGATCATCGCAGATGATCTACGTATGGCGGGCAAGACCGGCACCAGCCAGGTCCGCAACATTACCAAGGCCGAACGAGCCGCCGGGGTGATCCGCAACGAAGACCTGCCCTGGGAACGGCGTGACCATGCCCTGTTCGTCAGCTTTGCACCTTATGACAACCCGAAATACGCGATTGCCGTGGTGGTGGAACATGGTGGCGGCGGATCAAAAGCAGCGGCCCCGGTCGCGCGGGATATCATGCTGCAAGCGCTCTACAAAGGCACCCCGCCGCTTGAGGCCTATCCGGTTGCCGACCGCGACCGCATCAAGGAACAGCAAAAGAGGCTTGAGGGGGATCGCCGCCCCAAAGCGCGTCCTGACGAAAAGGATCGCGCATGAGCTATCTTGAGTATAACGTCAAATCGACGCCATCGGGGTTCCGCAAATTTCTATATATGAACTGGCCTCTGACGCTGTTGTTGATCAGCACGGCCAGTGCCGGGTTCCTGATGCTGTATTCCGTGGCAGGCGGGTCTTGGATGCCCTGGGCCGAACCTCAGATGGAGCGGTTTGGCCTGGGCCTGACAGTGATGTTCATCGTTGCACTGGTGCCAATCTGGTTCTGGCGCAACATGTCGGTGCTGGCCTATCTGGGCTCAATCGCACTGCTTGTTTTTGTTGAGCTTTTCGGCACGGTTGGCATGGGGGCGCAACGTTGGATCGATCTAGGGTTCATGCGGCTGCAACCCTCAGAGGTCATGAAGGTCACGCTGGTCATGCTGCTGGCGGCCTATTACGACTGGCTACCATCACACAAAACCTCGCGCCCGCTTTGGGTAATCCTACCGGTAATCCTAATCCTGATCCCGACCTTCATGGTTTTGCGGCAACCGGACCTTGGAACCTCGATCCTATTGCTGGCCGCAGGTGGTGGATTGATGTTTTTGGCAGGTGTTCACTGGGCCTATTTCGCGGCTGTGATTGCTGCAGTCGTGGGCCTGATTGCGACCGTGTTCAACAGCCGGGGTACGGAATGGCAACTGCTGAAAGACTACCAGTTCCGCCGCATAGACACGTTTCTGGATCCCTCCACCGATCCATTGGGAGCGGGGTATCACATTACCCAATCGAAAATCGCTTTGGGGTCGGGTGGCTGGAACGGTCGGGGATTCATGCAAGGCACCCAGTCGCGACTGAATTTCCTGCCCGAGAAACATACCGATTTCATCTTCACCACACTGGCTGAAGAGTTCGGCTTTGTCGGCGGGATCACCCTGTTGGTGCTCTATGCGCTGATCCTGATTTTTTGCATGGTTACGGCGCTGTCGACCAAGGATCGATTCTCGTCCCTGGTGGTGCTGGGCATTGCGCTGAACTTCTTCCTGTTCTTCGCAGTCAACATGTCGATGGTGATGGGGCTGGCCCCGGTTGTGGGCGTACCGCTGCCAATGGTCAGCTATGGCGGATCGGCCATGCTGGTCCTGATGGCCGCCTTCGGCATCGTCCAAAGCGCGCATATCCACCGCCCCCGCTGATCTGAAAGGCCCTTCATGCCCGTCAACGTCCTGTTCTCTGCGCGCCCTGAACTGTGGCCGGTCTATGAACCGCTTTTGACAAACGGTCTGGCCGAGGCCCGGTTGGATGTGAATCTGGCCACAAACATGGAACCGGATCAGGTCGATTATGTCGTTTACGCGCCAAATGGTGGCCTGCTGGACTTCACGCCCTATTCAAGGCTGAAGGCCGTGCTGAGCCTCTGGGCCGGGGTTGAGAGCATCGCCGACAACGAAACCCTAACCGTTCCGCTGGCTCGCATGGTCGATAATGGGTTAACTCAGGGCATGACCGAGTGGGCCCTGGGCCACACCTTACGGTATCATCTGGGCATGGATGCCCATATCACCGTGCAAGACGGCGCATGGACCCCGACCGCACCGCCCTTGGCGACCGAGCGCACGGTCTGCGTGCTGGGGTTGGGAGAGTTGGGGCAAGCAGTGGCGCAGGCGCTGGCCGCTTTGAACTTTCGCGTCTTGGGTTGGAGCCGCACCCAAAAGGACATCCAAGGCGTGACCTGTCTGCATGGGACCGACGGTTTACGTACCGCTTTGTCTCAGGCCGAAATCGTCGTGCTGCTGTTGCCAGACACGCCTGCTACGGAAAACACTCTGAACGCCGAGACATTGGCGCTGATGCCGAAAGGGGCAAAGATCATCAATCCGGGGCGCGGGCCTCTGATCGATGACAACGCCCTGCTGGATGCGCTGAACACCGGGCAAGTCGGACACGCCACGCTGGATGTGTTTCGGGTCGAACCGCTGCCACTCGAACACCCTTATTGGGAACATCCAAACGTCACCGTCACCCCGCATATCGCATCCGAGACCCGGCCGGTTACGGCGGCACAGGTGATCTGCGAAAATATCCAGCGCGGCGAAGCTGGTGAGCCTTTCGTGCATCTGGTGGACCGCCAGTTGGGATACTGACGGCCAGATCCAGTTAGGCTGCGATCAACCCGCGCCCTTTTAACAAAGCCTCGACACCCGGCAATCGGCCACGGAAGGCCAGATACAGATCCTCGGCCTCGCGCGATCCGCCGGTGGAGAGGATATTCTCCTCCAGCGCCTTGGCGCGTTCGGGGTCAAAGGCCCCTCCGGCCTCTTCGAAGGCTGCGAAGGCGTCAGCATCCATAACCTCGGACCACATGTAGCTGTAGTAGCCCGCGCTGTACCCGTCGCCCGCAAAGACATGGGCGAAATGCGGGGTGGCGTGGCGCATTCCGATGGCGTTCGGCATGCCGATTTCTGCCAATACCTCGGCCTGTTTTGACATCGGATCAGCAGGGGCCGAACCTTCATGAAAGGCCAGATCAACCAAGGCCGAGGCCACATATTCGACCGTCTGGAACCCCTGATCGAAATTGGCTGCCTTCAGCACCTTCTCCAACATCGCCTGAGGCATCGGCTCACCCGTCTCGGCATGGGTGGCGTATTCGGCCAGAACCTCGGGCACTTCCAGCCAGTGTTCATAAAGCTGGCTGGGCAGTTCGACGAAATCCCGCGCGACGGATGTGCCCGAAATACTTTCATAGGTCACGTTCGATAGCATCTGATGCAGCGCATGGCCGAACTCGTGGAACAGGGTCCGGGCGTCATCATAGGACAGCAGCGCTGGATCACCCTTGGCGAAGTTGCACACGTTGATTACGACGGGGGTCTGTTCTTCGGGGAACTTCGCCTGCGCCCGCATGGCGCTGCACCACGCGCCCGACCGTTTCGAACCACGCGCAAAGTAATCCCCAATGAAAACCGCCACGTGCTTCCCGTTGCGCGTCACCTCCCACGCGCGGCAATCGGGGTGGTAAAGCGGCGCATCCAGCGACGCGAACTCCAGCCCGAACAGACGGTTGGCACAGGCAAACGAAGCCTCAATCATCCGATCCAGCTGCAGGTACGGTTTCAGCGCCGCCTCATCCAGGTCATGCTCAGCCTTGCGGCGCTTCTCGGCATAGTAGCGCCAGTCCCAGGCTTCCAGCGGGCCATTGACGCCATCCTCTTGCATCATAGCCGTCAGGATATCGGCATCCGCATCGGCGCGGGCTTTGGCGGGTTCCCAAACCTGCATCAACAGATCGCGCACGCGGTCTGGCGAGCGGGCCATCTCGGTTTCCAGTTTGAACTCCGCAAAGCTGTCATAGCCCAGCAACTTGGCGCGTTCTTCCCGCAGGGTCAGGATTTCGGCTGCAATCTCGCGGTTGTCGGTCTCGTTCCCATTTGCCCCCCGCGCGGCCCAGGCGCGATAGGCTTTTTCCCGCAGGTCGCGGCGGGATGAGAATTGCAGAAATGGCACGATCAGCGAGCGGGACAGGGTCACAACCGGCCCGTTCGCACCCTTTTCCTCACCTGCCGCGCGTGCGGCAGCGATGACGAAATCTGGCAGGCCGTCCAGATCTTCCTCGGCCAGTTCCATGAACCAATCACGCTCATCCGCCAGCAGATTCTGGGTGAAAGAAGTGCCCAACGAGGCGAGGCGAGACTTTACCTCTTGCATCCGGGCATCGGCCTCGCCCTCAAGCGCAGCACCCGCACGGACAAAGCCGCGATGGGTCAGCATCAGAACGCGGGCTTGTTCGTCACTCAGGTCCAGATCATCGCGCCGGTGCCAAAGGTCGGCCACACGGCGGAACAAATCCTTGTTCGATGAAATGCCCGAGAAATGCGCAGAAAGCTTCGGTGAAAACTCCCGCTGCAATTCCTCGCGTTTCGGGTTGCTGTCAGCGCCCGCCACGGTGAAAAACACCGACAGGACCCTGTCCAACTGCTCACCCGCCGCTTCAAGCGCTTCGATTGTGTTGGCAAAGCTGGGCACGTCCGGGTTGTCAGCAATAGCGTCGATCTGTGCGTTGTGCGCGGCCATCGCCTCGTCCAACGCAGGCGCGAAATCCCCATCTGAAATCGCGGTAAACGGGGCGATCTCAAAAGGCGTGGTCCAGTCGGACAGGATCGGGTTGGTCATGCAGGTCTCCTTTGCCCCCAAGCTATGTAGAGGGTCAGCAGTGGTCCAGAGGGGGAGTGAATTTTGACTTCGAAACTAAGTCCCAACCTGCCCGCAAATCGGGCAATCGGTGCGTTTCGACAGGGTGATCTTGCGGCTTTCCCCATAAAGCGCATCATAGATCAACATCTCACCGCGCAAGGCGGCACCGGCACCTGTGATCACTTTGATCGCCTCGACCGCCATCATCGACCCGACCACGCCGGGCAGCGGCCCGATCACCCCTGCCTCGGCACAGGATGGGGCGAGCCCGGCGGCAGGCGCTTCGGGGAAGACGCACTGGTAGCACGGGCCTGAGGTTACTGGATCAAAAACGCTCAATTGCCCTTCCCATTGCGATAGGGCGCCGGAAATCAGCGGTTTGCCCAGTTCAACAGCCGTTTTGTTGGCCAGATAGCGGGTATCGAAGTTGTCCGTTCCGTCTAGGATCAGATCGAAATCAGCGAACAGATCAGCCGCGATCTCTACGGTCAGGCGGCGGTTATATGGCAGTACCGTTACGTTGGGGTTCTGCGCTACCATTGCCTGCTGTGCGGAAAAAACCTTGGGCATTCCGATATCGGCATCGCGGTGAATGACCTGTCGTTGCAAGTTGGCATTTTCGACCACATCGTCGTCGATCACGCCGAGCGTGCCGACACCCGCAGCGGCCAGATATTGCAAGGCCGGTGCGCCCAGACCCCCTGCGCCAATCACCAACACGCGGGCCTGTTTCATCTTCTTCTGCCCCGGCCCACCCAATTCGCGCAGCACGATGTGGCGGGCATAGCGGTCGAGTTCGGTTTCCGAGAACCGATCAGAACGCACCTGAGGGTCTTGTTCAGACGCGGATGTGGCGCGGCTGCGCAGGGCCTTGAGAATCTTGCCATAGCCCAGAGCCAACCCGACGCACCCCGCCAGGATCAGCCACATCGCGGCGGACCCGCCCGTCGCCTCGCGTAGGGGGTTGCCATTCGGCAGAACCAGCTGTGCTAAGATGACACCCGTCAGCAAAACGCCCACAGAAACCATTCGTGCGCTGCGGGAAATGCCCGCGACATAGCCGACGCCCCAAAGCCCCGCGGCAAGCAGCAGAACCAGCAGCATCAGCCGCGCCCGGTGGACCCGAACCCGCCTGATCCGCGTTCGGTTTCGCTGAGTTCATCTGCAAACTGAAAATCTGCCTGAACAACCGGGGCAACGACCAGTTGCGCAATGCGTTCGCCATGCGCAACTTCGAAACTCTCATGCCCCGCGTTCATCAGGATCACACCCAGTGGCCCGCGATAGTCGCTGTCGATGGTACCCGGCGTGTTTGGCAGCGTGATACCGTGCTTCAGCGCAAGCCCGGAACGCGGCCTGACCTGCACTTCAAACCCTTCGGGAATCTCGATCCGCAGCCCCGTCGGGATCAGCGCACGCTGTCCCGGTTCCAGAGTGATTGAGGCACCATCCGGCAGGTTTGCACGCACGTCTGCCCCTGCGGCTCCGCTCGTCTCATAGGACGGCAACGCAACCGAGGCATCTGCACCAGCCTCGCGGATCACACGGATTGCAACCATCATTGTACCTCTTTGTTCAAGGCTGGGGGCATCAGTTGCTCAAAGCCTCAGCAATCTTTTGCGCCAGTCGCGCCGCAACCGCATCCTTGCCCATGCGCGGCCATTCTTCGGTACCAGCATCCGAAATCAGCAGAACTGCATTCTCTGTGCCGCCCATGATGCCGGTCTGGGGGCTGACATCATTGGCAACGATCCAGTCACACCCTTTGCGCTGGCGCTTTGCCGTTGCATGTTCAAGAACGTCGTTGGTTTCTGCGGCAAAGCCAACAACCAACATCGGACGTCCGTGATCCATGTGTGAGACACGTTTCAAGATGTCCGGATTTTCGGAAAACTCCAGCGCGGGCAAGCCATCCTGCGTTTTCTTCAGCTTCCGATCTGATGCACTGACCACTCGCCAATCCGCCACAGCCGCCGCAAATACACCCACATCCACGGGCAGGGCCGCATCCACCGCGTCTGACATCTGCTGAGCTGTTTTAACGCGCACAACCTGCACGCCTTCGGGGGGCGGCACATCTGCCGGCCCGGTGACAAATGTCACATCTGCGCCCAAGGCCGCCAAAGCCCGTGCCACCGCCGTACCCTGCGCGCCCGAGGATCGGTTGGCGATGTAGCGTACGGGATCGATCGGTTCATGTGTCGGGCCTGATGTCACAAGGATACGTTTCCCTTGCAGCGGACCATCTGCCATTTGCGCTTCGATAGCGGCAACAATCTCCAACGGTTCAGACATTCTACCAGGGCCGTATTCGCCACAGGCCATATCGCCTTCGTTTGGCCCGACAAAACGCACGCCATCGGCCTGCAATTGCGCAAGATTGCGTTGAGTCGCCGGGTGATCCCACATCCGCACATTCATGGCGGGCGCGCACAATACGGGCGTATCCGTGGCCATCAATAGGGTCGAGGCCAGATCGTTCGCCAACCCCGCCGTCATCTTGCCCATCAGATCCGCCGTTGCGGGGGCGACCACGACCAGATCGGCAGAGCGCGACAGCTGAATATGGCCCATCTCGGCCTCGTCCGTGAGGTCAAACAGGTCGCGATAGCACTTCTCTCCCGCCAAGGCAGACACGGACAAAGGTGTCACGAATTCTTCGGCAGCGCGGGTCAGAACCGTGGTCACGGCAGCGCCACGCTCTTTCAGGCGGCGGATCAGGTCCAGCGACTTATAGGCCGCGATCCCTCCTCCGATGATCAGCAGGATACGTTTGGAAGCCAGCATGTTCAGCCTTTCCCGTTCTGGTCGGCGCTGACATTAGGCAAGGCCACGGCGTAGTACCAGCGGTTAATTCTGCACCTCAAAGGCTTGGCAGGGGTCTTCGCGATCCACTGCAGGGCTATCGATGACCACATCGAAGGTGCCATCGATCACCCCGTCTTCGGATTGGCCAAGGACAAAAACCTTCAATCCGGGACGTAGGCGAGACAGGAAGGTGGGGATGCCGCGATCCTTACGCGCATGACCGTTGCCAGTGATCACGGCCACGGGCCCACCGGTATCGTCCATCGCTTGCAAGATCGACCGCGTCAGCACCGCATCACGTAGGCGTTGTATCGCAACCATCTGCGGCAGCACCTGTTCGGGCAGTGCATTGCAATGCGCCACAAGTTGATCCGCCTCACGCGCCGCTTGTTCCTGTGCAGGCAGCGGCACCGTCAAACCATAGCGCGCCGCATCGGCGCCAAGTGCGGTTGCCGCACCGCGTTCCATAGCAGCACGTGCTGCGGCGCGCGGCACCATCGCACCGTAAACCGGTGCGTCTGTGGCCTGGAAAATAGGATAATACATGCTGAGCGGTGGCCAGCCCGTTTCTGCCCAGCGCAGAATTCGGCCAAGTTCTTCTGGATTCGAGGCCGCCGTCTGCGCCAAGCGTTGTGCACCCTCTTCGGTGACCATTTCCCAAACGACGGCGGACGGGGCGATCACCTCAATCGCCTCGGTCTGTACCTTGTGATGGTCCGGATTGTCGTGAATCTCGCCCAATATCACGACATCCGCTGCCTGCATCGCAGAAACCACGTCGTCAGGGCTAAGGTCAGCGGCACTACTCGGGCGCGCCGGGATTGCCGTAACTGCCAGAGCAAAAAGAAGAATCGCAAGCCGTGTCATGCGATGAAGTGTTGCACCTCGCGCGATTGGGCTTCAAGGTTCTTACGCATCTTCGTGAAGGCGGCAGCCTCAAGCTGGCGTACGCGTTCCTTTGATAGACCAAGCTCGTCACCCAAGCTTTCAAGAGTTCGTGCCGGTTCGCGCAGCTTGCGTTCACGCACGATGAACCTTTCCCGATCATTCAGTGACTTCATCGCAGTTAGCAGCCATTCGCGTAATTGCTCGGTATCATGGCTGTGTTCTACCGCTTCGGCGGCCTGCTCTCGATCATCTTCCAGCGCGTCAATCCACTCGCGTCCGTCCTCATCGGCGGATTGCACCGCATTGAGCGAGAAGTCCGACCCGGCCAGGCGACCTTCCATCATCTCGACATCGCGCAGCGGCACACCAATCTCGGTGGCGATCATCTGGTGCAATTGATGGCGGTCCAACTCAAGACCCTCGGTTGCGGCCTCACGCTCCAGCCGCGCCTGAACACGGCGCATATTGAAAAACAAGGATTTCTGAGACGAGGTCGAGCCGGTGCGCACCATCGACCAGTTGCGCATCACATAGTCCTGAATGCTGGCCTTGATCCACCAAACCGCATATGTCGAAAAGCGCACGCCCCTATCGGGATCGAACTTGTCGGCGGCTTTCATCAAGCCCAAGCCGGCCTCTTGGATCAGATCGTTCATCGGCGCGCCGTAGCGCTTGAACTTGGCCGCCATCGAAATAGCTAACCGCATATAGGCAGTGATCAGACGGTGCAGGGCTTGTTCATCGCGTTCGTCTCGCCACGCATAAGCCAGCCTCAACTCTGTCTCTGCATCCAGCAACTCGGCCTTCATCGCTCGCCGGGACATCGAAAAGTCGGTCGCGTTGTCAAGTGCCATGAAACTCTCCCTATTTCATATTCGATGGCCGGGCTTGCCTTGCCGACCTATGGTCGATACGCAGAACCCAGCAGACCGGATCACTTGAAAGGTAAGAATTGTGCTTCCCGATTTAACCTTTGTTCTGGGTGGGGCTGCATCGGGCAAGTCTGCGTTTGCCGAACAACTGGTTGTTTCGTCGGGCAAAAGCCGCGTTTATCTGGCCACTTCACAAGTGTTTGATGATGAAATGCGTGCGAAGGTCGATCACCATATCGCGCAGCGTGGGCCGGATTGGCATACGATTGAGGCGCCACTGGATCTGACACCCGTTCTGACTGATCTTAGCACCGAACAGATTTGCCTGATCGATTGCGCCACCATGTGGCTGACCAATCACCTGTTGGCAGAAAGTGATCTGCATTCTGCGCAGACTGCTCTACTACAGGCCTTTAAAAATTGCCCGGCCCAAATCGTCATTGTATCAAACGAGGTGGGGCACGGAATCGTCCCCGAAAACGCTTTGGCCCGCCGGTTTCGTGAGGCACAGGGCCGATTGAACATCGCCTTGGCGGCACAGGCGGAGTTGGTGGTTCAAGTGACAGCAGGTCTGCCGATGGTTCTGAAAGGCACACTGACGTGACGCGGTTGCATCTGGTCCGGCACGGCCCAACCCATGCCAAAACCATGGTCGGGTGGTCCGATCTTCCCGCTGATCTGAGCGATACCGCCGCCCTGAAGCGGCTGCATGACTACCTACCTCAGGACGCCGTCGTTGTCTCATCAGACCTATCGCGCGCTGTTGATACCGCATCCGCTATTCAAGGCGCACGCACACGCTTGCCGCATCATCGTGATTTGAGAGAGATCAATTTCGGAACATGGGAATTGCGTGGTTTCAAGGAGGTCGAGGCAGAAGACGCCGAACTGGCCTTTGCCTATTGGGACAATCCCGGTGACGTGCGCCCACCAGACGGGGAAAGCTGGAATCAGGTGCGCGCGCGCGTCGATCGCGCTGTTGACGCCCTCATCGCGGATCATCATGGCCGCGATATAGTGATCGTCGCCCATTTTGGGGTGATCCTGACGCAGGTACAGCGGGCACTTGATCTGGACGGACAACAGACCTTTGCGCATCGTATCGACAATCTGTCGGTCACCCATGTGACCTGTGAGGGAACAGGCTGGTCCGCAGGGGCGATCAATCACCGTCCGTGATCCTACTGCGCACAAATCACTGATTTACCAATTGCCAACCCGTCGCCATCGTGGGCCCATGACCTATGATCTCTTTATCGGTGACAGGCTGTTTTCCAGCTGGTCCTTGCGCGGTTGGCTGATGCTAGAAAAGTTTGGCCTGCCCTATCGAAACCATATGATCGGGCTGTATTCCGGCACGATGGCGCAGGATATGCAAACCCTCGCACCCGCGCGGCTAGTGCCTGCCTTGCGCATGCCCGACGGAACGGTCGTAGGTGAAAGCCTGGCGATGGCCGAAACGCTAGCTGAACGCCATCCGGATGCCGGGCTTTGGCCAAAAGATGCGGCAGCACGGGCAACGGCCCGTTGGCTCTGCGCCGAGATGACCGCCGGTTTCAGCGCCTTGCGTGAAAATTGCCCCATGCAACTGAAACACGCCTGGCAAGACTTCAACCCATCACAGGATACGCTGGCCGATCTGGCGCGTGTTGAAACGCTGTGGGCCCATGCACGCCAGATATCCGGGGCTGCAGATGGCCCATTGTTCGGAACCTATTCACTTGCGGATGTGTTCTACACCCCGGTCGCGGCAAGGATTGTGGGCTATGGTCTGCCGGTGTCTGCTGCCAACCTCGACTATTGCCACTTTCTGCTTGGCGAGACCTCGGTACGGCAATGGCGAGCCATGGGACTGACAGTTGAGTATGATCCGTTTCCCTACAATCATGGCTCCGTTTCTTCACCCTGGCCAATTGGTGGTGTTTCAACTGCCAAAGCTGTCGAAACCGGCCCTTCCTTGAATGCGCGCTGCCCGTATTCAGAGGAACCAGCGACGGATTTTCTGGAACTCGATGGGCAATGCTGGGGTTTCTGCAACGCATTCTGCCGCGACAAAACTGCCGCAGACCCCGAGGCCTGGCCAAAATTCATCGCCATGCAAGACGCCGTTAACGATTCCTAAACCGCAACCATGGCAGCAAAGTCCTGTTAACCAAGAACAGGATTGCCATGGTCGCCCGCGCCCATACTGTTGCGTTTCAAGGGGTTGATGCCCGCCCGGTTGAGGTGCAATGCGCCGTTTCGCCCGGACTGCCTGCATTTTCCATCGTGGGCCTGCCCGACAAGGCTGTCTCGGAAGCACGCGACCGGGTGCGCAGCGCGCTCAACGCCATGGCCATCGCGCTGCCTTCGAAACGGATCACCATCAACCTGTCCCCAGCTGATCTGCCGAAAGAAGGCAGCCATTTCGACCTGCCTATCGCGGTTGCATTGCTGTCAGCGCTTGAGATTATCCCTGCCGACGCGGCAGAAGGAACGGTCGCATTGGGTGAATTGTCGCTGGATGGGTCACTGGTTCCTGTTGTCGGGGCCCTGCCTGCCGCGATGACCGCCGCGTCCGAAGATCGCGCCTTGCTGTGCCCCCGAGCCTCCAGCGCCGAGGCGGCTTGGGTCGATGCAACCCAGGTGATTGGCGCAGGGTCATTGGGCGATGTGGTGCGCCACTTTTCGGGCCAGACGCCGCTTGCCGCCGCAAAACCGGGTGAGGTGACCCTTGCAGCCAACCCACGTGATCTGCGCGATGTAAAAGGTCAGGAACGGGCTAAACGCGCGTTGGAGATCGCAGCAGCAGGTCGGCACCATCTGATCATGATCGGCACGCCCGGTTCTGGGAAGTCCATGCTTGCGGCCCGCCTGCCTGGGATTCTTCCCCCATTGACTCCGATTGAGGCTTTGGAAACATCAATGATCCAATCCCTCTGCGGTCTGTTAGATGAAGGCGGGATCAGCCGCGCCAGGCCTTTTCGGGAGCCACATCACACGGCCTCGATGGCCGCGATTGTCGGCGGCGGTAAGGGCGCGAAACCAGGTGAGATTTCTCTGGCCCATAACGGTGTGCTGTTCATGGATGAGTTCCCCGAATTCTCCCGAACAGTGTTGGAGACCCTGCGCCAGCCGATTGAAACCGGCGAAGTCATGGTCGCCCGCGCCAATGCCCATGTAAAATATCCCTGCCGCTTCATGCTGATCGCAGCAGCAAACCCTTGCAAATGTGGATACTTGACCGACCCGTCCCGCGCCTGTTCGCGTGCACCCGGATGCGGTGAGGACTACCTAAACCGCATTTCCGGCCCGTTGATGGACAGGTTCGACCTGCGGATCGAAGTGCCGCCCGTTGCATTCACCGATCTCGATCTGCCGCCCTCGGGCGACAGTTCAGCCACCGTCGCCGCACGCGTCGAACAAGCACGGGCGGTGCAGGCCGCCCGGTTCGACGGCCACAATTCAGTGCGTCAGAACGCCGACGTAGAGGGTAAGCTTTTGGAAGAGGTTGCGGCGCCCGATGCAGAAGGGAAGGACTTGCTGCTTAAGGCAGCTGACCGGTTCGGCCTGTCTGCCCGCGCGTTTCAGCGCATTCTTCGGGTCGCAAGAACCATCGCAGACCTTGAAGGCGCGCCCGATATCCGACGGCCCCATGTGGCCGAAGCGCTGAGCTTTCGCATCAGCGCCAAGGTGATGGCTTAAACTTTGGCCTCAATCGCCTGCCAGATCTTTTCGGCAATGTTCTCACCATTGAACCGCTCAAGCTCTTGTATGCCGGTCGGGGAAGTGACGTTGATCTCGGTCAGATAATCGCCAATTACGTCGATGCCGACAAATATCTGCCCCTTTTCTTTCAAAAGCGGGCCGATTGCAGCGCAAATTTCCAGATCACGTTCAGACAGTCCGATCTTCTCAGGACGTCCTCCTACATGCATGTTCGATCTGGTCTCACCTTCGGCCGGAACACGGTTGATGGCGCCGACGGCCTCGCCATCCACAAGGATCACGCGTTTGTCGCCATTTCTGACATCCGGCAGGAATTTCTGCACAATCAACGGCTCACGCGAAAAGCCGGTAAACAGCTCATGCAGAGAGGTCAGGTTGCGGTCACCCGCATCCAGCCGGAACACGCCTGCACCGCCATTGCCATAAAGCGGCTTCAAGATGATGTCCTGATGCTTTTCCTTGAACGCTTTGATGGTTTGCAAATCCCGCGCAATCGTGGTGGGCGGTGTCAATTCCGGGAAATCCAACACCAGCAGTTTTTCAGGATAATTGCGCACCCAAAACGGATCATTCACCACCAGCGTTTGACCTTTGAGCCGGTCCAGCAGGTGTGTCAACGTGATATAGTGCATATCGAACGGAGGGTCCTGACGCAGCCAGACGACATCAAAATCGGCCAGATCAACTTCGCGCTCTGGCCCAAGTATCGCCGGATCGCCGGGGACGCGCTGAACCGTCATATCCCGACCCCATGCCGTGATCCTGCCTTCTTGATAGGCCAATTGGTCCGGGCCGTAGAAGAACAGCTCATGACCCCTGGCCTGCGCCTCTTCCGCCAGGCGGAAAGAGCTGTCGGCATTGATGTCCACGTCCCCGATTGGGTCCATTTGAAAGGCGATTTTCATGGCATGTCCCTCAACTTCATGCCAGATACATGGCCCAGCCGGCCAAGGGGTTCAATGGGGCTTAGGCCTGACCAAAGGCGTTTTCGATGATTTGAACAGCCCCCGAGTGATCAACCAGGGCGGCATCAAACCGAACATTCGTCAATTGCCCGCCTGGTTCGTTTTCCAGAAACTGCGCGGCAGAGGCGCAAATTCGTTCCGTTTGCCGCCGCGTGATCCGGGCAGCGGCCCTGTCAAAGCTACGGCCTTTCTTCACCTCGATGAACACCAGACCATCAGCATCACGTGCGATCAAATCAATCTCTCCACCTGCGCCGCGCCAGCGTCGATGCGCGATCGAGTATCCGCGGCGTTCATAGTCCGTCGCCACCTGCAGTTCAGCGGCCTGACCTGAGTGATAAGAAACCGATCCCTGAACCGAGCGCTGCGCCATCTTAACCCTTTCCCAGCTTCAGAGCCTTTTGATAGATCGGGCGGCGCGGCAGTTCGTACATTTGCGACACCAAATCCGCCGCATCTCGTACCGAATGGGTTTGCAAGGCCTGGATCAGTGCCTCTTCTACGTCAGACTCGTTAACGCTTTGCGAATGGCTTCGATCCACCAGTAAAACAACTTCACCTTTGACGGACTGGCCTTCATAGGCTTCCGAAAGCTCGCCCAAGCTGCCGCGCCGCACCTCTTCGAACCTTTTTGTCAGCTCGCGGCAAAGCGCGGCTTGGCGGTCCGATCCCAGAACGTCTGCCAGATCAGACAGACACGCCGCCACACGCTTTGGCGATTCGTAAAAAACAAGCGTGCCTGGGATATCACGCAGCGATTCGATGCGGCTGCGGCGCGCGCCAGACGCATTTGGCAAAAATCCCGCGAAAAAGAACGCATCCGTAGGCAATCCGGCCAGCGTGAGCGCGGTTAAAACCGCCGACGGGCCGGGCGCGCAGGTCACGGCATACCCGGCCTCAGACGCCTGCCGCCCCAGATCATAGCCTGGGTCCGCAATCAGCGGCATTCCAGCCTCGGACGCATAGGCCACCGAAAGCCCCTGGTCCAGCGCACCCATGATCTTGCTGCGTGCTCCTGCACCGCTGTGATCGTGATAGGCCTGAATGCGCCGCCCCTCTAGTGGAACGCCATGAATCTCCATCAGTCTGCGCAGACTGCGGGTGTCTTCGGCTGCGATCATGTCGGCAGAGGCCAAGACGTCCAAAGCCCTGAGCGTAATGTCGCGCGCGGTTCCGATGGGTGTGGCAACAAAATACAGGCCCGCAGCCAATCTGGTCTTCTGGAAATTCAAAGCTGGACCCTCACCGCGTGACGTTTATTATCTCGGATCGACAGAACAGCGGCGTCGCGCGCTGCCGGATCAGGGAGTTTTCTTTTAGATGTTTACTGTTTGCAAGCCCGTAAGCAAGCTGGCGAAAGCCGCAGCGGCTCTGGCCACCGCAGCATTACTGGCAGCCTGTGACCCCGGCGGCCTTGGCGGAGGTCCATCAATCGATACATCCGATCCCGTTCCCGTCGCCCTTTTGGTACCGCGCGGTTCAGGTCAGGCCGGAGACGCCGCATTGGCACAAAGCCTCGAAAATGCCGCTCGGCTTGCCATGTCTGATCTGCCGAATGTGAAAGTCGACCTTCGGGTCTATGACACGGCCGGAAATGCGGGCACCGCCTCGACAGTCGCGCAACAGGCTGTGGCAGACGGAGCAAAGATCATTATTGGCCCGGTTTACGCGCAGGCCGCAAATGCCGCTGGCTTGGCCGTGTTGAACAAAAACGTCAATGTCCTGTCTTTCTCGAACAATACCAGCATCGCCGGAGGCAATGTCTTTGTTCTTGGTCCCACCTTCCAGAACACAGCGAACCGGCTGGTGAACTATTCGGCCGCTAAAGGCAAAACCGGAACCGTGATCGTCTACAGCAACGACGCAGCCGGCCAGTTGGGGCAATCTGCAATTGCCTCTGCCTTAGGCAGCAGCCCGGTCAACAATGCGGGCACCGTTTCCTATGACCGCTCGCAACAAGGGGTGATTACCGCGGTGCCGACCATCAAGGCGACCGTCGATTCTTCCGGAGCGGACTCGGTGTTCCTGACAGCGACAACAGCTGGGGCGTTGCCTTTGCTGACACAGCTTTTGCCCGAAGCGGGCGTGTCCTCTGCTACAACGCAGTTCATCGGCCTGACGCGTTGGGATATCCCACCACAAACTCTTGAACTGCCGGGGGTTCAGGGGGGCTGGTTTGCCCTGCCCGACCCAGCCAAGGCGCAATCCTATCGTCAGCGCTATAACGCGACCTATGGCGAAGCACCGCACCCGATCAGCGGCCTGGCCTATGACGGGATCGCCGCGATTGGCGCGCTGGTTGCACAAGGCAAATCCAATGCGCTGACCGGAGCAGCCCTGACCCAGAGCGCCGGATTCCAGGGCGTGGGTGGCATTTTCCGCCTGCGTCCGAATGGCACCAATGAACGCGGTCTGGCCGTCGCCACGATCCAGAACAAACAGGTGGTTGTGATTGACCCTGCCCCACAAAGCTTCGCTGGCGCCGGTTTCTGACCGGCCCGGCCTGATCACAGCGCCTGATGCTGAACTGATCTGCCCCGCCAACGACATTTTCGACAGCGCCAATGTCACGGAACACTTGGCTGCTGCTTTTGAGACCTGCGCGGACAATACCGCCATGCGGGCAGAAACGGTGCGAATCCTGCGGGAGGCACAAAAATCCGGGAGCAAAGCGATTGCAGATGCCTTTGCAACGCGCCCATTTGAGGCGCGCCCCTTGACGCGTTCGTATACCTACCTAACCGATCAGTTGGTGGGCACAGCAATGCGCGTGTCCAGCGAACGGCTGCACCCGCTTGCCACGCCCACGCAAGGCGAGCGGATCGCCGTTCTGGCGGTTGGTGGCTATGGGCGGGCCGAAATGGCCCCCGCATCCGACGTGGATCTGCTGTTCCTGACACCTTACAAGATCACCGCTTGGGCTGAGAGCGTGATCGAATCAATGCTCTATATCCTGTGGGACCTGCGGCTGAAGGTCGGGAACTCCTCTCGTACGATCAAAGACTGCCTGCGCCTCGGGGCTGAGGACTTTACCATCCGCACAGCTATGCTGGAGCAACGCTATCTGGCGGGTGACAAGGCGCTGGCGGATGAGTTGGACAAGCGGCTTAAATCCGAGCTGTTCAAAGGAACCGAGCGCGAGTTTATCGAAGCCAAGCTGCAAGAACGCGACGCCCGGCACCTGAAGCAGGGCCAGCGCTATATGGTCGAGCCCAATGTGAAAGAGGGCAAAGGCGGATTGCGTGACCTGCAATCGCTGTATTGGATCGCCAAATACATCTGCGGTGTTCAGGACGTGGCCGAACTGGTGCCTTTGGGGTTGTTCACACCCGAGGAATTCCAAACATTTGTCGAGGCCGAAGATTTCCTGTGGGCCGTTCGATCTCATCTGCATCTTGTGACTGGCCGCGCAACGGAACAGCTGACCTTTGACCTGCAAGTCGAGGTAGCCGAGCGCATGGGATACAAAGACCGTGCCGGGCGACGCGCGGTTGAAGTGTTCATGCAGCGCTATTTCCGCGAAGCGACCCGCGTGGGCGAACTGACGCGAATCTTCCTGACCAAGCTGGAAGCGGCGCATGTGAAAGGTGCCCCGCTGCTGGAACGGATTTTCCGCCGACGCCCTCGGGTCAAGGACGGCTACAAGGTTGTGCATGGGCGGCTGGACATTGCCGACCCAGATGCGTTTCTGTCTGACAAGGTCAACTTACTGCGCCTGTTTGAAGAAGGGCTGCGGACTGGTATGTTGATCCATCCCGACGCCATGCGCCTTGTCACCGCGAATCTACACTTGATCGACGAAGACATGCGCAACGATAAAGAAGCGCAGCGCATCTTCCTGGACCTGATGCTCAAACACGGCAACCCCGAACGCGCCCTAAGGCGCATGAACGAGCTTGGTGTACTTTCGGCCTTCCTGCCCGAGTTCGAGCCCATCGTCGCGATGATGCAATTCAATATGTATCACAGCTACACGGTGGATGAGCATACCATCCAATGCATTACGAACCTTGCCCAGATTGAACGTGGCGAATTGGTTGAGGCTTTGCCATTGGCCTCATCGATTCTGGAAGGCGGCGTCAATCGCAAGGTTTTGTATGTGGCGCTGTTGCTGCATGATATTGCCAAGGGGCGCCCCGAAGATCATTCGATCCTTGGGGCGCAAATCGCAAGGAAGGTCGCCCCTCGGCTTGGGTTGAACAAGGCTGAATGCGAAACAGTCGAATGGCTGGTGCGGTATCACCTGCTGATGTCAGACATGGCACAAAAACGAGACGTCTCGGACCCGCGCACGGTGCGCGACTTTGCCAAGGCGGTGCAGACCGTCAAGCGGCTGGACCTGCTGACTGTGCTGACGGTGTGTGACATTCGCGGCGTCGGTCCAACCACCTGGAACAACTGGAAAGCCACTCTGCTGCGTGCGCTGCATGCGGAAACCAAACGTGCATTGGACACCGGACTGGAGGTCCTGAACCGCGCCAATCGCGGAGCCGAGGCGAAAAAGGCGTTGCGGGCCGAACTGGCCGACTGGACCAAGACAGACATCAAGACAGAAACCGGTCGTCACTACGCGCCTTACTGGCAGGGTCTGCCTCTGTCGGCTCACGTCGAATTTGCCGAGATGTTGCGCGCGCTGGAGATCAGTGGGGATCCAGGGGCAATGGAAATCCGCCTGCACCCAGACGAGGACCGCGATGCCACACGCGCCTGTTTTGCGATGGGCGATCACCCCGGCATTTTCGCACGGATCGCAGGTGCGCTGGCATTGGTCGGTGCCAATGTCGTGGACGCGCGCAGCTACACCACCAAGGACGGCTATGTCACCGATGCGTTCTGGATACAGGATGCCGAGGGTCACCCATTCGAAGCCTCGCGCCTGCCGCGTCTGACGCAGATGATCCAGAAGACGCTCAAAGGTGAAGTGGTCGCCGGCGAAGCACTGAAATCCCGCGACAAGATCAAGAAACGCGAACGCGCCTTCAACGTGCCGACCCACATCACCTTCGACAACGAAGGGTCCGAGATCTATACGATCATCGAGGTGGACACTCGTGATCGGACAGGGCTTTTGTATGATCTGACCCGTACGCTTGCATCCTCGAACGTCTATATTGCCAATGCTGTGATCGCGACCTATGGCGAACAGGTTGTGGATACTTTCTATGTGAAAGATATGTTTGGCCTGAAGTACCACTCGGAAAGCAAGCAACGCGGGCTTGAGGCAAAGCTGCGTAAAGCCATCACCGAAGGCGCCGAGCGCGCGGTCTCATGAAGCAAATCCGGTTGTTTTCGGGCCTGTTCACGGTGGGGTTCTGGACCCTGGCCAGCCGTATCCTCGGGTTTCTACGAGAGATTCTGCTGACCGCCTACATAGGTCCCGGACCGGTGATGGACGCGTTTGTCGCCGCGTTCCGCCTGCCCAATATGTTCCGCCGGTTCTTCGCCGAAGGCGCGTTCAATGCAGCTTTTGTGCCGATGTTTTCGAAACGGTTGGAAGGCGATGAAAACGCCGAAGGGTTCGCGCAGGATGCCTTTAATCTGCTCGGTGCCGCCGTGCTGGCACTGGTTGGTCTGGCGATGGTGTTCATGCCCGGTCTTGTCTGGCTAACGGCCGAGGGGTTCTATGGCGACGAACGGTTCGATCTGGCCGTCGACTATGGCTATATCGTCTTTCCTTACATCCTTTTTATGTCTCTGGCGGCATTGTTCTCGGGTGTGCTGAATGCAACCGGACGCTTTGCAGCCGCCGCTGCCGCCCCTGTTTTGCTGAACATCTTCGCTTGCACAGCCCTGATCTTCGGCGCGCTGTCCGGGGGTGAGGTCATTCGCTGGCTGATCGCCGTGATCCCGATCGCCGGCATCGCGCAATTGGCGCTGGTTTGGGTGGCAACGGAACGGGCCGGCATCCACATTCGGCCCGGCGTGCCCCGGCTCAGCCCCGAGATGCGCAACATGGTCCGCATCGCCATCCCGGCGGCTTTGGCCATGGGTGTCACGCAAGTCAATCTGGTGGTTGGACAACTCGTTGCTTCGAAAACCGAGAAAGCCGTCAGTTGGCTTTTTGCGGCGGATCGGCTGTATCAACTTCCCTTAGGTGTTGTTGGAATTGCCATCGGTATCGTGCTGCTGCCCGACCTGTCCCGCCGCCTGCGCGCGGATGACAAAGACGGCGCACGCAACGCCTTTTCCCGCGCGGGGGAGTTCATGCTGCTGCTCACGCTGCCCTCAACCATCGCTTTTCTGATCATCCCGATCCCTCTGGTCTCGGTCCTGTTCGAGCGGGGCCAATTCAGCGCCGAGGATACTGCCGCCACAGCGCTGGCCGTTGCCGTCTATGGCGTCGGGCTTCCGTCCTTCATGCTGCAGAAACTGCTGCAGCCTTTGTTCTTTGCGCGCGAGGATACGCGGTCGCCCTTCCGCTATGCTGCCGTCGCCATGGTCATCAATGCCGCTTTGGCCTTCGGGCTCTATCCGCTGGTCGGATGGATTGCGCCAGCGATTGCCGCCTCTGCGGCTGGATGGGCCATGGTCGCCTTACTAGCCATTGGCGCCCGCCGCATGGGTGACGAGGCGCGGTTCGATGATCGGTTCAAACAGCGGGCCTGGCGGATTGTTGCGGCCTCGGTTGGAATGGGTATCGTGTTGTTTGCTGCCATCCAGATGTTTGGCTGGGCCTTCGCGTTGGCAGGCTGGCGTTATCTTGCCCTTCTAGGATTGATCGGCACGGCAGCCGTAGCGTATTTTGTGCTTGGACACCTGTTGGGGGCTTTCAAGCTGGCCGAGTTCAAACGCGCCTTGCGACGATCCTGATCAATCCCGCCGAATGCGGCCTCTGATCCGGGCCCAACCACCTGGTGCCAGAAAGAACGACAATCCAAACCCGGTCGCGAACCCGGCCAGATCGGCGATCCAGTCTGGCGCCCCACCAAAGATCAACCGAAACAGAAACTGAATTCCCATCAGCACCGCGATCAACTGAAACGCCCTTGCCTGGTTCTCGCCCACCAAAGAAAGCTTACGCCACAAAAGCCATGTGAACGCTCCGATCAAGCCGTAGACTGGTGGAAACCCGCCAACTAGATACGCGCCAGGTGCCAGGATCAACGCATAAACCACAGCTGCGCCGACACCAGACAGCACAAAGATCAGCAACATCGCGACGCTGCCGAATACTTCGGCAACCATCTTGCCCATGGCCATAACGAAGACGCAGACAAAGACGGATTGCGTGAAGTTGAATGAGACAAACGGATAGGTGACCAGACGCATAAGATAGTCGGTGCGCCACTGCCCTGTCTGCAACATCCGGTCAAACTGGCTGACAAAAAACGAATAGCTGTCAATCGCCTGCGTGCGCCAACCTATGGCCCCAGGCCCGCCGATCAACCCGCGTTCACCCAGAATAAAAGCCAGCTCGATCCCCATGATGAACAGAACCAACGCCACGACGACGGGCGGCAGAGGGTTCACGGCGGGTGTATAATGCTCACTGCTCATCTGCCGGGCCTTTCGCGGCTGTTGACGTCCCTTACCCTCATGGGTAAGCGACGAGGGCTGATTTTTCCAGACGGGAGTTCCCTTCGATGACCCAGACCCAATTCACGCCGCGCGTGTTTTCCGGCGCGCAGCCTTCGGGCAATCTGCATCTTGGCAACTATCTCGGTGCGCTTCGGAACTGGGTGCGGATGCAGAGTGACGAGTTTGAGACTATTTACTGCATGGTCGATCTGCATGCGATCACCGTCTGGCAGGACCCGGCCGAGCTGCGCCACGCGACCCGAGAGTTGTGCGCCGGGTACATCGCGTCTGGCCTGAACCCCGAAAAATCGATCCTGTTTAACCAAAGTCAGGTGCCGGAACATGCCCAACTTGGCTGGGTCTTCAACTGTGTCGCCCGGATGGGCTGGATGCAGCGGATGACACAGTGGAAGGACAAGGCGGGCAAGAACACGCAGAACGCCTCGCTGGGTTTGTTCGCGTATCCGTCGCTGATGGCGGCCGACATTCTGATTTACCACGCGACGCACGTACCGGTGGGGGATGATCAGAAACAGCATCTGGAGCTGACGCGCGACATCGCAATCAAGTTCAACAATGATTTTGGCGTGGATTTCTTTCCAATCACCGAGCCGGTGATCGAAGGGGCCGCCACACGTGTCATGAGCTTGCGGGACGGGTCCAAGAAGATGTCCAAATCCGACCCATCAGATATGAGCCGCATCAACATGACGGACGATGCTGACACCATTGCGAAGAAAATCCGCAAAGCCAAAACGGACCCGGACGCTCTGCCATCCGAAGCTGACGGTCTGGACGACCGGCCCGAGGCGCGTAATCTGGTCAATATCTACGCGGCCCTTTCGGATCAAAGCGTGGAACAGGTGCTGTCAGATGTGGGCGGCAAGCAATTCGGAGACTTCAAACCGATGCTGGCCGATCTTGCGGTCGAAAAGCTCTCGCCCATCTCGTCCGAGATGGCTCGATTGATGAATGATCAGTCCGAGATCGACCGCATCCTGGCCCGTGGTGCCGAACGCGCGCGAGAGATCACCGTGCCGATCCTGAGACAGACCTACGAGATCGTGGGAATGGTTGGCGCGTCGACGCGCTGATTGCACTGGACCTTCGCCTGACGCCCTCCTAGGTTTGCCCAAAGATTGGGAGGGCGTCATGGCAACGGGCAAAAACATCCGCACCTATTTCGAAGGGCAGTGGCATGATGGGGACGCGCCTATCATGCGCGCGGCAGATCATGGTGCATGGTTGGGGTCGTCTGTCTTTGACGGGGCACGGTATTTCAACGGTATGGCACCAGATTTGCTGGCCCATTGCGCCCGCGTGAACAGATCCGCCAAAGCGCTGATGCTGACCCCGACTGTAACTCCTGAGCGCATGGTAGAATTGGTGCGTGAAGGGCTGCAAAGCTATGCCCCTGACAGCGCTGTTTATATTCGTCCGATGTATTGGGGGATCGACGGCGATCACACTGCAATCGTACCGCAGGAAAACAGCACGGGATTTGCGATCTGCCTGGAAGAAATCCCGATGGCGCCCGAAACGGCCTCGGCCACGCTGACTACGACGCAATTCCGACGACCCGTTCTCGAATCCGCCGTTGTGAACGCCAAGGCCGGGTGTCTTTACCCCAACAACGCCCGTATGTTGACCGAGGCGAAGGCCAAGGGGTTCTCGAACGCTCTGGTCGCGGATGCGATGGGCAATGTCGCCGAAACCGCAACCGCCAATATCTTCATGGTCAAGGATGGTGAGGTGTTCACCCCGATCCCGAACGGTACGTTCCTGGCCGGGATCACGCGCGCGCGTCATATTGCAAACTTGCGCACTGATGGTGTCACCATTCACGAAACTATCCTGAGCTTTGATGATTTTCACGCGGCTGATGAGGTGTTCATGTCCGGGAATATGAACAAAGTGACGCCCGTGACCGCTCTGGACGATACGCAATATCAGATTGGCCCTATTGCCCGGCGCGCCCGCGCGCTTTACTGGGATTGGGCTGCGAGCGAAGGCTAGACCATCACCTGGGATTTGCCCGAGTTGCCACCACGCATCTGGTCGGGCATGATCCCCGAAATGAATGAGGACCCCCATGCGCAAGTTTCTGGTCGTATTGGATGATAGCCGCGAATGCCTGAACGCGATGCGCTTTGCAGCCATGCGCGCCTCGCACACCGGTGGCGGTGTCACGATCCTGTCGGTGATCCCGCCGGATGAATTCAACCATTGGATCGGCGTGGCCGAGGTGATGCGTGAGGAAGCGCGCGAGCGTATCCATGCACATTACGAGGTGTTCGCCAAATGGATGCGCGACAAACAGGGCGTTGACCCCGAACTTGCGATCCGCGAGGGCGATCCCGTGCCTCAGATCATCGAACATGTTCAGTCGGACCCCGAGATTGGGGTGCTGGTTCTGGGTGCTGGAACTGACAAAAAAGGCCCCGGTCCGCTGATCACCCAGTTGACCAAAAGCTCGGGCAGCCTGCCAATTCCGATCACCATCGTACCCGGTGATCTGAGCAAGGAAAAACTTGAGGAAATCACCTGAGATGGTGAACAGAGTCGAATTCTGGTTCGAATTCGCCTCGACCTACTCCTATCTCAGCGCGATGCGCATCGAACAGGCCGCCGCTGAACGGGGCCTTGCGGTCGACTGGCAGCCCTTTCTGCTGGGGCCAATCTTTGCGGAACAGGGATGGACGACATCGCCGTTCAACCTCTACCCCGCCAAGGGCGTATATATGTGGCGTGATATGGAAAGGTTATGCTCCGTACGGGGCCTGCCATTTCAGAAACCGGACCCTTTTCCCCAAAATGGCCTGCGCGCGGCGCGACTGGTTTTGGCAATCGAGAACCCCGCTGATAAGGCCCGGTTTGTACGCGCGGTCTACAATGCTGAATTTGGAGATGGGCAAGAAATCTCGAACGAAGCGACGCTTTTGGCCTGCTTGGACAAGGCCGGGTTGTCACCAGATTTGCTGCAGCGAACTGGTGAACCGGACATCAAATCCGCCTTGTTCCAGCAGACTGAACGCGCCAAGGAAAAGGGTATCTTTGGAGCCCCGAGTTTTTGCGTCGACGACGAACTGTTCTGGGGTAACGACAGATTGAACGAGGCGTTGGACTACGCGACTCGAATTTAGAACCGTTCCAAATCTTGACTTCCACGAGCGCCACGCGCATATCAGAGGCATCTCAGATGGAGCTGCCCCATGTTCATTCAGACCGAATCCACCCCAAACCCGGCTACGTTGAAATTTTTGCCCGGCCAGACGGTCCTGGAAGCGGGAACAGCGGATTTCCCAACTGCCGAAGCGGGTGAGAAATCTCCCTTGGCCAAGCGTATCTTTGGTGTCAGCGGTGTGACTGGCGTGTTTTTCGGCAATGACTTCGTCACGGTCACCAAATCTGACTCTGTAGAATGGGATCACATCAAACCCGCCATCCTTGGCGCGGTGATGGAGCATTTTCAGTCCGGCCAACCGGTCATGGGTGCTGACGCAACGGCGGCCTCGGGCCATGCAGAACATACCGGTGAAGACTCGGAAATCGTGGATCAGATCAAGGACCTGCTGGACAGCCGCGTCCGGCCTGCGGTTGCGCAGGATGGAGGTGACATCACGTTCCACGGTTTTGACCGGGGCGTGGTTTATCTGCATATGCAGGGTGCCTGTGCGGGCTGCCCGTCTTCGACCCTGACCCTGAAAATGGGCATCGAAAACCTGCTGCGCCACTATATCCCTGAAGTGACCGAGGTTCGCCCGGTTGCCGTCTGACCCAACAATATTGGCATTTGACACATCGGCCGCGCATTGCGCGGCCGCTTTGCTGCGGGATGGGCAAATCATTGTGTCAACCGCCGAGGCCATGTCGCGCGGACAGGCCGAACGGCTGATGCCGTTTCTGGAAGAGGTTTTGGAGCAAGCTGGCTGTATCTGGGCCGATCTTGACGCAATTGGGGTCGGTGTCGGACCGGGGAACTTCACCGGCATTCGAATCTCGGTCTCGGCAGCGCGGGGGCTAGCATTGGGGCTAGGTGTTCCGGCCGTCGGAGTTTCAGGCTTTGATGCCTTGGCCGAAATCGCACCGAACGGTCAGATCCCGGCCATTCAGGCACCGCGCGAACAGGTCTATCTGCAGCAAGGCGACGGCCCAGCGCAACTGATGCCCAAAGTCGAGGCATGCACGCTTGGACAGCTGTTCTTTTGCTCCGATCCGGCAGCGCAGGCAGAGGCAATTGCCAAGGTTGCTGTGCGTCACTGGAAAGACGTCTCAGACCCACCTGCCCCGCTGTATGTCCGGGCCGCTGATGCCGCGCCATCCAGCGACCAACCTCCGGTGCTACTGGACGAATGACCCCACACGAGATGGCCCAAACGCATGCGGCTGCATTCACACAATCCCGCCCGTGGACAGCGGCAGAGTTTGCCGACCTGCTGGCAAACCCGTTTACGCACTGCGTTGGATCAAGTGATTCTTTCGCCCTGTTTCAGGTCATCGCGGATGAAGCGGAACTGTTGACCATTGCGACTCACCCCACGTATCAACGGCGGGGTTTGGGCCTGCATTGCATGGCGGACTTGCATGCTAAGGCCAAAACGCTTGGGGCAAAACGCGCCTTTTTGGACGTGGCCGCCGACAACCTGCCCGCAATTGCGCTGTATGAACGGTGCGGATACCGGCCTTGTGGGCAGCGAAAGGGCTACTATGCCCGAAAATCCGGCAAAAACTGCGACGCAATCATCATGGAACGCCTGCTGCACCTTAACTAAGACACAAATTTTGGACCAACTGGTCAAAAATCACTTGACCCTGCCGGTTGCAAACACCCTTAATTCCCGTCATCACAACGGTTATGCTCGCTCTGAGTGGGTAAACGGGGCTATCTTGGTTCCGGACCGACAAAAACCAACGGGAGTAAAAAATGACCCTGATGAAATCTTTGATGGGTGCCGCTGCGGCGGTCGCACTGACAGCTGGCGCTGCTCTGGCCGAGCCGGCGCTGATCTTTGACCTGGGCGGTAAGTTCGACAAATCGTTCAACGAGGCGGCCCACAACGGCGCCACTCGCTGGGCCGAGGAAACCGGCGGTACATACCGCGAGATCGAACTGCAATCCGAAGCTCAGCGCGAACAAGCACTACGCCGCTTTGCCGAAGCGGGCGCGAACCCGATCATCACCATGGGCTTTGCCATGGCCGATCCGCTGTCCGCCGTTGCCGGCGACTATCCGGACACCAAGTTCGTCGCCGTTGACGTCACTTGGCTGGATGCCCCAAACATCCGTCAGATCGGATTTGCCGAGCATGAAGGGTCTTATCTAGTTGGCATGATGGCCGCGATGGCATCGGAATCCGGCACCGTTGGCTTTATCGGCGGTATGGATATTCCTCTGATCCGCCACTTTGGCTGCGGCTATGCGCAAGGCGCCAAAGCGGTGAACCCGGATATCGAAGTTGTTGCCAACATGACCGGCACCACCCCGGCAGCCTGGAACGACCCGGTTAAAGGGTCCGAGCTGACCAAGGCGCAGATCAGCCAGGGTGCTGACGTAATCTATGCAGCCGCAGGCGGCACCGGTGTCGGCGTTCTGCAAACCGCAGCCGACGAAGGCATCCTGTCGATCGGCGTGGACAGCAACCAGAACCACCTGCACCCGGGCAAAGTTCTGACCTCGATGCTGAAACGCGTGGACGTGGCCGTCTATGACGCGATGAGCGCGGGCGAAGGCCTTGAAACCGGCGTATTCGCAATGGGTCTGGCCGAAGAAGGCGTGGGCGTCGCAATGGATGACAACAATGCCTCGCTGGTCTCAGATGACATGAAAGGCGCGGTCGACAAAGCGCGTCAGGACATCATCGACGGCAATGTGACCGTTGTCAGCTACTACGAGAACGACAGCTGCCCAGCACTGCAGTTCTGATCTTTCGCGGGACGGAGGCTTGGCCTTCCGTCCCGTTTCCACTCTGCCGCTATGTGCAAACGCGGCCCTTTCGGCAACCCAAGGACAAGACATGACCGTCCCCGCCATTGAGCTCAAAGGGATTTCCAAAGCCTTTGGGCCGGTTCAAGCCAATAAAGACATTTCCATCAGCGTCGCCCCCGGCACGATCCACGGGATCATCGGTGAAAACGGTGCGGGCAAGTCCACGCTGATGAGCATTCTCTACGGCTTCTACAAAGCCGATAAAGGTGAGATTTGGATCAACGGCACCAAGACCGAGATACCGGATAGCCAGGCGGCTATCGCCTCGGGCATCGGCATGGTGTTTCAGCATTTCAAGCTGGTCGAAAACTTCACCGTTCTGGAAAATATCGTTCTGGGTGCCGAAGACGGCGGGCTGTTGGCCCCGTCGCTGGCCAAGGCCCGCAAAGAACTGAAAGCGCTCGAAGAAGAATACGAGCTGTTCGTCGACCCCGACAAACGCATTGACGAGATCGGCGTTGGGATGCAGCAGCGGGTCGAGATTCTGAAAGCGCTTTATCGCAAGGCCGAGATCCTGATTCTAGACGAACCGACCGGCGTTCTGACGCCGTCTGAGGCGGATCAACTGTTCCGCATCCTAGATCGGCTGCGGACCGAAGGGAAAACGATTATCGTGATCACGCACAAGCTGCGTGAAATCATGGAAAACACCGATACCGTTTCGGTCATGCGGCGCGGTGAAATGACAGCTACTGTGAAAACGGCCGAAACCAGCCCCGAAGAGCTCGCCGAGCTGATGGTGGGCCGCAAGGTACTGCTGCAAGTCGACAAAGTACCCGCCCAGCCGGGCAAGCCCATACTGGAAATCGAGAACCTGCAGGTGTTTGACAGCGCAGGTGTTGAGCGGGTCAAAGGCATCGACCTGACCGTTCGCGCGGGTGAGATCGTCGGCATCGCGGGCGTTGCGGGCAATGGTCAGTCAGAACTGTTGGAGGTTCTGGGCGGCATGCGCCCCGGTCAAGGCTCGATCAAGCTGAACGGTACCTCCCTGGCGCTCAGCGGTGCCGGATCGGACGGTCAGGCGCGACGTGCTCAGCACATCGCCCATGTGCCCGAAGACCGCCAGCGTGAAGGGTTGGTTATGGACTTCCACGCGTGGGAGAATGTGGCCTTTGGTTACCACCGCGATCCCGTCTACCAGCGTGGCCTGTTCATGGACAACGCCGCCTTGCGCGCCGATACCGAAGCCAAGATCGCTAAGTTTGACGTGCGCCCGCCCGACCCGTGGCTGGCCGCCAAAAGCTTCTCGGGTGGCAATCAACAGAAAATCGTCGTTGCACGCGAAATCGAGCGGAACCCTGATCTGCTGCTGGTTGGTCAACCGACACGCGGCGTGGATATCGGCGCCATCGAATTCATTCACAAACAAATCGTCGCCCTGCGCGATCAAGGCAAAGCGATCCTTCTGGTCTCAGTCGAGCTGGAAGAGATCTTCTCGCTATCCGACCGGATCGCGGTGATGTTCGACGGACATATAATGGGTGAACGCCTGCCTGCCGAGACGGATGAAAAAGAACTGGGCCTGCTGATGGCCGGTGTTGCGGAAGAGGCCGCTTAAAGCATGGAAAAGATGCCTAAATGGGCCGATGTGGTTCTGATCCCGGTGATCAGCTTGCTGTTGGCCACGATCCTATCGGCGCTGGTCATTCTGGCCATTGGAGAGAACCCGATAGAAGCGGTGAACCTGATGGTCACCGGCGCGCTGGGGTCGACCTACGGCTGGGGCTACACACTCTACTACGCGACCAACTTCATGTTCACCGGGCTAGCCGTGGCGGTGGCGTTTCATGCGCGGCTGTTCAACATCGGCGGCGAAGGACAGGCGATGCTGGGTGGTCTTGGCGTAGCCATGGTATGTCTGTATATTCCCTGGCCGCATTGGAGTATTGCGCTGGTTGCCGCAGCTCTTGGGGCAGCCCTGTTCGGTGCGGCATGGGCCGCAATCCCTGCCTATCTTCAGGCCAAGCGCGGCAGCCATATCGTGATCACCACGATCATGTTCAACTTTATCGCTGCTGCCTTTCTGAACTACATGCTGGTCAATGTGATGCGTCCGCAGGGCTCGCAGGACCCAGCCACAGCGCGGTTCCCCGAGGCGGTACATCTGCCGACGTTCCAATCCATGTTCTCGACCGCCGAGAACGTGATGTTCCGGGGCGCCCCGGCAAATATCTCATTCTTCGTTGCGATCTTGGCTTGTGTCGTGGTGTGGGCCCTGATCTGGCGCACGCGCCTTGGGTATGAGATTAGATCCTATGGCAAAACCGAGACCGGAGCGGTCTATGCCGGGATTTCGCCGGTCCGGATCACCATCATTGCCATGCTGATCTCGGGCGGGCTGGCCGGCCTGATGGCCATCAACAACGTGATGGGCGAGGCGGAGCGTCTGGTCCTGAACTCGACCGAAGGGGCCGGGTTCATCGGTATCGCCGTCGCGCTGATGGGACGCTCGCATCCGTTTGGCGTGTTCCTTGCCGCGCTACTGTTTGGCTTCCTGTATCAGGGTGGGGCCGAGCTGGCCCTTTGGACCTCGATCCCGCGCGAACTGATTGTCGTCATTCAGGCGCTGGTCATTCTGTTCACAGGGGCGCTCGACAATATGGTGCGCATGCCGCTTGAAAAGCTGTTCCTGGGTCTGCGGAAGGGGGCGGAGTGATGGAGTTCTTTATCACCCTCATTCAGGTCCTCGATTCGACCATTCGCCTTGCGACACCTCTGCTGCTTGCCTGTCTGGCCGGGCTTTATTCGGAACGAGCTGGCATCTTCGACATCGGGCTTGAGGGCAAGATGCTGATGTCAGCCTTCTTCTCGGCAGCCGTTGCAGCAGTGACTGGATCAGTCTGGCTGGGCCTTTTGGCGGGTATCGGTGCGTCGCTTATCTTGTCGGCCTTGCACGGCGTGGCGTCGATTACCTTCCGTGGCAATCAACTGATATCGGGCGTGGCGATCAACTTTTTGGCCTCGGGGCTTACCGTTCTGATCGCGCAAAGCTGGTTCCAGCAAGGCGGTCGCACCCCGTCCCTGTTTGGCGGTGGCCGATTTGAGCCGATCGAGTTCCCCTTTGCCGAGGCGCTAAGCAACGTTCCGGTCATCGGACCGATCTACTCGGAACTTCTGTCCGGGCACTCAATACTAGTCTACGTCGCCTTCCTGATGGTGCCTCTCACATGGTGGATCTTATATCGCACCCGGTTTGGCCTGCGCCTGCGAGCCGTGGGTGAAAACCCGGCGGCGGTCGATACAGCTGGCGTTTCGGTCGTTGGCTTGCGGTTTGCGGCCGTTGCGATCTGCGGCATCCTTTGCGGGATTGCTGGGGCGTATCTTGCTACGGCCTTGCAGGCGGGTTTTGTCAAAGAAATGACAGCCGGTCGCGGGTTCATCGCTTTGGCAGCTCTGATCTTTGCAAAATGGCGCCCGTGGCATGCGATGTGGGCGTGCCTGTTGTTCGGTCTGCTACAAGCCATCGCCCTGCGGTTCCAGAACATCGATCTGGGCGGGGTCGTGATCCCGGTACAGGTGATGGACGCCCTGCCCTATATCCTGACCGTGGTGATCCTGGCCGGGTTTGTGGGCAAGGCCGTTCCACCACGTGCAGGCGGCGAACCCTATGTGAAGGAACGCTGATAGGTCCAGTTTAGAACAAATTTGGGTCCTGTTCGCTGCAAAGCGGCATGCGGAGTTGATTTTGCATGCCGCAACCGCTCTAAGAGGGTATGAACCTCTGGTCTCGGATAGAATTCACAGCTCGGCGGCCTTGGCACGCTGTTGACGTTGGGCTTGTGACTGTTCAGAACTCGGGTCGAATCCAGTTACCAACCCGTTCCCGCCGCGACAGCATTGTATCGTTGCGCAATCGTTCCCGGCGCGCCTAGAAGAAACCATGCAAATATACCTTCCCATTGCCGAAGTCTCTGTAAATGCCTTTCTTCTACTAGGGCTGGGGGGGATGGTCGGCATCCTGTCCGGTATGTTTGGCGTTGGGGGGGGGTTCCTGATGACCCCACTGCTGTTCTTTATCGGCATTCCCCCGGCGGTCGCTGTTGCAACCGAAGCCAACCAGATCGTCGCGTCTTCGTTTTCGGGTGTTCTGGCGCATCTTCGACGAAAAACCGTAGATTTGAAGATGGGCACGGTGCTTCTGGTGGGTGGCCTTATCGGGGCCGCAGTGGGTGTAGTGATCTTCAACTATCTCAAAAGCCTGGGCCAGGTCGATCTGTTGGTCACCCTCTGCTACGTCGTCTTTCTGGGCGTCATCGGCAGTCTGATGTTCGTCGAAAGCCTGCGCGCCCTGCGGCGGGTGAAGAAAGGCACAGGTGGGCCTGCCAAACGACGCCAACGTGGCTGGGTGCACTCGCTGCCTCTGAAGATGCGCTTTCGCACCTCTGGCTTATATATCTCGGTCATCCCGCCGGTTGTCGTCGGGCTGTGTGTTGGCATCTTGTCCGCCATCATGGGCGTGGGCGGAGGATTTATCATGGTTCCCGCCATGATTTATCTGCTGGGCATGCCGACGAAAGTTGTGGTCGGAACATCATTGTTCCAGATCATTTTCGTCACCGCCTTCACAACCATGCTTCATGCCACGACCAACTATACGGTCGACATTGTACTGGCCGTTCTGTTGCTGGTGGGCGGCGTGATCGGCGCGCAGATCGGTACCGTGATCGGAGCCCGTATGCCTGCCGAACAACTGCGCGTTCTTCTGGCGGCTTTGGTCCTTGTGGTCTGTGGCAAGCTGGCGCTTGATCTGCTTCTGGAACCAAGCGAGCTATACTCCCTCGGCGCAAGCGGAGGGCATTGATGATGGTCCGCGCGTTCTTTGCCGCCCTATGTCTGATGTGCTTGCCTGCCGCCGCTGCAGAGGAACAGGTGGTTCTTGGGCTCAGTCAGGATCGCGTCGCGATCACCGCGAATTTCGACGGGTCCGAGATTCTGATCTTCGGCGCCATCAAACGCGAGGCCCCGATCCCCGAAGGTCCCCCGGTTGAGGTTATCGTCGCCTTGGCAGGCCCATCAGAGCCGATCACCGTGCGCCGCAAGGCGCGCCGGCTTGGGATTTGGGTCAACACCGACAGCGTGCTGGTCGACCTTGCGCCCAGCTTTTATGCGGTCGCCACCAGCGCACCGTTTGACGATATCATCACCGACACCGAAGACCTGCGCTATCGTATCTCAATCGAGCGGGCCATTCGGTCTGTTGGCGCCGCGATGAATATTCAAGGCGCTCAGGACTTTGCCGAAGCTGTCGTGCGCATTCGGGAAAGCGAAGACCTGTATTCCATCCGTGAGAATACGGTGGCAGTGGATGAACAAACACTGTTTCGCACCTCGGTTGCGATGCCTGCAGACCTGACCGAAGGTGACTATGTGGCGCGTATCTTTCTGACAAGAGGCGGCGAGGTCGTGTCGCGCTATGAGACAACGATTGACGTGCGAAAAGTGGGTCTGGAGCGGTTTCTTTATACCATGTCGCGCGAGCAACCGGTGTGGTATGGCCTGATGTCGCTGGTCATCGCAATCGTAGCGGGTTGGGGTGCCTCAACCGCGTTCAGATTGCTGCGCGAAAAGTAAAAAGCCTAACCCCTGCCGATATAAGGCATGGTGGTGGCCATCACTGTCATGAACTGGACATTCGCCTCCGGCGGAAGGTTGGCCATATGCAGGACCGAACGCGCGGCATCCTGAACATCCATGGTCGGGTCGGGCGTTTCGCCGCTGGCAATGGCCGCATCGACCAGACCCTGAACCATCTGCGTGCGGGCATTGCCGATATCAATCTGACCGCATGCAATGCCGAAACGGCGCCCATCCAGAGACAGGCTGCGCGTTAGCCCTGTGATCGCGTGTTTGGTCGCGGAATAATGTACCGAGTTCGGACGCGGCACGTGAGCCGCTATGGAGCCGTTGTTGATGATGCGACCACCTTGCGGGGATTGGTTGCGCATGGTTCGAAACGCCGCCCTGGCACACAGGAACATGCCGTTCAGGTTCACATTGACGCTGTGATACCAATCCTCCAGCGCGATTTCATCGATCGTGCCGCCGGGGGCAAAGATGCCCGCATTATTGAACAGAACATCCAGCCGACCGGTTTGGCCCTCAAACGCCTGAAAAGCGTGATCGACGGCCTTGGAGTCCGTGACATCCGCAACCAGCGGTACCGCATGCGCCTGACCTTCGGCAATTGCTGCCAACTTGTCAGCACTGCGAGCCAGCAATCCTACTGTCCAACCTTCGGCCAGAAACAGCTCTGCCGTGGCCTGGCCAATGCCCGAACTCGCTCCGGTGACTATGATTGTTTTCACGTCTCTTCCGCCTCCAGCGTCAGTGAGGCTGCCGGGATAGCCTTCAGGTCATCAACACGCAATGGATGTGTGGGTTTCGATAACCGGTTTCGGACAACCCAGATCAACCGCTCCTGCGCCCGTGTGATCGCCACATAGGCCAACCGTTTCCAAAGGGGTTGCCCGGCCTCTGTCCGGCCCATACGGGCCGCTGCATAGATATCTGGCGCAAAGACTTGCACCGTATCCCATTGTGATCCCTGCGCCTTGTGGATTGTCACTGCGGCACCATGCAGAAACGTTGCACCCATGCGAGCCGCATAGGGGATAAAGGGTTCTTCTTCATCCGGTTGTTCAATCTGCACAATCGAGGCGGCACTGACCTGCGGGTCTTCTGCCCCCATTACATGCAGGCGCGAAAACCCCGGTTTGCGCCCCGGTCCCAGATAGATGACCTGAGCGCCTTTGATCAGGCCGCGCGCCTCAAGATCCAGCCGCTTTTTGCGATGTTTCAGCGGTAGCTCAATACCGTCACAAATCAGAGGCTCACCTTCCAGCAATTCGGTATCCGGCGCACCATGGACCCGGCGGAAGGCCTGGATCAGCCGAATACGTGTTGCATTGCGCCAGACCAGAACCGGGCTGCGCGCCATCAGGTCGACCTCGACCCTTTGCCCCCACACCACACGGTCATCGCGGCGCGCGGTGTCTTCGACCATCCGCTCGAAATCTTCAAACCCCATGGCCGGGTCCGCCAGCGCGTGGGCCAGATCGAGGATCGGATTGTCGGCATCCTGCCGGTGGACCCGGAGCAATTCCAGCTTGCGCGGCTCGGGCAGGGTTTCAAACACCATGCTGCCGGATTGATTGACAGGGGCCAGCTGCGCCGGGTCACCAAACATCAGCAAGGTCGGAAAAATCTCTTTCAGGTCTTCGAACTGGCGGTCATCCAGCATCGAGGCTTCGTCAACAAAACCGATATCCAGCGGCTCATCCCGACGTTTCCAGCCGGTGATGAAATCCGACCCACGCAACCCAGCTGCAGCCAGTGCGCCGGGGATAGACTTGTTGTTTTCATAAAAGGCGGCTGCGCGATCCAGCGCTTCGTCGGTCAGGCCTTCAATCTCGGGGCGTTCGCCATTTCCGGCCAGCCATTCCGCGATGCGCTCGTATTCCGGATCATAAACGGGTGTATAGAGGATGCGGTGAATGGTGGTGGCGGGCACACCGCGCAAGCGCAGCACACTGGCGGCCTTGTTGGTCGGGGCCAGAATCGCAAGCGTCCGCTTGTCTCGGGATTTGCGACTTTCATAGTCGCCCGAGACGATCTGAACACCGCTTTCTGCCAATGCCTTATAAAGTTCCGCCAGCAGTAGGGTCTTACCCGAACCGGCCTTACCAATCACGGCCATTACGCCAGACTTGCCTGCCCCCGGCAGCTTCAGCAAAGCGTCATCTTCCAGGTCGACACCGGCTTGGCGCAGCATCTCGGCGATGCTGTCATAGGCGGCGGCCTGGTCTTCAGAAAAGGTCACGTGCGGCAAAGACATGGCGCGACCCTACAAGGCCGCGCCAGCCATCACCAGATATGGAATGGTGTTTTCGTGTTCGTCACGCGGACAAGGCAAACCGATGGTGTTTTCCGGGACCAAACGCCGTTTTGAACCACAGTCTTGACAGCTCGCGCGGTATACCCGCCCGCGCCGCGACACGATTGCAATCATCCGCAGAGTAAGGCCACAAGCCCACAGAGATCTGATCGCGCCCGGCGCCTTCGGTGCCCAGGACAATCGGTGATGAACCAATCATCCGGTAAATCCGGATCATGCGGGCATCAAATACACCGGCGATATGGGTCAAGCCGAACCCTTCCATCATCTCGCCACCACTGAGCATGATGGCCCCGGCGGTATGCGGGCTGGCTGTCCGAGACAGACAAAACCGCGTCACCTCCCAGATCAGCGGGCTGCAAATCGGCTCCCCTTCGTTCAGATGACCGAATACTTCGTTGATCATCACCGGTCCGGTGGTCGGCAAAACCCGCATTGAACCACCGTGACTGCCATCGGGTTCTTCCCAAATGACATAGAGCGGGTTGAGATCATCGTATTGATCCCGCTCTTCCCCTTTTGCATTCACGTGAACATCCCAACCCAATCGGGTTTTGAACTGATCCGCGCGATCCAGAAACATCCCCTCGGCCAGAGTTGGAAATTTATGCAACTCGTCGGCATACAGATAACGCAACATGACTTTTTCCCCTTGTCGTCCTGTGCAGGAACGAAAGGGGTACAGAGTCGTGGTTAATTATCTGTTTTCAGGTCGCACGGGGCTTAAACCACTATTAATCCTCGGCTAAGTGCCGTGGCGATCGCATGGGTTGTGTTTTGCGCGCCCAGCTTTGCGCGGGCGCTTTCAATGTAAACCCGCAGGGTATGTTCAGAAATCGATAAGGAATGCGCCACCTGCGCACGGCTATAGCCCAAAGCCAGCAATGTCATCGCGTCGATCTCACGCGGGGACAAGCTGCGTGTCGATTCGGGTTGTCGATCCGTTTCAAACTCCAGTGCCTTGCGGTTGATGAAATGGGCCACCAGAATCAATTCGCGCCCATAATCTGCAATGAAGTTTTGCCAGGTTTTATCGTCACAACTGTGATTGACAGTAAACAGAGCGAACTGCCCATTAGGCCCCCGGATCGGGATCGAATATCCCTGATTGCCAACCCCATGATCCAGTGCGTCCTGCAAGAACGCCTTTGATACTTTCCCAGTCCAGTCGAGAGACTTCCAATCAACCGGATGAAATCGTTGGAAACAGCCCAGAATGACAGGGTCGATACGGTGATAGTTTTTTTCACGGTACCGTGCGTCCCAGGCATCAGAATAGGTTGTACAGCCGTATTGATCTCCGGCCCCGTCAACCCAGTGGTATGTCAGATGTTCGATCTTCAGATGATCGCGTAGTCGAAAGGCAACGACGCTGAGCTCGTCAAGCGTGCTGGTGTTTTCCAAATCCTGCAGGATTTGACTCAAATCGAGTTTTGTTGCCATCCGCCGGCGCCTGTGCCTTATCCTTGATGGACGCGATCTCGGCGGCGGCGATCAGCCGGGTGTCATCCAACTGTTCAGCCAACGCGGTCAACCCATTCGCAACTGCGAACGCGTTGAGGTCCGACAATACGTCCAAAATCCACTCATTCTGCGCCATCAGGGTCTCTCTGAAACAGTTAACGAACAGTTAACACAACCATAACATGTGTGATGTTTTTCAGCCTATTCACTGGTTTCTACTCCCCAAAAGCAGCGAGGGTTAGTTCTGGAACCCATTGATAGCATTAAATCTGGTCCAAAAAGCAAAACACCCGCGAACCGAAACGGTGATTCGCGGGCGCTGAAAGACGACTTGTGGATGTCTTATCCGCGCGCGTCCAGAACCTCTTCCAACGTGCGCATGCCAGTACGTGGCGCCTGAACAAGGACCGACATGTTACCGGGCTTATGCTCGTTTCGCAGCATTTTCATATGCGCCTCGGGCAAGTCGTTCCAGGTGAACACTTCGGACATGCACGGATCCAGGCGACGCTCGACCATCAGCTTGTTTGCCGCTGCGGCTTGCTTCAGATGCGCAAAATGTGAGCCCTGCAAGCGCTTCTGGTGCATCCACATATAGCGCACGTCGAAAGTACAGTTGAACCCGGTGGTTCCGGCACAAATCACGACCATACCGCCCTTTTTCACCACGAACGTCGAGACGGGGAAGGTGCTTTCGCCAGGATGTTCGAACACCATATCAACATTGTTGCCTTTGCCGGTGATGTCCCAGATCGCCTTGCCGAACTTGCGGGCCTCTTTGAACCACTCGGCGTATTCGGGCGTGTTGACCGTGGGCAGCTGGCCCCAGCAATTAAAATCCTTGCGGTTCAGAACGCCCTTGGCACCCAGGCCCATGACAAAGTCACGTTTGCTTTCGTCCGAGATCACGCCGATTGCATTCGCACCTGCGGTATTGATCAACTGGATCGCATACGAGCCCAGACCACCCGATGCGCCCCAAACCAGGACGTTCTGACCGGGTTTCAGATCGTGCGGCTCGTGCCCGAACAGCATCCGATAGGCGGTGGCCAGCGTCAGCGTATAGCATGCAGCTTCTTCCCAAGTCAGATGCTTGGGGCGCGGCATCAGCTGTTGCGCCTGCACGCGAGTGAACTGGCTGAACGAGCCGTCAGGCGTTTCATAGCCCCAGATGCGCTGGCTGGGCGAATACATCGGATCACCGCCGTTGCATTCCTCGTCGTCGCCATCGTCCTGATTGCAGTGGATTACCACCTCATCTCCGACTTTCCAGCGCTTGACCTTGTCACCCACGGCCCAAACGATACCCGACGCATCCGAACCAGCGATATGATAGGGCGCTTTGTGGCCGTCAAACGGGCTGATCGGCTGACCCAGTGCGGCCCAGACGCCGTTATAGTTGACGCCCGCCGCCATCACGAGGACCAGAACCTCGTTGCTGTCCAACTCGGGCACATCAACCACTTCCTGCTGCATCGCGGTATTTGGTTCTCCGTGACGCTCTTTGCGGATCGCCCAGGCGTACATCTGCTTGGGCACAAACCCCATCGGAGGGATTTCCCCCATCTCATAGAGATCCTTTTCGGGTGCCTCGTACGACGCGATACCGCTTTCGGTGTCCAAAGCCATGCTGGCCTCCTTCTCTCAATACCTTTGCCGCGCCGCAGAATCGCGCGCGTCTCAAAATGTGAATATTGGCGCTCAAGTAATATTGCAACCGCTTTTGCATGAAATTTGAAATTTTATGACCCAGCAGATGCAGAAAATTCCTTCGCATCTGCAGTATTCCCAGAAATCACACGCGCCGGAACGGATGCCGCGTAGTAGTTTTGAAGATCGACGCGTTGATCTGACAGGCTGAAGATACCTTCATCACGGCTCAGGATTCGACGCTCGACCAGTTGATCTAGTGCATCATCCACCGCCTCGCCATTTTCGGACAGTCGATCGTCATCCGCCTTCATCAACCCTGCAATGCGCGCTTTCAATTCTTGCTCGGACAACGGACCATTGTCACGTAGCAGCGCACAGGCAGCCGGTGCGGAGACCACGGGGATCGCAGCGCCAATGCGCTTCATGAGTTCGCGGGCCAGATCTGTCATCAAATCACTCCGGCCTTCCTCACTGAACTGTTTCAGCGAAATCGGCCTGCCATATCTTACAGATGACATGCCAAACCGCTTGTAACGGCCTATCAAGCGGCGCCAGATCTGTTTCAAAATCCAGCGCGTGATCACCCCGATCCGAGCGTGAAATCGCCGTTCAGACCCCAATGCGGCACGGGTCAGGATCGTATCCTCTAGAACCCGGTCGTAGTTCAGGGCGACGGGCACAAACACCACATCCCGACCTTCGGGCGAAGTTCCATCAATGATGTATTTCAACAGGCCCAGCTTTGGCCGCCCCAAAGCGCCGGTCAGGCTAAGCCCCCCTTCCGGGAACATGGCTTGTGTCACCCCGGCCTCGGTCGCGTGACGGACATAGCTGGCTAGAACCTGTCGATACAGGTCGCTGCCAGACTTACGACGGATAAAATAAGCCCCCATGGCCCGGATCAAGCGGCTGAGGGGCCAGACCCGCGCCCATTCACCCACCGCATACGACAGCGCGGATTGCTGCGCAGCCAGATAGGTGACCAGCACATAATCCATATTGCTGCGATGGTTCATGACAAAGACGACTGTCGCTTCTGGATCAATTCTCTTGATCGCTGCTTCGTCCGTGTAACTAAGCCGAACATCATAGAACGTGTTGCTGAGCAGGCGGGCAAGACGAATGGCGAAGCTGAAATAGATAAAGGTCGAAAAAGATGGCGCGATCTCGCGCGCGTAGCGACGCGCCTGTTCAAAGGCCACCGCTTCGGGGAGGCCTTCTTCATGTGCATGCTGCTGAACGGCCTGACCAACCTGAGGGTCATAAATTAGCCGCTGGATCATGTCGTGCCGCCGCGCCAGTTTAAACGGCTGGATCGGTCTTTGCAGGCGTTTGTTCAAACGCGATACGGCACGTTCCAAACGACGCCGAAAAAACCAGCGCACCGAGGGGAACAGAAAATGCGAGGCAAAGGTGACCATGGCAAACACCACGATCAACAGAAAAAGCCACAGCGGAAGCTCCACGGTCTGAGTCATGTCAGCACAGTGCCACTAATTGGAGCGGCTCACAATCTGAACAAACTTGAAATGCCGCAACGCAGCGAATTGACATGACCTGAAAATTGCGCTTTAGAACCCCTATACGTAATTTTGTTACCCTTCGAGACACGAGGCCCGCCGATGACGCAGACGCAGAAAGACCGCCCTTGGCTGATCCGAACCTATGCCGGTCATTCCACCGCCAAAGCCTCGAACGCGCTGTATCGCGGAAACCTTGCCAAAGGTCAGACCGGCCTGTCGGTGGCCTTCGATCTGCCGACGCAGACCGGCTATGACAGTGACCACACGTTGGCACGGGGCGAGGTTGGCAAAGTGGGCGTGCCGATCTGCCATCTGGGTGACATGCGGGTTCTGTTCGACCAGATTCCGCTGGAGCAGATGAACACTTCGATGACGATCAATGCGACAGCCCCTTGGTTGCTGGCGCTGTACATCGCGGTAGCCGAGGAACAGGGTGCCGATGTCTCGAAACTGCAAGGCACAGTTCAGAACGATCTGATCAAGGAGTACCTGAGCCGCGGTACGTATGTGTGCCCACCCAAACCGTCGCTGAAGATGATCGCGGACGTGGCCGAGTACTGCTATACCCACGTGCCCAAATGGAACCCGATGAACGTATGTTCCTATCACCTGCAAGAGGCCGGCGCGACGCCCGAACAGGAACTGGCTTATGCACTGGCTACCGCCATCGCAGTGCTAGATGAACTGCGCCCGCGCGTTCCGGCCGAGGATTTCCCGGCGCTTTGCGGACGGATATCCTTCTTTGTGAACGCCGGTATCCGCTTTGTCACCGAGATGTGCAAAATGCGCGCTTTCGTCGATCTTTGGGACGAAATCCTGCAAGACCGCTACGGCGTCGAGAACCCGAAATTCCGCCGCTTCCGCTATGGCGTTCAGGTGAACTCGCTGGGATTGACCGAGCAGCAGCCGGAAAACAACGTCTATCGCATCCTGATCGAGATGCTGGCCGTGACGCTTTCGAAAAAGGCACGCGCACGCGCGGTGCAACTGCCCGCCTGGAACGAGGCGCTTGGCCTGCCGCGTCCTTGGGATCAGCAATGGTCGATGCGAATGCAACAGATTTTGGCCTATGAGACCGACCTGCTGGAATATGGTGATCTGTTTGATGGCAACCCCGCCGTGGACGCCAAAGTCGAAGAACTGAAGAACGGCGCGCGCGCCGAACTGGCGAACCTGGATTCGATGGGCGGTGCCGTCGCCTCGATCGAGTACATGAAATCCCGCCTTGTGGATTCCAACGCCGAACGCCTGAACCGGATCGAGCGCAACGAGACCGTTGTTGTGGGTGTGAACAAGTGGATCGAGGGTGAACCCTCGCCCCTGCAAACCGAAGATGGCGGGATCATGGTTGTTGATCCGGCTGTCGAGCAGGAGCAGATCAACCGCCTGAACGATTGGCGCGCTGAGCGCGACGATACAGCGGTTGCCGCCGCCCTGGCCGCGCTGCGCGAGGCTGCGCAGAACGGTACCAATGTGATGGAACCCTCAATTGCGGCAGCAAAGGCGGGTGCCACCACCGGCGAATGGGCCAAAGAAATGCGCAAGGTCTATGGCACCTATCGTGGTCCGACCGGTGTGTCAGGGTCCGTCTCAAACAAAACCGAAGGTTTGGACGATCTGCGCGCTGCCGTCGATACAGTTAGTGACAAGTTAGGCCGCCGCCTGAAATTCCTGGTCGGCAAACCCGGACTGGACGGCCATTCGAACGGCGCGGAACAAATTGCCTTCCGCGCACGGGATTGCGGCATGGACATAAGCTATGAGGGTATCCGCCTGACCCCCGAAGAGATCGTCACCGCCGCAGCCGAGGATGACGCGCATGTCATCGGCCTGTCTATTCTGTCTGGCAGCCACTTACCCTTGGTCAAAGACGTCCTATCCCGCCTGCGCCAGGCCGGTCTGGATCACATCCCAGTCGTTGTTGGCGGAATTATTCCGGATGAAGATGCGGAAAAGCTTAAGGCCATGGGTGTCGCCAAAGTCTATACCCCCAAGAATTTCGAATTGAATTCGATCATGGGAGATATTGTCGAATTGGTGGATCCGCAAAACCTGGCCGCAGAATAACGGACATTTAATCTAGTAAATTCCCCGTTTCTATTCCCAATTCTTTGGAGGTAGGGTATCGCGTTGCGTGAATGCGCACGCGTCTTTGCGTACAGCACCGAAATACTGGACGGAGAATACTAATGGGGATCAATCTTGAAGAAATGTCGCGGAAAGAGCTGTTGTCTTTGCGCGACAACGTCGAAAAAGCGTTGGCCAACGCTGAGAAACGTGAACGCAAAGAAGCGCTGAAAGCGGCAGAAAAAGCCGCGGCTGAGTTTGGCTTCTCGCTTTCCGAATTGTCCGATGACGCACCACGCACCGCTAAAGGCACCAAGGCAAAAGCAAAATATCGCAACCCGGCCGATCCGGCACAAACCTGGACAGGTCGCGGCCGGAAACCGCAATGGATTCATGATGCGCTGAAATCTGGCGCAGATATTTCCGATTTGGAAATCTAAGCAAGATAGGTGCCGAAATGACAATTCATATTGGCGCGGAACAAGGCGAAATCGCAGAAACCGTTCTTTTGCCTGGTGATCCGTATCGGGCAAAATGGGCGGCTGAGACGTTTCTGGACGACGTCAAACAGGTCAATAATGTTCGCGGCATGCTGGGCTTTACCGGCAGCTGGAACGGCCATCCGGTAACGATTCAAGGCAGCGGCATGGGCATGCCGTCCCTGTCGATCTACGTGAATGAATTGATCCGGGACTATGGTGCCAAAACACTGATCCGGATCGGGTCATGCGGAGGAATGCAGGATAGCGTGAATGTGCGCGATGTCATTCTGGCGATGACGTCAACGACGCTCAGCACGCCATCACGTGGTATCATGAAAGAGCTGAACTTTGCCCCCTGCGCAGATTGGGGCTTGCTGCAGGCGGCGGCCGTGGCGGCCCATGCCAAAGGTACACCAACCCATATCGGCGGTATCTATTCATCGGATGTGTTCTACGATGAGCGCCCTGATCTAAACGAGCAGATGGTGCGCCATGGTGTGTTGGGCGTCGAGATGGAAGCCGCTGAGTTGTATGTTCTTGCCGCGCGGCACAAATGCCGGGCTCTGGCCGTCCTGACGGTGTCAGACCATCTGCTAACCGGTGAGGCTCTGCCCTCATCCGACCGCGAAAGCAGCTTTGGCGATATGGTCGAAATTGCACTGCATGCCGCTTTTCCGGACGCAGGCTGATTCTGAACGGGCAGAGCTTGCCTCTGCCCGATTTCTATTTGCCCGAAGTCTGCCGCAAGCATTGCGTTGGGCCATCCACGCTTTCCACCTTCGCGCCACAATAGGCGCAAACCCACAGGCCTTGATCGCGATGTAGCCGCCATCGGCATTCTCGCGTCAGTGAGGACGTGCGGGAGCGCCATAGAAAGTAGGCAAACACCCCGGCGGCCAGAAGAAGCAATAGAATGGGCATGTCTCTGTTTCGCCCATTCTATCCGTCGATGGCAAGCCTTCAGGCTGCGTTTGCGTACTCAAAAAGCTCGGGTTCACGCGACTGAACAGTCGACGGCTCTGGCGTGTAGTAAGCCCATGCCTGTTCTAGCATTTCCAACGCTTCCTTGGCGGTTGGTTTTGGGGTTTGTGGTGTTGTTTTCATTGGAGTGATCCTGACTTGATCCCATCACTCCTCCCTATGGCAAATCTAGGGTGTTTTGCGCCCGTCGACATCGGTTGATTTCGCAACAGGGACATGCGCTTGCCGCAACTCGGCAAGCGCGATTTTTCGGTCAAACCGAACGTTCAACCATCATCTTTTTGATCTGCGCAATCGCCGCCGCCGGGTTCAAGCCCTTGGGGCAGGTCTTAGCGCAGTTCATGATCGTGTGGCAGCGGTACAGCTTAAAGGGATCTTCAAGCTCATCCAGACGCTCACCCGTGGCTTCATCGCGGCTGTCGATAATCCAGCGATAGGCGTGCAGCAAAGCTGCGGGGCCAAGATAGCGGTCGCCGTTCCACCAATAGCTCGGACACGAGGTCGAGCAGCTGGCGCACATCACACATTCATACAAGCCGTCCAACTTCTTGCGGTCTTCGATGGACTGCTTCCACTCTTTCGCGGGACGGTTGGTTTTGGTTTCCAGCCACGGCATGATCGAGGCATGCTGCGCGTAGAAATGCGTCAGGTCGGGGATCAGGTCCTTGACCACCGGCATATGCGGCAGCGGATAGATCTTCACGTCGCCCTTGATCTCATCCATGCCGTAGATACAGGCCAGCGTGTTGATCCCGTCGATATTCATCGCGCAAGAGCCACAGATCCCTTCGCGGCACGAGCGGCGAAAGGTCAGGGTCGGATCAATCTCGTTCTTGATCTTGATCAGCGCGTCCAAGATCATTGGCCCGCAGGTGTCCATGTCGACGAAATAGGTGTCGACGCGCGGGTTTTGCCCGTCATCCGGGTTCCAGCGGTAAATCTGGAACTTGCGCAGGTTCTTCGCGCCGTCCGGTTTGGGCCATGTCTTGCCGGTTGTCATCCGGGAATTCTTGGGCAGGGTCAGTTGAACCATGTCAATTCTCCATTCAGCCTGTCCGGGCGCGATCAGACGCGCCGCGATTATGATGCCCCCAATGGGCAATGTTCACGTCAAAATCCGGAGACAGCCAGTCGGCGATCGCCTGTGGCGCGTCCCGGTCGATATCAAAGCGCAGAAACCGTGGGTTTCCGGCGAAATACGCCTGCACCTCGGCATGGTGCACGTCATACATACGCCGCCAACCCTGCTTCACGTCGTCAGCGGTTTGGCCGTTGGCTTTACAGCACCGTTCCAGATACCCGCCATTGCTGTGGCGCGCGCGTGAGGCGATCCAGTCGTCCACACTACGCGTGTTCAGCAGGAAATAGGCATCCGGGTAAGCGGCGTGCAGCTCGCGGAAAAACCGTGTGCCATCCAGCATAAAGCGCGCGTTCACAAAGGAGATATCTGTAAACGCTCGAACTGCACCGAACCCGTCCAGCGGTTTGCGACCCATGGCAATGTTGGTCACCATGCGATGCGCCAGTTTATCGCCTTGCTGGTCCACCCAATGCACCGACGGAATACCGCTATCCTGAAACAGCCTGTGAAACGAGGTCGTCGCGCAGCGATTCAAACCGATCAAAATGATCTTCGGATCGGTTTGGGCAGAGTGCAGCACCTTGACCGTCATACTAGCCACCGCACAGCAAGCAGAGCCAAACGCGCAGAGGTCGCAGCGTTGTCCTTGGGTATGTGGCGTTCGCACACCATTGCCTGATCAATTGACTCCTTAGAAGGTCCGCGCCTTAGGCGCGATTTTCTTGAGGCTGATGCCGCCTTGATCCTCATTCGTAAGCGGATCGACGATCACCGGACGATAGCTGAGGTCCACCTTGTTCCCCTCAACCCGGCTGACGGTGTGTACGCGCCAGTTTTTGTCGTCCCGTTCGCTGAAATCCTCATGCGCGTGGGCACCACGGGATTCCTTGCGCGCCTCGGCCCCGACAATGGTTGTCAAAGCGTTCGGCATAAGGTTGGTCAGCTCCAGCGTCTCCATCAGATCGCTGTTCCAGACCAGCGAGCGGTCGGTGACTTGCAGATCGTCCATTTTGGCGGCAATCGCAGTCATCTTTTCGACCCCTTCGGCCATGGTTTTAGCGGTCCGGAAAACGGCTGCGTCAGCCTGCATGGTTTTCTGCATCTCAAGCCGCAGATCGGCAGTTGGGATCGCGCCACTGGCATTCCGGACCGCATCAAAACGATCAAAGGCCTTATCGACCGAATCCTGGTTCAGAACCGGGTTCGGAGCCTCGGCATCCACAACCTTACCAGCCCGGATTGCAGACGCGCGTCCAAAGACAACAAGGTCAATCAGCGAGTTCGAACCCAGACGGTTCGCACCATGGACCGAGGCACAACCGGCCTCACCCACGGCCATCAGGCCAGGCACCACAGCGGTCGGGTCATCGGCGGTTGGGTTCAGAACCTCGCTCCAGTAGTTCGTCGGAATACCGCCCATGTTGTAATGCACCGTCGGCAGAACCGGGATCGGTTCCTTGGTGACATCAACACCGGCGAAAATCTTTGCGCTTTCCGAGATGCCCGGCAGACGCTCGGCCAAGGCTTCGGCGGGCAGGTGCGACAGGTTCAGGTGGATGTGATCACCCTCGGCGCCCACACCGCGACCTTCACGGATTTCCATCGTCATCGAACGCGAGACATAGTCCCGCGGCGCGAGATCCTTGTACTGGGGCGCATAGCGCTCCATGAACCGCTCGCCCTCCGAGTTGGTCAGATAACCGCCCTCACCGCGCGCACCTTCGGTGATCAGGCAGCCCGAGCCGTAGATGCCGGTCGGGTGGAACTGTACGAACTCCATATCCTGCAGCGCCAGACCCGCACGGGCCACCATTCCGCCACCGTCACCGGTGCAGGTATGGGCCGAGGTGGCGCTGAAATAGGCGCGCCCATAGCCGCCGGTCGCCAGCACAACCATCTTGGCGTTGAAGACGTGCATCGTGCCGTCGTCCAGCTTCCAGCAGACGACACCCTGACACTGCCCGTCTTCGGACATGATCAGGTCGATGGCGAAATATTCGATGTAGAACTCGGCGTTGTTCTTCAGCGACTGACCATAGAGTGTATGCAGAATCGCGTGACCTGTCCGGTCGGCAGCGGCACAGGTCCGCTGTACAGCGGGGCCTTCGCCAAACTCGGTCGTGTGGCCACCGAACGGGCGCTGATAAATCTTGCCTTCTTCGGTCCGACTGAACGGCACGCCGTAGTGCTCCAGCTCATAGACCGCCTTGGGCGCTTCACGTGCCAAGTATTCCATTGCGTCGGTGTCACCCAGCCAGTCCGAGCCCTTGACGGTGTCATACATGTGCCACTGCCAATGGTCCGGGCCCATGTTGGACAGCGACGCGGCGATCCCGCCTTGCGCTGCAACCGTGTGCGAGCGGGTCGGGAAGACTTTGGTCACACAGGCTGTACGCAGGCCTTGCTCTGCCATACCCAGCGTTGCGCGCAGACCGGCGCCGCCTGCCCCGACAACCACGACGTCATATTCGTGGGTTTCATATTCATATGCTGCTGTCATTATCTCTGATCCTTATCGCGCGTCGTCACAGGGCCAGCTTGACGAGGGCGAACAGCCCCGCAGCCATCAATGTGTAGCCAAACGCCCACATCGCAACGAGTGTGATCTTTTCCGCGATCCCGTGCACGTAGTCCTCGATGGTTTCCTGCGCCTCATACATGAGTTGCAGCAGACCAACGACCAGTGTCAGTGCAGTGATGATGGCTGGAAAGGGACGGGCAAAATAGGCCAAAACCTCTTCGTAGGCTCCGCCGATTCCATAGCCAAAAGTGAAGATGAACAGGGGCACCAGAATGGCCAGGATCATCGCCCGGACCATGGTGCGCCAATGTGTTTGCGTTCCGGATTTCCCCGCGCCCAGGCCTTGCGCGCGTTTGCGGTCTGTAAGGTATTGCATCGCCATTCTCCTTACACCAACAGCATGGTGATGATGGTCAGAACGGTCGCCCCGACAAACATGCCAATGCCCATCTTTTCGGACACCGATACATCCAGGCAATAGCCGAAATCCCAAATCACGTGGCGCAGGCGGCCCAGCGTGTGATACCACAGCGCCCAAACGCCACCGGTCAGGATGAGCTGACCAAACCAGCTGCGCAGAAAGCCATCGATGCCAGCAAATGCGGCCTCAGACGTGGCAGCAGCAAGCAACCACCAAACAACAAGTGCAGCGATTGCGAACACCGCAAGACCGGACAGTCGAACCATGATCGACGATATCGAGGTCATCTGTGGACGATAAATCATTATGTGTGGCGAGAGCGGGCGGTTGCCCCGATTGACATCGGCCATGGCGGCTCCTCTTACTTTGGCTACTTGTCGTTTTACCGGTTTTTGGTGGTCTGTCACGTGCTGCACCCGCAAAAACAGGTAAAATTACCGCAAAACGGGTGATTTCTTCAAAATGTGATCACGCAAATAAAAGCCGTGATCACAAATGGCCTTCAGCGCTGCCTATGTTAGCGATTTCAGTAGGAAAGCAATGTGATCACGAATCTGCCTTGCCTATTTCAAGTCGGCGGATTGCTGTGTTACCTCGCGCAGCAGCTTTTTTCGAATACGTTCAGGGTAATCAGCAAACCCGGCGGCAGACACAACAAAAGCACCCTCGCCCACGATGACATTCTCAAAGAAATAGGCCGTCAGATCCGGTTCAGATTCTTCGATGGCAATCGCATTCACGGTTACGCCACGGGCACGCAGCAGGCGATGGATCTGACTAGGCTCGACCCCTTCGTTCGAGACCCCATCGCCAGAAATATCTATCAACAAACGTTTGCAATCGTCCACAGCATCAAAGCTGGCCAGCGTCATTTCTAACGCTTCGCCTATAGCCGTTGAGAAGTTTCGCCAGATGCGTGGATCTTGCGCGACTTGGCTGGCAAACCCATCCAGTGCGTCGAAACTATCGATCCGAGTCCACGGAATAGTTACCCGCTGACGCGATGCACCGGTCCATTGCACCAGCATCAACCGCGCCTGACCGCGCACCAGTGCTTCGGACACAATCGGGTCGCGCAACCCCGCCGCCAGCCCATCCATCTGGGTGCGATATTCGTCACTGTCGACCGACCCCGAAACATCGACAGCCAAAGCCAATGCCAAATCGCAAGACCAAGCGGGTGGTACTAAACACAGGCAAGCGATCAAGGCGCGAAACAGGATCATAGCAGTACCCTAGCACGTATCGCAGGGTCTGCACGAAATCACATTGGTATGAGCGCCCAGTAGTCCAGATCCAGCAGAACCTGCGGCTGGTACTTGCCGTCTTCATTGCGCAACTCAAACGGCGCACCGCCTTTGGTGGCAACCAATCGCAAGCGGATAGCCCCGACGCCGGGAACGCTGGTTTCGGCTTTGTCCAAAACCTCGGACCAGGCCTTGATGGTATCACCCGCAAAACAGGGATTCGCGTGAGCACCACCGTTCAGCCCAACAATCATCTGCACATTTGCCAACCCATTGAAGGACAAAGCCCGCGCCATCGAGATCACGTGACCGCCATAGATCAATCGTCCCTCGGGACGGAAGGTCAGATCAAAATGCACCTTGGCCGTGTTCTGCCACAGACGGGTGGCCAGCATATGCTCGGCCTCTTCGACAGTGACACCATCCACATGGTCGATCTTCTCGCCGATTTCATAGCCCCCCCAGCGATGGGGCTCACCCGCCAAGGTGAAATCATAGTTCGAGAAATCCAGCCCCTCGGGGATCACCAGATCTTCCGGTTCCAGAGCCTTTTTCAGGTCCGGCACAACGGTTTCTGGCGCGGGCGCATCCGGGTTAGACTTACGAACCATGACCCAGCGCACATAGTCGATCACCACCTCGTCCAGCTGGTTCAGACCACGGGTGCGCACCCAAACTACCCCGGTTTTGCCGTTCGAGTTCTGCTTGACCCCGATCACCTCAGAAACCGAACGCAGGGTATCGCCGGGATAAACCGGCTTCAGCCAACGCCCCTCGGCATAACCCAGATTGGCCACCGCGTTTAGCGAGACATCCGGTACGGTCTTGCCGAACACCACATGAAACGCCGCCAGATCATCCAGCGGGCTTTCCTGTAGTCCACAGGATCGCGCGAACTCATCCGAGGAATAGAGCGCGTGGCGCGCCGGATAGAGCGCGTGATACAGCGCTCGCTCCCCATCCGTCACGGTACGGGGCACCGCATGGGGCAGGACCTGCCCAACGGAATAGTCCTCGAAAAAGCGACCCGGATTGGTTTTTGCCATTATTGCTGTCCCAGTTTCATGTCAGGTGAATAATCGCCATCGACCTCTTTGGTCACGGCCTGCGCACAACGCATGACACCGTTTTCCGCGTCAAACGCGTAGGATGGGTCGCCATACAGGTCCCACCCTTTAGCCAGCGCATCTGATACTTTGTGGCAGAACGCGGAGGTGTCTTCCTCGGTCAGCAATCGATAGAGCTTTGCCATGACTGGTTCCCCCTATCCACCAAATGGGGATGGGCCGACCAACCCGTGGATATATCCGATGATGCCAAGCAAAACGATTGAGGCAACAAAGAACATCGCATCCTTGCCGTATGTACCGGGTTCACCCGGCGTCCAATCAGGTTCGGATTTGTTGATCACAATGACTTCAACGACGGCCCAGGCCAAAAGACCGCCGAACAAGACAATCGAGGCCAGATCGCCATTCACCAGCAGATGCGCAAACGCCCAGAGCTTGAACCCTCCCAGCATCGGATGGCGCATCTTGTTCAGCAGACGGCCTTTCTGGCCAGCCGGGCTCATCATAAAGATCGCGATCAGAACCAGCAGGTTGTTGACGTGGATCAGGAAGGTCGGCGGCGCCCAGACATAGATGAAATCGGTCATGCGGTAGCCGAAGATCATCAGCAGGATCGAGGCAACCAGCGCCAGCGCCACCACGCCTTTGCCTGCATCGCCCATTGCTGCCCGCTGTTCGGGCACCACGCGTTTGAAAAGATGCGCGGCCCACCATAGTGCCACGCCCAAAATCAGAAGAACAAAGCCCATGCTGGCTTACCCCGCTTGCAAAGCTGAAATCGCCTCTGCTTTTGCCAGAATTTCGCGGGCAGTTACAACATGCAGGTTTTCAACAATCTTGCCATCAACAACGGCGACGCCCTGCCCCTGCGCCTCGGTCTCTTCAAAGGCAGCGATCTGACGGCGCGCCAGGTCAATCTCGGCCTCAGACGGGGCAAAGGCGGCGTTGGTCACTTCAACCTGCGCCGGATGGATCAGGGTCTTCCCGTCAAAGCCCATATCCCGGCCTTGCGTGCATTCGGCGGCCAGACCTTCGGTATCTTTGAACGCGTTATAGACCCCGTCCACGATAATCAGGCCTTCGGCCTTTGCAGCCAGCAGACACAGGCCCAGCGAGGTCATCAACGGCAAACGATCAGGGCGGAAGCGGGTCTGAAGCTCTTTGGCCAGATCGTTGGTACCCATCACAAACCCGGTCATCAGGGGATGGGCGGCAATCTCGGCTGCGTTTAGCATACCGCGTGGCGTTTCCATCATCGCCCAGATCGGCAGATCTCCGGTGATGGTGGCCAGCGCATCCACATCTGCGGCCGAGTTCACCTTGGGCAACAGCACCACATCCGCGTCCATATCGCGCACCGCCTCAGCATCCGCACGACCCCATTCGGTACCCAATCCGTTGATCCGAACGATCTTGACCCGCGCGCCATAGCCACCGGCAGCCAACGCCGCCTTCAGCGTTTCGCGTGCGTTGGGTTTTTCGTCAGCGGCTACCGCGTCTTCAAGATCGAAGATAATCGCATCCACGGGCAGAGTGCGCGCCTTGTCCAGCGCCCGCCCTCTCGAGGCTGGAATATACAAAACCGAACGATACGGGCGTTGACGCGGGTCCATTGACCTCTCCCTGAGCAATAATGTTGCGCGGAATGGGGCATTTTTTACGAGAAACTTCAAGGTCAAATTTGCCGCATCGCAGCATAGGCGCCTATTCGTGACGCAACGCACTTTGGTTTAACCAAATCTCCCGCCCTTGTTCGCAAGCTGGTCCTCAGATCAGACAGAAGGGGCCAGAGATGAAGAAATCATTTTTGAACATGACGATCGGGCTGGGGATTGTGGTGCTGGCCGCACAGCAAGTGAACGCGCAGAGCCGCAACTGCGCCCCGCGCGCGGACGTAATCAAACGCCTGTCGGAAGGATATGGCGAAACACGTAAAGGGATCGGGATTGCTGGCCAGGGCGCGGTGATGGAATTGTTCGCCTCTGATGAAACAGGTAGCTGGACCATTACCGTCACGCTGCCGGATGGCGCAACCTGCCTTGTCGCCTCGGGACAGTCCTATGAGACTTTGGCCGAAGCCTTGCCGCCAAATGCCTAAGCCAAAGCGTCCCAGATGAGTTTGCTGCCGGTCAGCGTCAGCAGAACATAGGTAATTCTGAAAAACACCTGTTCGGACAACATGAAATGCGCCCAAACCCCAAGCCATGCACCTAAAAGTGCGAAAGGCGACAGCAGAAGGTTGGCCCAGGCGGTGTGCCACGTGAAAAGGCCCAGATAGGCGTAAGGCACAAACTTCACGATGTTGACGACCCAAAAGACCAGTACGGTCGAGGCCTGAAACTGGGTCTTTGTCAGGCGCTGTGATAACAGATAAACGGCAGCGGGCGGGCCGCCAGCATGACTGACAAAGCTTGTGAACCCGGCCACCAGCCCGGCAAACAAGCCGGCGGATGGCGGCAACTGCCGCGTGAAGCCGCCAATCCAGCCCTTTGCACGCGCCACATGCCAGATCACAAACCCGATCGAAATCGCACCGATCAAAAGGCGTAAGACATCGTCATTGGTCACGCGATACAGAACCGTTCCCAAAATCACGCCGGGTATTGCCCCCAGTATTAGCAGGCGTGCCCTTGGCCAATCCCAGCGCTTCCAGTAGGGTTTCAACGTCGCCAGGTCGATGATCATCAGGATCGGCAGCATCAGCGCCAGCGCCTGACCCGGGCTCAGGATGATGGCCAGAATCGATGATGACGCGAAGGCCACGCCCGACCCGAACCCGCCCTTGGAAATGCCCGCGAAGATGACCGCAGGGATCGCCACGGCAAAAAACATCAGATTCAATTCGAACATGTGGCGGCCTGCGAATTGGCTTGTCTCATTAGCCGTTTAGCGCAACCACCAAGGGCAAGGCAAACGGTATGCGGTTGCATGCCGCGCCGTACAGGCCTTGCACTGCGACGTTTAAAGGACTAGCACAACCGCGATTTCAAAACCGACCGGAGATATTCCAAATGGCCAGACCCAAGATTGCGCTGATCGGCGCGGGGAACATCGGCGGCACGCTTGCGCATCTTGCAGCTGTCAAAGAACTGGGTGACGTAGTCCTGTTTGACATCGCTGACGGGCTGCCCCAGGGCAAAGCGCTCGACATCGCCGAATCCGGCCCGTCCGAAGGGTTTGACGCGTCGATGTCCGGCAGCAGCGACTATGCCGATATCGCAGGCGCGGACGTCTGCATCGTCACCGCTGGTGTCGCCCGCAAGCCGGGCATGAGCCGCGATGACCTGCTGGGCATCAACCTCAAAGTGATGAAGTCGGTCGGTGAAGGTATCGCCAAACATGCACCCGACGCGTTCGTGATCTGCATCACCAACCCGCTGGATGCGATGGTCTGGGCCCTGCGCGAATTCTCGGGCCTGCCGCACAACAAGGTCTGCGGCATGGCGGGCGTGCTGGATTCCGCCCGTTTCGCGCATTTCCTGTCGGAAGAATTCAACGTCTCAATGCGCGACGTCACCGCCTTCGTTCTGGGCGGCCATGGCGACACCATGGTACCATCAGTACGGTATTCGACCGTTGCCGGTATCCCGCTGCCCGATCTGGTTCAGATGGGCTGGACCACGCAGGAAAAGCTAGACGCCATTGTTCAGCGTACCCGCGACGGTGGCGCTGAAATCGTTGGTTTGCTGAAAACCGGTTCGGCATATTACGCACCGGCTACTTCGGCAATCGAAATGGCCGAAGCCTATCTGAAAGACCAGAAGCGCGTTCTGCCTTGTGCCGCCTACTGCAATGGTGAACTGGGTGTTGACGGGCTTTATGTCGGCGTTCCAACCGTGATCGGTGCCGGTGGTGTTGAGCGTATCGTTGACATCAAGCTCAACGAAGACGAGCAGGCCGGTTTCGACAACTCAGTCAACGCCGTGAAGGGCCTGATCGACGCATGCAAAGGCATCGACAGTTCGCTGGCATAGGCTTACTAAAAGCTTCCAAGAACCGGCCCCCGTGCGGGCCGGTTTTTTTGTGCCAGGCACGTCCGTCATATCTCAAATGTTTGCGCAACCGTCGCAAACCCCCTTTTTTGAGTATGTTTTCCGCATGTGCATTGTGGGATTCGAATCAAAACCAAGGGCCTGTCAATTTGTGATCACACGCCAAAAAAGCGTGATCACAAATAGTGAAAATCTTCGTGAAAAACCTCTTTGCTGTCAAAAAACCCTTTAAACTTGCCCGCTAGACACCCCTATAACGGTTTAATCGTAGTCAGACGGGACAGTTTCGATGAATATTCACGAATACCAAGCCAAAGCGCTTCTTCGCAGCTATGGCGCTCCGGTCTCCGACGGTCGCGCGGTTTTGCGCGCCGAGGAAGCCAAAACCGCAGCCGGTGAACTGGATGGCCCCCTTTGGGTTGTCAAAGCACAGATCCACGCAGGTGGACGCGGCAAAGGCAGCTTCAAAGAGGCTGATGCCGGTGAAAAAGGCGGCGTCCGTCTGACCAAATCGGTCGAAGAAGCCGCTGAAGAGGCCAAGAAGATGCTGGGTCGCACGCTGGTTACGCACCAAACCGGCCCCGCAGGCAAGCAGGTCAACCGCATCTATATTGAGGCCGGCTCAGGCATCGAGCGTGAGCTGTACCTAGCCCTGCTGGTGGATCGTCAGACCAGCCGCATTTCGTTTGTCTGCTCGACCGAAGGCGGCATGGATATCGAGGAAGTCGCCGCCGCCACTCCTGAGAAAATCCTGTCCTTCTCGGTCGACCCGGCCACTGGCTATCAGGCTTATCATGGCCGCCGCATCGCCTTCTCGTTGGGACTACAAGGCGCGCAGGTCAAGCAATGTGTCAAGCTGATGAACCAGCTTTATAACGCCTTCGTCGAGAAGGATATGGAGATGCTGGAGATCAACCCACTGATCGTGTCGGACAGCGGCGACCTGAAAGTGCTGGACGCCAAGGTCGGTTTCGACGGTAACGCGGTCTACCGCCACCCCGACATCGCCGAACTGCGCGACACGACCGAGGAAGACCCCAAGGAACTGGAAGCCTCGAAATACGACCTGAACTACATCGCTTTGGATGGTGAGATCGGGTGCATGGTCAATGGCGCCGGTCTGGCGATGGCCACGATGGACATCATCAAGCTTTATGGGGCCGAACCTGCCAACTTCCTCGACGTTGGTGGCGGTGCGACCAAAGAGAAAGTGACCGAGGCGTTCAAGATCATCACCTCGGACCCGAACGTCAAAGGCATTCTGGTCAACATCTTCGGCGGCATCATGCGCTGTGACGTCATCGCCGAGGGCGTTGTTGCCGCGGTGAAAGAGGTCGGTCTGCAGGTTCCGCTGGTCGTGCGTCTGGAAGGCACCAATGTCGAGAAGGGCAAAGAGATCATCAACACCTCTGGCCTGGACGTGATCGCGGCGGACAACCTGAAAGACGGTGCCGAGAAGATCGTTAAGGCGGTTAAGGGGTAATCTGGATGAACCCGGCTGCCCGATTTTTGACGGCTTGTGTTGTCCTCGTAGGCTTGTCTGCCTGCGAGGAAAGTGAAAGTGCTGGAGTTTCCAAATCCCTTTTGGACAATCCGGCTGCGCGCGGTAACGACGCAGAACAAATGTTCCTATCCATGCGTGATCTCTGCATTCGCAAGCCCATAACTTTCGAAGACGCAAAGCAAGTAACTGGAGACCTCGACCTAGGCCTGAGGGTGGATATTCGTGGTTGGGACGATTTTAGCACCTACGGGACTAACTATTTTTGGATCAAAACGAACCAACCAACGCGTTTCGAAAAAGGTGCTAACGCAGTTCCTAAAGGCACTGTGTTCAAACAGTATTACTGCAGAGGCGACTTTAGAGGGACTTGGGCAGACGAGATCGCTACCGAACTAGCTAAAGAACTCACCGCAAATGGGTTTCAAACAATTCAACCGTTGAAGCGGACGACAGGAAAGACCCGCGTGGGAACAGATACCGTTGGATATTCTGGCTTGTATCGCCGCGATGGCGTGGACTTCAAAGTGAACATCTTTGATGCTGCCGGTACAACAAAAAGATCCACGGCTACCCAGACAGAAACCAGCTACATTTCTGGCACAAGAGTAGAAATCAACGGCCTGTGAAGCTGAAAATCTAATGCCGAAGGTCAGACCTTCGGACTAACAACAGGAGAACGCCAAATGGCAGTCCTCATCGACGAAAATACCAAAGTGATCTGTCAGGGCTTTACCGGTTCGCAGGGCACATTCCACAGCGAACAGGCCATCGCCTATGGCACCAAGATGGTCGGCGGCGTGACCCCCGGCAAAGGCGGGATGGAGCATCTGGGCCTGCCCGTGTTCAACTCGGTCCACGAGGCCAAGCATGTGACCGAAGCCAACGCCTCGGTGATCTATGTGCCGCCGCCGTTTGCGGCCGACTCGATCCTCGAAGCGATTGATGCCGAGATGGAAGTGATCGTCTGCATCACCGAAGGCATCCCGGTTTTGGACATGATGAAGGTTAAGCGCGCGCTAGAAGGTTCGAACTCGCGCCTGATCGGCCCAAACTGCCCCGGTGTGATTACGCCCGACGCCTGCAAGATCGGCATCATGCCCGGCCACATCCACAAGCGCGGCTCGGTCGGCGTTGTGTCGCGTTCGGGTACCCTGACCTATGAGGCCGTCAAGCAGACCACCGATGTCGGTCTGGGCCAGTCCACCTGTGTGGGCATCGGCGGCGACCCGATTAAAGGCACCGAGCATATCGACGTGCTGGAATGGTTTCTAGCCGACGATGAAACCGAGTCGATCATCATGATCGGTGAGATCGGTGGCTCGGCCGAGGAAGAAGCCGCGCAGTTTCTGGCGGATGAGGCCAAGAAGGGCCGTAAGAAGCCGACCGCTGGTTTCATCGCGGGCCGCACAGCCCCTCCGGGCCGCCGCATGGGCCACGCAGGCGCGATTGTCGCGGGCGGCAAGGGTGGAGCCGAGGACAAGATCGAAGCCATGCGCTCGGCCGGTATAGTCGTGGCGGAAAGCCCGGCGCAGCTGGGCGAGGCTGTGCTGGAAGCGATTGGGTAAGTGACCAAAGACCGGGCATATGCTTGTAGGGCAGCGCCCGGCCCGAGGGTGGGCGAGAAGCGCCCGCCCTGGGGGGCGGGTCGGGCGCTGCCCGGCGGTACCCGCCGTGCGATTGCTACAATCTTAGTCGTATGCTCAGGAACATCCGGCATGGCTCAAAACACTGAATTTGAGCCGATGGACCAGTTCATCGTGCGAGCTATCCCAGGTGTGCACGCTGCCACGACGGACATATTGGAAGGCGACAAAATCGCGTTTACCTACTTTAGCATCCGTGTGGATCAAGAGGAATTGCGAGCGACGGCTGACACATGGTGCGCGCAGTTCGATGGAAAAGCTCGTCTGGACTCTGACGTGCGAATGGGAGGCTATCTTTGGTTATTTGGACGCCGCCAGACTACATTTGATTGCGCTGTCGGGAACTGAGCTAACATGACCTTCTCCGACGCCATCCACACCTGCTTCTCGAAATTCTTCACCTTCTCAGGCCGTGCCGCGCGGCCCGAATACTGGTTCTTTTTCCTGTTCATCGTGATCTGGAGCGTCATTGCCGGGATCATCGATGCGCAGTTCTTCACGCAAGTTGCCGTGACCGAAACCGAAACATCCAGATCCGTCGCAGCTACGTCCTCGCAACCGGTGAAAGGCATCGTCAGCCTAATCGTCTTCTTCCCCCATCTAGCCGTCGCGTGGCGGCGGATGCATGATACCGGGCGCAGTGGCCTCTACGCTTTGCTGCCAATCCTGCTGATCCTCGGCGCCTTTGCGACCCTGTTCTTCGGCATCGGCCTCGCCTCCAGTTTCCAGCATGGTAGCAATCTGGACATCCTGTTCACCCGCGCCACGCTGCTGATTGTCATTCCGACACTGCTGATCCTATTTGTGTCGCCCCTCCTGGTGCTGTGGTGGCTGTCCCGCCCCAGCCAACCAGGCACCAACCAATACGGTCCCAACCCATATGAGGTAGCCCAATGACCGAACATACGCCCAACACTGCCTTTCATGCCTCTAGCTTCATGCAAGGGCACAATGCCGAGTATCTGGAGCAACTTTATGCCCAGTACACAAAGGACCCCAACGCGATAGATGCGGCATGGGTCGAGTTCTTTCGGCAGATGGGCGACGCCACACCGGATGTTCAGAAAGAGGCCGAAGGACCATCCTGGGCACGCACCGACTGGCCGCCTATGCCGACAGATGATCTGACGGGCGCGTTGACAGGTGAGTGGGCCGAGATTGATGCCAAGGCCGCCGGCAAGAAGATTCAGGAAAAGGCAGCCGACACCGGTGTTCAGGTCAGCGAAGACCAGATCAAGCGCGCCGTATTGGACAGCCTGCGCGCCCTCATGCTGATCCGGGCCTATCGGATCCGGGGCCATCTGGCGGCAGATCTGGACCCGCTGGGCATGCGCGCGGCCAGCACCCATCCGGAGCTGGACCCGAAAACATATGGCTTCACCGATGCCGACATGGATCGCCCGATCTTTATCGACAATGTTCTGGGCCTGCAGATGGCCAGCATGCGCCAGATCGTCGAGATCGTGAAACGCACCTATTGCGGCACCTTTGCGCTGCAATACATGCATATCTCGAACCCGGAAGAAGCCGCCTGGCTGAAAGAACGCATCGAAGGCTACGGCAAGGAAATCCAGTTCACCAAGGAAGGCCGCAAGGCCATCCTGAACAAGATGGTCGAGGCCGAAGGCTTCGAGAAATTCCTGCATGTCAAATACATGGGCACCAAGCGCTTTGGTCTGGACGGTGGCGAAAGCCTGATCCCCGCGATGGAGCAAATCATCAAGCGCGGCGGAGCCTTGGGTGTTCAGGATATCGTCATCGGCATGCCGCACCGTGGGCGTCTGAACATCCTCGCCAATGTGATGGGCAAGCCTTACCGCGCGATTTTCAACGAATTCCAGGGCGGCAGCTTCAAGCCCGAAGACGTGGATGGCTCGGGCGATGTGAAGTACCACCTCGGCGCCTCCAGCGACCGTGAGTTTGATGGCAATAGCGTACACCTGTCGCTGACAGCGAACCCTTCACACCTTGAGGCTGTGAACCCGGTTGTGCTTGGCAAGGTTCGGGCCAAGCAGGATCAGCTAAAGGATACCGACCGCACCAAGGTCATGGGCATCCTACTGCACGGCGATGCAGCCTTTGCTGGTCAGGGCGTGGTAGCCGAAGGGTTCGGTCTGTCGGGCCTGCGTGGTCACAAGACAGGCGGCACCATGCATATCGTGGTGAACAACCAGATCGGTTTCACCACCGCACCGCACTTTTCGCGCTCCAGCCCTTATCCCACAGATATCGCACTGATGGTTGAGGCCCCGATCTTCCACGTGAACGGCGACGACCCCGAGGCGGTGGTACATGCCGCCAAGGTCGCAACCGAATTCCGCCAGAAGTTCCACAAAGACGTGGTGATCGACATCTTCTGCTATCGACGGTTTGGTCACAACGAGGGCGATGAGCCCATGTTCACCAACCCGATCATGTACAAGAAGATTAAGACGCATAAGACCACGCTGTCGCTGTACACGGAACGTCTGGTCAAGGACGGGCTGATCCCCGAAGGCGAGATCGAGGATATGAAAACCGCCTTTCAGGCCCGCCTAAACGACGAGTTCGAGGCCGGAAAGGACTATAAACCCAACAAGGCCGATTGGCTGGATGGGCGGTGGTCGCATCTGGACAAGAACAAAGACGAATACATGCGCGGTGAAACCGCGATTTCGCCCGACACTCTGGCCGAGATCGGTGCTGCCCTCTCGCGCACACCGGACGGGTTTGCCATGCACAAAACCGTTGGCCGTCTGCTCGAACACAAAAAACAGATGTTTGAGACCGGCAAAGGGTTCGACTGGGCGACAGGTGAGGCCTTGGCCTTTGGCTCATTGTTGACCGAAGGCTACCCGGTTCGCTTGTCCGGTCAGGATGCCACGCGCGGGACCTTCAGTCAGCGCCATTCGGGTTTCATCAACCAGGAGAATGAAGAGAGGTACTATCCGCTCAACAACATTCGCGCGGGTCAGTCGCAGTATGAAGTGATCGATTCGATGTTGTCGGAATACGCGGTTCTGGGTTTTGAATATGGCTATTCACTGGCCGAACCCAATGCGTTGACCCTCTGGGAGGCGCAGTTCGGCGACTTCGCCAACGGCGCGCAGATCATGTTCGACCAGTTCATCAGCTCGGGCGAGAGCAAATGGTTGCGCATGTCTGGTTTGGTTTGCTTGCTTCCGCATGGCTTTGAAGGTCAGGGCCCGGAACACAGCTCGGCGCGACTGGAACGGTTCCTGCAAATGTGTGGTCAGGACAACTGGATCGTGGCAAATTGCACGACGCCTGCGAACTATTTCCACATCCTGCGTCGGCAGCTACACCGGACCTTCCGTAAGCCGCTGATCCTGGTGACACCCAAGTCGCTGCTGCGCCACAAGCTGGCTGTCAGTACGGCTGAGGAATTCACCACCGGCTCCAGCTTTCACCGCGTGTTGTGGGACGATGCGCAACATGGCAATTCGGATACGAAGCTGGTCAAGGATGACAAGATCAAGCGGGTCGTGATGTGTTCCGGCAAAGTCTACTATGACTTGCTGGAAGAACGTGACGCACGCGGCATCGACGATGTCTACCTGATGCGGATCGAACAATTCTATCCGTTCCCGGCACACTCGTTGATCAATGAACTTGAGCGTTTCAAAGGCGCTGAAATGATCTGGTGTCAGGAAGAGCCCAAGAACCAGGGGGCCTGGACCTTTATCGAGCCCAACATCGAATGGGTCCTGTCCCGCATCAAAGCAAAACATACACGGCCACGCTATGTCGGCCGCGCCACATCGGCTTCGCCCGCGACGGGTCTGGCCAGCCAACACAAAGCCCAACAACAAGCGCTGGTGAACGAAGCGCTGAGCATTGAAGGAAAGTAAACGATGACGATTGAAGTTCGTGTTCCCACGCTTGGCGAGTCGGTAACCGAAGCCACAGTTGCGACATGGTTCAAGAAACCGGGCGATGCGGTCGCCGTGGATGAAATGCTGTGTGAGCTTGAGACAGACAAGGTCACCGTCGAAGTGCCCGCCCCGGCTGCGGGCGTGATGGGCGAGATCGTTGCAGCCGAGGGCCAAACCGTTGGTGTTGATGCGTTGCTGGCGACCATCGCAGATGGTGACAGCGCAGCGGCTGCCCCGGCGGCCGCGGCGCCGGCCCCTGCAGCAGCGCCCGCGGCTTCGGCTGGCAGTGTCGACGTGATAGTGCCAACACTGGGCGAGTCCGTGACTGAGGCAACCGTGTCGACCTGGTTCAAACAGGTTGGCGACAGCGTCGCGCAGGACGAAATGCTATGCGAGTTGGAAACCGATAAAGTCTCGGTCGAGGTGCCTGCCCCCGCAGCGGGCGTTCTAGCAGAGATTGTGGCCCCCGAAGGTACAACTGTAGATGCCTCAGCGAAACTGGCGGTTATATCGGGTTCAGCGGCTGGTGCGGCTCCGGCGGTTGCCGCAGCAGCGACCGCCCCTGCAGCAGCCAGCACCGGCAAAGACGTGGCCAATGCCCCCTCCGCTGAAAAAGCCATGGCCGAGGCAGGCCTGTCCACTGATCAGGTCACCGGGACTGGTCGTGATGGTCGCATTATGAAAGACGATGTGGCGCGTGCTGTTGCGACCGCTGCTGCCCCGGCCCCCGCACCAGCGGCAGCGCCTGCTCCTGCCCCGCGTGCTCCGGTTGCGGCCAGCGACGCCGCGCGCGAGGAACGGGTCAAAATGACCCGCTTGCGCCAGACCATCGCCAAGCGCCTGAAAGACAGCCAGAACACCGCAGCGATGCTGACCACCTATAACGAGGTCGACATGACCGAGGTGATGGCCCTGCGCAGCCAGTACAAGGACCAGTTCGAGAAGAAACATGGCGTCCGTTTGGGCTTTATGTCCTTCTTCACCAAGGCCTGCTGCCACGCGCTGAAAGAAGTGCCCGAAGTGAATGCCGAGATCGACGGTACCGACATCGTCTACAAGAACTTCGTCCATATGGGTGTAGCCGCCGGTACACCGACAGGACTGGTGGTTCCAGTCATCCGCGATGCCGACAGCATGTCCTTTGCCGCGATCGAAAAAGCGATTGCCGAAAAAGGCAAACGCGCCCGTGACGGCAAGCTGAGCATGGAAGAGATGCAAGGTGGCACCTTCACCATCTCGAACGGCGGTGTCTACGGCTCGCTGATGTCGTCGCCGATCCTGAACCCGCCGCAATCGGGCATACTTGGCATGCACAAGATTCAGGACCGTCCGATGGCGATCAACGGTCAGGTGGTGATCCGCCCAATGATGTATCTGGCGCTGTCCTATGACCACCGGATCGTCGACGGCAAAGGCGCGGTAACCTTCTTGGTTCGCGTGAAAGAAGCGCTGGAAGACCCGCGCCGCCTGCTTATGGATCTGTAACCATGGCAACGCATATTCTCTGGCAGGCCGATGTCGCCGATTTCGATGTCTGGCTTAAAGTGTTCCGCGAGGATCAAAAGATGAGAGAGGCCGCGGGCATCCGCGACCTCCACATCTGGCGTGACCCAAATCTGAAAGATCACGCGGTGGCCTTGTTTGAAGTCACCGACCTTGAACGCGCACAGAGTTTCATCGAGTCCGAAGAACTGGCCATGCATCACGAACGCGGCGGCGTGGCCCATATTCAGGTCAAGATACTGACACCCGTTTGAATGCGACTGCCGCTGGACATAGACCCCAAGCATGGCCCGGGCGCGACGACGTCGGGCCACACAACAAAAGTTTCTCAAGCGTGACCCCTGAACTCACAGCCCTGACATTGGCCGCACTTTTGCAGGTTGTTCAGTATGTGGTGATGGCAGTCCCCGCGAATCTGGAACTCGGACCCGGCAAGACTACGTCTGCCCGCGACCGAAGCCGCTTGGGCGGCGGGTTGGAAGATCAGCTTTCCGAAACAACTGCGCGTCTGTACCGCGCGTTGAACAATCACTTCGAAGGGCTGATCCTGTTTGCTATCGCCTGTGTCGTCGTCACACTCAGCGGATCATCCGGTGGCTTCACAGCCACCTGCGCGTATATCTATCTGGCTGCGCGCGTCCTGTATGTGCCAGCGTATTACTATGGCCTTAGACCCTGGCGCACACTGATCTGGTTGGTCGGATTTCTGGCTACAACCCTCATGCTTTTGGCGGTGTTATTGTGACCCCGCTGTTGTACAAATTGTTCATAGGCCCAAACCCTGTGACAGCCCGACTTCTCAAGGAGACCCCTTATGGCAAACTATGACGTCATCGTAATCGGAGCAGGCCCCGGCGGCTATGTCTGCGCCATCCGCTGCGCCCAGTTGGGCCTGAAAACCGCCGTGGTCGAAGGACGTGAGACGCTGGGCGGCACCTGCCTGAACGTGGGCTGCATCCCATCCAAGGCGCTTCTGCATGCCAGTCATCAGTTGCACGAGGCCGAACATAACTTTGCCAAGATGGGTCTGAAGGGCAAAAGCCCCTCGGTCGATTGGAAGCAGATGCAAGCCTATAAAGAAGAGACAATTGAAGGCAATACCAAGGGCATCGAGTTCCTGTTTAAGAAGAACAAGATCGACTGGCTGAAAGGCTGGGGCTCGATCCCGGCTGCCGGCCAGGTCAAGGTGGGTGACGAATTGCACGAAGCCAAGAACATCATTATCGCTTCTGGCTCGGAACCGGCTTCGCTGCCTGGCGTCGAAGTGGATGAAAAGGTTGTTGTGACCTCGACCGGTGCGCTGTCTTTGGGCAAAATCCCCAAGAAAATGGTTGTGATCGGGGCGGGCGTAATTGGCCTGGAACTGGGCTCGGTCTATCAGCGCTTGGGGGCTGAGGTCACAGTAATTGAATTCCTCGATGTGATCACTCCGGGCATGGACCCCGAGGTGCAGAAAACATTCCAACGTATCCTGAAGAAGCAGGGTCTGAAATTCGTGATGGGGGCTGCAGTTCAGAAAACCGAGGCCACTAAGACAAAAGCCAAAGTCACCTACAAACTGCGTAAGGATGACAGCGAACATGTGATCGACGCAGACGCCGTGCTGGTTGCCACCGGGCGCAAGCCGTTCTCAGACGGTCTGGGGCTGGATGCTCTGGGCGTCGAAATGACACCGCGTGGTCAGATCAGGGTTGGTGCCGACTGGCAGACCAATGTGCCCGGTATTTATGCCATCGGCGACGTGACCGAAGGCCCAATGCTGGCGCATAAGGCCGAGGATGAAGGCATGGCCGCAGCCGAACAGGTCGCGGGCAAGCATGGTCATGTCAACTATGGCGTCATTCCGGGTGTGATCTACACCTGGCCCGAAGTTGCCAATGTTGGTGAGACCGAAGAGACACTGAAAGAACAGGGCCGTGCCTATAAGGTTGGCAAGTTCATGTTCATGGGCAACGGTCGCGCCAAGGCGAACTTTGCCGCCGATGGGTTCGTCAAGATTCTGGCCGACAAGGACACCGACCGTATCCTGGGCGCACATATCATCGGCCCAGCGGCCGGTGATCTGATCCATGAGGTCTGCGTGGCGATGGAGTTTGGTGCCTCTGCCGAGGACCTCGCCCTGACCTGCCACGCCCACCCGACCTATTCCGAAGCCGTGCGCGAGGCGGCACTGGCCTGCGGTGACGGACCAATCCACAGCTAACACTCATGACCCCGGCCGCGATCAGCGCGCTGGGGTCAGCCACGCCTTAAGATAGGTTTCCAGTCTGTCGGTAAATGTCGTCGCAGAATGCAGCGCGCAGAATCTCAGAGACATAGCCTGAATCGCAAAAGCCTGCACGCCCTCGGCCAATAACTCTGATGGCACATCTTTGCGCATCTCGGCGGCATCAAGCCACATCATCACCACTCGGAAATACCGCTCAAAGCAATAGGCGATGGGCCCGATTTCCGCGATCGCGGTTGCACCTGAATATCGGATCAAAAGATCGAAGACATACCGCTCGGACGTCATGAAACTATGAACCGGTTCAAGGGCAGTGATGATCTCGGCGACGGTACCGGGCTTTGGCCCGTCGTCAGCCTGATCCAGACAGGCATTCAACTTGTCCGCGATCATGATCTCCATCAACGCATCTTTATCGCGGAAATGGGCAAAGAACGTGCCTTTGGCGACGCCAGCCAGTTGCACCACCTCCTCGACCCGTAAGGCCTCGTATCCGTTTTTCTGAATCACCTCTTCCGACGCTGCCATCAGGCGGGCGCGGGTTTTCAGTGTGCGTTTCTGAACTGTCTTTTGCATGAGCCCAGATTGCATATTTTTTGACCACGGTCAAATTTATTATTGACCGTGGTCATTTTTTGGTTCTATAAGATGACCACGGTCACTTTTAGGAGAATCCCAATGCACCCGAAGAAAATTCTGATCCTGGACGGGCACCCCGGTGAAAACAGCCTGTCGCGCACCTTTGCGCAGACATATGGTGATGCGGCACGCCAGAACGGTCATGACGTGCGCGTCGTTCACCTCAGCGATCTTCAGTTTGATCTGGATTTCGGTCAGGGCAATTATCACGATTTCAAACCCCTCGAACCCGAACTGGAACAGGTTCTGCAGGATTTCGAGTGGAGCAATCATCTGGTCCTCACTGCGCCTATGTGGTGGGGTGGATTGCCCGCGAAACTGAAAGGGCTGATCGACCGGATGTTCATCCCAGGTCGCACGTTCGACACGCGCAACACGACGAAACTCGGTTTTCCAGCCCCAATGCTGACCGGGCGCACTGCGCGCGTAATCCTGACCTCAGACACGCCAGGCTGGTTCATGCGCCTGATCTATCGCCAAGCGCTCATCCGTCAGGTGCGTGATCAGATATTGGGGTTTGTCGGTTTCAAACCAACGAAGTTCACTTACTTCGCAGGTGCCAGCTATCCAAAAGCCGGCAGCGTCGAGCGCTGGATCTCGAAGGTTGAAAAAATTGGGGCGGCGGCGGTTTGATCGCTATGCCTACCACATCGTTTTGGCGGCGCGCGGAGCCCACTCCTGGTCATAGCGTGCGCCGCCCTCCTCACCGTCCGACGCTTCGGCAAGGATCTCTCCCACCGTTGGCAGACCTCGGGATTCATCATCGCCTGACCAGGTTTTAGCCCGCATCAGCGCACGGGCGCATTGGGTGTAGATTTCCTGGATGTCAATCACAATAACTGTCGCTGGGCGTTTGCCGTGCTTTTCGAACCGCGCGCGCAAATCTTCATCAGCCGTCAGCCGTGCCGATCCGTTCAAACGAACCACATTGTTCGAACCCGGCACAAAAAACATCAACGACACGCGCGGGTCGCGCACGATATTGCGCAGCGAATCCAGGCGGTTGTTCCCTCGCCAATCCGGCAGGGCCAGCGTGGCGGGATCCAGTTCCAGAACCACCGGGCCATCGTCACCGCGCGGGCTGCCATCCACGCCTTCTGGGCCAACCGTACTCAGAACGCATAGTCGGGACGCCATAATCCACTTACGATAAAGTGGCGTAAGCTGTCGCACCACCTTACGCAAAGATGGCGCGCCCGGTGTGCCGTAGAGCCCTTCTAACGTGCTCAGATCGTCAATGAACTGCATCCGGATCAAACCCCACTTCTTGCATCAGCGCGTCAGAACGTGTTTCGATTACGTTTTCTAGACGTTCCAGAAATTCTTCGCGTTCAACACCGGGCTCGATGGGTTCAAGGAAGTCAACAATCGCAAGGCCCGGCTTGCGCATGAGACCGGTACGCGGCCAAAACACGCCTGCATTTGTCGCCACAGGGACACAGGGAAAACCCAACCCTTCGTACAAAACGGCAGTGCCTACTTTGTAAGGTTTCTTAGCCCCCGGTGCGACGCGGGTGCCTTGCGGATAGATGACCAGCTGACCGGGTTCGGTGAATTCTTTAGCGACGTCCTTGACCATCTTGGCAACGGCAGCGCCCTTCTTGCCCCGGTTCACCGGGATACAACCCAGACGGCGCGCATACATCCCGATGATCGGGGTCCACAACAGCTCTCGCTTCATGATGAACTTGCCATGCGGGATAGCGTTGAAGATCATAATGATATCTAGAAAGGATTGATGCTTGGCGCCGATTACAACCTCACCTGTCGGCGGTGTTCCGCGTACTTCGCTGCGAATACCCACCATCCAGCGCGCCAGCCACAATGTGCTGCGCGCATAGGTTTTGCACGCCTGCAATGCGCCCCGTTTTGCAAACACCGCATAAGGCAGAAACACGATGCCAAGGATCAGCATCCAAAGGTAGATCACGAACATAAAGACCAACGACCGGATCCATTGAACAGCCTTGGACATCAGGAAAGCTCCTTCAACTTGCGGCGCGCAGCGGTCCAGGTCGCAAAGAAAGCGACAACGGCACCCAGAATTGGGATCACCACCGGCAGCGTCCAATCCCTCCCCTGAAATCCGACGCCGGACAAGAACCCTCCGGCATCCGAGGCTTCCGGCAATAGCAAAACGCCGATCATGCCCAGCAGCGTGCCCACCGCCGCACCGAACAGTGCACGATAGGTGAACCGACGCACAAAGGCGCCCGCGATGAACCGGTCGCGGGCACCGACCTGACGCAACACCTCGATGATCTGCGCATTCGCCGCCAGCGAGGCATTGGCCGCTAACGTGATCATGGCAGCTGTTGCGCCTCCGATCAGTAGGATCGAAATCCACCCAAGCCGTCGCAGTGAGACGGCCGCGTCCACCAAAGGTTCGCGCCATCGCGTGTGGTCGTCCAGCACGGCACCCGGCACTTCGGCCCCCAGGCGCAGGCGCAAGCCAGCAACATCCAGCCCAGGCTCGCCTTCGACAATCTCGATCAGCTGCGGGATGGGTAGCGTGTCCAGTGGCAGGTCCGGCCCGAACCAGGGCGACAGCAACGCCTCTTGCTCATCCGCAGTCAGTGCATGGGCTGATGCCACACCCGGTGTCTGGTTCAGAACGGTCAGAGCGGCCTCGGTCTGGGCAGCCAGTTGTTCAGCAGGGGCGTTGATCCGTAGCGTTGCCGCCCCGGCCAGTTCCGAGGCCCAGCGATCCGCGATCCGGCCCGAGGCCAGAGACAAGGCCAACGCAAAAACCGTCAGAAAGGCCATCGCGCCAGAAACAAACAACGTCAGATGAGCGGTATAACCGGTGGGTGGCACCACCCGATCGGCGCGGCTGTCGCGGCGCAGCAGATTTCGGATGTCACCTTTGCTCATAGATCTGCCCCCGCCAGTTGCAACCGGCGCTGCGAAATACGCAGCACGCGGGCCTGAACCTGGCTTTTTGCGGCGCGGATCAGACTTAGATCATGGGTGGCGATCAGGACGGTTTTGCCCATTTTGTTCAACTCGACCAGCAAGCGCAACAGACGCTGCGACATCTCCCAATCCACGTTTCCCGTGGGTTCGTCCGCCAATACGACATCGGGTGACAGGATCAGGGCACGCGCCAGTGCGGCACGTTGGCGTTCACCTCCCGACAATTCGGGCGGATGTGCTTCTAGCCGCGAACCTAACCCGACCCATCCCAGCAATTCTGACAGATTGCTTTGTTCCTCGGCCTCGGCGCGGCCCGAAACCATCAAGGGCAAGGCCACGTTCTCTGCCAGCGTCATGTGATCAAGGAACTGACAATCCTGATGTACAACACCGATCCGGCGGCGCAGCAACGCCATCTCATCACGGTCTAAGGCTGAAACATCCTGCTCAAAGGCGCTCAGACGCCCCGACGTTGGCAACAACGCACCATAGCACAGCTTTAGAAAAGTGGTTTTGCCCGCCCCGGATGGACCCGTCAGAAAATGAAACGAGCCCGGCTGCAATTGCACCGAGACGTCGCTCAGCAATTCGCCGCCACCATAGGTGTAGCTGACATTCTCCAGCTCGATCACACGTGTCCCCTTTATTATGCTGCTCTTCTTGCCCGAGCGCGAATGTGGTTTCAATGCCTGTACCGAGTCCAATTGGTGACACTTGGACCCTGAAACCGAAATCGCGCTTTGCTGTTGGGTCTTAACGGAATAATATGCCTGAAAAAACTATTATCCGCCGAATTGCCGGCCGGGGAGGCAGCATGCGTCTTACATGTCCGAATTGCAGTGCCCAATATGAGGTGCCAGACGAGGTCATCCCCGAAGAAGGCCGCGATGTACAATGTTCGGCCTGTGATCAGACATGGTTTCAGGCGAAATACCCCGCCGATGAAACAGCTGAAACAGCTGGGGTGGAAACCACCGAACTGAAGGCCAAGCTCTCTGAGCTCGAGACGTCAACATCTGAGGAAGAAGACGACACAGGCACTGACAGGTCACCGGTCGAGGAAGCCTTTTCCGACCAAGAGACGGAAGTGGCCAAGGCTGAAACCAAGACGCCCGGAAATATCGACCCCTCCGTCGCCAATATTCTTCAGGAAGAGGCCGCACGAGAATCCGAACTCAGGGCGCAGGAAGGCAGCAGCCTTGAAACGCAGCCTGATCTCGCATTGGATGTCGCACCAATTCCGAAAGTCGAACCCAAAACGCCAACCGCATCAGAAACATCCCAAGATGCCGGTCAGAAAGAGGCGTTGCCGGATGTTGAGACCATCAACTCCAGCATGTTGGCCGAAGACCCGGATGCCGCTCAACCAGCACGCAAATCCGGTGGCTTTGTACGCGGGTTTGCATTGGTTCTGATCATCGCGGTGATCCTGTATCTGATCTACGGCAATGCGCAGCAAATCAGCGAAGTCGTCCCACAGGCCGATCCAGTGCTGAAACCCTACGTATCGATGATCGATCAGGCGCGTATCTGGCTTGAGGCACAGGCCGGATCAGGCGCGTCACAGAACTGACGGCCTCAGAACCGTTCCAGCAGCCGTTTCAGGTATTCCAACTCAATCGTAGGCCGGTCGGTTTCTCCAGTCCGGCGCCGGATTTCATCCAGCAGCTCACGCGCGCGGCGGTAAACATCTTCGCCTTGCAACAGATTGTCATCCGTCGAGATCGACCCCGCAGCCCCGGGGTTTCGGCCCAGTGGATCACGGTTATTCGCTTGGGCCTCGCCTTCCTGCGTGCCTTGACCGGATTGGTTTTGCTGGTTCTCGGCCAACGCCTCACCAAGTGAGCGCATGCCTTCGCGCAGGGCTTCCATCGCTTCGGATTGACGATCTATCGCCTCGGCCAGATCGTCGCCGCGTAGGGCCTGTTCGGCCTCATCCATGGCCCGACCCGCACGGCCCAGCGCATCGCGGGCAGCTTCACCCTCCTGCGTGCCGGCACCCGGCAGGCCCTGTTCCTGACGCCGCAATTCATCGCGGAGCGCCTGTTGACGATCCGCCAGACTGCCCTGACCGGATTGACCTTCACCAGCCTGATCCGAATCCTGCCCCTGACCACCCTGCCCTTCGTGGCTTTGACCCCGACCCTGACCACCATTGCGACCTTCGTTGCCCTGGCTTTCACCGGCCTGACCGCCCGGGTTGAATTGTTCCTGCAAATCGCGGAAGGCCTGATCGCTCAGACCCTGTTGTTCGCGCAATGTCTCGGCCAGACCTTCCATGGCCTGTTGCCCCTCGGACTGGCCACCTTGACCCTGACCTTGGGTGACACGCATGTTCTCCATCATCTGCTGGAACTCTTCCAGCGCCTGCTGCGCTTCGGCCATGCGGCCCTGTTCCATCAGTTCTTGAATGCGGTCCATCATGGCCTGCAGATCATCCTGCGACATCTGCAGCGACTCGCCATTTTGCCCGGACTGACGTTCACCATCTTGGCCATTCTGTTGCGCCAGACGCTGCAACTGTTGCAGATAGTCCTGCGTCGCCTCGCGCAGCTCCTGCATCAACTCTGCAATCTCTTCTTCGCTCGCGCCATTTTGCATCGCCTCGCTTAGGCGTTCCTGCGCGCGGCGCATCCGCTCAAGTGCATCGGCCAGGGTGCCGTCTTCGATCAGCACCGCCAGATCCCACAGGGCTTGCGCGATTTCTTCCTGCTGAGGCTGCTTCAACCCGTATTGATTAAAGGTCTCCAACCGACGCAATAACACGCGCAGTCGCAGATAGGCCGTATCCGAGCGGAACAGACCCTCGGGCTGATGCGAAACTGCCCGCAACACCTGAGCGACCCGAGCACCATTTTCGCGCGACCACAGCAGATCGCGCCGTTGTTCGATCACAGCAGCCGCAAGCGGATCAAAGAACCGGCGCGCAGGCAAGGCAGTCAGATAGGGTTCGGATTCCGATTGTTGATCCGCCGCATCGCGCGCCATCAGCGTGATCCTCACCGGCAGATGCGCCCATGGATGTTCCGAGAAATCTTCGATCAGGTCTTCGGTGAAATCAGCCCGGTCGCCGGTGATGGGCATGGGCAGTTCAATCTCGATCACCTCGCGCGGTTCAGGTTCTGTGGTCAAACCATACCGGCGATCTACTGCGCCAAGATCAAGTTCGATCAGGGCAGAGCCAGAGACAACGCCATAGTCGTCACTGGATTGAAACGGCAGCTTCATCTGCCCGCCTGCTTCGGCCTCGGCCCGACCTGCCACGTCAATGATCGGAGGGGCATCGCCAATCACGTCAACAACCCAATCCCGGCCTGCAGGTCCTTCGATCCGCAATTGCCCCGATTGAGTGACAACAAAATCCTGTTCTGGTTCAGTGGCAGCTTCGGTTCCAGTGACCGAACTTGTTTCGGTCAGGCTGTGCGCCCCGACCTCGCCATAAAACCTCAAAGTAACACTACTGCCCGCAGGCACGGACAGAGCGGGCCCGGATTGATCGGCAAGATAGAGTGTTGGCAGGCCGGTATAGCGCGGTGGCTCAACCCAGCCCTCCCAGGTTGGTCCCTGCCCCGCGACCGCCGTTCCCGGCGTCATTTCGGCGACGGACCCAATGCGCCAAAGCGATCCGAACAGCATGGCGACGACCAAAGCCAATAGCGCGGCATAGCGCAGGGCGTATGGATCGCGCGAAGCAAGGCGCAGATCAGGTTTCACCACCTCGGCCTGAGAGACGCGCTGCGCCATCCGCGCCTTGTGTGCCCGCCATAAAGCAACCGAATCCGCATCCGTCGCCCCGATGGCCTGGTCATCGATCAACGCCTGAATAGGGCGTCCGGGCAAGGCCTCATCCAAGCGGACAAGCGCCTCAGAGCGCGTCGGCCGATGGAATCGCCGAATCCCAATAGCCGCAGCCACGCTCAGCGCGATCAGGCTGACTGCACCTGCGGCCCAGACAAATTCAACGCGAACTTGATCCTGAAGGCCCAGCATCAAAGCAGCCAGAACTGCCATCAAAATCGAGAAAAACGGCCAGAAAGCGCGCAAAACCTGCTCGGCCAGCATCCCCGCATGGGTCAGCCAGAGCGAACGTTTTGGTATCGGCAATTTCACTTTGTCGCGCAATGCGGGCCTCCTGATCGGGCCCTTACGCTGATTGCGTCAAAGCCACGTAGGTATGGTATCGCGGTTTATGATTTCGTCAAAGCTTGGGCGTTCACGAATAACTGCAAATTGATCCTCATGCACCAGAACCTCGGGGATCAACGGTCGCGTGTTGTATTCACTGGACATCACCGCGCCATAAGCACCGGCACTGCGGAACGCCACCAGATCACCCGCATCAAGCGGCGGCATGTTGCGCTGTTTGGCAAATGTATCGCCGCTTTCGCAGACCGGGCCGACGATGTCATAGGGCTGCTGTTCAACGCCAGGCACAGGTTCCTGAACAGCAATAATGTCGTGATATGCCTCGTACATCGCCGGGCGGATCAGATCATTCATTGCGCCATCAAGGATCAGAAAATCCCGACCCTCGCCGGACTTTAAATAGATCACCTTGCTCACCATCAACCCGGCATTGCCCGCGATCAGACGGCCGGGTTCGATCTCGATTTCACAATCCAGATGGCCCAGCGTCTTCTTGATCAGCGCGCCATATTCGACAGGCAGCGGCGGCGCATCGTTAGAGCGCGCATAGGGAATGCCCAAACCGCCCCCCAAATCGAGACGACGGATATTGTGCCCTTCGGCCCGCAATTGCTCGGTCAGTTCAGCGACCTTGGTATAGGCAAGCTCAAACGGTTCCAGCTCGGTCAATTGTGACCCGATATGAACGTCAATCCCAATCACCTCGAGCCCCGGCAGGCTGGCGGCCAGCGCATAAACCTCGGATGCGCGCGAGATCGGAATGCCAAATTTATTTTCGGACTTACCTGTCGCAATCTTGGCATGAGTCTTCGCATCCACATCCGGGTTCACCCGGATTGTGATCGGTGCAACCATCGCCAACTCTTCCGCGACAGCGCTGATCATCTGCATCTCGGGTTCGGATTCCACGTTGAACTGGCGGATGCCGCCGGTCAGGGCAGTCCGGATCTCATCGGCCGTTTTGCCGACGCCCGAAAACACGATCTTGTCGCCCGGAACACCTGCTGCCTTGGCACGCAGGTATTCCCCACCCGAAACAACATCCATCCCGGCGCCTGCCTGTGCCAATGTCTTCAGGATGGCCTGATTGCTGGCCGCTTTCATCGCGTAGCAAACAAGGTGATCGGTTCCCTCAAGCGCATCATCAAACAGCTTGAAATGACGCAGCAAGGTGGCTGTTGAATAGACATAGAACGGGGTTCCGACCGCGGCAGCGATTTCGGAGATCGGGACATCCTCGGCGAAAAGCGCGCCGTCGCGGTAGAGAAAGTGATCCATATCTGCGCGCTTAGACCAAAACGGCCCCCCGGTTCAATGGATTCGGGCGCTTAAGAGCCCCACGCAGACATTTAGAACTCGGTCGAGACCCCGGCACGTGCATAGCCGGATACAGAAATGCCGGACTGTTTTGGCTCTGGCTTAGGATCAGGGCGCGACGCAGATGTGGGTTCGCACGCCGCCAAAACGGCAAGCGTTAGAACTAGGCCGATGGTTCGCATACACCATTCTCCTCAGAGTCTATACTGACGGTATTGGATTTCGGATCAGACACCCAGATAAAGGCCGAGGCCGCCCTTGCGCAGGCCTACGCCTCCGCCAACATGTGTCCCGCTGGACCCGACGCCAACGCCCAGGCTGGCGGTCGGCTGAACAGGTTCGCCATCGGCACCACAGGCTGCTAGGGCAAAACCGGTCAAGATCAGCAGAATGACCCGAAACATACGCATCATACCAACGCCTTCCATCGTTTGATCTGAGCCCGCACCTGATCAGGCGCAGTCCCTCCATAAGATTGGCGCGAGTTTACAGAGTTTTCAACGGTGAGGACAGAATAGACGTCATCGGTGATATCCGCGTGCACCGACTTCATATCCTCAAGTGTTAGGTCGGGCAGGTCGCAACCCTTGGTTTCTGCCATCGCCACCAGCGAACCGGTGACATGGTGGGCATCACGGAACGGCAAGCCCAGAACCCGCACCAGCCAATCGGCTAGATCGGTCGCGGTCGAAAAACCAGACCCCGCAGCGGCAGCAAGGCTATCGCGGTTGGCGTTCATATCCTTGACCATGCCTTCCATCGCAGCCAGTGCAAGCATCCAGTTGTCCGCGGCGTCAAAAACCTGTTCCTTGTCTTCCTGCATGTCCTTGGAATAGGCCAGCGGCAGACCCTTCATCACCATCATCAACGCGGTGTTCGCACCAAAGATGCGGCCGACTTTGGCGCGGATCAGCTCCGCCGCGTCGGGGTTTTTCTTCTGCGGCATGATCGAGGACCCGGTCGAGAAGCGATCCGAGAGCGTCACAAACCGGAATTGGGCCGAGGACCAGATCACCAGCTCTTCGGCAAAGCGCGACAGGTGGACGGCGCAGATCGAGGCAGTGGACAGGAACTCCAGCGCGAAGTCGCGGTCACTGACCGCATCCAGCGAGTTCGCGGCGGGGCGGTCAAAGCCCAGCGTTTCTGCCGTCATGTGGCGGTCGATGGGGAAAGAGGTCCCGGCCAGCGCGGCGGCCCCTAGCGGGGACTCGTTCATCCGCGCACGGGCATCGCGGACACGACTGAGGTCACGCCCGAACATCTCGACATAGGCCATCATGTGGTGACCCCATGTTACCGGCTGCGCGGTTTGCAAATGAGTAAAGCCCGGCATAACCCAATCGGCTCCAACCTCGGCCTGCGCCAAAAGCGCGCGGATCAGAGCCAGAAGGCCGGTTTCTGCCGCATCCAACTGATCGCGGACCCAGAGTTTGAAATCGGTCGCCACCTGATCATTCCGCGAACGCCCGGTATGCAAACGGCCTGCGGGTTCACCGATCACCTCTTTCAGGCGCGCTTCGACATTCATGTGGATGTCTTCCAGCGCGGTTGAGAACTGAAAGTCTCCGTTTTGGATTTCTGACAAAACGGTGAGCAGCCCTTCCCGAATAGCCTGCGCGTCATTATCAGTAATAACGCCTGTGGCAGCCAGCATGGCGGCATGGGCGCGCGAGCCTGCAATGTCCTGGGCTGCCATCCGCTGATCGAACCCGATCGAGGCGTTGATTGCCTCCATGATCGCGTCTGGACCGGCGGCAAAGCGGCCGCCCCACATCTGGTTCGAGGATTGATCGGTCATGAAAGAAAACCCGGAGTTGATATGCGCCTGTTACGTCTGATCCCCCTTTATATGGCCCTAGCGCTGGGTGCAAACGCCGCTTTGGCGACCGATGCCGAGACATTGGGGCCGCTGCGCGAGGACAGCCTGAAGCGACTGATCCTGCACAAAGAGCCCAAACCGGTTGAAGCGGTTGAATTCGAATTGGAAGATGATGGCGGCACGGCCTCTCTTGAGGACTATAAGGGCAAGTACATCCTGCTTAACTTCTGGGCCACCTGGTGCGCGCCCTGCCGCAAAGAGATGCCCCAGATCGCTGAGCTACAGGAGGAGTTCGGCGGCGACAGGTTCGAGGTGCTGACATTGGCCACCGGGCGCAACTCACCCGCCGGGATCAAAAAGTTCTTTGACGAGAACGGGATCGACAATCTGCCTCGCCATCAGGACCCCAAACAGGCCGTGGCGCGTGAGATGGGCGTGATTGGCCTGCCGATCACCGTGATCCTTGATCCGGACGGCAATGAGATCGCGCGACTGATTGGCGATGCCGAATGGAACTCGGATAGCGCGAAGGCGATTATCTCGGCTCTCGTCAACGCTGAAAGCTGAGAAATTCTGCTCTAAACCTTTAGAATCATGATACTCTCCTGCTCGTTTAATCAGGAGAGTTTTTTATGAAGAGTATCACGACACTTGCCGCCGCAACCGCTATTCTACTTGGTGCGGCGATGGCTGCTGACGCCAAGGACATCAAAAAGCAGAAGCAATTCCTGGATGCGGTTGCGGGCAAAACGCTGACCGGCAACGGGGCGACCCTCGTCATCTCGGCCGACGGAAAACTGTCTGGTAAGCTAGATGATGGTCGAAACGTTGCCGGGGCCTGGGTTTGGAACAAACGGTTCTGGTGCCGCAATCTGGTGGTTGGAAGCGATACGTTGCCGCAAGATTGCCAGACCGTTTCGCTGGACGGCAATCAGGTGACGTTCACCCGCAACAAGGGCAAGGGTGATTCTGGCGGGACCTACACGATCAGCAACTAAGATCATTTTAACCCTATTAAACTTGCAAGAGGCGCAACCACCACAGCTGCGCCCCTTCGCCATTGCACCTTACGCCACGCCACCTTTGACAGCTGCAAAGGCCGGCTGCACTCTGGCCGTGGGAGGACAGAATGCCGCTGGAAATTCTTCTGGTGCTGGTGGTCGGAGGAATCGCTGGTGTCACACTGTTGCTGCACATAACAGGCCGATCGAAATTGCGCGTGCTGACACAGGAAAACACAGGTCAGGAATGGCTGCGCCATTTTCCGGACGATGAGGTGATCGATCTGACCATCGCTCATGATGGCCACTCTGCCCTGATCCAGACCGCAACCGGCCCCGGTCTGATCTGGTCCTTTGGCTCGGATACCGTCGCCCGACACTTGCTGGATTATGACATGCTGGACCATCCCGACGGGTTCGAAATCCAGTTTCACGACTTTGCCACACCCAGATGCCTTGTTCGTCTGGACGAATTCGAACGCAGCCATTGGCGTAACCTGATGGAACCCACATGACAGACCAGATCACCTTTCCCGACGCCGTCCAATGGGCAGTTCCCTTTTTCATCGCTGCGATTCTGGCCGAATTCCTGTGGATCGCTGTCAAAGGCCGGGGTGGCCGATATGAGACTCGCGATGCGGTGACCTCATTGATCATGGGGGCCGGAAACATCGCCTCGGGATTTCTGCTGGGGTTCATCGCCTATGCATTCTTCATGTGGCTGTGGCAGATCACGCCACTTGATCTGGGCACATCTATCCCGGTGATCATCCTGTGCTTTGTGCTGGATGACCTGCGGTACTACTGGGTGCACCGGTTCGGTCATCGCATTCGCTGGGTCTGGGCCAGCCATGTGAACCACCACAGTTCACAGCACTACAACCTGACCACCGCATTGCGGCAGACATGGACATATACATTCACCTTCATGATGGTGGTGCGCGCGCCGCTGATCCTGCTGGGCTTTCACCCGGCCATGGTTTTGTTCGTCGGCGGGTTAAACCTGATCTACCAATTCTGGATTCATACTGAGGCCATCGGCAAAATGCCCCGTTGGTTCGAGGCGGTGATGAACACCCCCAGCCACCACCGCGCGCATCATGGCCGCAATGCCCGTTACCTGGATTGCAACTATGCAGGTGTCTTCATCATCTGGGACAAGATGTTCGGCACCTTTGTGCCCGAGCAGGACGATGACCGCGTCGACTACGGGCTGGTCCACAATATCGGCACGTTCAACCCGTTACGCGTGGCCTTTCATGAATGGGTTGGTATTTGGCGCGACGCCACACAACCCGGCCTGACTTTACGCCAAAGACTGGCCTATTGTTTCGCACCGCCCGGATACAGCCATGATGGCAGTCGCGACAGCTCAGACCAGATCAAACAAAAGCATCTGGCGCGGCATCCCGAAGATCGCGGAACGCCCGGTTTCCAGCATCTCGGCGATGAATTGCCCAATCTGAAGGCAAAACAATTCTGAACTGCACGTGATCATGCCTGTCTCAGCTTGAAATATCGGTCGCGGGTGCCATATGGGGTCCATGATTTGAGATAACGAGTGACTGGAGACCCGCAAATGACCCGCTTGACTACCCTTTCGACTTTGGTCGGTTTGCTGGGTCTGATGTTGGCTATGGTCGCTGCGATTGCCAGCGCTCTGGCCGGTTTGATCGCGTTGGGTTTCCTGATGATGCTGTTGGGCTTTACCGGCGCGGTGATTGGGGCCGCCGCTTCTTTGGCGCGCGCCCAACACTCGGCCCGCTGAAAATTCACCCGCTTTAACCGCAGATTCACCTGTTTGCCCTGACACTGGGACCGAAACTCTATTCGGACATGTTCAGGGAACCGGCACTCATGCGGGACAAGAAACTTGCGGATCTACCTGAAGGATCGGACAACCCGTTACGCTCGGCCATCTCGGCGCGAGATCGATCCGTTGTGAATATGGCAACCGAGGCGGTCAAGCACAAACAGTGCAAACTGGCTTTTCAGCCGGTTGTGCAGGCGCACGCGCCCGGCGGCATTGCTTTCTACGAAGGCTACATCCGCGTATTGGACGAAACCGGGCGTGTGATCCCGGCGCGAGAGTTCATGCCACAGGTCGAAAATACACCTTTGGGGCGAGAACTTGATTGCATCGCGCTGGAACTTGGTTTGCAGACATTGGTGCGGAACCCCGGCATACGATTGTCGATTAACATGTCTGCCCGCTCAATTGGGTTTGCGCGCTGGACAAAGGTGCTGGATCGGTTTCTGAAACGCGACGAAAGCATAGGAGAGCGGCTGATCCTTGAAATTTCGGAACAATCCGCCATGCAAGTGCCGGAACTTGTGATCGACCTGATGGATCGCCTGCAGGAACGCGGCATTGCCTTTGCGCTGGACGATTTTGGCGCCAGCGATTTTGGCCTGCGTCATTTTCGTGAGTTTCTGTTCGACGCCGCAAAGATCGATGGCCAGTTCATTCGAGGCATAAGTGAGCAGCCCGACAATCAAGCATTGGTGCGCGCGTTGATCTTGGTCGCGCAAGAATTCGAGATACTGGTAACCGCCGAATCGGTTGAAAATCAGGCTGACGCCGAGTTTCTGCGCAACAGCGGGGTCGACTGTTTGCAAGGTTTTCTGTTTGGTGCGCCCACAGTCGCCCCGCCTTGGAAACAGGAAAACAACTCCAGAACAGGCTCTTAAGCAACAATTCACAGTTGTGAACCCCTGAACTCGGCTGCTGAGACAAGCTGCCCGTTGCTGCATATGCAGCATTGCGATATGCCATATAGCGCTGGAGCGGGGAACTTGGGGCGCTCTTGTTTTGTCAGAGACCTCTCTGCCACCTGCGCCGTCAGATTTCCCAAAGGACCTTGACGGTAAAGGACTGACTATATGACCAACGTAGTAATCGCATCCGCCGCGCGCACGGGCGTCGGCAGCTTTAGCGGTTCGTTTGCGAACACCCCTGCACATGATCTCGGCGCTGCCGTTCTGGAAGCAGTCGTGGAACGGGCCGGAGTGGAAAAGGGCGAAGTAAGCGAAACCATCATGGGTCAGGTTCTGACGGCCGCTCAGGGCCAGAACCCCGCCCGCCAGGCGCATATCAATGCGGGCCTGCCGCAGGAAAGCGCAGCTTGGGGTATCAACCAGGTCTGCGGCTCGGGCCTGCGCGCTGTGGCTCTTGGTGCGCAGCATATCCAACTGGGTGATGCGGACATCGTCGCCGCCGGTGGTCAAGAGAACATGACCCTGTCGCCCCACGCCGCCGCACTACGCGCCGGACACAAGATGGGTGACATGAAATATATCGACACGATGATCCGCGACGGGTTGTGGGATGCTTTCAACGGCTATCACATGGGTCAGACCGCCGAGAACGTCGCCGAGAAATGGCAGATCAGCCGCGACATGCAGGACGAATTCGCCGTAGCTTCGCAAAACAAAGCCGAGGCAGCGCAGAAAGCGGGCAAGTTCGCGGATGAGATCGTGCCCTTCACCATCAAGACCCGCAAGGGCGACATCGTGATGGACAAGGACGAATACATCCGTCACGGCGCGACCATGGAAGCGATGGCCAAACTGCGCCCGGCCTTCACCAAGGACGGCTCGGTCACCGCCGCCAACGCCTCGGGCCTGAATGACGGCGCGGCAGCCACATTGCTGATGTCGGCCGAGAACGCCGAAAAGCGCGGGATTGAGCCTCTGGCGCGGATCGCATCCTACGCGACCGCCGGTCTGGACCCGTCGATCATGGGCGTCGGCCCGATCTACGCCTCGCGCAAAGCGCTGGAAAAAGCAGGTTGGTCGGTTGACGATCTGGATCTGGTTGAAGCCAACGAAGCCTTTGCCGCGCAGGCCTGTGCTGTGAACAAGGACATGGGTTGGGACCCGTCCATTGTAAACGTCAACGGCGGCGCGATTGCCATCGGCCACCCGATTGGTGCCTCGGGCTGCCGCGTTCTGAACACGCTGCTGTTCGAAATGAAGCGCCGTGATGCCAAGAAGGGTCTGGCCACCCTCTGCATCGGTGGTGGCATGGGTGTCGCCCTGTGCGTGGAGCGCGACTAAGTGCTTTGACAGCCAAATAGAAAAGGGCGTCCCGCGGGCGCCCTTTTTTGTTACAATCGAAGCTTATCCGCTAGATGCGACAATATCGCCAGACAGAAAGCCCTAAACCGCCACGAAACGATATTGCGCAACAGCATCTCTCAGAGTAACAGAATTACCAAGACGACTAAATTTGGAGGATTCCTATATGGCACGTACAGCACTCGTTACCGGCGGTTCCCGCGGCATCGGCGCAGCAATTTCCAAGGCGCTTAAGGCCGAAGGGTGTAATGTTGCAGCGACCTACGCAGGAAACGATGAAGCCGCAGCAAAATTCACCGAAGAAACCGGCATCGCCACCTACAAGTGGAACGTGGCCGACTATGACGAGTCCAAAGCGGGCATCGAAAAGGTCGAGGCCGAAGTTGGCCCAATCGACATCGTTGTGGCAAACGCGGGTATCACCCGCGACGCGCCGTTCCACAAAATGACGCCCGAGCAATGGCATCAAGTGATCGACACCAACCTGACCGGCGTGTTCAACACCGTTCACCCCGTGTGGCCTGGTATGCGCGAGCGCAAGTTCGGTCGTATCATCGTCATCAGCTCGATCAACGGTCAGAAGGGTCAGTTTGCGCAGGTGAACTATGCGGCGACCAAGGCGGGCGATCTTGGCATTGTGAAATCGCTGGCGCAGGAAGGCGCGCGGGCGGGTATTACCGCGAATGCAATCTGCCCCGGCTACATCGCCACCGAAATGGTTATGGCCGTGCCTGAGAAGGTCCGCGAGTCGATCATCGGCCAAATTCCGGCCGGTCGGTTAGGTGAGCCAGAGGAAATCGCACGCTGCGTCGCATTCCTGGCATCCGACGATTCGCAGTTCATCAATGGGTCGACCATCTCGGCCAACGGTGCTCAGTTCTTCGTCTGATCACACTCAGTAGCAACAGAAAACGGGCCGGTCCTTTTGGACCGGCCCTTCTTTATCCCGTAAGACCACGCGCGCTGTGATCAGCGGGAACCGGTTAACCAGGCCCAAAGTTGGTGGATGACTTTGCTGCGTTCTTCATGGGCGCGACGGATCGCATCTTGAACAGACGGGTTGGTCGTCATCTCGATCATGGCATATCCTTCTGGCTAAAGCTGAACTTGACTTGCACCCAAGATGGCGCTTGATTTTAAATTGCACAAACGAGAGTTTTCAACTGCTCAGATAAGAAAATCTTAACTGTAATGTCCGACCGACTGCCCCCTCTGACCGCTTTGCGCGCCTTTGATGCCGCCGCGCGCCATATGTCATTTGCGAAAGCGGCTGATGAGCTGAACGTAACGCCCGCTGCACTGTCTTTTCAGATCAAGTCACTTGAGGAGCATCTGGGCCATCCCCTGTTTCGGCGTTTGAACCGCGCGGTGGAACTAACCGAAGCCGGCAAAGCACTGGCCCCCGGTACGGCAGACGGTTTTGCCGCGCTCAAGTCTGCCTGGGCTGCGACGCGCAGATTGCAGGACAACACAACGCTCACCGTTACAGCCGGACCGGCGCTGACTGCGAAATGGCTTGCCCCGCGCCTCTATGATTTTGCGCGCGCCCATCCGGAAATCGATCTTCGGTTTTCGGCCACCCTGCGCAATATGGATTTGGAACAGGACGACGTGGATGTTGCGATCCGCTTTGGCTCTGGCCAGGATGAGGGGCTGTATTGCCTGCCGGTGCGCAAGGAATGGCTGACGCCGGTCATGACACCCGAGCTGGCAGAGCAGTTTACCACCCCCGAAAGCTTGCGTGATGCACCCTTGATCCACGACGATTCAATCGCGTTTCTCAAACCACCAGCCGATTGGCCGACCTGGTTCAAGGCCGTTGGGATGGAGTTCACGCCGACACATGGCGCGCATTTCTCGAACGCGGATCACGCGATTGATGCTGCGGTGGCCGGAGTGGGCGTCGCCTTGGGGCGGCGCGCAATGATCATCAAAGACATGACCGAGGGGCGATTGATTGCCCCGTTCAAAACAGCAATCGAAACCAACGGGCGGTTTCGGTTTCTGTGCCTACCCGGTGCAGAAAACCGGCCACAAGTGGCTGCGTTCCGCGATTGGTTCGCGACCGAGATTGAAAAGACCGCCCATATCTCGGATGAGTTCACGATCATTCCCGTAGAAGACGTCTTAGCCAAATGACCAGAAACCGTGCCACCGCCATCGGATTCATCGCTGTTCTGCTGTGGGCCTTGCTGGCGCTGTTCACCGTCGGCTCGGCCCCGACACCGCCCCTGTTGCTCAATGCCATATGTTTCAGCATCGGCGGTTCTCTGGGTTTGATCTGGACATGGCAATCCGGTGGGTTTTCCAAACTGCGCAGCATCAGTTGGAAAATCTATGCATTCGGCACTGTCGGTCTGTTCGGATACCACGCGCTCTATTTCTCGGCCCTGCGCATGGCTCCGGCGGCAGAGGCCGGACTGATCGCCTATCTCTGGCCCCTCCTAATTGTCCTTTTTTCAGGACTTCTACCCGGCGAGCACCTGAGACCGGGCCATCTGTTCGGGGCCTGCCTCGGCTTTGCCGGGGCCGCACTGATCATCACCGGCGGTGGCAGCGCGGGCTTTCAGATTGACGACCTGCCGGGATACGCGCTGGCCTTCCTCTGTGCACTGACATGGTCGGGGTATTCGGTGCTGTCCCGCAAACTGGGTGAAACGCCCACAAGCACTGTTGCTGTGTTCTGCGTGCTGACTGCCGTCGCTTCGTGGGTGCTGCATTTCGCACTGGAAACCACCGTCTGGCCCGATACCGCCCTCAGTTGGGCTTCGACGCTGGCTTTGGGTTTGGGTCCTGTGGGGCTGGCGTTTTATGTTTGGGATATCGGTGTCAAACAGGGCGACATACAGATGCTGGGAACCAGCTCTTACGCCGCACCTTTGCTGTCTACTGTTGTGCTGGTTGGTGCCGGGATCGCCATGCCGTCATGGACATTGGCGATCGCGGCGGTACTGATCACCGGCGGCGCTGTAATTGCGGCGCGCGCCAGCCTAACTGGTTAAGCTGACAGGCGTTCGATCTCTTCCTTGAGCTTTAGTTTCTGCTTTTTCAGCTGGGCGATATGGAGATCATCGATACCTGGCGAGCGTTGGGCTTGTTCCACTTCGAGACCGAGAGATTCGTGCTTCTTCTTCAGTTCCGTCAGATGTGCGCTCACGCTCATGGCGATCCTCCTTGGTTTACGTGTCTAAATGTCACGTAAGAAGTTGAGCACATCGTTTCCACCCTGTCACGCTGCAGACGCACAGAATCTGCAATAAATTCGACAAATTCGGCTGGTCATCGCCGAGAGGTATAAAATGGCCCCATGGCTGCACCATCCCGCAGCACCGCTGAAATCTCGGGGGTATAGCTTTCGCCATCCCGTTCGTGTCGGTCCCCCCGATGCAGAATCAGCGGGGCATGCAGGCGGAATGCGGCGCGTCCGCCCTTGCGAGCACGCAAAATGACCAGTTCGGCTTGACGCCCTGATCGCGCCGCCAAGGGCAGCACTTCGACCGAGCCCAGCTGGCCCTGACACGCTATCAGAATGTCCGACAGGCGGTCAGCCTTTTGGATCATGTGCAGATACCCGCGCGGCGCAAGGCGTTTGGTGGCCACATCGATCCAATTGGCCAATTGGGTCTGTTCGCCTAAGGCAGCACTGCGCCCTGAATCCTGGGCCGGACTATGGGCACCACCACGGTAATAGGGTGGGTTTGCGATCACATGATCAAACTGACGTTGTTTTAGTTCTGGCGGAAGTTCGGTCAGATCGGCGGTTACAACTTCCAGCGTAATGGAATTGTCGGCGGCGTTGCGACGCGCCAAATCCGCGTAAGCCGGTTGCAGCTCAACCCCGTTGAGCTCCAACCCTTGTACGCGTGCAGCGAGACAAAGAATGGCCGCCCCGGCCCCGCATCCAAGCTCTAGCACTGATTGGCCGCTGGTGGCCGGAACCGACGCGGCAAGCAAAACAGGGTCTACCCCGGCGCGATACCCTTTGACAGGCTGCCACAAGTGCAGCTTGCCACCCAAAAACGCATTTTGGCTTAGGTCTTGATCTTCGAAACGGGTCATCTTCCCAGCGGGATCTCATTGTCGCGCATCACGCGTTCGGCACGGGTCAGGTCATCCGCCCGGACCATCAGGCGACGAGGGAAGATTCCAATGCCGCCTTCGAGGATGCTCATATTTACGTCCATCTGAAAGCAGTCTATATCCTCGCCTTCAAGAAGAGCGGATGCAAAGGCCAGGATTGTCGGATCGGTGCTGCGCAATAGTTCTTTCATGGGGATGGATGTAAGGGCAAGGCAGGACAGAAGTCGAGCCTTGTATCAGGAGTGTGATGGACGTCAGCACAATCTCGAAACCGCATGAGCGGCTCGCCGAAATTCTGACCGGTGAAATGGAGGCGGTGAATACGCTGATCCGGAAACGGATGGCGTCTGAGCACGCACCGCGCATCCCTGAGGTGACTGCACATCTGGTCGAGGCAGGCGGCAAACGTCTGCGCCCGATGCTGACATTGGCGGCAGCACGGCTGTTTGGCTACACGGGCGAGCATCATGTGCGTCTGGCCGCGACGGTTGAATTTATTCACACTGCGACCCTGCTGCATGACGACGTGGTCGACGAAAGCGCCCAGCGGCGTGGGCGGCCCACGGCGAACCTTTTGTGGGACAACAAATCCAGCGTGCTGGTGGGCGACTATCTGTTTTCACGCAGTTTTCAGTTGATGGTAGAAACCGGATCGCTCCGTGTTCTGGATATTCTGGCCAATGCCTCGGCCACGATTGCCGAGGGCGAGGTGCTGCAAATGACCGCCGCCACCGATCTGGGCACGGATGAGGCCGTCTACCTGCAAGTCGTGCGCGGCAAGACGGCGGCGTTGTTCTCGGCAGCGACCGAAGTGGGCGGCGTGATCGCCGGGGCGGCAGAACCACAGGTCGAGGCGCTGTTCAACTATGGCGACGCGCTGGGTATTGCCTTCCAGATTGCCGACGATCTGCTGGATTATCAGGGTGATAGCAAAGCGACCGGCAAGAATATCGGCGACGACTTCCGTGAACGGAAGCTGACCCTACCGGTGATCAAGGCCGTGGCACAGGCCACGTCAGACGAGCGCATGTTCTGGGAGCGCACCATCGAGAAAGGCCGACAGCAAGATGGCGATCTGGATCACGCACTGAGCTTGATGGCCAAGTATCAGACGCTTGAAGCCACACGTCGGGATGCGCTGGATTGGGCGAACAAGGCCAAAACAGCGCTGGAAGTGCTACCAGATCACGAGCTGCGGACCCTGCTGCGCGATCTGGCTGATTACGTGGTGTCTCGACTCAACTAAGCTGAGTCGCGCGGCACCACCAATCGGGGTGGGCTGCACCAATCTCATAGGCTGCGAAATGGGCCGCTTTCAGAGACGGATAGAGCGCAAAACAGGTTGAGCCCGAGCCCGACATACGCGCCAGTAACACCTCCCGAGTCCCGGTCAATTCGTCCAGAACACGCCCAATCTGAGGGGCGATGCCAATTGCTGGGCCTTGCAGGTCATTTCGCTGATCCGACAACCACAAGGCACAATCAGCCACGCCCTCAAAAACCGGAATATCATCTGGCATCTGTGGATTTTGACGCGATTCCATGGCTTTGAATACAGCCCCTGTGGGCACTTCAACGCCGGGATTTACCAGAAGCGCAGGCAACTCAGGCAAAGTCATAGCAGTCACCTGCTCACCAATCCCTCGCATCCGCGCAGCCTTAGCCATCATGCAAACCGGTATGTCTGCCCCCAGAGAGACTGGAAGATCGGATGGAAAATCAAAACTCTGAGCTTGTGCATGTCGCAACATCGCCGCCGCGTCAGATGATCCGCCGCCAATGCCCGCACCATGCGGAAGCGCTTTGTCCAAAGCGATGCTGCCTGACCATCCCGTGGCTTCAGCTGCCTTCCAAACAAGGTTACGCGCATCTGTGGGAACGCCAGACGCGTGCTCTCCGCTAACGGAAATCGACAGATCGGACCCCGGCTCAAACTCCAATTGATCCCCGACATCTGCAAACGCCACGAGCGAATCCAACAGGTGATACCCGTCCGCCCGTTGGCCGGTAACATGCAGTGTGAGGTTTATCTTGGCGGGTGCGAAGCCCTTAGTTGCCATTGGCAACCTTCAAAGGATCGGCGCCTTCCTCGGCCAATACTGCATCCAAACCCACCTCGAGCTTGCGGCGGATGCGCTCGGGGTCAGCTTCGCCCTCGGTCTCTTCCGGGTCAATAAAGGACAATGCGCGTTTCCACTGGAACTCGGCCTCACGGTCTCGGCCAACGGCCCAATAGACATCACCCAGATGATCATTAACCACCGGGTCAACAGGCATCAGCGCAACAGCGCGTTCCATATGATCCACGGCTTCGTCATAGCGCCCAAGGCGGAACAGGACCCAGCCCAGACTATCGACGATATAGCCGCTGTCCGGGCGCGCGGCGACGGCGCGTTCGATCATATCCAACGCCTCATCCAGTTTTTCGCGGCGTTCGACAAGCGAATAGCCCAGATAATTCAGAACCTGCGGCTGATCCGGGTTCAACTCCAGTGCCCGCCGAAAATCCGCTTCGGCCTGATCCCAGTTCTTCAACCGCTCATGCGAGATGCCACGCGCGTAATGCAGGAACCAGTTCCCACTTGACGCTGCGTCTGTCAGGGCGATTGCGCTGTCATAGGACGCTACTGCGGCCGCATAGTTTTCCTGTTGCCGCTGGATATCCGCAAGTGCCACGTGAACGCTGGGCAGATTGGGTTTCTTTGCCGAAAGATTCTGAAGCACTTCAATCGCGGCATCGGTTTTGCCTGACCGGCCCAACACCTCGGCCCGGCCCAGTTCAGCCGCATGATGATCGTTGCTGTCAGCCGGAACCTTGCGATAGGTATCGACGGCTAGGTCATATTGCTTCAATTCATCCAGAAGCTCTGCGCTCAGCAAGATTGCATCCACATGGTCAGGGCGCAGGAAGCTTGCGACGCGGGTATACAGCAGCACATAGTCGGGCGACGCTTCGGTATTCAGCACCGCAGCGACCGAGAAAAAGATCTCTGCCATGCCATCCTGAGCGGATCGAACATGGGTAAAGGGCAGTGTTTCACCAGCGTTCAACTGGCTGACATAATCTTCAATCGAAGGGTCACTGCCCGCCGCAAAGACGGTATCCAGAAACGCCAGCGCATCGGCGTTTCGGTCAAGTTGCGACAGAACCTCAGTCCGCGCCATCGCTGCGCGGCGCGAGAATTGGGCAATCGCACCATCATTTTCTGCAAAGATCGCCTCGGCGCCCTCAAAGTCACCGATCGAGGCCAGCGCCATTGCCTTGTGATACAGCGCAAATTCGCGCAGCCCATCCTGGGTGGATACAGTGTCGAACTGCTCCATCGCTTTGGTCAACTCACCCTGGCCCAGATGGGCCCAGGCGATCATCAGCCCGTCCACCAGCGGGCCAACACCCTTTGTTTCGGGGTCGCGCGTCAAAAGCTCTGCCAGTTTGTCATCCGCAATCAGATTGGCGGCGACCACCATTCTGGCGGCCTGGCTGGGCAGTTCAGCCTCTTCAATCGTTTGCGCGATGGGCAGGGCACGCTCAACCTCTCCCAGCGCCAGTCTTGCCACCACAACACTTTCCAACAAAAGCGCGTTCTGAGGGTCAAACTTCAGCGCCTGCGCATAATATTGCTCGGCTGCTGTATAGTCGCTTTCATAAATCGCCTGACGGCCGGCCAGATAGGCACCCGCCCCTGTATCTGCAGATACTGGCACACTGACCGTCGAAAAAAGCAACGCGGCTAATGCCGCGCGATGCACAAGGGTAATCACCTAAATCCTGCCCTGCTATCATAGACTGACCGATAAGCTAGGGCCTTGGCTGGCAAGAGGCAATGGCAGAGCCTTCACGACCCTGCCAGTGCACCGGTTTTCGCCTACATATTAGGATAGTTCGGACCATCCCCACCCTGTGGCGTGGTCCAGGTGATGTTCTGGCTGGGGTCCTTGATATCGCAGGTTTTGCAGTGGACGCAGTTCTGAAAGTTG
>NZ_JBDZYF010000009.1:0-151596 GCF_040329495.1 Ruegeria sp. SCP10
GTAAGGCGCGCTTGCCGCGCCTGGTTGCGGCAGGCGATTTTCCACAGGAAAATCTGCCGAGAGCAACTCGGTTGAACGAAAGAAGGCCGTCCCAAAAAGGGGCGGCCTTTTTGTCATCACAATTCGCGTTATTCTGTTTGAAACGAACAAAAGATATTCAGTTAATATGCCGACTTTGATCACCAGGTTTCTTGAATCCACAGCTCTGGCCTTACTCTTGTTGAGTTTTGGCGCTGCAGAAGGCCTTTCTAGGCCGCTCATTACGAATTCCCAGGTCACCTTTGCCTCTGCTTGTCTTGAGGGTTCCGAGACTGCGGAGCGCCTGGTCGAAATCTGCCAGCAAGGATTGGGTGATGTCGACGCGTCTGACAGGCAGCGCATCGAGATGTTGGATGTGCTCGCATGGGCGTATTTCGACCTTGGGAAATTGGACAAATCCGAAGAAGCATTCTCGGAAATCCTCGACATAAACCCGAATGCAGAACCCGGGCTGCAGGGGCGCGCCTGGATTTACTACTACCGGGATGATTATGTCCAAGCCAGTGAGTGGTTTCGCAAAGCGGTTGCGCGCAAGCCATCTGCGGAAAGCCTGTCAGGACTGGCAGCAAGTGATCGCCACAGTGGTCAAGTTGAGTTCGATGAATACGAAGAAAGCATGCGCCTCGCGCTGGCGCTGGACCCTGAATATACATGGGGTATCCGGGAACTGGCGTGGAGCCTAACCGACCAGTTTCGCTATGACGAAGCACTGGAATTGTTTCGAACCGCTACCGAAATTGATTCATTCGACGCCAATGCACAGTACGGTATGGCTGTCGTTCTGATCGAGCAGGATGAATGGGAAGAAGCCTTCAACTATATAACACGCACGCTCGAGTTGGATCCGGATTTTGTTGCCGGGAAATCCCGCCGCTCTCTTATCCTTTTGATGCTGGATCGTCCCAAGCAGGCGCTGGCAGATGCCGAGGCAGTTATTAACGCCACTCCCGATGAGGCGGATGGTTATGTTCGCAAGGCTCGGGCGCTTTCAGCGATGGGGCGCAGGGCGAAGGCGCATGAAGTGCTACAAACAGCCGAAGAAATGGCCGGGCCAAACAGTTACCTTTTGTATTGGCGGGCTGATCTTCTTGCTGCGGATTATGAGTTCGAGGCGGCGCTGGTTCAGATACGGCGCAGCGTCAAGCGGGACGACGCCAATCATATTGATCATCGTTTTCATGCAGAGATAGCCCTTTGGCTTGACAAAACGACAGAGGCCCGAGGCGCAATCAATAGGGCGCTGAAGCTAAGCCCTGATGAGCCTTACACACAGTATGTGAATGCGCTGGTCATGTTGAACGAAGGGCAGTTCAAAGCCGCTGAGAGCACCTTTGACATGGCAATTGAGGCTGGCTTGTCGGAAGACTACTTGGGAGATTTCCTCTCAGCTTTGGTGGCTGAAGGGCGCATCGTGCAGGCCCTTAGGATGCGCGTTCGCTACAGCAATGGGAACCAAGGATAAGGCATCAATCCTCTTGGGCGTATCCGGGTTGGTGCGGCGTGTTGCGTACAGCGGTCAATCTGATCGTCCGAGCTGTGGTCCTAAACTCAACCACCCTCTGCCGCCGCACGTACTGCCCGGATATTCTCGCCATAGACCTCAGGCTGATCTACCGACCCGCCCTTGAATACCGCTGAACCGGCGACCAGTACGTCGGCGCCGGCAGCTGTGACCAGAGGAGCAGTCCGGGGATCAACGCCGCCGTCGATTTCAATATGCACCGGGCGGTCGCCGATCATCTGGCGCAGCTTGCGGATCTTTGTGGTCATGTCGATGAACTTCTGGCCGCCAAAGCCCGGGTTCACGGTCATCACACAAACCAGATCAGTAAGGTCCAGCAGATGCTCGACCGCCTCGGCAGGAGTGCCGGGGTTCAGCGCGATGCCGGCCTTCATGCCAGCGGCGCGGATCGCTTGCAGAGTACGGTGGCTGTGCGGGCCAGCCTCGACATGGGCGGTCAGGATGTCAGCGCCTGCATCGGCATAGGCCTGAATGTAAGGATCGACGGGTGTGATCATCAGATGCACGTCCATGACCGTTTTGACATGCGGGCGGAATGCTTTGACGGCGGGGGGGCCAAAGGTCAGGTTGGGCACGAAATGCCCGTCCATCACATCGACATGCACCCAATCGGCGCCCTCAGCCTCGATGGCCTGAATCTCAGCACCGAAATTGGCGAAATCGGCAGACAGAATGGAAGGCGCGATCTTGATGGTGCGGTCAAAGCTCATGGCGGTCTCGTATCAGCTGAAGAGTCGGGGTCGCGTATACCTGCGCCAGCCGGGGAAGGATAGTCCCGGCGCTTTGCGCGTCGTTACAAAACTTTCATCGCGCTGACACATATCCGTTTTGTGGTGTCTGTAGCTGACCGCCAATACGAATTGGGGGTGGCACGTGCTGCGGATCGAGAAACTGACCAAGCGCTTCGGCGAGAACACCGCCGTTGATGCAGCGACACTGGATGTAGATAAGCCGTGCATGATCGGCATCATCGGGCGCTCGGGCGCGGGTAAATCGACTCTGTTGCGGATGATCAACCGTCTGACGGATTCGACCGAAGGCGGGATTTTGTTCGAAGGCCGCGATGTCACCAAGCTGAAAGGCCGTGAGAAACGCGCCTGGCAGGCTGATTGCGCGATGATCTTTCAGCAGTTCAATCTGGTGCCGCGCATGGATGTGGTGTCAAATGTGCTGCATGGCACGCTAAACCGTCATTCGACGTTGGCCACAATGTTCAACCTATACCCAATGGCCGAGATTCACCGCGCCATCGACATTCTGGATCGTCTGGGGATCGCCGAACACGCGCCCAAACGGGCCGAAGCACTTTCGGGTGGGCAGCAGCAGCGCGTCGCGATTGCACGCGCCCTGATGCAGGACCCCAGGATGATTCTGGCGGATGAGCCGATTGCCTCGCTCGACCCGATGAACGCACAGGTCGTGATGCAGGCGCTGCGCCGCATCCACGAAGAAGATGGCCGCACGGTCATCGCCAACCTGCATACGCTGGACACTGCGCGCCGCTATTGCGACCGCGTGGTCGGTATGCGCGACGGGCGCATCGTCTTTGATGGCCTACCCGAGCAACTGACAACCGGCGTCGCCCGCGAGATCTACGGGGCCGATGCCAGCTTCTCGGAAGAGGCAACCTCGACCGAGATCGAAACTCTGGATGCCACCCAGAAGGCGCTGATGGAAGCAGAAGCAACCATCTGAGCCACCTACCCCCTTTCATCGACCGGCTGATGAAAGGCCGGCACATCAACTGGAGAGAGACAGATGAAAAAACTGATTGCTGCCCTTGCTGCGACCACTGCCCTGGCCACACCGGCCCTGGCTGACGAAATCAGCGAGTTCCGCATTGGCATTCTGGGCGGCGAAAACGCCCAGGACCGTATGAGTAAGAACGAATGTCTGCGTGAATACACCGAAGAGGTTCTGGGTGTTGAAACCAAGCTGTTCGCCCCTGCCGACTATGACGGCGTGATCCAGGGCCTGTTGGGCGGTACCATCGACATGGCGTGGCTGGGCGCATCGGGCTATGCGAAAACCTATCTGAGCGATCCCGAAGCGGTTGAACCGGTTCTGGTCAAAGTGAACGTGGACGGCGGCTACGGTTATTACTCGATCGGTTTTGCCCGCAAAGACAGCGGCATCACCTCGCTGGAAGACATGAAGGGCAAGACCTTTGGCTTTGGCGATCCGAACTCGACTTCGGGCTATCTGATCCCGTCGATTGAAATCCCTGCCGCGACCGGTTCGACCATGGAATCGGGTGACTATTTTGGTGAAGTGAAATTCACCGGCGGCCATGAGCAGACCATCGTAGCAGTCAACAACGGTGACGTTGACGGCGGCGTCACCTGGGCCGATGGGCTGGGCGACTGGGAAGACGGTTTCAACTCGGGCGCCCTGCGCCGTGCAGTTGATGCAGGTCTGGTCGATATGAACGACATGGTCATGATCTGGCAGTCCAAGCCGATCCCGGAAGGCCCGGTTGTTCTGCGCACCGCACTGCCTGCGGATGTCAAAGAGAAGATGACTGCCCTGATGGCAGGTCTGGCTGAGAAAGACCGCGAATGCTTCTACGGTGTTGCGGCGGGCGAAGCCAAAGCGTTCGAGCCGATCACGCACGAAGCCTACGAAGTCATCATCGAAGCACGCAAGCTGAAGTCCAACTAAGCCTGCATCTTCCAAGTTCGGGGTCCGGTTTCCGCCGGGCCCCGTTCTCCACTCAGGAGCATTCCATGACAGACCTGACCGCAGGGTCCCAGACCGTCGACCAGATCCGGGCCGACTATTCCGATATGACACGGCGCAAGCGGGTCTATGGTGGTATTCTTCTGATCCTTTTTGTTGCGCTGATGGCCGCGGGTTTCCGTACCGCAGACAGCCGCAACGCAGGCAGCTTTATCGACGGATGGCACCGCATATTCGACTACCCCTCGGAAGTTCTGTCAGAGGCGTGGGAGAAGATCGGGTCGATGCCCGAGAACCTGGTCAAGTTTTTCCCGGCTCTGATCGAGACGATCAACATTGCCGCAGCCTCCACCCTGATCGGGACCATCGCAGGGACGTTTCTGGCCTTGATGTCGACGCGGGGCATGGCGCTTTGGCCTGCACTTATCCCGCTGTTCCGACGCATTGCCGATATCTGTCGCGCGATCCCCGAAATTGTCATCGCTTTGGTGCTGATCTTCGTTCTGGGTGGCGGCCCGGTTCCAGCGATGATCGCGATTGCAATCCATACGGCCGGGGCATTGGGCAAATTGTTCTCGGAAGTGAACGAAAACGCCTCACTAAAACCGGTAGAAGGGCTGCACTCAGCCGGAGCTAATTGGTCACAACGCATGTATCTGGGGGTCATCCCACAGGTTGGGCCGAACTACGTCAGCTATGCACTACTGCGGTTCGAGATCAACATCCGCGCGTCGGCCATTCTGGGTTTCGTCGGTGCGGGTGGTCTGGGCTATGAATTGCGGAACTCGATGTCCTGGGGGCAGGGGCGTTATGATGAAGCGGCAGCCATCTTCCTTCTTCTCTTTGTCACTATCGTCGTTGTGGACCAGATATCAGGTGTGCTGCGCGACCGCCTGACCCATGGCTCGGAAAAAGGAGCCTCAGCATGAGCACCTTCGCAACCGATCTGTCGATTGATGAGCTGAAGGCCGAGGCGGGCCGCCTGTTCAGCCGCAAGCGCCTGATGAATTTCGGCCTGCCTGTGCTGGTTCTGGTCTATCTGACCTATGTGTTCTTCGCCTTTGACGTGCCGGGTCTGACAGCCCGCGCCAATCTGGAGAATGGCAAAACACTGGTTGCAGACAGTTACAGCTATAAAACCCATATCGAGCGGGACAATCGCACCGGCGAGGTTTCAGCCGCCATCGAGGGCGAACGCAAGGGCGCATATCCCGAAGGTGAGGCCCCGGATTGGGTTGCGCTGGGCGAAACAACCGTGATCGATCTGGAGGATGGGTATGTTGTCCGTTTCGGTCCGGAAACGATTGAATATGACATCCCCGGCTATGGCACCGTGCGCGCCACCCCGACGCGCGCCGCTGGGGTGCAGGCTGAATTGCCAACGGGTGATGTCCCCGAGTGGATCAATGTTTCGAAAAACCGGATGGCCATCACCACGGATGCGGGCCGCCTGACGGTGACCCGAAACCGCGCCGAAGTATTCCGGTACTTCAACGGGTGGGAGCTGTTCTGGTTCACGCTGGACAGCCCGTATTATGGCCAGTCTTTCTCTGAGTTGGCCGGGCGTGCCGCCAGTGGTGAAGCGGGGGCCATTTTCAATGACTTCTGGACCAATAAGATGTGGCGGCACCAGGACGTGGCTTGGGCGATTTTTGAGACCATCCTGATGGCCTTTCTGGGCACGTTCGGTGCGGCCATCGTGGCGTTGCCGCTGGCGTTCCTGGCCACGCGCAACTTCAACCCGCTGAAATCTGTCCGGTTTTTCACCCGCCGTATCTTTGACTTCGTACGGGGTGTGGATGCGTTGATCTGGACCGTTGTGCTGGCCCGTGCCTTTGGTCCCGGCCCGTTAACCGGGGCTTTGGCCATGCTGGTGACGGATACAGGCACGTTCGGCAAGATCTTCTCGGAAGCGTTGGAGAATGTGGACCAGAAACAGATCGAAGGCGTGCAATCGACCGGGGCCAACGCCACGCAGCGCTATCGTTTTGGGGTTATCCCTCAGATCACGCCTGTTCTGCTAAGCCAGCTCTTGTATTTCCTCGAATCCAACACCCGCAGCGCCACCGTGATTGGTGCCATTACCGGTGGGGGTATCGGCCTGTTGCTGACCCAAGCGATCATCACGCAAAAGGACTGGGAAGAGGTCGCCTACTACATCGTCCTGATTATTCTGATGGTGATGCTGATGGACTGGTTCTCGGGCTGGCTACGCCGTCGATTGATCCAGGGAGAGTCAGGGAAGACGCGAAAGCCGCGTGATTCTAAACGTAAACCCTTCCTTTTGCCCTGACAGGATAATTGGACCAGACCATGCCAAGACTGCGTGAAGATCAGCCGTTCATTCACCCTGATTGTCAAATCACCAACAGCCAGTTTGGTGAATATGTCGAGATCGGCGCGGGTAGCCGTGTCGCAAATTCGGTCTGGGGTGACTATTCCTATTGTGACCGGACTTGCGACATCGCCAATGCCGAGATCGGCAAATTCGCCAATATCGCCAGTTTCACCCGCATCGGTGCAACAGATCACCCCATGGAGAAAGCGTCACTGCATCATTTTCTATATCGATCGGCGAGTTATTGGGACGATGAAGAGGATGATGCCGACTGGTTCGCCCATCGGGCCAGCCGTACTGCTAGGATTGGCCATGACACTTGGATTGGCCATGGTGCCATGATCAAACCCGAGATTACAATCGGGCATGGCGCGGTTGTGGCTGCCGGGGCCGTCGTCACAAAGGATGTTGCGCCTTTTACAATTGTCGGGGGTGTCACGGCGACTGAGATACGCCGCCGCTTTTCCGTCGACGTAGCCGACCGCATGATGGCATTGGCCTGGTGGGATTGGGACAATGCACACCTGCGCAGGGCCTTGCCGGATTTTCGCGCGCTAGATGCTGAGGCGTTTTTAGAAAAATACGAATAGGCATCAAGGGATAAGGCCTCCTTCAGAAGTTCGAAGAACCGCCGAAACCCGCGTGATCAATCCTCATTCAGGGTCAAGGTCACGCGCTCACCGGCAAAAACGGTCCGGCCAAGTTCCACTGGATTGCCATCGGGGTCTGCGTTGATCCCGGTTGAAAACAGCACCGGGGCTCCTTCGCTGAGATGCAGATGCAAAGCTTGAGTTGCCGTTGCCGCCCGCGCGGTCAGCCTGGTCGATATTCGGGTGTAATCGGATACACCACAGGTCTGCAGCGCCTTTGTGACGGATTGCGTATCTTGCAGAGCTTTCAAGAGATCGGGAAATCGCAGGGCCGGGAAAACACTTTGAAACAGCCCGATCGGCTGCCCATCGGCCAAAGATAATCCATCATAGACGTGCACGGGGTCGCCAGTGTTTAGCTGAAGTGCATCAGCTTCGGCCTCATCTGCGGCGCGGGTTGTCAGCGAGAGAATCTGTTTGCCCGGAATCTTGCCGCTGGCCGATATGTTCTTGTGGTACCGGACACGTTTGCCGATGGGATAATCGGTTGGGCGGGCAGCCACGAACACACCTGCGCCGCGGCGCGCGTGAACCAGGCCCTGTTTTGCCATATCCGACAATGCCCGCCGCACAGTATGGCGGTTGACGCCATGTTTTGCGGCCAGCTGCGCCTCGGTTGGGATGCGATCTCCGGTTTGGTACCGCCCTTCAGCTATGTCAGAGGTCAGGCTGAGCGAGATGCTTTTCCAGATCGGTGTTTTGCTCATGTCATCAAATATTCACAGAGTTTCGATTGCAGTGCAGATCCCTGCACGTTAATATTTGTCTAGTTGTATAGTATGTGTAGACAACCCCGCCAAGAGGCTTTGATGACAAATCAAACAGAAATTAAGACTGCCGCCCGGCAAGAATGGATGGGCCTTCTGGCGCGCGCGCCCGAAGGGGCGATGTTGGCGCTGTGGAATGGGCTTTCCGACCGTCCACATTTTGACTGGCTGCGCCGTCCTGAAGTCGGTGGCGTCATGGTCCGCGGTCGCGCGGGCAGCACTGGCGCACCGTTCAACCTGGGTGAAATGACTGTGACCCGCTGCTCCGTTGTTCTGGACGATGGCACCGTTGGGCACGGATATGTGCAGGGGCGGTCAAAGCCTAAGGCCGAAGCTGCGGCGCTGATTGACGCGATGATGCAGACCCCTGCGGCGGGAACCTTGAGGTCAGAGCTCTTGGAACCGCTTAAGCAGCAGATGCAAGCGTCGAAAACGGCGCGTGCGGCCAAGGCGGCGGCGACGAAGGTCGAGTTCTTCACGATGGTGCGGGGGGAAGACTGATGGCGCAACAAGCACAGTTTTCGGGCGGCTTTGATAACGCCCCAATCCAGGCGGCACATGCCTTCCGTGCAGCCATGACAGTCGTGGCCCGACCGGGTGAGATTCGCAGCCTGACCGGTGCTGTTCCTCCGGTGCCCTTGTCGGTTGCGGCGGCGACCCTGCTGCTGACGCTTTGCGACCCGGAAACCAAGCTTTATCTGGCCGGGGCAGTCGACACCGACGCCGTGCGCAAGTGGCTGACCTTTCACACTGGGGCAACTTTGGTTGCCGCGTCTGAGGCGGATTTTGCCGTTGGAACCTGGCAGGATTTGGAGCCCCTCAATGCGTATCGTATTGGAACGCCGGAATACCCCGATCGCTCGACCACGTTGATCGTGGAATGCGATGACCTGCAGGCATCAGGTGCGGTTCTGTCTGGGCCAGGCATCAAGGATGTCGCCCAACTGTCACTACCGGATGTGGCTGTTCTGCAAGCTAACGCGGCGCTCTACCCGTTGGGATGTGATTTCTTTCTGACCTGCGGCGATCAGGTTGCGGCTCTGCCGCGCAGCACGCAGATCACGGTAGGAGGCTAAGCTATGTATGTAGCTGTCAAAGGTGGTGAAAAGGCGATTGAAAACGCCCATGCCTGGCTGGCCGAGGAACGGCGTGGATCAACCGACGTGGCCGAGCTGAGCCTTGCGCAGATTCGTGAGCAGCTGAGCCTTGCGGTAAACCGGGTCATGGCCGAGGGCTCTCTGTACGATCCCGATCTGGCCGCATTGGCGATCAAACAGGCGCGCGGCGATCTGATCGAAGCGATCTTCCTGATCCGCGCCTATCGCACGACCTTACCGCGCTTTGGGTATTCAAACCCGGTTGATACGGGACAGATGGACTGTGACCGACGGATCTCGGCCACGTTCAAGGACGCGCCCGGCGGGCAGGTTCTGGGCCCGACTTTCGACTACACCCATCGCCTGCTGGATTTCAAACTGGCCGCTGATGGAGAGGTGCCCGCCGCGCCAGAAGGGGCGGCACGCACCGAATCAACGCCGCATATCACCGAATTCCTCAAGGGTGAGGACATCATTCAGGACGAAATTGCCAGTGATGAAACACCCGGTGACCTGACGCGCGAACCACTGGAGTTCCCATCGAACCGACCTTTGCGCTTGCAATCGCTGACGCGCGGGGATGAAGGGTTCGTGCTGGGCATGGCTTACTCAACCCAGCGCGGCTATGCCCGCAACCACGCCTTTGTCGGGGAACTAAGGATCGGCAAGGTCGCGGTTGAGATGGATATCCCCGAGCTGGGTTTTGCCATCGACATTGGCGAGGTTGAGCTGACCGAATGTGAAACGGTGAACCAGTTCAAGGGCTCCAAGGCCGAACCGCCGCAATTCACGCGCGGCTATGGCTTGGTGTTCGGGCAATCAGAACGGAAATCCATCTCGATGGCCTTGGTTGATCGCGCGCTGCGCTGGAAAGAACTGGGTGAGGATTTTGTTGGTGCTGCGGCGCAGGACGAAGAGTTTGTTCTGAGCCACTCGGACAACATCCAGGCGACCGGGTTCTTGGAACATATCAAACTGCCGCATTACGTGGATTTCCAGTCCGAACTGGAATTGGTCCGTAAACTGCGCCGCGAGGCCGAAGAGCGGATTGCGCCCAGGGAGGCCGCGGAATGAAGGCGGTCGTTTTTGATATTGGCGGTGTGCTGATTGATTGGCAGCCGCAATTGGCCTGGGCCGAAGCGCTGGGTTCAGAAGAGGCTGCTCATGCGTTTATCGAAAGAACGGGTTTTCGGGAAAAGAACGCGCGTGCCGACAATGGTGAGCAGTTTGCGGATCTGGCGCGAGAGTTAGAAGACCCGCAAGATCAAAACCTGTTTGTAGACTATGTTTCGCTTTACGCCCGGACGGTAGAAAACGCGATCCAGGGAACGTGGGATGTGTTGGACCGGTTGAAAGCTCAAGGAACCCCAGTCCACGCCATCACCAATTGGTCTGCGGAAACCTGGCCCGAAGGTCTGAAGGTCCACCCACGTTTGGGTGAGGTCTTCGGCACTCTGGTCGTGTCTGGGCAAGAAGGTGTGATGAAGCCGGATGCCCGTATTTACCACATGCTATGTGATCGTGCGGGAGTAGCGCCAGAAGACTGCGTTTTCATTGATGACGGGTTGCACAACGTCGAAGGCGCAAAGTCAGTCGGCATGGACGGTATACATTTCACCACGCCAAAAGCGCTGGACATCGCGCTAACTGAAAGAGGGTTCTTATGAGCGAGTATAATTTCGCCTATCTGGACGAACAGACCAAGCGGATGATCCGCCGCGCCATTCTCAAAGGGTTGGCAGTTCCAGGCTATCAAGTGCCATTCGCCAGCCGCGAGATGCCGATGCCCTATGGTTGGGGCACGGGCGGGGTGCAAGTCTCGGCTGCGACGCTGACGCCGGATGATACGTTCAAGGTGATCGACCAGGGCGCGGATGACACCACCAATGCGGTTTCGATCCGTAAGTTCTTTGAAAACACCGCAGGTGTAGCGACCACGGAAGAAACGGACAAGGCGACTGTCATTCAGACCCGTCACCGCATCCCCGAGGCGAAGCTGACCGAAGATCAGATATTGGTCTATCAGGTGCCGATCCCCGAGCCTCTGCGTTTTCTGGAACCGCGTGAAACCGAGACGCGCAAGATGCACAGCCTAGAGGAATACGGGCTAATGCATGTGAAGCTGTATGAAGACATCAGCCAGCATGGCGCGATTTCGACTTCTTACGCCTATCCGGTGAAAGTGTCGGAGCGGTATGTGATGGACCCGTCCCCGATTCCGAAATTCGATAACCCCAAGCTTGAGATGGACGCGATCCAGTTGTTTGGCGCGGGGCGCGAACAACGGATTTATGCAGTGCCGCCACACACGAAGGTCGTCAGCCTGGATTTCGAGGATTACCCGTTCGAGGCGACCAAGGCCGATCACTGCTGTGATCTGTGTGGGGCGACGGACAGTTATCTGGATGAGGTCATCACGGATGACGCAGGCAATCGCATGTTTGTCTGTTCGGACACCGACTATTGCCGGTCGCGCCGCGAGGCGGGCCATGTCGGTCCAATGACCAAGGAGAACGCGGCGTGACCCCCTTGTTGCAAGTCAAAGATATTCAGAAACACTATGGCGCGCGGATCGGCTGCACGGATGTCAGCTTTGATCTCTATCCGGGCGAAGTGATGGGGATCGTGGGCGAAAGCGGCTCGGGCAAATCGACCCTTTTGAACTGCTTGGCGGGGCATTTGGAGCCGGATGCCGGGCAGGTGGTCTTTGACACGCGTGCGGATGGTCCGGTGGACACCGTGACCATGTCGGAACCCGAGCGTCGAATGCTCAGCCGCACCGATTGGGCCTTTGTTCATCAGCATGCTCGCGATGGGCTGCGGATGTCGGTCAGTGCGGGCGGTAATATTGGCGAGCGGTTGATGGCGGTCGGCGATCGTCACTATGGCGACATCCGCGACAAGGCGATCGACTGGTTGGGTCGGGTCGAGATCAGCGAGGCCCGGGTCGATGATCGCCCCACTGCGTTCTCGGGCGGGATGCAGCAGCGCCTGCAGATCGCGCGCAATCTGGTGACCGGCCCCCGGCTGGTGTTCATGGATGAACCGACCGGCGGGCTGGACGTCTCGGTTCAGGCACGCCTGTTGGACCTGTTGCGCGGGCTGGTCCGCGAAATGGGGCTGAGCGCCATCATCGTCACCCATGATCTGGCCGTCGTGCGCCTGTTGGCGGACCGGTTGATGGTCATGAAAGACGGCCATGTGGTCGAGGCCGGGTTGACCGATCAGGTGCTGGACGATCCGCAACATGCCTACACGCAGCTGCTGGTCTCGAGCGTTCTGCAGGTTTGAATAGTTGGGAAAAGATGAAACTATGATTGAGCTGAACGACGTAAGCAAGAGCTTTACCCTGCACAATCAGGGCAGCGCGGTTATCCCGGTTATGGAAGGGGCCTCGTTAAAGGTCAGTGCGGGGGAATGCGTCGCGCTGACCGGGGCCTCGGGCGCGGGGAAATCCACGCTGATGCGGGTGATTTACGGGAACTATCTGGCGGCCGCGGGCAAAGTTCTGGTTGGTGGACTGGACGTGGCAAAGGCCGAACCACGAGAGATTCTTGCACTGCGGCGCGAAACGCTGGGCTATGTCAGCCAGTTTCTGCGGGTGGTCCCTCGGGTTCCGACGCTGGAGGTTGTGGCCGAGCCGTTGTTGGCGTTGGGGCATGACAGGCAGATCGCGTTGGGCAAGGCTGCAGGCCTGCTCAAGCGGTTGAACATTCCTGAACGGCTTTGGGCGCTGAGCCCGACGACGTTTTCGGGTGGCGAGCAGCAGCGGGTTAACATCGCACGCGGTTTCGCGCATGAGTACCCGGCGATGTTGCTGGATGAACCAACGGCCAGTTTGGATGCGCAGAACCGCGAAACGGTTTTGTCACTGATCGAAGAGGCAAAAACGCGCGGCGCCGCAATCGTGGGCATTTTCCACGACATCGAAGCCCGTCAGCGGGTGTGTGATCGCGAGATTGACGTGTCGGGCTTCACCCCGGGTAAAGCCGCATGACGCTGGCTCCGGTCATTGCTGTTGTCGGTCCTTCAGGGGTCGGCAAGGACAGCGTGATGGAGGCGCTGGAGGCCCGCGCGCCGGGTATTCAGCGGTTGCGCCGTGTGATCACCCGGCCGGAAGGGGAAGAGGGCGAGGATTTTGACCGCGTCTCGGCCGATTTGTTCGAACAGATGGTACTGGACGGGGCCTTTGCGCTGCATTGGTCGGCCCATGGGTTGCTGTATGGCGTGCCGTCTCAGATAGCTGAGCAGCGCAAGAATTGCAGCGCTGTATTGGTGAACTTCTCTCGGTCCGTACTGGTGCAGGCGCAGGAGGTCTTCGGGGATTTGGTTGTGGTCTCGCTGACTGCCAGCGCTGAAGTTCTGGCCCAGCGTCTTGCAGCGCGCGGGCGCGAAAACAGCGCTGAACAGGCCCGCCGGCTGGGTCGAGCACGCGCCCCTTTGCCCGAAGGGCTGGACCGCGTGTTCGAAATCGACAATTCAGGCGCGCTGGACGATACGGTCGGCGAGATCCTTAACCGACTTCAACTGGAAAGCGCGTAACGATGGATCAGGTGAAACCGCCCATCCTCGGCCTCGCCCATCAAAGCCAGATCGTTGATCTGGAAGGGCTTTGGCAAAAGCGGACCCAAATGCGCTTGAAGCGCAGTTTCGGTCGCGGCCAGAGAGGGTTTGTCCAACTTCCCGCTCAGCGTGATGTGAAACCGGAACGCATCCAGCACGTAAGGATAGCCCCATCTGATCAGATGGGCGTCCTGTTCCGGGGTCAGATTGGTGGCACGGCGACGCGCCAGTTCGCCCTCGGATGCGGGCGCGCGGAACCTATCAAGCTCTGTCACGCAGGCGGCGGCCAACGCATTCAGCGCCGCCGTATCGCCAACCGGACGCAAGGCCAGAAATCGACCCAGACGCGCGATCTCAAGCCCGTCCAAAGTCACTGGAGCCTGATCGGTTGCAAGCGTTTCGCAGGCTTGTTGCAAAGCCTCAAAGCTTTGGCCATCGCGCAGGCGAAATGGCGGCTTCATAGTCGCGTGCAGCCCGTATTTGCGGGGCACCTTGGTCACGGCGGCTACATCAACACCATCGACCGGTGGGTGTGCGACCTGCGTTCCGCTTTCCATATCCCAGCCCAGCCAGCTGGTTGCAAAAACCGTCCAATCCGCCTTGGCGGGTGGTGCAAAATAGATCGCGTATCGCGTGAATGTCACATTGGCCTCCTATTGCGTGGCCTTCCAATAGCTCAAACTGTGTGAAGTTCAGATGACAGAAGAATTGACCCTTGCCAATGCCACGCTTGTTTTCCCGGATGAAACCGTAACCGGCAGCATTCGGATTGTTGGTGAGTATATTGCCGATATCGACACTGGGGCGACTGTTCCAGCAGGTGCGATTGATTGTGAGGGCGATTATATCTGCCCCGGTCTGGTCGAGCTGCACACAGATAATCTGGAACGGCATATCCAGCCGCGCCCGAAAGTGGATTGGCCGCACGCCGCTGCGATCCTGGCTCATGATGCCGAGTTGGCCAGCACTGGGATTACCACAGTGTTCGACGCGATGCGGGTGGGGTCGATCCCATCTGGTGCGGCGCGTTATGGCAAATATGCGCGTGGTCTGTCGCAAGAGCTTTGGGAGCTACGCGAACAGGACGCACTGAAGATCAGTCACTTCCTGCATTTGCGGGCTGAGGTGTGCTCGGAAACCCTGGTCGAAGAACTGGACGAGTTTGGCCCAGAAGATCGGGTTGGGTTGGTCTCGCTGATGGATCACACGCCGGGGCAACGCCAGTTTCGGGATATCTCGAAGCTTGAGGCCTATGTGAAGGGAAAGCATGCTATGGACGATGACATGTTCCTACAGCATGTGGCGCGACTGAAGGGGCTGCGGGATGCGCATGGTGAGAAGCATGAGGTCGAAACCGTCAAGGCCGCGCGTCGTTTTGGGGCGGTGCTGGCCAGCCATGATGACACGACCGAGGATCAGGTAAAGGTGTCGGCAGGCCACGGTATCCGCTTGGCCGAGTTCCCCACGACGGTCGAGGCGGCACGGGCCTGCCACGATCACGACATCAAGGTCATGATGGGTGCACCGAATATCATTCGGGGAGGATCGCATTCCGGGAACGTCGCAGCCCGGGAACTGGCCGAGCTGGGCCATCTGGACATCATGTCATCAGACTACGTGCCTTCGGCGCTGTTGCTGTCGGCAGTGCGATTGGGCGAGATGTGGGGGGATATGGCGCGCGGCCTCAAGACCGTTACGCTCTCCCCAGCGCTGGCCGCAGGGCTGCAGGATCGGGGCGAGCTGCGCAAAGATGCACGCGCTGATCTGATCCGGTTCCGCATGCGTGGCAGTGTACCCGCGCTCAGCGCCGTTTGGTCGCGCGGGCAGCGGGTCGCCTGATCAGGCGGTGTAAAACAGATAACGGTCCGGGGCGATGGTTTCGGGTCCGTCGATCTGGTTGAACCCGACCAACGGCTGGCCCGAGATCAACAACCCATTGGGTTGCATGACCTGCGCGATCAACGGGCTGAGGCGTGCGGCTTCGGCCACATCGTCTTCCTTGATCCCGCGTCCGAAATCGTAATGTGCCATGACCATCTTGTGGCCCGAGGCCGCCAGTTTCTGCAGCATTGGCTCGGCCTCGCCTTGCAAGAAATCCTGTTCGGGCGGGGTACTGTCAGGGTGGCATTGCAACACGCGATCCATCACCCAAATGCGCCGATCCGGCATGATTTCCCGCAGGTGGTCGTAGGTGCGACCATTGCCCAGACCCATGTCCAGAACATCTCCGTCTTGTTTGGCGATCCGGGCAGCAGCCCAGTTCAGCCCGTCGCGCTGAGCGGTCAGACGGCGCAGCATGGAATCCAATCTGCTCATATGGGGGAACTCCGTTCTGGGCTGTCGGGGGCGACCCAAGGGTGCGTGGGTCCCTCCAGCAGTTTTGTTAGCAATGCCTCGGTAAAGGTCCAAATATCAGGGTCGTGAACCAAATGGTGGGTCAGGATGCCGAAGGGCTCTGTATTGTCGGCCTGACCCGTGCGGCGGTCTTGCAGTAGTGCGGCCATCTTTGCGATCAGGATGTCCGGCGCGACCAATCCCCGTGTGCCCCGCCAGTCAATCGGGTCCAGATGCGTGTTGATCTGTTCCAATCCAGGGGCTGCAAAGGTTGCTTTCCGCGGTGTTGCTGTCGACAATACGCGGAACCCAAGTGCAGGCAGTTGGGGGACAGCCTCATCCCCGATCCGGTTCCAGGGGGGGACAAACATGGGGCGCAGCCTGTCGTGAAACAGATCCGTCAGGCGACTCAACCCGGCTTGCGCGTCGGCAATGATATCCTGTAGCGGTCGATGCGCGCGAAATTCAGACTTCTTCTCTCCTGCAGGTGCGTGGTTTTGGTGCGCCCAGCCATGGACGACAGGGATCAGGCTTTCGTGTCGTGCTACGAACCCCGCTAGGCTGGCGTTCGCATCCCGAGGGATTACGGCCAGATGCACCGGCAGACCTACACGTTCGGATAGCGCAGTCAGTGTCTCCAATTGCGGTGTTTGCACCGTGGCATCATCATCGCGCCACCATAGGGGCAGCGTCAGGCCTTGAGCACGCCAAAGCGCAAGCTCATCCTCCAAGGGTTTCCAATCCGGCGTCATGTGCGCAGCCCCAACAGGTGCTTGGTGATCTCGACTGAGCGCTGGGCTCCATCGAGGCCGTCTTGCTTGGGTGCACGCCTGCCTTCCAAGATCACTTGTTCGACCCGTTCGGCAAGACTGTCGCCGGTCAATTCCTGACTACGCAGCACTTCCATTGCAGGCAGTTCTGACAGGCTTTGGCCGCGCAGACCTTGTTCAACCTCTTTGCCGTCGTCAAATGGGATGAATACCGCAGGGGTGCCCGATTGCAGGATGTCCAGCGCAGTGTTGTAGCCGCACATGCTGACCGAGGCCGCCGCGTGTGGCAGCATCCGGCGAAAATCCGGGCGGACGGGTTCCAGCGACACGGGCGCCTCACCAACTAGCTTAGATAGTTGTGCAATACGCTCCTGCGCATCACGCCCGCCCACCAACAGGCGCCAGCGCCTGTTGGGCATCTTTCGCGCCGCCTCGATTGCCGCATGAAAGATCGGCTGCCCCACCGATCCGCCACCAGCGCTTACCAGGATTTCATCGGCTCCAATTGCCTCGGGATGCGGGCGCGCCGCGGCAGGCGCAACAAAACCCGTATAGTGCAGGTGCTGGGCCAGTTGTTCGGATACCGGCCAACTGACCGATAACGGGATTACGCTCTCATCTGAATGCACTAAGACACCATCGTAAAAACGACCAATGATTTCGTCGGCACGTGTCGCTTTAGACGGTTTGGAAGGCGGGGCCAGAATATCCCGGATCGAGGCCAGAACGAGCGGGCGTTTCGGCAAGGCATTTGCCGCCTCTAGGCCCGCTTCGAACTCTGCCGCAAGGGATCGGCGGCCAAAGGGGAACAGCTCTGTGATCAGAACATCCGGTTGAAAGCTCTGCACAGCCTGAATAAGGGCCGCACTGCGCGCCGACAGATAGGCAGGGTCGGCGACCTCACCGATCTCTGTCAAAAGACGCGTGAAATCTGTTCCGTCCGAGCGTAGCGGGGGCAGGCCAAACAGTGTTATGCCGTCCGAGTTTAACTGCGGCGCGGGCATCCCGCCGGTCACGATCATCACGTCGCTGCCGTCTTCTGCAAAGGCACGGCCAAGCGTCAATGCGCGGCTTAGGTGACCTGTTCCCAGCAGATGGGTCACGACGATCATCACGTTCATTCGGTCACTCCGCGAGTAATCAGGCGAACGGGATCCGGTGTTGGGGTCATATCGTCCATATCAATGATATAGAGCCGATTGCGTTTGATCTTAAAGGGCGCGGGCCCTTCAAAATTCCACCCCCATGCCCGGGCCAGAATGACGCGCATGATGCCGATGTGGCAGACAGCAACTGTGTCTTGGTTCAGTTTGGATAGCCAGGGTTCCAAGCGTCCCCAGACTTCAGCGGGGCTTTCGCCTTCGGGCGGGCGATAGTCCCAGCCCCAGTCCTCGATATGGCGGTATCCGCTGTCCGGGTCTGCGATTAGATCGACCCCGTGCAACCCTTCCCATCGTCCCCAGTTCATCTCGGTCAACGCGGGTGAGGATTGAGGAGTGCGTCCCGACACCAAAAGCGCCGTTTCGAGCGCGCGGGCCAAAGGGCTGGACCATATCTCGGCGTCTTCCCAACCGTTTGGCAGGTGATACCCGGCCAGTTCTGAACGTGCTTCTTCATCAAGTGGAATGTCACTGCGTCCCTGAATGCGCCCGGCGCGGTTCCAGTGGGTATGCCCATGGCGCAGCAAAGCCAACTTAGTCATGCCGTCACCTCCAGCATTGGGCGAACAGCTGACCAGAACACCTCGGTCGCTTTGGGCATCAAGTGACGGGCAGCAACACGCGTGCGGGCCGCTTGGCCAAGGGTGCGACGCCGCTTGGGATCATCCAGCAAGGATTTTATGTGCCGCGCAAACCCTTTTGCACCCGCCTCAGCAGCCGGGTAGTCCGCTGGGGCCAGAACGTCCCGCACACCGGGTCTGTCTTGCGCGGCGACGGGTACGCCTGCGGCCTGCGCTTCCAGATAGACCATCCCATAGGCTTCGTTCACACCGGGCCACACGAATATCGAGGCCTCACCGTAAACACGTTGGAGCACCTCACGGTCGAGTTGGCCCAGAAAGGTGATGTGGCCTTCAAACGGTGTCATCAGGTTTTCGACATCCGGGCGCGCAGGGCCATCGCCCACGATGTTCAGGTGCCAATCGCCTGACAGGTGCGACAGCGCCTCGGCCAGTATGCGGTAGGAGGACAGCTTATCCCCATGGCGCATCATCCCAACGGTCAGCATCGGGCCATCGCAAGTACTTGCGGGTGGCAGATCTGCTATCGGCAAGAATGGAGAAAGCTCAATCAGCGCCTGATCACCAAAGCGCTCGCGCTTCAGTGTGATCAGATCATTGGCTGTGTGATAGAAAATCACCTGTGCCGCATCGCAGGCTGTGTGCGCAGCTTGCGCAAATCTTGCCCAAGGTCCCGTGAGGCGGCTTGAGGCGCGGGTGCTTTCCAACTGCACATAAGGAATACCACGTGCCTGCGCGACGACCGGCCCCAACAGGTCGGGGGCCTTGTAATAGTTGTGGTAGGTCACCCAAAGGTCGATGTCTTCAGGCATGTCCGAGATCAGCCGCTGTGCTTCAACCTCCGCCGCCTGTCGCAGGGCGTGCTGTGCGACGGCATCGCCGACTTTGTCATAGATGCGCAGGTCCGAGATCAGATCAACGCGATCCCCCTGTGCCCCAATTGCCTGCATCAGGTTGCGGGCCATCTCGCGATCGCCCGAAGGCTTGGGGCTATCGGGTGATTTCATCGGAGCATAGAACGCGACCCGCGCCATCAGGCTGCATCCGTGCACAGGGTCTGAAGACGGGCCGACAAACGCGCAATTCCCGGATCCATCCGAAACTCTGCCAATAGGCGCGTATAAGCGGCTTCGGCCATTTGGGCGGTTTGGGTTGGGTGCGCTGCAAGGTCGCAAATCGCACTGGCCAATGCGGTTGGATTGTCGCTGGACAGGAGGCCATGGGTTCCTGTCTCAATGAATTCAGGAATGGCCGAAACCGGTGTCGATAGGATCGGCAGTTTTTGCGAGGCCGCCTCCATCAGCACATTTGGCAGCCCATCTCGGTCGCCGTCTTCGGCAATGCGACTGGGCAGAACAAACAAATCTGCCTGCCTCATGTCGGCAATCACCTCGGGCTGATCACAGGCCCCTTTCCAGGTGATGCGATCTGCGACACCGGCAGCTACGGCCTGATCACGTAGGCTTGGCCCCAAACCGCCGCCGCCGATATGGGTCCAGCGCCAGTTCAGAGTATCCGGCAGCAAAGCAAAAGCGGCGATCAGCCGATCAAACCCTTTTTTCTCAACCAACCGGCCAACCGACATCATATGGAAGGCCGCATCGGGTTGTCGCGGTAGACGATCCGGCGGCGCAGGAAACCGGCCCAGATCCAGCCCGTGATAGATCAGATCGACCCGATCTGGCGTGTCGGCCAGTCCGCGCAGATGTTCGGCACCAAAGGCGGTGCATGTCGCCCCAAAGGCTGCGCCATAGGTGTCTGGTTGCAGCTTTTCGCGCTTTTCCCAATCCGGCGATGTCCAGATGTCTTTGGCGTGGGCGGCAAAGCTCCACGGTAGGCCGCGCATGATGGCGGCATAGCGTGCGACGGACGAAGGCGTATGCATGAAATGCGCATAAAGTGCGCGTGTCTCTGCCGGAAGCTCGGTGGCTAGAACACAGGCCTGACCGAAACGACGAATGCGATTATGGGTCGGATCGCGGCGCAGATCCTTGCGCCAGACGCCATAGGCCTCGGCATATCCCGGCAGGCGCTGCGCCACTGCGCGCGCGGCCCAGACGCGTTGGGGTTCGTCATATAGATACTCAGGCAGGTAGTGAACCTGACCGGTAAAGCGGTCATGCAAAGGATGACGCTTGGTATCCGTGGGGTGGCGCAGCGACCAGATATCAAACCGGTGGCCTGCATCCTGAAGGGCGACCAGTTCTTGCGCGATGAACGTCTCGGAAAGGCGCGGCCACCCTTTGACCAGCACCGCCAGTTTCGGAGCATTGGCATTCATCCGGTGGCTCGTTCCTTTTCCCCGGTCAAAAGGGCATCAATACGGTCCGTGACATAGTCGAGGCCATCCAGCAGACCCGCGCGGATGGTTTGCGATGGCAAAGACTGCTGCGGTAGCGCACGGATGGCTTTGATCATCGCGTCAGGCGTCAGGCCATCGCGGGTTTCATCCAGCATGCGCACAAGCCCCAGACCTTCGGCGCGCGAGGCCCGGATCCATTGTTCTAGACGAGGAGTGGTGCGGGGCACGATAACGGCACGTTTGTCAAAGGACAGAACCTCGCAAAACGTGTTGTAGCCCCCCATGCACACAACCCCGGCCGCCCCGGCAAACAGGGTTTCGATCTGGGATTCAAAGCCAACGGCAGTGACCCGACCGTTTAGCGCAGCGACACGGGTTTCAAACTCTTCTCGCAACTCACCCGACAGGAACGGGCCGTAGACCAGAATGGCTCGAGGGGACAGATCGGGATCTTTTTCGTAGGCGGACAGGACCAGATTGACCATGGCCTTGCCGTCGCCCCCTCCGCCGGGTGTGATCAGAATATAGGGTTGCTCGGGCGGTTCACCAACCGGGCCCAGATCACGGCGCAGATAGCCGGTGTAGTGGATACGGGATTGCGCGCTGCGGCTCAGCGGCAATCCTTTGGTTGGGTCATAGATCGAGTTTAGCCCGTAGACCCAGATTTCATGATAAAACCGCTCGGTCGCGGCGATGGCCTCTTTGCGCTCCCACTCTGCAGCCAGCACCTCGGGTTCATCCAGAACATCGCGTAGACCCAGAATAAGCTGCGTGCCGCAGTTGTTTTCAAGATATTCAAGCGTGGGCAGAAGCTCACCCCGAAACCCGGTGGGTTCCTTGTCAACGATCAGGATATCGGGGTTAAACTGCTGAACTGCTGTCTGGATCAGGCCGGATCGCAGGTCGGTCACTTCATCGATCCCCATCCCGATTGTGCGCGCGGCATAAGACCCATCGGCGCGCTTGGTGACGCCGGGCAGGCGGACATGGTCGACGCGACGCGGGAAGGTAAACCGCCCAGCCACGGGCGATCCCGTCAGGATCAGGGCCGAGGCGGTCGGATCAGCCTGTGTGATCGCTGCGGCCAATGCGCGCGAGCGTCGCAGATGCCCCAACCCAAAAGTATCGTGGCTGTAAAACAGGATGCGCGGCGCGCGACCGGTGTTAACTGTGTTTTTGCCGAGGCTCATATTGGTGCCTGTGTTTTGGTCTTACTTCTGGTCTGCGCGTTTGCACCACATACCTTACATTGTTAAGCCGCGCTTGCCAAAGGTGGAAAAGCGCCTTGGCAAATGCGCCAAACATTGTGATTTGGCAACAGCCGAATGGGTTATGAGGAATCCTTGTCACGGTGCGTCGATCACGCAATTTAACACAAATTTGGGACCTTGGGCCAAGATGGTTTGAACTGAACCGAACGCTTTTGTAACCTTATTCGAAACTTTGGATCGGGATGTAAGACCCTATGAAACATAATGTTCTGGCTGGATTGCTTTTGGCGTTCGTGACCTTTGTCTTGGTCTTCCCGGTCAGCGGAACCGCGCAAACCGGGTTGATACCGGGCTATTCCTCTGGATCAAGCGACAGTACCGACACCACCAGTGAAAGCGATTTGGCCGCTGCCATCCGCGCCGCCAGTGAGGCCGGTGCCAGCGTTATTGTCATTGACAGCGCCGGGCAGGTCGTCACGTCAACCGGTGGTGCGGCAGAGGCATCGGAAGACGCTGCGGGTAACCCAATGGCCGATGGGTCGCAGCTGATGAAAGCGCAGGAGCGGTTCTCGAAATTCCGCGATTCCGCTGCATCACGGCTGGAGGCGTTGCCTTATTCGGTGTTTGAAGTTCAATACATCTTGCGCCAGACCAGCCCGGATGAGCGGATACAGACCTATGTCGAGGTTCTGGGCTGGAACATTCTGTTCCTGCTGTTGGGACGGTGGCTGTCCACCGAAATCTATGGCAAGCGTTTTGCCAGACGCTGGGTGGTGGCTCGGATCAAGGAAAACCCGCAAGGCTATAAGGAAAAGATGCCGTTCTTGGTGTTCCGCTTCCTTATGGGGATAGGCGGAACCATCTTTGCGATGTTGATGGCCCTGATCGTTGGCTATCTGTTCTTTGGCGAGGCCGAAGATATTTCGATCCAGTTTACGGTGACTGCAATATTTACCGCCTTTTTCCTGGCGCGAACGGTGTCTGACTTGTGGCGGATGGTGCTGTCACCCTTTCTGAGCCAGTACCGATTGCCCCCGTTTTCGGACCGGGATGCGAAGCGGCTGTATATCTGGGCCTCGCTTCTGGCGACCTATGATATCTCGGCCGTATTATTTGCAACCTGGGTCGCGGATTTCGGGTTGAACTACAATGTCTACGCCATGGTGTATGGCGGGCTGACCATGGTCGGTGCCGTGGGCAACATCCTGATGATCCTATTCAATGCGCGTGCGATTTCTAACGCGATCCGAGGTGGACGGGCCCCGGCTCAAGTGTCATGGCTCTTGAGGTTTATTTCTTTCGCCTGGGCGCCATTTCTGATCGTCTATTTGATGTTCAGCTGGTTTAAGTTGGCCGTTGATCTGGTGTTGGAGAATGACAATTCAATCCCGATTGTAGCCAGCAGCTATATGATCTTCATGTCAGTTGTCGTCGCATACGGCGCAATGAACTATGTGCTGGAACGCTATTTTGATCGCAACCGGCGGATCGAAGAAAAGAATGCCATTGCAGATGCAGCGCACGAGGATGCCGCCGCAGCCGACACGCCGCAAGCTGAGCAACGTAAGCATGTGATCCTTACTTATGAGGATCTGGCCCGCCGTGTGGCTGGCATTCTGGCCTTTGTAGTCGGTATCTACGCTTTGGTCGTGATCTGGAACCCCGAAGCCAGTTGGAGCGAAGACATCCCGATAGGGCGCGCGCTGGATGTCATGGTGATCCTGTTCATCGGCTATATCCTGTTCAACTTCTTCCGCATCTGGATCGACAGCAAGATCGCCGAAGAATCCGATGACGGTAGCGAGGCCGAACTGGGGGACGAAGGTGGCGAAGGCGGGCAGAGCCGTCTGGCGACTCTGCTGCCACTGTTCCGTGGGGCGATCCTGGCGGTTGTCGTGGTGACGATTATCCTGATCGTTCTGATGGAACTGGGCATCAATGTCAGCCCCTTGTTCGCTGGTGCCGGTGTTGTTGGGCTGGCGGTTGGGTTTGGCTCACAAACTCTGGTCCGCGATATCTTCTCGGGTGCGTTCTTCCTGCTCGATGACGCGTTCCGCAAAGGGGAATATATCGACATTGGGGATGTGAAGGGGACGGTTGAAAAGATCTCGGTTCGGTCGTTCCAGCTGCGGCACCATCTGGGGGCGCTGAACACCATCCCATTTGGTGAGATCAAAGTGCTGACCAACTATTCGCGTGATTGGGTGATCATGAAACTGCCCTTGCGCGTAACCTATGACACCGATGTCGAGAAGGTGCGCAAGCTGATCAAGAAGCTGGGGCAGGAACTGTTGAGCGACCCGGTGATTGGTGAAAACTTTATCCAGCCGCTTAAATCGCAGGGCGTGATCGAGATGCAGGATTCCGCGATGATCATCCGCGTCAAGTTCATGACTAAGCCCGGTGATCAATGGCTGGTGCGCAAGAAGGTCTATCAGGACATCCGTGAGTTGTTCGCGCGGGAAGGCATCCGCTTTGCGCACCGCGAGGTGACCGTCAGACTGGCCGATGGCAAAGACGTCGAGGACTTGAGCCCGAAACAGCGTGAGGCGGTCACCGGCGCGGTTCAAGCGGCGATAGATGAAGACTATCTGGATGATATCGGCCCGGGTGGAGATGATCGCTAGGGTAGGCTCCCGCCCCTTTGGGATGCGTCTCTGACGAGACGCCACCCAAAGCGTTAGGCCAGGCCGCGCGTTCCGCGCGGCGGGTGTGCGCTTTGATACGCTAGGACCAATTGGCTTTGGACGCACCCAGTTTTGATGCAGGCAGGTTCCACCGCAGTCTAGTTTTGCCAACGCCTAGCGGAGATTTCAGGCGATATCCCGGTCCCCAGCCCGAGATTTCAGGCGTGTTGCCATAATCAGATTCAGAGGCGTTTTTGATCGCCTTCGTGGTATCGGACTTGCCCAATGCCGCCAACAACTCCGCCGTGCGGGCAAGCGACAACTGGGCATGCATCACGGTGTTACCCCGCGCCGCTTCGGCTAGAGCAGATAGAACAGCGGCAGCCATAAGATAACCGGTCGCGTGGTCGAGCGCCTGAACCGGCAAAGGGGTCGGTTTGTCCGACCGCGCCCAGGTCATACCGGTATGTGCGATCCTGGCGCTCATCTGCACGAGGCTGTCGAATCCGCGCCGCGTGGCCCAGGGACCTTGCCAGCCATAGGCATCCAGTGTGACTTCAATACGGTTTGGGGCCAGTTGATCTCGCTTGGCTTTGTCCAGTCCCAGAGCGTCCAATGCACTGGGGCGATAGCCATGGACGAACACATCGGCCTCTGCCAGTAGCCCCTCCAACCGCGCAAGCCCCTCTGGTGATTTGAGATCGAGATAGGTGCAGCGTTTACCCAAAGAGATGTCAGGGATGACGCCGGGCTCGTCCCAATCCGGTGGGTCGATACGCAAAACATCTGCCCCTAGTCCTGCCAGCGTGCGGGTTGAGACCGGACCTGCCAAAACGCGCGTCAGATCCAGCACACGCAGCCCGGCCAACGGGCGATTGGTGCTGGCCTCTGGCCGATCCCGCAGAGAGATATTTCTAGGACCGTGCCAACCAATCAAAGGGTCCCGCGACACAGAGCGCCCCTGAGGATGGTCCAGCCATTCGGCCCGACTGCGCATGGCGGCGGCGACCCCGCCTTCTGCGACGATGGCGGTTTCCAGGTCAACGATCGACCATGATTTCAATGCCTGTACGACGGTGTCCCGGTCTGCGCGTGTGCCAGTCACCTTCAAGGCTGCGGCCCGATGATGCGGCAGGTTGGTGTGCAGGCGAATCCACCCGTCTGCCGCCTGATAGTCTCCGGCGATCGCGTCCCACAGGCTTGGCATTTCCCAGCCATCTGGTTTGAAGGAATAGCGATACCAAAGTGAGGCTAGGCGTTGATCCACAACCACTTCGGGCGCGGTTTGCGTAAGATTTAGCGCCACCATCAGGCGCGACAGTTCCTGTCCAACCGCCGCGATGCTGGCGGTTGCCAGTTCCGAGACAGCAAACGCACTGTGCAACGCACCGGGCTTTTTCGTGCGGTAGCTGCTGGCCGCGGGAAGAGAAGCCAGCAGGCTCATTGCTGATAGGGGTCGAGGCTGTCGCGCAATCCGTCACCCAGGAAGTTGAAGGCCAGAACCACAACAATAATGGGAAGCATAGGAATGGCCGTCCACGGATAAATCTCGATTGAGGCGAGGTTCTGCGCGTCGTTCAGCATGACCCCCCAGCTGACCGCAGGCGCGCGCAGGCCCAGACCCAGGAAACTGAGCGCCGTTTCGCCCAGGATCATGGCGGGGATCGACAACGTGGCCGAGGCGATCAGGTGGGACATGAAATTCGGCAGCAGGTGCTTGCGGATCACTCGACCCGAGCTGGCCCCCATCATCTCAGCTGCGCGTACATATTCTTCCTCGCGCAGCGATAGGAATTTGGCCCGCACGGATCGGGCGAGGCCGGGCCAGTCGAGGATGCCAAGGATGATCGAGATGATGAAGAAGACCGCGACGGGACTCCAGTTTGAGGGCACGGCGGCGGACAGGGCCAACCACAATGGCAGTTCCGGCAGGGATCGCAGAACTTCGATAACGCGGTTGATGGTCCAGTCGATGCGCCCGCCGAAATATCCGGCCATTGACCCGAACAGAATGCCCAGGAAGAACGAGACCGAGATGCCGATCAAACCCACAGTCAGCGATAGTTGCGCACCGTAAAGGATGCGGCTGAAGATGTCGCGGCCCAGACGGTCCGAGCCCCAAAGGAACACAGTCGCCCCATCCGGTGCGCAGAACAGATGCGTGTCAGAGGGGATGAATCCGGCCAGACGATATTCGGAGCCTTCGCAGAAGAACTTGATCGGTTTTGGGTCTTCGGTATCTGCGACGAATTTCCACTGGAAGGTTTCAAGATCGGCTTCGGCTACAATTGGATAGACATGCGGTCCGATGAATTCGCCATTATGAAACCAGTTGATCGATTGGGGCGGGGCATAGAGATGCTCGCCATTGCGTTCGTTGGCGCCGTACGGTGCAATGAACCCCGCAAACGGCAACATAAGATAGCACAGCAACAGGAAGATGCCTGAGATCAGGCCCAGCTTGTGTGTTTTGAATTTGCGCCAGACCAGCACCCAGTTCGGGGCGTCCAGATCAGCGCGTTCTAGCTGCTGGACCGAGGCTTCGGGATCGAACGGTGCCTCGTCAACATAGCGGTTATCAGGGCGATCTGTCATGCTTCGCGCCCCTCATACCGAATGCGGGGGTCAAGCATCACCAGCAGGATATCCGAGATCATCGTACCGATGAGCGTCAAAAGCGCCACGAACATCAAAATGAAGGCCGACAGGAACTGATCTTGTGTCTTGAGTGCTGTCAGCAGGGTCGGACCAATCGTTTGCAGACCCAGCACAACTGACACCAGAACCGAACCCGACACCATCGAGGGCAGAAGGTTGCCAATATCGGCCACGAAGGGATTGAACGCCACGCGCAGAGGGTATTTTGTGAGCATCCGCGATGGCGCCATACCCTTGGCAATCGCGGTTTCAACATACGGCTTGCCTAGCTCGTCCAGCATGTTCGCACGTAAACGCTGCATCATTGCCGAGGCGCCGGAGGTGCCGATCACAAAGGTGGGTACGATCAGGTGAACAAGGATCGATTTCAGCTTGTCCCAACTCATGGGCTCACCTTCGAATTTGGGATCCATCAATCCGCCGATTGGCAGGTTGAAATACTGATGGCCGTAGTAGAAGAGGATTAGCGCCAGCAAGAAGTTTGGTGTGGCCAGCCCCAGGTAACCGACAAATGCCGAAGTATAGTCGATCCATGTCCGCGATCGCGCGGCGGCGATCACGCCCAAGGGCAAGGCAACGGCGTAGACGAACAGAATAGCGGCCAGGTTCACAACAACGGTCAGCCAAAGCGTATCGCCCACGATCTCGGATACGGGGCGGTCGAACTCGAAGGACCAACCCCAATTGCCCTGTATCATGCCAGAGAACCCGTGCGGGCCGGGCCAGAACCCCATCCAGATCAGATATTGCTCCCACATCGGCCGATCCAGCGCGTATTCGGTGCGCAGAAACTCGGCCTTTGCCACACCTGCTGACTGACCTGAGGCCTGAAGTTCAGCGATCTGATTGCTCAGATAGTCGCCTGGCGGCAGGTTGATAATGACGAAAATCAGAACCGAGACCACCAACAGGGTCAGCAGCATCGTAAAGAAGCGATAGACCGCATAGCGCAGCATGATCATTTAGCTGCTCCTGTCAGTCGACCAAAAAGAATTCATCTGGACGGTGAACGCCGAAATGCGCGCCGGGTTCCCACGCCCACATCGCGTTTTCGGGGACGTTGCGTAGACGGTTCGATACGACGATAGGCTGCGGCGCGCCATTCAGGATGCCGATGCCATAAAGCTGATCGGCGTGAATCTTCAGCATCTCGGTCCAAACGGCCGCGCGCTCGTCATCCGTGGTGGCGACCTCCCAATCATGGGCCAGATTCATGAGGCGCTCGGCCTCGGGCATATCGGGGGCTTCGCCAACCTCACCACCTGTCTGGTAGAATTGCCCCCATTTTGGCCAGGCGAGGAAAACTTGATCTGTTGGCGCCAGATAGGCCGGCGAGGTATGGGCCTGCGGCAGCCCATCATCCCATCCAAACCAGACCGAAGCCATTGTATTGCCTGCAAAAACCCGGTTCCGCAAGATATCACGGTCAAGCGGGCGCATCACCAGTTTGACCCCGATTTCACGCCACGTATCGGTTACGATCTGCAGCGCATTTTCAACCTCTTGCCGTTCACCTGCAGTTTCGATGATCAGTTCCATCGGGCGGCCATCCGGCAATAGACGGGTGCCAGAGCCGTCGCGCTGGTCCAGCCCGGCCTCATCCAGCAGCGCATTGGCCATATCGACATCGAACGCGGCCCAGGCTTCGGCGTTTTCTTCGCTATAGAAGGGCGAGGCGGGAAGGACGGACATCGCCATTGGCTGCGCCAGTTTGAAGTAAAGCGCCTGATTGATGGTCTTGCGATCTATCGCCAGCGACAGCGCCCGGCGCACCCGCACATCGCGCAGCACCTTCCGCCAGACCTCGTCCGCGTAGTTCAGGTTTGGGTAGATCGCGATTTGCGAGGCGACACCAGTCTTCCATAGAAGGGTTTTGTAGTCGCCGACCTCTTCCCCCTTTTTCAGGATCGATGCATCCCGGAAGGCCAAGCCACGGCCCTGCAGATCGCTCTCACCCGCGTTGGTTTTTGCGGCGACCAGACCGGGGGCGACAATCTCCATCGCGACTATATCGATATAGGGCAATTGCACCCCATTCGAGTCTATGCGGTGATAATAGGGGTTGCGGACAAAGTTGTGGCGGATTTTCTTGCCAGAACTAGCGTTCAACCAAGGCTGCAATGTGGGCAGTTCGTGATTGTCGAACTTATACAGGTTGTCCAGCTTGTTGTGCAGCGCCGCCCAGCTTTTGACCCGGGCGTCGTCGACTAAAAAGGCAAGCTCTTCAGGGTCTGCGTACTTTTCGTGATAGGGTTTCAAGAATGCCGAAGGCCGATAGATGAATGGCGGGCGTGCCTGAGCCAGTGATTGCAGGAAATCCGGATTGGGGTCCGGCCATTCAAAGATCACCGTGGTTTCATCCGGGAAAGAAACTGTGGGCGCATTGCCTTCGACAATCAGGAAATCTGGCGGGCCGGACGGGCTGAGTAACGGATTGTTCGCCACATCTTCCCACCAATACCGAAAATCCTCAGAGGTGAACGCCGACCCGTCGGACCATTTGTGACCTTCCCGAAGCTTCAGGGTGAACTTACGGTTGCCTTCGTTCTCGAACGAGGCCAGCAGATCAGGTACGATGTTGTAATTCGCGTCAAACCCAACCAGTCGTGCATAGCCATAAACGACCATCTGACGGATATCCTTGGACCGGGTCACCATGGTGCGCAAGGTACCGCCCTGGGTTCCGAATTCCCGGCCTTTCGCGGCCAGATCAACGATCAGCGGTTCCTTTGGCAGGCGCTCGGCAATGGGCGGCAGATCGCCGGAATTGACCTCGTTTGACCAGAACTCACTCTCTTGCAAGGTCGGAAGTTCGGCGCTCGCGGCAAAGGGCAAAGCAAAGGCCAACGATGCCGCAAGGATCAGATGGCGAGTGGTCTTAAACATGGCAACGTACCTTATGCCCCGGCTCCAATTCCACAAGTGAGGGTATCACGGTGTCAGAGAAACGAAAGGCTTCATCCCAACTGTCCGGCGCGCCGGCACCCAATGAGACCATTTGCAGGTCAATCGGGCGGTTGATGTCGGGTTCTGGTTGAGCGGCAATCAACGCCTTTGTGTAGGGATGGCGCGGATTGTAGAAAAGGGTCTCGGGCGGGGCTTGTTCCACGATCAACCCCCTGCGCATTACGGCGACTTCATCGGCGATGCGGGCCACGACGGCAAGGTCATGAGAGATAAAGAAATACGACAGGTTCAGACTGTCCTGCAAATTCTCCAAAAGGGTCAGGATCTGCTCCTGAACTGAAACATCCAAAGCCGAGGTCGGTTCGTCACAAACAATCAGTTGTGGATCCAGCATCATGGCGCGGGCAATGGACAGGCGCTGCCTTTGCCCGCCGGAGAACGCATGCGGGTAGCGTTTCAGCATATCCCCGTTCAGCCCCACGCGCTGCAACATCTTGGTGGCCTTATCGCGTTGTTCCGATGTCGACCCGATCCGGTGAATTTCCAGCGGTTCGGTCATCGCATCCTGAATGCGCATACGCGGGCTGAGCGAGCTATAGGGGTCTTGAAACACCATCTGCGCCTTGCGTTGGAACGCCGTGCGCTGGGCGCGGGTCATCTGATGTACGGGGATCGGGTCTTCTTGTGCGGAGGTTTTAAACAGAACTTCCCCGCCGGCGTCTGGCAGCTCCGCCCCCAGGGCGATCCGGGCCGCCGTGGTCTTGCCCGACCCGCTTTCACCTACAATTGCCAGTGTTTTGCCGCGGCCAAGGTTCAGGTCGACGCCACGACAGGCGTGGATTTCCTTGTCGGCCTGCCAGCCTTTGCTGGCCCGCATCGTATAGGTCTTTGAAACACCTTTCATCTGCAGGATCAGGTCTTCATCCGGCATTGGCACCCCGACAGCATCGTTGTCAGGGATCGCGGGGGCGGCATCGAACAACTGCTTGGTATAGGGGTGCGCAGGGGCAGTGAGGATCGGCGCGGCGGGGCCTGCCTCCATCACACGGCCCTTGTGCATCACCACCACGTGTTCGGCCATGTTTGCCACAACGCCAAGGTCATGGGTTACAAGGATCAGCGCCATGCCGGTCTCGCGCTGAAGCTCTTTGATCAGGCCAAGAACTTGCGCCTGAGTGGTCACGTCCAACGCTGTGGTCGGTTCGTCAGCGATCAACAGATCGGGTTTAGATACCATTGCCATGGCGATCATTGCGCGTTGACGCATGCCGCCGGACAGTTCGAACGGATAGGAATCGTAGGCGCGCTGCGGGTCTGGGAAGCCGACGCGTTCGAACTGACTCAATACCTCTTTGCGGGCCTGTGCCTCGGACGCGCCGCGATGCAGCCAGAGAACCTCGCTCACTTGATTGCCGATCTTGTGCAGCGGTGAAAGCGAGCGCATAGGTTCTTGAAAAATCATCGATACCCGGTTGCCGCGAATGCCACGCATTTCGCGCTCGCTGATCTGTGTCAGTTCGGCAGCACCTTTGGAGTCGTTCAGAGTGATTGATCCACTGCGGATCTGTGCGGTCCGGGGCAGAATGCGCAAGGCGGCGCGGCATGAAATGGTTTTGCCAGACCCGGACTCGCCGACCAGCGCCAGGGTCTGTCCGGCATGGACATCAAAATTCACATCTTTGACAACAGATTCACCTGCGCCAAAACCGATGCTCAGGTTTTTGACGGACAACAAAGCATTCATTCGGGTTTTCCACCCGGTTGGCCGCATGTTTGCATCGGCTCTATCAACTCCCCGTGATTTTTTCGACAGTCTCGCGCGGTTCTGCCCATCTAGTCAAACCCGTTCTTGTGCTGAAATGTCGCGGAAATGTGAAACTTGGGGTCTGGCGACTACACAAACACTTGAGCTTTTGTCATCAAAGCCCAATTCGCCTGCTCTTATGCTGGCAGTAGGTATCAAGGAGAGATTTCCCAGTGTCCGAGAATCAAAGCCGACTTGATCTGTTCATCGACCGCATGGTGTCCCAGCGGGCCTGTCTGGATTTTGCCATCGCGCAGACCCAAGATATGGATGGGCCGGTCTTTGAACTTGGGCTGGGGAATGGTCGGACCTACCACCACATGATCCAGTATGTCACCAAGCGCCCGGTCTATGTGTTCGAACGTGCGGTCGCTTCGCATCCGGATTCGACACCGCCCGAGGATCGAGTGATTTTGGGCGATGTCCGCGAGACACTTCCCGCCTCCCTGGATCGGTTCGGCGCGACAGCCAGCCTGATCCATGCTGATCTGGGCGGGCACAACCGTGAAAAGAATGACGCCTTCGCACGGTTTGTCTCACCCTTGATCGAGCCGCTATTGGCCGAAGGTGGCCTAATGGTGTCGAGCGACCGGATGTATTTTGAAACACTTATTGAGCTTCCCTTACCCCAAAGTGCGGTTCCGGGGCGCTGCTTTATCTATCAGCGCTAGGTCTGATCAACCCGGCGTCAGCGCCGGTAGGGTGGCGAGTAGGGCAAACAGGAGGGACGTGATGCAGGCAATCCTGACACTGAACGCGGGAAGTTCGACCATCAAGTTCAGCGTATACCGGGCCGCGTCTGAACCCGAACTGTTGTGGCAGGGGCAGGTCGAAAACCTTGGCCCTGTCGCGCAGCTGGAATTGAAAGGCGATGGGCCGGTTCAGGTGATTGAGATCGGCCCAGCCGACCATGCGGCAGCCGTCGAGGCAATTTTACAAACTGTCGAGCCTTTGTTGGAAACGCACCATATTGTTGGGGTTGGTCACCGTATCGTGCATGGCGGGCAAACATTTGATGGTCCTATTGTTCTGAACGATCATGTCCTTACGCAGCTAGAGGCGCTTTCACCCTTGGCGCCTTTGCATCAGCCCCACAACTTGGCCGCCATTCGCGCCGCACAGGCCGCCTTTCCTCAGGCGGTGCAGGTGGGATGTTTTGATACCTCGTTCCACACAGGACACGCGTTTGTAAACGATACCTTCGCCCTCCCGCGGCGGTTCTACGAAAAGGGCGTTCGGCGTTATGGGTTCCACGGGCTGTCCTATGACTACATCACCGGCAAGCTGCAGCAGGATTATCCCGATCTGGCTGCGGGTCGCGTTGTGATTGCGCATCTGGGGAATGGTGCGTCGATGTGTGCCGTGACCAACGGCGCAAGCGTCGGTTCAACTATGGGGTTCTCTGCGCTGGATGGATTGCCGATGGGAACGCGCTGCGGTCAGCTTGATCCCGGTGTGTTGCTGTATCTGATGCAGCAGGGGCATGGGGTCGAGGCGATCACCCATATCTTGTACAAGAAGAGCGGCCTTTTGGGACTTAGCGGGATCAGCCACGACATGCGTACCTTGCTGGCCAGTGACGACCCGCATGCGCGCGAGGCAATTGACTACTACGTGTTTCGCATCCGGCGCGAGTTGGGGGCAATGGCCGCCATTCTGGGCGGTCTTGATGCCGTGATCTTTTGTGGCGGTATAGGTGAAAACGCGGCCCCAATTCGGCAGCGTGTGTTGCAGGGGATGGAGTTTCTGAACATCCATCTGAATGTTCAGGCCAGTGACAGCAATTCTACGGTCATATCGGATAAGGGTGTTCCGGTGCTGGTGATCCCGACGGATGAAGAACGCGTCATCGCGCGCGCCGTATCCCGGGCGTTGGATTGAGTTGTCGCCCCTACATAAGAGGAAATTCGAGATGATCTTCTACGACTGTTCGACCGCCCCGAACCCGCGCCGAGCCAGAATGTTCATCGCGGAAAAAGGGCTGAAGATCGAAACGCGCGAGGTTTCGATTGCCAAGAACGAACAGTTGGCTGACGCGTTTCTGGCCGTGAACCCTCGGGCGACAATCCCGGTTCTGGTCACAGATGAAGGCGCGGTTCTGACCGAAAACCTGGGGATCGCGGCCTATCTTGAGGCGCGCTTTCCCGAACCACCCCTACTGGGACGCACCCCAGATGAGAAGGGGCAGGTTTTGATGTGGAATGCCATCGTTGAACAACAGGGCGGTATCCCGATCGCAGAGGTTCTGCGCAATACGCACCCGGCGTTCAAGGACCGGGCCATACCCGGACCGACAAACCATCCTCAGATCTCAGAATTGGCCGAACGAGGCAGGACGCGCCTCACCGATTTTTTCACATTGCTTGAGGCGCGATTGCAGGCCAGCCGCTTTGTCGCGGGGGATATGTTCAGTTTGGCGGATATCAGCACGTTTGTGTTTGTGGATTTTGCCCGCGTCATCAAAACACGCATCCCCGAAGGCAACAGCGCCACCCTAGCCTGGTTTCAAAGCGTTCAATCCCGGCCCAGCGCAAGCCTGTAATTTTTGCGCCAAACCGTGCGCCGGCCTGCGGTGATCTGCACTGTACAGAAATGTCTAGACAGAGGTGAACAGTGCCGCTAGCGTCCGCAACGAGTCACTCAAGGGAGGTCGGGATGAAATCACAGTATCGCGTGGTGGTCATTGGGGGCGGCGTCGTGGGCGCCTCGGTTCTGTATCATCTGGCCAAATTTGGCTGGTCCGATGTGGCCATGCTCGAGCGGCGGCGACTGGCCTCTGGGTCATCCTGGCATGCGGCGGGCGGTATCCATGCCTTGAATGCCGATCCAAACATGGCGTCGCTGCAGGCCTATACGATTGATCTGCTTAGCGAGATCGAGAAAGAGTCCGGCCAGAATATTGGCCTGCATATGACCGGCGGCCTGACTTTGGCCGGAACACCCGAGCGCTGGGAATGGTTGCAGGCCAACTACCGCATCTTCCAATCCATCGGTATTGACGATTGCGAGTTGCTGACACCGGAAGAGGCGCAAAGACGTTGTCCGATTATGTCCACTGATGGCGTTTTGGGCGCGATGTGGGCGGACCGCGAAGGTTACATCGACACCACCGGCACGGTTCAGGCTTATGCAACGGCGGCAAAAAAACGTGGCGCGGAATACTATGAGGAAACCAAGGTCGAAAGCCTGACGCAGACGGCGGATGGCTGGGAAGTGGTGACCGACAAGGGCACGATCACCTGCGAACATGTGGTCAACGCCGCGGGCCTGTGGGCCAAGCAGGTTGGCCGCATGGCTGGGGTGGAATTGCCTGTCTCACCGCTCAAGCACCATTATCTGATCACGGATGCCGTGCCTGAGGTCGCAGCAGCGGATTTCGAAATGCCGATGACTGTGGACTTGGAAGGGTTCACTTATATGCGGCAGGACCAGAAAGGCGTTCTGGTCGGCATCTATGAGGTCGACCACGAACACTGGGCCATGGACGGCGCGCCTTGGAACTATGGTGAAGAGCTGTTTCAGGAACAGCTGGACCGCATTGAGAACGAGTTGATGCTGGGCTTCGAACGCTACCCTTCGATCCAGAACGTGGGCATCAAAACCTGGGTGAACGGCGCGTTTACCTTCTCGCCCGATGGCAACCCGCTGGTCGGGCCAGTGCCGGGCAAGCGTGGCTATTGGTCGGCCTGTGCTGTGATGGCGGGCTTCCTGCAAGGTGGCGGTGTTGGCAAAACGCTGGCAGAATGGATGATCCATGGCGAGCCCGAGGCAGACGCATGGCCAATGGATGTCGCGCGCTACGGCGATTTCGCTCAGAACAAACGCTACATCCGCGAAACCACCGGTCAGTTTTATTCCCGCCGGTTTGTGATGACCTATCCAAACGAGCAACTGCCTGCTGGCCGCCCGCTGAAAATGGCCCCGGCGCATGACGCAATGACCGAAGCGGGTTGCAAATGGGGCGTCAGCTGGGACCTGGAAGTGCCGCTTTATTTTGCACCGAAAGGGTTCGAGGAAACACCGACCCTCAAGCGGTCCAACGCGCATGATATCGTGGCCGAGGAATGCAAGGTGATCCGCGAAGGCGTGGGCCTGCTGGACATCTCGGGTTTTTCGCGGTTCGAGGTCACGGGCCCGAATGCCGAAGCATGGCTGAACAAGGTCATGGCCTCGAAACTGCCTGCCCGAGGTCGCGCCAAACTGGCGCCGATGCTGGGTGAGGACGGGCGCCTCAAGGGGGATCTGACCGTTTTGAACTGGGGCGATGGCACCTGGTGGATCATGGGCAGCTATTACCTGCGCGCCTGGCATATGCGCTGGTTCGACAACCACATGATCGATGGGGTGAACATACGCGATCTGGGTGAGGAATACTGCGGCTTCGGCCTGGTCGGGCCGAAATCGCAGGACGTGATCGAGAAACTGGCCGAACAGGATATCTCGGGCCTGAAATTCATGGGCTGCGACGATTTCGATATTGGCCTCGTGCGTGCCCGCGTGGCGCGCATGTCGGTGACTGGCGAAAAAGGGTATGAGATCAACTGCCGCTATGGTGATCACATCAAGCTGCGCAGGATGTTGCTTGAGGCGGGGGCCGATGAAGGCATCCGCGAATGTGGTTTCAACGCGATGCTGTCGACGCGGCTTGAAAAAAGCTTTGGCATCTGGTCGGCGGAATTCACGCAGCTTTACACACCAGGCATGACCGGGATGGATCGTTGGATCGATTGGAACAAGGACTTTGTAGGTAAGGATGCCGCTGTGGCCGAACGCGATGGCAATGGCCCTGCGCAGGTGCAGGTTACGCTTGAGGTCGATGCGCTGGACGCAGATGCCAGCGGGTATGAACCGATCTGGGCGAATGGAGAGCGTATGGGGTTTGTAACCTCGGGCGGTTATGGTCACTACACTGGCAAATCGTTGGCGATGGCTCTGGTTAATCGGGACAAAGCTGAACCGGGTACGGAACTGTCCGTGCACGTGGTCGGCGTCGAGCGCCCCGCCCGCGTGATCGCGCCGTCGCCATATGATCCGCTGGGTAAGGCGATGCGAGGCTGATCATGGTGGCGCAAGACCAAAGGCGTCGACGGCGCGGACGCGGAGCAGAGGCTGCGCCACCCGTTCTGCGGGATGTGAACTATCGTCAACTCAGGAACCCTTTCCCGCAGATGGAGGTGTTCCCGGCAGATCAGATAGCGGACATGCACGAGACCGCGCTGCGCATGCTGCAAGAGCTGGGCGTCAAGGTTTTGCTGCCCGAAGCGCGCCGTATCTTTGCCGCAGGAGGTGCCCGTGTCGACGAAGAGACCGAGATGGTCTTTATCGGGCGCGATATGGTCGAAGCAGCGGTTGCCTCGGCTCCGAAGTCGATTGCCTGCCGGGCGGGGGCACAGCGTCGCGACTTCACGCTGGAACTGGGCTCACTGGTGTTTCAACCGGGGGCCGGGGCCCCAAACGCCACCGATCTGGAGCGGGGGCGCCGGCCGGCGACAGGGCGGGACTATCTTGAGTTTTTGAAACTCACCCATCATTTTGACGTGTTTCAGATGATCTCACCCCAGGTCGAACCGCAGGACGTACCAACCAACCTGCGCCACTATTTCACGACCAAAGCGCAGATGGAACTGACGGATAAGTTTCCGTTCTTCTTCTCGCGTGGCACACCACAGGTGATGGACTGCTTTGAGATGCTGTCTACTGCCCGTGGCTTGGCTGATGACGATTTCCGCAATGCACCACACTGCTACACCATCATCAACACCAACAGCCCACGCACGCTGGACATTCCGATGGCCCAAGGGCTGATCGATTTTGCCAAGCACGGTCAGATGTCGATTATCACGCCCTTTACGCTCATGGGGGCAATGGCGCCGATCACGGTGGCAGGGGCGATTACCTTATCTCATGCAGAAGCGCTGGCGGCGCTGACCCTGACGCAACTGACCAATCCGGGCGCGCCTGTATGCTACGGGACGTTCACCAGCAATGTGGATATGAAATCAGGCGCACCCGCATTCGGGACGCCCTCACATTTCCAGGCTTCGCTAGCGGCGGGACAACTGGCGCGCCATTTAGATCTTCCATGGCGATCCGCGGCGGGGTCGGCGGCGAATGTGAACGATGTGCAGGCGGCCAATGAAAATCAATTCGGCCTGTGGGGCTGTTTGATGGCCGGGGCAACCGTGATTATCCATTCGGCGGGCTGGCTTGAAGGCGGGCTGACTGTATCCTTCGAGAAGCTTGTCTGCGATGCCGAAGTGCTCAACATGGTGGCCGAGCTGTGCGCGGGGGCGCAGGCGGGAACCGCGGAGATCGGCTTTGACACAGCGTTGAGTGAGGTCGAGCCCAGCGGTCATTTCTTTGCCTCAAGCCAGACGATGGAGCGGTACAATACCGAGTTCTATCAGCCTCATGTCCACGATTACGCCAATTTCGGAACCTGGACCGAGCGGGGATCGGTTGACACGAACCATCGGGCAACTGGGGTTTGGAAATCTATTCTGAACGATTTCAAAGCACCGCCAACCGATAGTGACCGTATCGGAGCCCTGCACGAATTTATTGAGCGACGCACTGCCGAGGGCGGCGCACCACCGGAGAGCTGAATGAACACCAAACCGATCCTACACCGGGATGACCCACAGGCCGAACCATTGGTCGGCAATGTCAAAGTCACGCGTGACGACTGGCTGAACGTGGCGATGGATGTGCTGATCTCGGACGGGGTGGATCAGATCAAGGTGCTGAACCTGGCCGAGCGGATGGCTGTGTCACGGTCGTCCTTTTACTGGTATTTCAAGTCGCGACAGGAATTGTTGGACGCGCTTTTGGCGCGCTGGCAGGCGACGAATACTGCGGCCCTGATCAAACAGGCTGAAATCCCCGCTAAGACGATTACCGCGGCGGTCTGTAACGTGCATCGGTGTGTCGTGAATACGGCGCTGTTTGACACTGCCTTAGATTTTGCGGTGCGCGATTGGGCGCGCAAATCCGGCAAGGTGCGTCGCGTTCTGGATCAGTCCGACGCCAAGCGCCTGGCCGCCCTGCACGCGATGTTCGCGCGCTATGGGTATTCCGAGGTCGAAGCCGAAACCCGCGCGCGCGTTCTGTACTACATGCAGATTGGCTATGATCTGGCACAATTGAACGAGCCCATGGACACGCGGATCTCGATGGTGCCGCACTATCTGTATGTATTCACGGGCGTCGACCCGAAACCCGAGGAAGTCGAAGAATTCAGCGCTTATTCGCAGCGCTATTGGAGAGGAGACACCCCATGAGCCAACCAGATGCAATTATCATTGGGACCGGTGTAATCGGTGCCGCGATCGCTTTTGAGATGGCGAAAGCCGGGTGGAAAACCCTGTCGCTGGATCGGAACAGTCAGGCGGGGCATGGCTCGACCGCTGGGTCCTGCGCGATCATCCGCATGCACTATTCGACCTTCGATGGCACGGCCTTTGCCTGGGAGGGTTATCACTATTGGCGTGATTGGGCCGAGTATCTAGGTCTGCCAGCCAATGCCGACCTGGCGCAATTTCGCGAGACGGGGTGTCTGGTCATGAAGACCGATGCCAACGGTATGCTGGAAAAGCATATGGCCAACAGCGCTGATCTGGATTGCCCGTTCGAAGAATGGTCTGCGGACAAGGTTGTTGAAAAACTACCGGTTTATTCTCTGGACAGTTTTACGCCACCAAAACGCATGGACGACCCGGAATTCGGCCAGCCCAATGGTCGCAAGATGCAGGGCGGTGTGTTTTGGCCGCAGGCAGGTTATGTCACCGACCCAGCACTGTCCGCTCAGAACCTGATGGATGCTGCCAAGCAACATGGGGCTCGGGTGCAGACTGGAGCCGAGGTCGTTGAGGTTCTATCCGAAGAAGGTCGTGTAACGGGGGTCAAGCTGGCGTCTGGCGAAGAAATCCACGCCAAGGTTGTCGTGAATGTGGCCGGGCCGGGGTCAGCCATCATCAACAAGATGGCTGGCGTTTTGGATGACATGACGATTGAGACACGACCCTTGCGGCAAGAAGTGGTACATGTGCCCGCGCCCGAAGGGTTCGATTTCGAGAACAATGGCACCATCGTCTCGGACAGTGACATTGCGTGTTACTGCCGCCCGGAACATGGCAACCATATCCTCGTTGGGTCTGAAGACCCTGAATGCGACCCGCATCAGTGGTGCGGGGATGATTTGCACTACAACCGCGATTTCACCGATCAGTGGACCACTCAGGCCATGCGATATGCGCAGCGCGTGCCCAGCCTTGGCATCCCGTCCAAAACCCGCGGAGTGGTTGATCTATACGATGCGTCGACAGACTGGATTCCGATCTATGACAAATCCAGCCTGCCGGGTTTCTATATGGCCTGCGGCACCAGCGGGAACCAGTACAAGAACGCGCCAATTGCGGGCAAGATGATGACTGCGCTGATTGAATATTGCGAAGGTGGGGCCGACCATGATGCCAAGCCGCTGCAGTTCGAATTGCCGTATATCAAGCGCATGATCGATGTGGGGTTCTATTCGCGCAAACGCCCAATCAACGAAGAAAGCAGTTTTTCGGTTCTGGGGTAGCCGACGGGTCCAAACGCACTATGCTCTCGAAAGGTCTGAGCAAACACAGGACCCGAGATGGCACAGTCAGGAAACCGAGTTCTGATTTTGGGCAGTGCGCCAGATGCGATTGAGGCGCGCGCATGGCCCCGCGAGCCCTTTACGCACATAGTGGTGATCAACAACGCCTGGCGTGTGCGCGAGGATTGGGATGTGCTGATCCATCCCGAAGATTTTCCAACGGACAGGTGCCCTGTGCATTTGAAACCTGGGCAAATCATTGTTACGGCCGAGGACTATGTACCTCGGCAGAACCATTATGGCGGCTTTGTTTATGCGGGCGGCACGATGGCCTTTACGGCAGGGTATTGGGCTTTATCAGCCCTTGAGCCCGAGGTTCTTGCGTATTTTGGATGCGACATGGTTTATGCGGGCAAGGGTCAGACCCATTTCTATGGCACGGGCACGGCTGATCCGCTGCGCGATGACGTCACCTTACGCTCGTTAGAGGCCAAATCCGCCCGTCTGGCCCTGTTTGCAGCCGCTCAAAACTGCCGTGTTGTGCGATTGTCGCAAGGGGACAGTCGGTTGGTCTTTCCGTCGTCGCAGTCATCACGGTTGACCTCGGCACCACTACCCGCGACCGCAGGCATGAAGGCGGCTTTGGCTGAAGAAGAACGTTTGGCGTATCACGTGCCATCCGGGCGCTATTGGGAAGAAGCGCAACGTTTTGATGTTGAAAAACTCGACGCTTTGGATCGGATTTGGTTGTCGGCCTATGAGCCCAGACATCTGAAACATGTCGCCTGAAACCGGTTCAGGCGGCGAAGGTAACCCAAGCCCAGACCATACCGATATAGGTCAACTGATGCATCAACTGGTCCAGCCCGGCTGCGCGCCAGAATGCGGCCTGTTTGGGTTCTAACTGCTTCTTGTCAGAATAGCTGGCTTTGGCGTAGTCGATATTAAAATGAACGACCCATTCGATCAAACCGACAATCAAGATGAAAAGCAAAGGCGCGCCAAATAAAATGAAAACAACGGTAGAACCGACAACGTGCACACCGGCATGTTGCGCGCGACCGACATGAAAATACTCGCCTCGCCCGGATAGCATTTTGGGCGTCTGGAGGTAATAATCGGCAAACATATGCTTAATCTGCATCAAGCAGAGCATAAGAAAAACTGCGCCAAAACTGGCAGTCAAAAGGCCTCTCCCGAAAACGTCCTGAGGCGGATACTAGGCACGATTAAGTTGCTACGTAAATAAACTAGTTCACATTCGGCAAAGAAATGTTCCGCTATTGACCTCGAATATCAGTTTTCGCTGGGATTTTGTGGCTTTATGCTGTTGAGTCTGAGGCCATGCCAACAAGCTGAGTTGTAGATAGCAAGCAGGAACCGGTTCCATAGAACGCACGATCTTTCGTTTTATCTGGAAGTACTCCAAACGCGACCAGCTTATCCTTCTGGCCGTGACGTCAACCTTGTTTCCGTTGCTATATCTGACGCTGGAACTGCCGAAGCGCATCATCAACGATGCGATCGGGGCCAGCAGTGAAATCGTAGAGGTCTGGGGATACAGTCTGCAGCAGACCAATTTCCTGATCATCTTGTGCTTTGCCTTTCTGGGTGCGGTTCTTGCCCATGGCTTGATGAAGATGCGCATCAACACGATGAAAGGTGTGCTGAGCGAGCGGATGCTGCGGCGCTTTCGCTATCAACTAATCAGCCGGGCTTTGCGCTTCCCTCAGCCTTATTTCGAACGGGTCAGCCAAGGCGAAATGGTGTCGATGATCACCGCCGAAAGCGAGCCGATGGGCGGGTTGATGGGCGATGCGATCAGCCAACCGGTGCTTCAAGCCGGTCAGATGATCACCATCCTGTCGTTCCTGTTTCTACAAAGCGTCTGGTTCGGTCTTGCTGCCGTCGCTTTGATTCCGGTACAGGCATGGCTGATCCCGAAACTGCAGCGCCAGATCAACCTTCTTAACAAGAAACGCATTCAGGAAGTCCGCACCCTGGCTGCGCAGATCGGTGAAAACGCCGCTGGTGCCTCGACCCTGCGCGCAAACGGAGGCTGGCGTTATCGCCGCGCCATGGTCTCGGATCAATTGGGGCGCCTATTTGGGATCCGGTTCGAGATCTACCAGAAGAAGTTCTTTATGAAGTTCATAAACAACTTCATCTCGCAACTGACGCCCTTCATGTTCTACCTTGTTGGGGGATTGTTGGTGCTGCAGGGATCAGTCTCGCTGGGCGCGCTGGTGGCTGCGTTGGCGGCGTATAAAGACCTCAGTTCACCCTGGAAAGAATTGCTGACCTACTACAATCAAACGCAGGATATGTCGCTGCGGTGGGATGTGGTGGTTGAACGGTTTGCGCCTTCAGGCATGCAGGATGAAGGTCTGTTCGAAGGCGAACCGCCCGAGCGTCCGCATCTGAGCGGCGATATTGTCCTTGATCACGTTTCGGTGCGCGACATGGATGGCAATCAGGTGCTGGATGACCTGAACCTGACATTCCCGGCGGGCAAAACAATCGGCATTCTAGCGCCGAGCGAGGAAGACCGGCGCGCCGTCAGCGAACTGCTGACACGCGAAATCCTGCCCAGTGCGGGCAGGGTTGAAATCGGTGATCAGAATCTGGCCGAGTTGCATCAGGGCGTCGTGGCGGCGCGGATTGGGTATGCATCATCCCGACCGGTGATGTTTCAAGGCACGCTGGGCGACAACGTTATGATGCCCATGCGGTTCAAGCCGTTGTCTGAACACACCGATCACCCCGGCTTTGCTGAAACCCTGCGCGCAGGGAACAGCACCGACCCGTTCCAGGCAGAATGGCTCGACCCGTCCCGCGCAGGCTTTCAGAATGCGGCGGAGTTGCGGGATTGGTGGTTGAAATTGATCGACGGAATGGGATCGGGCGCGGCCTTGTTTCGACGCGGAGCCGAGCAGGATTTTGATCCGGTCGCTCATCCTCAGCTTGCGCAGAAACTGATCGAACTGCGCCCGTTGATTCAAGAAACGGTAACCAAAGCGAAGCTGACCGAGCAGGCGCTGATCTTTGATCGCGAAAGCTATAACCCGGCCTTGCCCGTGGCCGAGAACCTGCTGTTCGCAACGCCTTGTGTTCCGGTCAACCAAGAGCTTCTGGCCAAGCAAACCGTGTTCCTGGGCCAGTTGCGTGAGCTTGGATTGGATGAGACACTGATCGCCCTTACGCGTGACGTGATCGACATGTTGCGGCAGATCTTTGGGCTGGATGGCACCGACCATCCTTTGTTCCGCAAACTGGGCCTAGAGGCCGGGACCTATGAGGTGGCCGTTGAATTGGTCGAACGCACCCGGAAAGAAGGGGCCGAAGGGCTGGATGACGCCCAATTGGCGAACCTGCTGGCGGTGCCATTTGTGATCTCAGCGGAGCAGATTGGCCCGGCCTTCACCGATGAGCTCAAGAGCCGCATTCTGGAGCTGCGCCATAGTCATTCCAGTAAGCTGCTGGAACCGCTGCAGGACGTGTTTGTTCCGTTGGATTCCGGGCGGATCGCACCGGGTCTGTCGGTGATGGAAAACGCGCTTTTTGGCAAAGTCAGCCAGATTGGTGGCGCGCGATCCGACGAGGTACGCAAGCTGATTGTGGATGTTCTGGCCGAGAATGGCGCGCGCCCGCTGGTTGTTGAGCTGATCTATGATGTGCCGGTTTCGCTCGGGGGGCAGAACCTGCCCGCTGTTTTTGCCGAGCCATTGGCGTTTACGCGGGCAACGATCAAGAAGCCGGATATCCTGATCCTAGAGAACGCGCTGGCCAGCTATAGCGTCAAGACACAGATTGCAGTGTACAAAAACCTGCGGGAATTGATGCCGGATGTCACGATCATCTATCTGAACGATCAGTTCGAAAACCCGGACGTATTCGACATGTTCGTCGAAATCCGACAAGGTCGTGTGGTCTCGGACGAAGGACCTATGGACGTGGAAGAAGACAGCGCTGCATCGGCTGATCTTGCGCGCAAGCTACGAGCGCTTGAACAGACCCCTCTGTTCTCGGGTCTGGATCGCAGACAGCTTCGCCTACTGGCCTTTGGTGCGCGCTGGTTTGATGCAACACCCGGACAGGTCGTGTTCCTGAAAGATGACCAACCGACCGATGGCGCCTACGTGGTACTGGACGGAGAGGCAGGCTTGTATCTGCCGCAATCGGATGGCCCGGATCAATTGATCACAACCGTAAGCGCAGGTGCGCTAGTGGGTGAGTTGGGGTTGATCCGAAAAGAGCCACGCGCCCTGAGCATGATTGCCGAGACCGATTTGTCCTGCCTGAGGATTGGTGAGGAAGAGTTTCTGGCCGTTGTCGAAAACGATGCCGCCACTGCCTATAAGCTGATGCAGGTGATCGCCGGGTATGTGTCGAACTAACCCTTAGCCTTGGGTTGGCAGAACAGCTCGTACATCAAGCCGATCACGCGTTGGGTGTTGTCGTCGGCCAGTGAATAATAAACGGTCTTACCGTCTCGTCGGGTTGAAACCAGTTGTTCATCTCGCAACCGGGCCAACATCTGGCTGACAGCGGCCTGACGGATTTGCAATAGGCTCTCAAGTTCTCCGACCGATTTTTCCCCATCGCTTAGATGGCACAGAATCATCAGGCGGCCTTCATGCGCCAACGTCTTCAGGTAAGCCGCAGCGCGGGCTGCGTTTGCTTGCATACTGTCTGATGCTTCAACGGGTAGAACGGCAGCGTCTTTCGGGGTCACGGATCGGCCATCTGTCAGATAGGGGTTGGAGCAATATGCCCCAACCCGCGCGGGCTTGTCACCCCTCGGTCGCAGGTGCGCCGCCCTGAAAGGAATTTCCATTTGCGTAGTCGCAAGGATCTTCCTGCATTTGCAGGTGCAGGCCGTCTCCGGTGTAGGGATGAGCACGCGCCAGATTTTCGTCGACCTCAATCCCAAGCCCCGGCGTCGTGGGTGGTGTAACAAAGCCATCCTCAACCCGGATCGAGCCCTTGATCAGTTGATCGTGAAACGGAGTTTCGATGGATTCCAGCAACAACAGGTTGGGGATTGAGGCCGCCAGATGGATATTCGCGGCCCATTCTACCGGACCGGCATAAAGATGAGGTGCCATCTGCGCATTAAAGACTTCGGCCATAGCCGCGACTTTCTTCATTTCCCAGATGCCGCCAGCGCGACCAAGAGCGGGTTGCAGGATCTCCGCCGCGCCTGCGCGCAAGACTGCACCAAACTCGGCCTTGGTGGTCATGCGCTCGCCGGTGGCGACAGGGATACGGACATTGCGCGCGACGCGGGCCATATCTTCGATATTATCGGGCGGGGTAGGTTCTTCGAACCAAAGCGGCGAATACGGCTCCAAGGCTTGGCCCAGTCGGATAGCGCCGGCCGTGTTGAATTGACCGTGGGTGCCGAACAGCAGATCGGCCTTGTCCCCCACAGCTTCGCGGATGGCTTTGCAGAAGGCCACAGACATCGAGATATCAGACATCGCCGGCATATGCCCGCCCCGGATGGTATAGGGGCCCGCCGGGTCGAATTTGACCGCCGTATAGCCTTGTCGCACCATTTCTGCGGCGCTTTCTCCGGCCTGATCAGGCGCAGTCCAGAAGTCACTCAAATTGTGCTGGGGCAGCGGGTAGAGGTAGGTATAGGACCTAATGCGCTCATTCATCTTGCCGCCCAGCAGGGCGTAAACGGGCCGATCTCGATCTTTCCCCAGAATATCCCAGCACGCGATTTCAAGCCCAGAAAAAGCACCCATCACCGTCAGGTCCGGGCGCTGAGTGAACCCGCTGGAATAGGCGCGACGAAACATCAATTCGATGTTTTCGGGGTTTTCATCCTGCATGTGCCGGTCGAATACATCGCGGATCACATGGCTCATGGCCTCGGGGCCCACGGTCGAGGCATAGCATTCCCCCCAGCCTGTGATGCCCGTATCAGTGGTGAGCTTCACCAATATCCAATACCGACCACCCCAACCGGGGGCGGGGGGTGCGGTGACAATAATATCAAGATCTTGCAACTTCATTCCGAGCGCTCCGGCTATTCGGCTGTTTCGCCCACGGTGGCTTGGGAACAACCAGGCCGCAAGCCGGAAATCGTCAGATTAATGTCGTTGTTATACCGCGATGGGGCGTGCGCGAAGAAATAGAAGCACCCCAACCAGCATGAGGACCAGAGCCAGAAGGAAGGGAGCACCGGGCAGATAGATTGCCGTGTTTGGTTGGATAAAGTGGGCAAAAACGCTGGTCATCAATAGGGGTGATATGACCATCGACATCGCGTGCAGAGACGCCAATACGCCTTGCAGTTCACCCTGCTGCGAATCTGGCGTTGCGCGTGACATCATCGCTTGCAAGGCTGGCGTGATGACCGCGCCCAGCGCAGTCATCGGGATCAGCATCAAAGCAATAAGGCCATTGGTCAAAAAGGCCAGAAACAGGAAGCTAACGATCTCGAAGGCCATGCCGTAAAGGATAGTAACGCGTTCACCCAGGTAACGCGTGGCGGGGCGGATCAGCCCGCCCTGAACAGCGGCCATGCCAATTCCATAAACGCCCAGCGACAGGCCGATCATCTGCGGCGACCAGCCAAACCGCTCGGTAGTAAAATAGGACCATATCGCTGGGTAGACGTAGATTGACACCGAATACAGGAAATAGACCCACAGCAGGGGCCGGATACCAGGCAGGGCGGCGATCGCGGTAAGCGAGCTGACCGGGTTCGCGCGCTTCAAACTGAATGCCCGACGGGTCTTGTCGGTCACGGTTTCCGGCATCACAAAAAAGCCAATGGCAAAGGTCAGGGCCGAAAGCCCGGCAGCTGCCCAAAACGGCGCGCGTGTTCCATATTCACTGAGCAGCCCGCCCATCACCGGGCCCAGAACAAAGCCCACGCCAAACGCTGCGCCGACAAGGCCAAAGTTTGCAGCCTTGTCTTCCGGTTTTGATACATCGGCCATAAATGCCGCCGCCGTCGAATGTGTAGCCGCCGTGATGCCCCCGACAATACGCCCAATCAGCAGCAGCCAGATGCTCCCCGCCAGTGCCATCACCACGTAGTCCAAGGCCATCACAAATAGCGACACCAGCAGAACCAACCGTCGTCCGTAGGCATCAGACAGATTCCCGAGGATAGGCCCAAAGATAAACTGCATCGCCGCAAACGCGGTGCTGAGGATACCGCCCCAAATCGCCGCACTGGCAAGCGTTCCGCCCTGAACCTCGACAATCAGTTGCGGCATGATCGGCATCACTAGGCCAATCCCCATTGCATCGATCATCACGGTACATAGAACAAAGGCAAAGGGCAGGCGCATCAGGACCATCACAAAGTTTCGTCCCCGGCACCCTAGGCGGGGTCAATTCGTTAGGATAGAGGGTTGTTCTTTGACGTGAGGTCGCGAAGGCGCCTGACTAAAGCCGTTTCTCAAGATCTGTCAGCGTACGCGCCAATTGGTCCGGATGTGAAAAGAACGAGGAGTGCCCGCTGTCAATAGTGTGTTGTAAATCCGTGCGAATTTCGCTGCCCATCTTCTTTTGATACGCGAATGGAACAGTGTGATCATCGCTGGTTGCAATATATGCGCGCGTGACACTTTGGTAGCGTTCGCTAAGTGCCAAGGGCGTATCTTGCGGGCGTATGGCCTGCGGACACAGGCGCGCAAACGCGAACGGTGTGATTTCAGGCGCGCAATCATGGTAGAACAGCTCTTTTACATGTTCTGGACGGACGGTGTAGGACAATCCATCAGCTGATTTTTCGACGGCATCCGCGATTGTTTGGCTTGGTCCACGGCGGCGCATCTCGACCATAGACACCCCGTCTTGCGGGACATAGGCGCTCAGATAGACCAGGGCGCGCATGGCGCGTGGTTGCGCTTCGGCGGCGGCACTGATCGGATAACCACCCCAAGAATGCCCTACGATGATCGTATCTGGCGTCGATGCGGCAAGTATAGCGTCCCGGCAGCCATCAAGGGTGACCTCGGCAATCGGTGTCGGGTCAGCACCGTGGCTGGGCATGTCGATGGCACGGGCTGTGTGCCCAAAGTTCTCCAGCGCGGGAATCAAGTCGCGCCAACACCAGGCGCCGTGGCAAGAACCATGAATCAGAAGGAAATCAGCCATCGAAAGGCTCCCTTAAATGTGTCCGATATCTTTCAAAAACGCGTTTAGTATAGCGGCAAACTCTTCTGGTTTTTCAACACAAGGCAAATGTCCTGTCCGTCGCATCAATTTGAATTGCGCGCCGGGGATCAGTTCGACCGTTTCACGCACAAGGTCTGGTGGAGTCGAGCCGTCTTCGCTGCCGGCGATGCCTAAAGTGGGCAGCCGCAAACCCGACGTTGGCGTATGGAAATCCGTGCCGGCGATAGCTGCACAGCATCCCAGATACCCTTCAACAGGCTGCCGCACCATCATCTCGCGCCAGGGCAGGTGGTTTTGTGCGGCTCGAAACTCACGCGAGAACCAGCGTTCCATTGTGGCATCGGCCAGGGCTTCGATCCCGCCATCGCGAACAGCCTGCATCCGATCCTGCCAGATCGAGGGCATGCCGATCTTGGCGGCCGTGTTGGACAGGACCAAGGCGCGTACCTGATCCAAACGTTTGATGGCTAGGCCTTGGGCGATCATGCCACCGATTGACAGGCCCACGAACACACAATCGCGCACGTCGAGATGATCTAACAAAGCCTCGGTATCTCGGATCAGCGATCCCATCGAATAAGGAGCAGGTGGAACCGAGGATTGACCATGGCCGCGCTTGTCAAATCGAATGATCCGCAGACCGTCGGGCAGGTGAGGGATCACCCCATCCCATAGATGCAGGTCTGTGCCCAGTGAATTGGCAAACACGATGGGTGCGCCGGTTGGCGCGCCATCAATCCTGTAGTTCAGGTCCACGTTCCCGATCGTCACGTGAGTCACGTTAAGGTCCTTTGGGTCATAACACGTGCTTCATTCAATCTGACCACTATGCGTCTAACCGCTCCAATGCTTTGGCAAACACTTCCGGATCGGCATTGCCGCCGGATGCAACCACCACTACATCGTCGCCTTCAATCTCATCCTTGCGGAACAGGGCCGAGGCCAGCGCAACGGCCCCACCGGGTTCCAATACGATTTTCAGGCGCAGAAATGCCAAAGCCATTGCCTTCAACGCCTCATCCTCAGACACCGACAGGCCCGGTCCGCAGAGCCGTTGGAGAATGGGAAAGGTAATCTCGCCCGGCTGCGGGGTGAGGATCGCATCACAGATATTGCCGGACGAGGCGTTGTTGTTCTGGATCTGACCGCTGGCCAACGAGCGTTTGACGTCGTCAAACCCGTCCGGCTCACACGGTCGGGCGCGCAGGCCGGGTGCGTGTTTTTCCAAAGCCAGAGCGATACCCGAGGTCAACCCACCACCGCCGCAGCAGACCAGAACATCTGCCTTTTCAACACCGAACGCTTCGACCTGTCGCGCGAGTTCAAGGCCAACTGTACCCTGACCGGCAATAACCTGAGGCTCATCATAGGGCCGGATAAGGGTAAGGCCTCGTTCAGCGGCCAAAGCCTCGCCAATCTCCTCACGGCTTTCGCTGGACCGATCATAGAGGACCACTTCGCCACCCAAAGCGCGTGTGTTGTCGATCTTCAACTGTGGCGCATCCGACGGCATCACGATCACCGACGCAATGCCATGCTTCGTCGCCGCCATTGCGATGCCCTGCGCATGATTGCCCGAGGAATAGGCGATGACACCGCGCTGTCGCTGGTCGGGGTTCAGCGCAGATATCGCCGACCATGCGCCGCGAAACTTGAAACTGCCGGTGTGTTGCAGACATTCGGGTTTAACCAAAACGCGACGGCCCGCCATGTCATCCAGAAAGGGTGAGGTTAGAACGGGCGTTTCCCGTACATGCCCGCGCAACCGGTCTGCGGCGGCTTCGATCAGTTCAATACTGCTCATGTTGTACTCAATACCTTGTGTATGAGGGCCAAAGATTCAGGTTCGTCCAGAAACGGAACATGCCCCCGGTTCGGAACTTCGGCTGAGATCAATTCGGGGTGACGCTTGTGCATTTCAGCCAATGTTTCAGCACTCAGAACATCTGAGTTTGCACCCCTCAACACACCGGTTGGGATGTCCTTCAGCGCGTCATAGAAAATCCACATATCTGGGATCGCTCCAGCCGCTGCCTGCTCCAACAGAGCTGTGCGCAGGGCAGGGTCATATTGCAGGGTCAGGCCCTCGGGCGTCGCGCTGTATTGGATTTTCGCCAGAGCCAACCAACGCTCGTAGGGCACACCAGGAAACTGCGGTTCCATCACGGCTTGCAGTACCCGGGCGGCTTCTTCGTAAGTTTTTGAAATCGGCGCTTTGCCGACATAGTCCATGATCTTGGCGATGCCCGAAGGTTCAATGACCGGTCCCACATCGTTCAGGATTACATGAGTCAATCGATCAGGATGGCTGGCAGCAAGGGCCATTGCGATCAACCCGCCACGTGAGGTGCCCAAAATCGCCGTCTTTTCCACACCAAGATGGTTCAGCAGCTCAATCGCATCCAAAGACTCACGAAAGATATTGTAGTTCATGAAGTCAGGATCACGGTCTGATCGCCCGCGCCCGCGGTAGTCCATCATAATGAGCTGCATGCCATTCAGGTGGGGCTGGACAAATGAGAAATCTCCACTGTTGCGTGTCAATCCCGACAGACACAGTACAGGATCACCAGAGCCGGATTGTTCGAAATACAGGCGCCTGCCGTCTGATGTTCGAAAATCAGGCATCAAACCCCCGCCAGTTCGGGGATCGAGGTCAGATCGGTCAGCACATGCGCCGGTGTCCAGGGCAGGCGGTCTATCGGCTCGTTTGCGCGGTTCACCCATGCGGTGACAAAACCATAGCCGCTGGCCCCGGCCGCATCCCAGCCGTTTGAGCTGACGAACAGAACTTCGTCGCGGGCACAGCCGAACCGCTGCTGCACCAGATCGTAGACCCTGGCGTGTGGTTTGAAAACTCCGACGCTTTCGACCGAAAGCACGTCATCCAGCAGGTTGCCGATCCCGGCCGATTGCACGGCCCCGTCCAGCATCGGTGGGGAGCCGTTGGACAGGATTGCCGTTTGCAAACCGCCATCTTTCAGAGCCTTCAGCATGTTTGGAACTTCGGGATAGGCTTGTAGTTCCCAATAGAGGTCCAGCAGGCGTTGACGTAATTTGGCGTTCTCGTGCAGGCCGGTCGCTTCCAGTGCCCAATCCAGACCGTCCTGTGTCACATCCCAGAAATCGGCATGGGCATCAGCGACGGCCCGCAACCAGGTGTATTGCAGCTGTTTCAGACGCCAATGGCCTGCAACCTCGGGCCAGGTGTCGCGCAGCGCCTCAAAGCCGGGTTCGGACGCAGCCTGGCGGGCGGCGGCGGCGACGTCAAACAATGTGCCATAGGCATCAAAAATACAGGTTGTGATTGTCATCTACGCCTCCGACCTTTCTGCGCAAGTTGGCACAAGAGCGCAGGGCATGAAAGGGCGAAGGGTTTACATCATTGTGTAGGCCCCTAGGGTTGGCGGTTCACACACTTATAGGCCCGGAGGCCCCAAATGACAGACATCAAACAAGGCGACACGGTTCGCATCCACTATAGCGGTACGCTGCTGGACGGAACTGTCTTCGACCGCTCGGACGGGCGCGATCCGCTGGAGTTTGTGGTTGGGTCCGGTCAGATCATTCCGGGGCTAGATAGTGCGATGCCGGGTCTTGCTGTGGGCGATAAGAAACGGGTCGAGATTGCCTGCGTTGATGCCTATGGGCCGATCAACCCGGCCATGCGCCAGGAAATCCCGCGCGAGGGTATTCCGGATGACATCCCGCTGGACCCCGGGGCACAATTGCAGATGCAGACACCGGATGGTCAGGCTTTGCCTGTCACGATTGTTGACGCAAATGACGCGACCGTAACGCTCGACGCCAATCACCCGCTGGCTGGTCAGGATTTGATTTTCGAGATTGAGGTTGTGTCAATCAACTAGTGGAATTGAAGATCGATCCGAGTGTTTCAGTCGGAACGCTCAAAAGCTACGCGGTACCATCGCAGGACCTGCACGGGCCTGCGCTGTCCTTGAACGCAATGAACCCGGCTTTGCCCTTATCCGATCAACGCTTCGATGGCGCTGCGCACTGGTGGTTGTGTGAAGAACACAAATAGCACCAGCAACGTGGTCAGGGTCAAAAGCATGATGCGCGCGCGCTGGCTCAGGAAACCCGATTTGCGCCGGGCCGTGCGTGCATTGCTTGCGATGATCTGGTCAAGTTTGCTCATATCGCAGACCCTGACGCCGAAAGATGGTCAAATCTTGGCGGCGTCAGGGAAAGATATGGTCACATGAAATCGGGCTGTGGCATTCCGAGCACGTGGAAACCGCCATCCACGCGGATGATCTCACCCGATGTGCAAGCCCCGGCGTCCGAGGTCAGATAAACCGCTGTGCCGCCAACAGCTTCCAGCGTGGCATTCGAGCGCATAGGGGCATTCTGGTCGCAGAACTTGTAGGTTTTGCGCGCACCGCCGATGGCTGCGCCTGCCAGCGTCTTCATCGGGCCGGGCGAAATGGCGTTTACGCGGATACCTTCAGGGCCCAGATCATTGGCCAAATAGCGGGTCGCAGACTCCAGCGCTGCCTTGGCAACACCCATCACGTTGTAATTCGGAACAACGCGGTTCGAACCCTGATAGGTTAGTGTCAGAAGCGAGCCGCCATTTTCCTTCATCATCGGATAGGCGCGGCGCGCGACCTCGATGAAGGAATAGGCTGACACATCCATCGAGTGTTTGAAGTTTGCCCGCGTGGTGTTCAGGAACCGGCCCGTCAGTTCGGATTTGTCCGAATAGGCAATGGCGTGGACCACAAAATCGATGGTTGGCCAGCGCGCGGCTAGTTCTCCGAACGCACGATCCAACGACTCGTCATCGGTGACATCCGCATCCACCATGAAATCGCTGCCAAGGCTTTGGGCCAGCGGTTCCAACCGCTTGCCGAATGCCTCGCCCTGATAGGTGAATGCCAGCTCGGCACCTGCTTCGTGCATGGCTTTGGCAATGCCCCACGCAATCGAGCGGTCATTGGCCACGCCCATAATCAGGCCGCGTTTACCCTTTAGAAGATCCGACATCACATTCACCCGTTATACTTCGACAGAACCATAGACCCGTTGGTGCCGCCAAAGCCGAAGCTGTTGGTCATGACACTGTCCAAACCTGCGTTCTCAACTGTTTTCGTTGCAATTTCGCCGGGCCGAATGCCTTCGGCTAAAGTGTCGACATTGATCGACGGCGTAATGAAATCATTATCCAGCATCAGCAGGCAGAAGATCGCCTCTAGCGCGCCCGCAGCCCCCTGTGCGTGACCAGTCATCGATTTGGTCGATGAGATTGGCGGTACATTGCCCTCGCCAAAGATGCGGCGCACGGCTTCGACCTCACCCACGTCCCCGACCGGGGTCGAGGTACCATGGGCGTTGATGTAGCCAACCTTGCGACCTTCAGGAACTGTCGCCAGAGCCAGCCGCATCGCGCGTTCACCGCCTTCGCCGGACGGGGCCACCATATCATGGCCATCCGATGTGGCGGCATAACCGGTCACTTCAGCATAGATTTTTGCACCGCGGGCCAAGGCGTGATCCAGTTCTTCCAGCACGACAATTCCGCCACCGCCGGAAATTACGAACCCATCGCGGTTTTCGTCGAACGCGCGCGAGGCTTTTTCAGGTGTGTCGTTATACTTCGATGACATCGCACCCATCGCGTCGAACAGGCAGGACAACGTCCAGTCCAGTTCTTCTCCGCCGCCTGCGAACATGACATCCTGTTTGCCCAACATGATTTGTTCCGCTGCGTTGCCGATGCAATGCAGCGAGGTCGAGCAGGCCGAGGTGATCGAATAGTTGATCCCCTTGATCTTGAACGCGGTCGCAAGGTTGGCGGAAATGGTCGAGCACATGCATTTCGGCACAGCAAATGGCCCGATCCGCTTGGTCGCACCGGTTTTCAGCACAGTCTGATGCGCTGTCAGCATAGCACTGGTCGACGGACCGCCCGAGCCCGCGACAAGGCCAGTGCGCGGATTGACGACCTGATCTTCGCTAAGCCCAGAGTCTTCGATCGCCTGACTCATGGCGATATGGGCATAGGCCGCGCCGGGGCCCATGAACCGCAAAGTGCGTTTGTCCACATGCTCGGCCACGTCGATTTTCAGCGTTCCGGCGATCTGGCTGCGAAAGCCATGTTCGACCATTTGCTCATTGGCTTCGATACCGGATTTACCGGCCTTAAGTGAGGCCAGAACCTCTTGGGCATTGTTCCCGATGGAGGAGACGATCCCCAGACCGGTGACAACTACTCGACGCATGTGCGTGCTCCTTATTTCAGGCTGGTCCGCCTTAGGCGTCCGACAGAACAACTCTCATGTCTTTGACGTCGTAAATCATTTCGCCGTCCGCTTCGACGATACCATCTGCCACGCCCATGGTCAGGCGGCGGGTCTGGATCGCCTTTTTGAAATCGATTTTATAGGTCAACATCTTGCGGTCCGGGCGCACCATACCTGTCAGCCTGACTTCGCCGACACCCACGGCCATGCCTCGACCTTGCCAGCCTCGCCAGCCCAGATTGAAGCCTGTCAATTGCCACAAGCCATCCAGCCCGAGGCATCCGGGCATAATCGGGTTTCCGGGAAAGTGGCAGTCAAAAAACCAAAGGTCGGGTGTGATATCGAATTCAGCTAGAATGTGGCCTTTGCCATGGGCCCCGCCATCCGCCGACACTTCGGTAATGCGATCCATCATCAGCATGGGCGGCGCAGGCAGTTGCGCATTGCCAGGGCCAAATAATTCGCCACGAGCACATTTTAGCAGATCGTCTTTGTCAAAACTGCTCGGGAACTGGGCCATTCTGCCGCCTCTCCTGCCTTGGGTCCGTTCGTTATATCTGGCCTCACCTAGCACCCGTATGCAAGGTCCTGCAAGAGCGCGGGCCGTAAGATGTTGCGGCACATGGCTGTTTGCGAATGAATTTCATTTGAAATCTGGGTAAGAGCGCCCCTATATATAAGGCAGCAAGAACGGGTATCGGATTCATGACACCTCAGAGCCGAAAGATAGCGACAAATTGGCTGGAAGGCGCAGGTCTGCGTCCGACGCGTCAGCGCGTGGCGCTGGCTGAGCTTTTGATCGGTGATGGTCGCCATCGTCACGTCACAGCTGAAAGCTTGTTTGAGTCCGCCAAAACCAAAGGCGACGCCGTGTCACTTGCAACAGTCTACAACACTTTGCGTGCCTTTTGCGACGCGGGAGTGCTGCAAGAGATTACGGTGGACGGATCAAAAAGCTATTTCGATACCAATACGCATGATCACCCTCATTTCTTTTGGGAAGATGAAGGGCGGCTCAGCGATGCTCCGTCCGAGGAATTGGTGATCCAGCGACTGCCAGAGGCCCCCAAAGGGGTTGAGATCGCATCGGTTGATGTAGTGATCCGTCTGCGCAGGAAAACCACCTGATTTACAGAACCTTCATTTGATCAAGCAGAGCGCGTTCTGCGGTCTTCGTTGTTGCGTCGACAGGCCCGGTGCCGTGACGCGCCAGCACGACGGCCTCGGCTACGTCCTTGTCGGCGATGGGCAGGCTTGCCAGGCTCTTGTTGTCGTAGCTCAGTTTGTTCTTTGGGCTGACATAGCTGATCGCTACCCCTTCACCATGTGCGGCGAGGCTGCGCTGAATCTCAAGCGTGGCGGCTCGGTGTCTGACTGTTGGGTTTAACCTATGGCGTCTAAAGAGGCCTAGTATGTGTTGTGCAGACAGCCCTTCGGTTGACAAGATCAGCGGCTCGTTCGCCAGTTCGGTTAGCGTAACCTGACGTGCCCCAGCCAGTGGGTGTTCTGGCGACAGCAATGCCTGCGGGACGCTATCGAACAGTTTTTGCCGTACAAAACCGGCATCCATACCAAGATCATAGGTGATTGCGAGGTCGATCCGACCGTCGATCAAGCTGTCCAGCAATCCCTGAAAATCTTCGACCGCATAAGACACCGAAATATCCGGCAGCGTCGCGTGCAAACAGCGCAGGGCGGGTGCGAGGTGGAACGGGGCCAAATCGACGAAGCATCCGACAGTCAAATGATCCAGGCCTTGCGGAACGGATCCAGGGTTTTCAATCTGTGCAGCAGAACTCAACAACCCTTCGGCCTGCTCGACAAAGCGGCGCCCCTGCGGGGTTGAAACCATAGCAGCCCCGCGCCTGCGGACGAACAGTGGGTATCCAAGATGTGATTCGACCCGGGTCAGCGCGTTGGACAGCGCGGGTTGCGAGACATTTAGCGCTTGGGCGGCTGCAGACAGGCTGCCCTGCCGCGCGATCGCACATATGTATTCGTACTGACGCAGTGAAATATATAACATGAAGCTAATTATAACTTCGAAAGATATGATTTGAACAGAATACCCGGGTGGTCTCTAACGGACGCATTCAAAGGTAACCGAACGGAGATTGACATGCCGCACCCTCTTGTTTCGCAGCAAATGATCGACACGTATCAGAGCGAGGGCGTTGTCTTGGTCAAAGGGCTGTTTGCCGATCACGTCGAACAACTGCGCGAAGGTGTTGCGGCCAATATGGGCGCGCCGGGTCCTTATGCGTCAGAAAACAAGAAAGAGGGCCAAACCGGCCTATTCTTCGATGATTATTGCAACTGGAGCCGAATCCCCCAGTTTCAGGAGGTGATCAAGACCTCTCCGGCTGCTGCCGTGGCTGCTGATTTGATGCAATCGCAAAGTGTGCAGATGTTTCATGATCATGTTCTGGTTAAAGAACCCGGAACTTCGATGGCCACGCCGTGGCATCAGGACGGGCCGTATTACTTTGTCGAAGGGCAGCAAACGATCAGCTTCTGGTCGCCGCTGGATGCGGTGAAACAGGCCACGCTGCGTTGCGTTGCCGGATCGCATCGCTGGGAGAAAGAGGTACTGCCGACCCGCTGGGTCTCTGAAGAGGGGTTCTTTGCAGATGAAGGTCAATACATCCCCGTGCCCGACCCGGATGCCGAGGGCATGAAAGTGGTCGAGTTCGAGATGGAACCGGGGGACGCGGTGGCGTTTAACTATCGGACCTTGCACGGCGCGCGGGGCAATCAGTCGGACAGCCGACGTCGGGCATTCTCGCTAAGGTTGGTTGGTGATGATGCGCGGTATGTGGAACGCCCCGGCCCGACCTCACCCCCGTTTCCAGGGCATGAGATGGTGCCGGGTCAGCGCCTGCGCGAGGATTGGTTCCCTATTCTGCTGCAACGGTAGTGTCAGAACCACTGGCCAGGCTCGATCAGGCCCAGATCCAGCAATTGATGCGAGTTCCATTCGAAAGACACAGAATGGCTCCAGCGGAAACTGGGGATGTCAAAGGTCGACCCTGCATTGCTTTTCAGTGCCTTGGCAGCGCGGAACGAACAGATGGCAGCCGTCAGGTTGTGATGCCACGGGCAGGAATAGGTGTTGTATTCCGGCTGGTTGAACGTGTGATCCGGCTGAATAAGCAAATCGGCCTGCGTTTTGAACAGGGCGATCCTGTCGATCCGGCGACGTTCGTACGGAATATGATCCTCGAACCGCCACCGCAGGCCACCTGACATATCCAGTTGGCGTTCCAGCGGCCGCCCCGAGGCATCGTGGCGCGCCTGCGCATAATATCCGGTGCTGTCGAGCATGGCATGGTCCGGTGCGACACCGGTTGGGAACTTGGCCAGATCATCGGCGTAGATGTCGACCACGTGGCATAGCATCGCGCTGCGGCGTTCCTCGGTGTGAAAGGCCAGCATCTCACCGATGCTGCGCGTTTCGCAGAACGGATAGAACAAGTATTCGGCGTTGTAGCAATAGTACATCCAGACGCTCGGAGCCGCTTTGATGACGAGATTCAACGCATCGAATACGACCGATCTGGGCGCGCAATTGAACGTAACCCGATGAACCCGCGCGCTGAGCTCCTCGCTTAGGTCGAACTCGGCTGGCATGAACGCAACGACGGATTGAAATCCAAGTGACAGGTGATGGTGCAGCGTGCTTTCAACTTCGGCATCATCTTCGGCAAAGATCAGAGCAACCGGTCCCTTGGACAAAGCGGTTTGGCCGGATTTCAGGAAGCTGTCCAAGGAGTCGTAGGTCATCGCGCGTTCATTTGTGCCCTGCTGGAAAGTTCTACCAAATTCAGGTAAATGCGCCCACATTGCAAGCGGCGTTCGAAGCGTATAGACGACGCCGATCCAGCGAATGCAAAGGCCCGCCCCATGTCCGAATCTAAGAAGCTGTTTATCAAGACCTATGGCTGTCAGATGAATGTCTATGACAGTGAACGTATGGCCGAAGCACTGGGCGGGCAGGGGTATGTCGAAACCCAGTCAGCCGATGATGCGGATATGATACTGCTGAACACTTGTCACATCCGGGAAAAGGCGGCCGAGAAGGTTTATTCAGAACTCGGGCGGTTCAAGGGGTTGAAGGCCGAGAAACCTGATCTGAAGATCGGCGTTGCAGGATGTGTGGCGCAGGCCGAGGGCGAGGAAATCATGCGCCGCCAGCCGTTGGTCGATCTGGTGGTTGGCCCGCAAAGCTATCACCGCCTGCCCGAGATGGAGGCCAAGACGCGTACCGGGGCGAAGGCGCTGGACACGGATTTCCCCGAAGAGGACAAGTTCGAGAAACTGAAGAACCGCCCCAAGGCCAAGCGTGGCCCGACGGCGTTTCTGACCGTGCAGGAAGGCTGCGACAAGTTCTGCGCCTTCTGCGTCGTGCCCTATACACGCGGGGCCGAGGTCAGCCGCCCGGCGGATCGCATCATCCGCGAAGCACAGGATCTGGTTGATCGTGGCGTGCGCGAGATCACCCTGTTGGGTCAGAACGTCAATGCCTATCACGGCGCGGGTCCGAACGGAGACATAACCTTGGCCTCCCTGATCTGGGAATTGAACAAGGTTGACGGGCTGGAACGCATCCGGTTCACCACATCGCACCCCAATGACATGGCTGATGACCTGATCGAGGCGCATGGCACATGTGACAAACTGATGCCGTATTTGCACTTGCCCGTGCAGTCCGGCTCGGACCGGATTCTCAAGCGGATGAACCGCAGCCACACTGCTGAAAGCTATCTACGGCTGATCGAACGTATTCGCGCCGCGCGTCCGGACATCGTGATGTCCGGCGATTTCATCGTCGGTTTCCCTGAAGAGACCGAGGAAGATTTTCAGGCGACGATGGATTTGGTCGAGCAGGTCAAATACGGATATGCTTATTCGTTCAAATATTCGACCCGTCCGGGCACACCGGCAGCTGAACGAGCGCAGGTTGATCCGGACGCTGCTGATGATCGCCTGCAGCGGCTGCAAGCCCTGATCACCCGGCATCAGCGCGAGATACAGGATTCGATGGTGGGCCGCACAGTACGCGTTCTGTTCGAAAAAACCGGTCGTCTCGAAGGGCAAATGGTTGGTAAATCCGAATATCTGCATTCGGTCCACGTTAAGGCCCGCGGGATTGAAGTTGGTGATCTGCGAGAGGTTCGCATCACTGATTCGGGTGCAAATTCTCTGGCAGGAGAACTGCTCTCGTTTGGCGATTGATCGCGGATACGGTACCGGTTCGGGGCTTTGTTTCCAAAATTTACCCTTGATTTATGGCTTCGAACTATGTTCGGACCAATGCTAACCATGTGTTCGGCGTATATCTGAGCATCTGAAAAGCCGTATATTGCGCTACCCTGAAAACGTGGTCGGCGTGTGATGGAGGGTACGAGTGGAAGTTATTCGGGGATTGAAACGGTTGAACCTTTGGCGCGCAGCGTGGGTTGTCTGTGTCTCAACGCTTTTTGCCGGCACTACGCTGGCAGCTGAGTTGAAAGGTGAGGTGACGGAGCCCGATGTGATTAGCGCAGAGCGTTTCAGCCGCGATGTCAGCGCCTTTTATCTTGGGTTCGGTGCCGGCTATGGCGCAAACGGCAGCGATCGTTTTGGTCTTAGAACCCCCACCGGTGTGTTCGATATTGGGGATCAGGATGTCCGCGGTGGCTATTTCAGTATGCGGGGGGGCTGGCGTGGTGTCGTTCCTACCAGCCTTGGCCGCGACTATGTCTATGGGATCGAACTGGGGTATGACGTCGGCAACCTAAGCGATACGGTCTCGACCCAGATCGGTGGCGACACGGTTACGGGCAGAACCGAAATTTCCGACATGTTCCATGTGCAACTGCGCAACGGCCTGACAAACCGCAGCGGTCGGGTGCTGTACTTTGTCAGCGTAGGATATATCTGGGGTCAGGTTGATACGACCAGCAGCATCTCCTCGACCTTCTCCAGCCAGCTGTTCGAAGAATCGGATCGGCGTGGCGGGTACACCGCCAGCATTGGGGCTGAGCATAAATTGAACGATAACTGGTCGATCACCGGCGAGTATCAATATGTTCAGTTCGAATCCAAGACCGTCGAATTTGGTTCAGGCTTTTCAACTAAGTCGACACCAGGATATCGCGGCCTCAGATTTGGTTTGAACTACACGTTCTGACGCACAGTTTCTGGCGACTGAAAGCAGGTTGGCTGGCGGTTTTGTCGACCTCAGCGGAAATTTTAAAACTGTGGCTTGCACCTACCAAGAAATCTTGTCTACGCTCGGGGTGCAATGCCAAGACAGGAGAACGGATTGGCCACCGGTGCCCTAACCCCACCGCCAAATGAAATGCCCGCGCGCGAGGCGTTTGTAGAATTTCCAGACAACCGATTGCTGATCGATCTTTGCGGCGAATATGACCGCAATCTGACTGAGATTGAACAGAAGCTGTCCGTGCAGATTGTGCGCCGCGGCAATCAACTAGTTGTCATGGGCGACGAGGATTCCCAGAAAAACGCGATTGAGGTGCTTCAGGCACTCTATACGCGTTTGGAAGGGGGTCGCGACGTCGAAGCTGCGGATGTGGACCGTGAACTGCGCATGGGCAATGCTGAGCAGGATACCGGTAGCCGCGATGGTGATCAGCTAGAGATGTTCAAAGGCGGTTCGGTCGAGATCAAGACCCGCAAAAAGCTGGTTGAACCGCGCACCGATGCGCAAAAGGCTTACGTGCAGTCGCTGTTCAACAATGAACTGGCCTTTGGAATCGGCCCAGCGGGCACAGGAAAGACCTATCTGGCCGTAGCCGTTGGCGTGTCGATGTTTATCGGCGGCCATGTGGACCGGATCATCCTCAGCCGACCAGCCGTTGAGGCGGGTGAAAAGCTGGGTTACCTGCCGGGTGATATGAAGGATAAGGTCGATCCTTACATGCAGCCGCTGTATGATGCGCTGAATGATTTCCTGCCGGGCAAACAACTGGCGAAACTGATCGAGGAAAAGCGAATCGAAATCGCGCCGCTGGCCTTTATGCGGGGGCGGACACTGGCAAATGCCTTCGTTGTGTTGGATGAGGCACAGAATGCCACGACCATGCAGATGAAGATGTTCCTGACACGTCTGGGCGAAGGCAGCCGCATGGTCATCACTGGCGACCGGTCGCAGGTTGACCTGCCGCGTGGGGTCCAGTCGGGGCTTGCAGATGCTGAACGTTTGCTAAAGACGATCCCGAATATCAGCTTCAACTACTTCACGTCCAAGGATGTTGTACGCCATCCGCTTGTCGCCGCGATCATCGAAGCATATGAGGCTGATGCGGGCCGTGAGACCGGTTAGAACCAGGGCCCCGAAACGGGCCTTGGACTGGTGAAATGAACCTTGAACTAACGATCGAAGACACGCGCTGGCAAGATCTGGAACCTCTTGCCACGAAAGCCATTGCTGAGGTGCTGCGCTTTCGGGGCCTCGATCCCGAGATATGCGAAGTTAGCCTGTTAGGTTGCGATGATACCCGCATCGCCGAACTGAACGCTGAGTTTCGCGGCAAACCTGCCCCTACCAATGTGCTGAGCTGGCCTGCTGAGGACCTGTCCTCGGAGACGGCAGGTGCTTCGCCTGATCTTCCACAACCGGATTTCACGGGTGAAATTGCCCTGGGTGATGTTGCGATTTCGTACGATACATGTGCTCGCGAAGCAGCCGATGCGGGCAAGCCGATGGCAGATCATGTGACGCATTTGATCGTTCACGGTACGCTGCATTTGTTGGGCTATGATCACATTCGTGACCCCGATGCCACCCTTATGGAGGTTGTTGAGGTCGAGATACTTGGCAAAATGGGTATCAATAACCCATATAATGAATGAAGCGGGTACATTCACCCGGACTATTGGAACAGGATAATGGGCGACACAGACGGCAGTTCTAGGGCGGCGCATGGCGCGCAACCACAGGACAGCAGCATTGAAATCGAAGAGAAGGGCAGCTTCTTTTCAAGGATATTTGACGCATTTTCTGGTCAGAATGATGATCAGAAAGAGGTGGTGAACGGACAAGAGACTATGGCCGCTCAACCCCGTGGAATGATCAATCTGCGCCGGATGCGGGTCGAAGATGTAGCGATCCCAACGGCCGAGATCATTTCGGTTCCTTCAACCATCACCAAAGATGAGTTGGCGCAGGTGTTTCGTGACAGCGGCTTGTCGCGTATCCCGGTCTATGAAGGCACTCTGGATACGCCTCTCGGTTTCGTTCACCTCAAGGATTTCGCACTGACCCACGGGTTCAATGGCGGTTCGACTGAATTCGATCTGGTTTCGATGCTGCGTACATTACTGTTTGTGCCGCCATCGATGCCGATCGGTGTTCTCATGACAAAGATGCAGACAGAGCGTCGTCATATGGCATTGGTGATCGATGAGTATGGTGGCGTTGACGGCTTGCTGACCATCGAGGACCTGATCGAACAGGTCGTCGGTGAAATCGCCGATGAACATGACGCCGACGAAGATCAGCTCTGGTTCCAGGAAAAACCCGGCTGTTACGTTGTGCAGGCCCGTGTGCCTTTGGAAGATTTTGAGGCTGAAATCGGATGTTCTCTGACCAGTCACGAGGATGTGGATGAAGAAGAGATCGACACGTTGGGAGGTCTGGTCTTCATGCTGTCGGGTCGTGTTCCCGCGCGGGGTGAGGTTGTGCTGCATCCAGAAGGTCCCGAGTTTGAAGTGATCGATGCCGATCCGCGCCGCATCAAGCGCTTGCGTGTCATGTTGCCGGAACTGACTGCATGACCCTTGTCCGGGGCTGGCCATTCAGCCTGAGGATCATATTCGCGGTAGCATTGGGCGCACTGGGCGCATTTGGTCTAGCTCCATTTGGGTATTGGGGCGCGACGGTTGTCGCTTTGGTTCTGATTGCGCCGCTTTTTCTGGCCTCCGAGACTGCTTGGCGTGCCGGAATTTTGGGCTGGGCCTTTGCAACCGGCTATTTCGCCCATGCGCTGGGCTGGATTATTGAGCCATTTCAAGTGGATCCCGAACGCCACGCCTGGATGGCGCCCTTTGCTTTGGTGTTTATGGCAGGCGGGCTTGCGTTGTTCTGGGCTGCGGCGTTTTGGGCCGCCCATCGTATGCGCGGCACACTCATGCAGAGGGCCGTTCTGCTGGCTTTGACTTTGTCGCTTGCTGAGTTCGCGCGCGGCTATGTAATGACCGGGTTTCCATGGGCCGGCGTTGCACAGGTCTGGGTCGATACACCTGTGGCGCAGCTTTTGTCTCTGATCGGGCCGTATGGTTTGGGTGCGCTGACTCTGTTGGTGACGTTTCCCATGGGTGCCGCGTTTGCGCGCACCGAGGGCTTTGTCGCCCCGAGTATTCTTGCCATCGCCAGCGCGGCCTTCGCGTTTGTTTATGCAGGTCTCAGGCCCGCCGCGGAGCAGACCGATAATATCGTAAGACTGGTGCAACCCAACGCACCGCAGCACCAGAAATGGGACCCGGACTACGCATCGCTGTTCTTCGGGCGGCAGATCGAATTTACCGCCGCTGCTCCACAGCCTGATCTCATTGTCTGGCCAGAAACCGCAGTGCCAGCCTGGTTAAGCCGTGCTGGCCCTTGGTTGGAAACGATTGCCAGTGCAGCGCAGGGCACGCCTGTTGTGTTCGGCATCCAGCGCGCGGATGGGTTGAAGATTTTCAACTCGCTGATCTTTCTGGATGAAACCGGTGCCCAACGGGGATTGTACGACAAACACCACCTTGCCCCGTTTGGGGAATACGTCCCGTTTGGCGATTTGCTCGGGCGTTTTGGCATTCATGGCCTGGCTGCCACGACCGGCCACGGGTTCAGTGCGGGGCCCGGTCCATCGCTGTTGGAGGCCGGAAAGCTCGGCCGCGCTTTACCGTTGATTTGTTACGAGGCCGTGTTTCCACAAGATGTCAACGGCGCACCGGATCGGGCAGATTTTATTCTGCAGATCACCAATGATGCGTGGTTTGGCACCCGCTCGGGCCCCTATCAGCATCTGGCGCAGGCCCGCATGCGGGCCATTGAGCAGGGCTTGCCGCTGATGCGATCCGCCAATACCGGTGTTTCTGCAATGATCGACCCGCTGGGTCAGATCACAGATTCATTGCCTTTGGGAGAAGCGGGATTCGTGGATGCCATACTGCCTGCGCCGCACGCACCGACGGTCTATTCGCGATTTGGGGACAACCCGGTTCTGATCCTTTTATTGTTCCTGTTTGTCGGGTCTTGCTTCACGGCCTACCGAGGCCGTTCAGAATTACCGATTGACCCCGTTTAACAACGCGCGTATCCCCTCAAAAGCCTGTCACAACGGCTTCCTGGCGTGGCAGAGAAATCTTAATGGAGCAATTTTATGTCCAGACAGAACTATACTTTCACTTCGGAATCAGTTTCCGAAGGGCACCCGGATAAGGTTTGCGATCGTATCTCGGATGCCGTCCTTGACGCATTTCTGAATGAAGAACCCGAAGCGCGCGTGGCGTGCGAAACCTTTGCGACCACCGATCGAGTCGTCATCGGTGGTGAAGTAGGTCTGTCTGATCAGGAAAAGCTGCACGACTACATGGGCCGCATCGATCAGATTGCGCGCGCCTGTATCAAGGATATCGGCTACGAGCAGGACAAGTTTCATCACGAAACAGTCGAGGTGACGAACCTGCTGCACGAACAATCCGCCCATATTGCTCAGGGCGTGGATGCTTCGGGCGACAAGGATGAGGGCGCGGGCGATCAGGGTATCATGTTCGGTTATGCCACGACCGAAACCCCCGCGCTGATGCCTGCGCCAATCCAGTATTCGCACGCGATCCTGCGGCGTCTGGCCGAGGTGCGCAAGAACGGGGCTGAGCCTGCATTGGGCCCGGACGCAAAATCGCAGCTGTCGGTTGTGTATCGCGATGGCAAGCCCGTTGGTGTCAGTTCGATCGTACTGTCGACCCAGCATCTCGATGAAGCGCTGAGCTCCGATGACATCCGCGCCATCGTCGAGCCCTATATCACCGAAACTCTGCCTGATGGTTGGCTGTCGGCTGAGACCGAGTGGCACGTAAACCCGACCGGCAAATTCGTCATTGGTGGCCCCGATGGGGATGCTGGTCTCACTGGTCGTAAGATCATAGTGGATACCTATGGCGGTGCTGCGCCCCATGGTGGTGGTGCATTCTCGGGCAAAGATCCAACCAAGGTGGACCGTTCAGCCGCCTATGCTGCGCGCTATCTGGCCAAGAACGTGGTCGCTGCCGGTATGGCCGAACGCTGCACCATCCAGCTGAGCTATGCGATTGGCGTCTCCAAACCGCTGTCGATCTATGCAGACACCCATGGAACCGGCCAGATTGCGGATGCTCAGATTGAAAAGGCGGTTGGCCAAGTCATGGATTTGACCCCACGCGGCATTCGCGAACATCTGCAGCTGAACAAGCCGATTTACCAGCGCACTGCTGCTTACGGCCATTTTGGTCGCGAACCGGATGCGGATGGCGGTTTTAGCTGGGAACGCGCTGATCTAGCTGACGCTTTGAAAAAGGCGATCTGACGATCTTGATCCAAAGGTGCGCCCTTACGGGCGCGCTCTATCGATTGAAAATCCAACAAGGGGCATGGGTGAGCAAACCGAAGCACGTGCCCCTTGCTCCGGTGCTGACTGCACAGTATGGGCACGGCCATGAGCACCCAGACACCCCAACGCCCCCGTAGAAACTTTTATGGTCGCTTCAAGGGCAAGACCCTGAAGCAAAGCCAGAAGACGTATCTGAACGAAGACCTTGATGCGTTGTCGCCGGGGGATGTGGGCTGGAATACAAACCCGGAACGTAAGCCGTTGGACTTGAATGCCCTGTTCGGGGGCAAGGATGTCTGGCTTGAGGTCGGCTTTGGCGGTGGCGAGCATCTGGTGCATCAGGCCGCATCCAACCCTGACATCGGGATCATTGGAGCTGAGCCTTACATCAACGGCGTTGCAATGTTGCTGGGGAAAATCCGAAAGGCAGGCGTTGAAAATCTGGCCGTTCATCCCGGCGATGCGCGCGACCTGTTTGATGTGTTACCCGTGGCCAGCATCTCGCGCGCTTTCCTGCTTTACCCTGATCCATGGCCCAAGACACGGCATCATCGCCGTCGCTTTGTTACGCCCGAGCATCTCGAACCTCTAGCGCGGGCGCTCAAGCCGGGGTCGATCTTTCGGGTCGCGACTGACATCCCCGACTATGTGCGTCAAACTCTGGAAGAGGTTCCGCGCGCTGGCTTCGAATGGCTGGCGGAACGGCCCGCGGATTGGCGCGAGCCATGGTCTGATTGGATTTCAACCCGATATGAGCAAAAGGCCCTGCGCGAAGGCAGGACCCCGCACTATCTAACATTCCGTCGGTTGGGCTAGGTGTCGTTCAGCTTCGGGAAGGTACGTCCCTTGGCGAACCATGCGACCCCAAAGGCCCACAGCGCTATGGCTTCAACAAAGAAGGTCAGGTTCAGGCTGTTCCACCAGTCAACGAAGTCTGTTCCAAACTTGTCTTTGACATAGAGCGCTGCGACGCAGGCCAGAATAGTGATCCCGCAGATTGTGTACAGCCGGTTCCGCTTGCGCTTGCTTTCGATCAGAACACCGTTTTTTTCATGCCGTTCCGGGACCACACGCTTGAGTACGATCAGGCAGTATAGGCCAAGATAAATAAACAAGATGCCAGCCGCGATCAGATGCCAGTTGCTGGCGCTACTGAACAGGTTGAAAAACCCTTGATACGGTGCCTCTGCAACTGTGATCGGCGGGCCGCTGGTCACTTCAACAAAGACGCGGGACAGAAAAGTTTCCCGATCCTCGCACCCGATGCCCAATGTTGGTATTGAGGCGACGATGAATGCGCCAGCACCTGCAACGCTGCTCAGCGTGTCTTCGAAAAACGTATCTCCGGTATAGGCGATCAGAAAGCCGCCAATGAAATACAGCAGCCCAACGAAGACCGTGCCAAGAAACTGTGCATAGTAGAAATGGCTGATGCTGTCGCGGAAACAGCTTCCGCCGAAGTTGGACCCGGCTGCCAGAATTATGGGCAGCCCAAAGGCGACCAATCCGACCAGAAACGCCAGCCTTTGTACCAGTTTGCTTTCTGTGCGCGTGGGATCAGCAGGGTGGAAAAGCTGAGTTGGCCCACGCTCCAACATGTTTGGTGCTCTGTTCATACTAAAATCCTGAGCTTTGATAGATAAAGTAAATCACTTAAGATGAATGGCTTCAGTATACCTCAAATCAGGTGTTTTGCACAGAATCGAAGGAACAAGCCTGCAACCTGGGGCTTTGGCGCTGGACCCTGCGCGCCCAATTCGCTAATCGGCCTGAGGATTGATAGCGAAAACAGGAGCTCCCATGTCCGGACACGGCACGCCCATCCCGATGACCTCGCATCCCTGCGGCCCGCTGCAAGGCACGGCCGAGGTTCCCGGCGACAAGTCGATCTCGCATCGGTCTTTGATCCTGGGTGCGATGGCTGTGGGCGAGACGCGGATCACCGGCCTGCTGGAAGGTGAGGATGTTCTGGACACCGCCAAGGCGATGCGCGCCTTTGGGGCCGAGGTAACAGACCACGGTGGCGGCGAATGGTCGGTTCATGGGGTTGGCGTAGGTGGCTTTGCAGAACCCGATCAGGTGATCGATTGCGGCAACTCGGGCACCGGTGTGCGGCTGATCATGGGCGCCATGGCAACCTGTCCGATCTCCGCCACGTTCACAGGGGATGCGAGCCTGAACAAACGCCCAATGGCGCGAGTTACTGATCCGCTTGCCTTGTTTGGCACGCAATCTGTGGGCCGTTCGGGTGGGCGCTTGCCGATGACAATTGTGGGCGCGGCTGAGCCTGTTCCGGTGCGCTACGAAGTGCCGGTCCCTTCGGCGCAGGTCAAATCGGCTGTGCTGCTGGCCGGGTTGAATGCGCCCGGCAAAACTGTGGTGATTGAGAAAGAACCCACCCGCGACCACTCCGAACGGATGCTGGCGGGTTTCGGGGCCGAAATCACAGTTGAGGATACGGATGAGGGGCGGGTGATCACTCTGACCGGTCGCCCCGAGCTGAAACCGCAGGTCATTGCCGTGCCGCGCGACCCGTCCAGCGCGGCTTTCCCGGTTTGTGCGGCGCTGATCACGCCCGGCTCGGATGTACTGGTGCCTGGTATTGGTTTGAACCCAACCCGTGCGGGTCTGTTCACCACGCTGCGCGAGATGGGGGCTGATCTGACTTATGAGAACGAGCGCGAAGAAGGCGGCGAGCCCGTTGCCGACCTGCGCGCGAAATATTCGCCCAACATGACCGGGATCGAGGTGCCACCGGAACGCGCCGCCTCGATGATCGATGAATATCCGGTTCTGTCCGTCGTGGCCGCCAATGCGACCGGCACCACGATGATGGGCGGCGTGAAAGAGCTGCGCGTGAAGGAAAGCGACCGGATCGACGCAATGGCCCGCGGCTTGCGCGCGAATGGCGTCACTGTGGAAGACGGCGATGATTGGTGGTCGGTTGAAGGGTTGGGCATCGGTAACGTGCCCGGTGGCAAAACCTGCGAGAGCTTTCTGGATCACCGCATAGCGATGTCCTTTATGATCCTCGGAATGGGTGCTAAGACCCCTGTGACAGTTGATGACGCCAGCCCAATCGCAACCTCTTTCCCGATATTCGAACCTCTGATGGCCGGCCTTGGGGCGCGACTTGTCAGAAATAACCAGTGAGCCGGGCGATGACCTACAGCTTCACTGTCGCGATTGATGGCCCGGCAGCAGCAGGAAAGGGCACCATCTCAAAGGCCGCTGCGGCGCACTTTGGGTTTGCGCATTTGGATACGGGACTGCTCTACCGCGCGGTCGGGCGGCGGACTTTGCTGGGTGTGGATCCGGTGGAAGCCGCACAGACATTGACGGCCGAGGATTTAGATCAGTGCGAGCTGCGCACGGCTGAGATAGCGCAGGCAGCGTCAAAAGTCGCTGTGATCCCTGAAGTGCGCGCCGCACTTGTCGATTTTCAACGCGCTTTTGCCCGGCGGGCAGGCGGGGCGGTCCTGGATGGGCGGGACGTTGGGACTGTGATTTGCCCGCATGCCGAGGTGAAACTGTTCGTCACCGCAAGTGCTGAGGTTCGGGCCGAGCGTCGGTTTCTTGAGCTGCAAGCCAAAGGCTCTGACCTGACGCGTGATCAGGTTCTGGCGGATGTGAAAGAACGCGATGCGCGAGACGCAGAGCGCAGTACAGCGCCGATGAAACCAGCCGAAGATGCCGTGATGTTGGATACTACAGATCTGAGCATCGAGGCCGCTTTGAACCAAGCCTTGGCCGCGGTCAACGCGAAACTGCCCGCAGCTGACTAAAGCCGCGGGCAGCAAGGTGCAGTTTACAGATCGCCAACTGCGATGCTTTGAATGTTGGCCCACTGATCGTCCGCCGTTTTTGCGGTGCCAGCAACATCCTTCAAAAAGGCGGCGCGGGTATCAGCATTCAAGAACAGGTACAGCTTGCCATCGGCAATCAGGTATTGATCCGGATCGCCATCGAACTTCTTGCCGACCGATACGCCAAACGAACAGAAACCGCCGTGTTGAGGCAGATACGCCGTCGGGTTCGCCTCGAATGCTTCGAGGTTTGCGGCGGTGGTAAAATAGTATGATGCGCCATCATAGGTTGCTGTATGGGTCGCGAAGCCTTCGACGGGGTTGCCGTTATTGACCAGCGCGACCAGATCAACGCCGTGGGCAGCCAGCGGCGCACCTGCGGCTGAGATGCCGTTCGAGACGTTGATTTCATCCGCGGCAAAGGCCGGTGTGGTCAGGGCAACGGCAGCCGCGAGGGCGGTCAAAAATTGAGTTTTCATTGTGCGTTTCCTTGTTGCTTTGGGTTCAGGTCGATCACTGTGGTGACCGATGAAACATAGCTAGGCGAGGGTGGTCGGACGTTTAATCGCAGATAGGTCGCGAATACTTGCAGATCGTACAACTTGTCGGATTGCAGGCTTGAGCTGTTCACCAAGCTTTGTTTGGTCATGCGAAACATCTGGCCATATGTTCACTCTATGCCAGCAGGAGAGACGCCATGATCCGACTAGCCCTGATTTTCTTCCTCGCCGCCGGAAGCCTGATGGCGCAGGAGGCGCAGCCCGAGCAGCCAGATGTCGAACCTGCGATGACATATGAGCGTCTGGGCAAGATCCTCTTTGCTCTCGACCCCGAGGCCCAGCCGTTTGGATCGGGATTTCAGCTGACGATATCAGAACAGACAGTGCTGGTTGTCACCGATACGACATTGGATCGGATGCGGGCTTTGGTTGCGATTGGCAGCGCCGAAGATTTGTCGCCCGCAGACCTGCAGCGCATGATGCAGGCAAACTTCGACAGCACGTTGGATGCCCGCTACGCCATTGCCAACGGCACACTCTGGGCGGCGTTCATCCATCCCTTGTCCCGGTTGGACAAGGATCAGTTGATTTCAGGTCTGGCCCAGACTGTGAACATCGCAATCACCTACGGCACTCTGTACACAGGTGGTGCGGCCGAGTTCGGTGGCGGCGACAGTCATGACTTGCAGCGCGAGTTGCTTGAAGAGCTGTTGAAGAAGGGCGAAGAAATCTGAAGGCAATTGGCGATCCCCCATCCTCTTTGATGGCCCCATCCCAAAGACCCTAGCTGGATGCAGGAAAGCTGCTATAATCTCCTGCAAGCTAAATGGGAAAGCCGCCAAACAACCTCAAAAAATGGGGAGGCGGTTACAAAATCCCAAAAGCCAACAGGGACAGAAAATATGAATAATCGTTTGAGTAAGATCACCATCGTCGGTGGTGGTACGGCGGGTTGGATGACTGCGCTGATCCTGGACATGGTGTTTTCACGCACCTCCGCAACCAAGGATCGTCCGCGTATCTGCCTGATCGAAAGCCCGAATATATCGACCGTCGGCGTGGGCGAGGCGACGGTGCCGCGCATGCCGGTCACATTGCGCCAGGCGGGGATCTCCGAGCGGGATTTCTTTCGTGAAACCAACGCTTCGTTCAAGCTGGGCGTGAAGTTTTGCAACTGGAATAAGGATGCCAAGGGAAACCGTATCGACTATGTGAACCCCTTTGCCCATGGGCAGTTGCTGGAAGGGCTCGAGGCCGCGGAATACTTTCTGCGGTTCGGCAATGGGGATCGTGATTTCACGCAGTCAATCGCGCCTCATGATGATCTGGCCCGCCTGTGCAAAGGTGCGCGGCCTTTGGGTGCACCTGAGTTTGAGCAGCGCTTTGGCTATGCGTATCATCTTGATGCGGTAAAGTTTGCGGGCATGCTCACACGGGTTTGCACCAAGCGTGGTGTGGAGCACATTCAGGATGAGGTGCAGTCGGTCGAGCTGGACGAGCAGGGCAATGTCAACCACCTGATGTTGGAACGCAAAGGGCGGCACGACATCGAGATGGTCATCGACTGTACCGGATTCCGGGGATTGATCATCAACCAGGCGCTGGGTGAGCCTTTTATGGATTATTCGGACTATTTGCCGAATGACCGCGCCATGGCGTTACAGATCGAACATCCCGATCCGGAAAAGATCGAAAGCGTCACGCGGTCGACCGCACTGGGCGCGGGCTGGACATGGCGCGTGCCGCTCTACAATCGGGTCGGCACGGGCTATGTGTTCTCATCGGCGCATCGGACTGATGATCAGGCGGCGGATGAGTATCTGGAATGGCTGGGCGACAGCGGCAAAGGGGCGACCCCGCGCGTTATCCCAATGCGCATCGGGCGTGTGCGCAATGCCTGGGTTAAGAATTGTCTGGCCATTGGTCTGTCCGGCGGGTTTATCGAACCGCTCGAAAGCACCGCGATCCATATGATTGACCACGCCATCCGATGGTTTGCCGAGCATCTGCCCACGCGCGATATCGAACCTTCGTTGCGGGCACGATATAATCGCCAGATGAACAAGCTGTATGATGAGGTTCTGGACTTCATCTGCTTACATTACCGCTTGGGAAATCGCACGGATGATCAGTATTGGATTGATGCGCGCACCGAGATGAAGATACCGGATCGTTTAGCCGAGAACCTGGAGTTGTGGCAGCACCGCCTGCCAATGGAGCACGATATCGAGTTCGCAACCCTGTTCAATTTCCGCGTCTATCAGACGGTTCTGTTGGGCAAGCAGGTCTATGACACAGGCTATGGTGTGGGGATACGCGATCGGATACGTCCGTTGAAGAAACCGATCTGGTTCCAATGGTGGAAGGGGGCCAAGGTGGACCTTGCGCAGATTCTGCGCACCATGCCGGATCACAAAACTCTGTTGCGCGATATTCGGGGAGAACTGGATAAACCCGCCTTTGACAAGGCAATCGCCGCGCCGACGGTGGCAATGCCGGGGCAGGTGCCCGCGCCTGTGGCGATCCAGAACATGCCGAATCTCGCCGAAATTCAAAGTGGCAGCAAGGATTTGCAGCTGTTCTAGGCGCCAGCAGCGGGTGTCAGGGGACAACTGTCAAGCACCAGTGCTATAAGCACCAGGTGCCCTACGCCCCGCGTTGGTAAGGTGATCAATCCGTGTTGCAGCCTGTGATGAGAAATGTAATATCATCACGTCATGAGGCAACCGAGACCCCAATACCGACCCGGAGCAGACCGCAATCTGCGGAGTGATTTGAAACGGCGTCGCCGACAGGCGTCGCCTATGCAGACTTATGATAACTTGCCGCAACCGTTACGGCGCTGGCTGGCACAGGCCTGTCTGCCGTGGAGCCCAAGTTCGGCCCTGAAAATCTGGAACCGAATTGACGGTGCCAAAGACCCAGTAGCTGCGATTGGACGGTTGAACGCGGTCGAGCAGGCGATGCTGCAAAAGGATTCGAAAGTCTGGACCCAACCCGGCTGACTGGACAAGGATGCCCGGATTCGCCTGAGCCATGAAAATATGGGCTTTGCCCTTGCGTCCGCACTGAAATCCGCCTATACGCGCGCTGTCGATACATGGGCGGTCAACGCCCGGATGACGTTTCTGAGCAGGGCCGGGTTAACTCGGCCCTTTGTGTTTGTTTGCTCAGGGGCGCACCGGATCACGCCCGACGACATCATGAAACAAGACCGGCGGAGACAACCGCTCGGCCAGCAAAAACGTACTGTAAAGGAAAACGACGCCACATGGCTGATACATCTATGGAGGAATTCGAAGCCCTCCTGAACGAAAGCTTCGAAATGGACACACCCGAAGAGGGTTCTGTTGTCAAAGGTAAGGTTCTGGCGATTGAAGCCGGCCAAGCCATCATCGACGTAGGCTACAAAATGGAAGGCCGCGTTGATCTGAAAGAATTCGCAAATCCCGGCGAAGCCCCTGAAATCGCTGTAGGTGACGAGGTCGAAGTTTACCTGCGCGCCGCAGAAAACGCCCGTGGCGAAGCCGTCATCTCGCGCGAGATGGCCCGCCGTGAAGAGGCATGGGACCGTCTGGAAAAAGCATATGCCGACGACCAGCGCGTCGAGGGTGCTATCTTTGGTCGTGTCAAAGGTGGCTTCACCGTCGATCTGGGTGGCGCAGTTGCGTTCCTGCCCGGTTCGCAGGTTGATGTTCGCCCCGTGCGCGACGCTGGCCCTCTGATGGGTCTGAAGCAGCCGTTCCAGATTCTGAAAATGGACCGCCGCCGTGGCAACATCGTTGTGTCGCGTCGCGCTATCCTGGAAGAATCGCGTGCCGAACAGCGTGCCGAAGTCATCGGCAACCTGTCCGAAGGTCAGACCGTCGAGGGTGTTGTCAAAAACATCACCGAATACGGTGCATTTGTTGACCTGGGCGGCGTAGACGGCTTGCTGCACGTCACCGACATGGCATGGCGCCGTGTGAACCATCCGTCCGAGATCCTGACGATCGGCGAAACCATCAAGGTTCAGGTCATCAAGATCAACAAAGAGACCCACCGCATCAGCCTGGGCATGAAGCAGCTGCAGGAAGATCCGTGGGATTTGGTTGCTGCGAAGTACCCGCTGGGCTCGGTTCATCAGGGTCGCGTCACCAACATCACCGACTACGGCGCGTTCGTCGAGCTGGAAGCCGGTGTCGAAGGTCTGGTGCACGTGTCCGAGATGTCCTGGACCAAGAAAAACGTCCACCCCGGCAAGATCGTTTCGACCAGCCAGGAAGTCGACGTCATGGTTCTGGAAATCGACGGCGCCAAGCGTCGCGTGTCTCTGGGCCTGAAGCAGACTCAGCGCAACCCATGGGAAGTGTTTGCAGAAACACACCCCGAGGGCACCGAGGTCGAAGGCGAAGTCAAGAACATCACCGAATTCGGTCTGTTCATTGGCCTCGAAGGCGACATCGACGGCATGGTTCACCTCAGCGACCTCAGCTGGGACGAGCGTGGCGAGGACGCGATCCAGAACTATCATAAGAACGATGTGGTACAGGCTGTCGTATCGGAAGTTGATGTCGAGAAAGAGCGTATCTCGCTGTCGATCAAGGCCTTGGGCGGTGACAAGTTCGCCGAAGCCGTGGGCGGCGTGAAGCGTGGCTCGATCGTGACCGTGAACGTGACCGCTATCGAAGATGGCGGCATCGAGGTCGAGTACGAAGGTATGAAATCCTTTATCCGCCGTTCCGATCTGTCTCGTGACCGTGCCGAACAGCGCCCCGAGCGTTTCTCGGTCGGTGACAAGATCGACGTTCGCGTCACCAATGTCGACAGCAAGACCCGCCGTCTGGGCCTGTCGATCAAGGCACGCGAGATCGCCGAAGAGAAAGAGGCCGTGGAACAGTACGGTTCCTCCGACTCGGGCGCATCGCTGGGCGATATCCTGGGTGCAGCGCTGAAATCCGGCGACTGATCCGGGGCGCAAGCTTGAACAAGATGACCGGCCCCGCGCACCTGCGCGGGGCCGTTTTTGTTGCGAATCAATACGTTCCGATTCTTCGATCTATCCGGCTGATCGCTCGCGCATTAGGTGTGCAAAGCGGGTGAACTGGCAAAAAATCGCGTGAGTCTGTGCCAAATTCGGGCACCTGCGCCTATAGTTTGCTTTCCCCTGATCCGGCTTTTTCCCTATACTGTCAGAACAATAGACCTGACATATTGGCCGCCTGGGAGGGTAACGCGAATGATCCGTTCAGAATTGATTCAGAAGATTGCCGATGAAAACCCACATCTCTACCAGCGTGATGTCGAGCGGATCGTGAATACCGTATTTGAAGAAGTCACCGATGCGATGTCGCGCGGTGACCGTGTCGAACTGCGCGGCTTTGGTGCGTTTTCGGTGAAAAAGCGTGACGCTCGTGTGGGCCGTAATCCAAGAACCGGCGAGACGGTTCAGGTCGAAGAAAAATCAGTTCCGTTTTTCAAAACCGGCAAGTTGCTAAGGGATCGATTGAACGGTAAAGCCTGACCTCATGATGCGCTACCTTCGATATGCTTTTCTGGCCAGTTTGGGGATCGTTCTGATCTCGATTTCACTGGCCAATGTCGGCTCGGTCGAGCTGAAGCTGATGCCTGACGCCTTGGCAGAACTGCTTGGCTTCAACCTGTCCACCTCATTGCCGCTATTCATCGTCGTTTTGGGCGGTGTCGTGGCAGGGCTGGTCATCGGGTTTCTGTGGGAATGGCTGCGCGAGCACAAACATCGCAAGGACGCCTCGGTCAAGAAAAGCGAAGTGCGCAAGCTTGAGCGTGAGGTCAAGAAGCTCAAGAACAAACAGAACGAAGACAAAGACGAAGTTCTGGCTATTCTGGACGAGGCGAGCTGAGCCAGCGTCATGTCTGATGTATCCGTCAAAATCTGCGGCCTGACGGTACCTGATCACGTGCGCGCTGCGGTTGATGCGGGTGCGCGGTACTTAGGGTTCAACTTTTTCCCAAAATCACCACGATATGTTTCCCCCGAACAGGCCGCCGGGTTGGTGACCGATATCCCCGCTGGTGTCGCTAAGGTCGCGTTGGTTGTGAACGCCACGGATGAATTGCTCGACAGCATCACGCAAACTGCGCCTTTCGACATGTTGCAATTGCACGGAGCCGAGACGGTCGAGCGGGTGCAAGAGGTCAAGGATCGCTATGGCTTGCCCGTCATAAAGGTCATCGGTGTTTCTGATGCTGGGGACTTGGCCGCAATTGATATCTATGGCGAGGTCGCCGATCAGCTACTGATCGACGCGAAAGCTCCTAAGAATGCTATTTTGCCGGGCGGTAATGGTTTGGCGTTTGACTGGCGCCTGCTGGCCGGGCGCAAATACTGGCGTAGACCTTGGATGCTGGCCGGTGGGTTAACCCCGGAAAATGTTGGTGAAGCGATTCGTATGACCGGGGCACGGCAGGTTGATGTCGCCTCAGGTGTGGAAAGCGCGCCGGGTGTCAAGGATGCGGGACTCATCAAGGCGTTTATCGAAGCGACTCGATAATCCGTAACACGTTTTGTCATGGCAAATCCTGCTGCTACCTCCTATGAACACCAGGTACGACGAGGGAGACACCCATGGCCAACGATCTTTTCAATTCCTTCATGTCCGGCCCGGATGAACAGGGCCGCTTTGGCATCTTCGGCGGGCGTTTTGTCAGCGAAACGCTGATGCCGCTGATCCTGTCGCTGGAAGAGGAATATGACAAAGCCAAGGATGATCCGACTTTCTGGGCCGAGATGGACGACCTGTGGGCGAACTATGTGGGCCGCCCGTCGCCTCTGTATTATGCCGAACGCCTGACAGAACATCTGGGCGGGGCGAAAATTTACCTCAAACGCGATGAACTGAACCACACAGGCGCGCACAAGATCAACAACGTGTTGGGCCAGATTATTCTGGCGCGGCGCATGGGCAAGACCCGGATCATCGCGGAAACAGGGGCCGGGCAGCACGGGGTGGCCACCGCCACCGTCTGCGCCAAATTCGGCCTGAAATGCATCGTCTACATGGGTGCCCATGACGTACAGCGGCAGGCCCCGAACGTGTTTCGTATGCGTCTGCTGGGGGCCGAGGTGATTCCCGTGACCTCAGGCCGTGGTACGCTGAAAGACGCCATGAACGACGCGTTGCGCGATTGGGTGACCAATGTGCGTGACACGTTCTACTGCATCGGCACAGTAGCAGGTCCCCACCCATACCCGGCAATGGTCCGCGACTTCCAGTCGATCATCGGCAAGGAAGCCAAAGAGCAGATGATGAAGGCCGAAGGCCGCCTGCCCGATACGATCATTGCAGCCATTGGCGGTGGATCGAATGCGATGGGCCTGTTCTACCCGTTCCTTGACGATAAGGAAGTAAACATCATCGGCGTTGAGGCCGGTGGTAAGGGCGTTAACGAAAAAATGGAACATTGCGCCTCGCTCACCGGTGGTCGCCCTGGCGTGCTGCACGGCAACCGGACCTATCTGTTGCAGGATGAGGATGGCCAAATTCTGGAAGGCTATTCGATCTCGGCCGGTTTGGACTATCCCGGCATCGGGCCTGAGCATTCATGGCTGAACGATATCGGTCGTGCAAACTATGTCGCTATCACAGACAAAGAAGCGCTAGATGCGTTCCAGTTGTGCTGTGCCACCGAAGGCATCATCCCAGCGCTGGAGCCCAGCCACGCTCTGGCCCATGTCATGAAGATCGCGCCCGACCTGCCCAAAGATCACCTGATCTGCATGAACATGTGTGGGCGAGGGGACAAGGACGTACAGACAGTCGCCAAGTATCTGAACTTTGATATGTCGGATACCGAAGGCCGCTCGGCAGACTAGCCTTCGAGCTATGAGACTCGATTGAATTGTGTCAGGTTGCGCCCATGCGCGACCCGTCTCAATCCATCAAGTCCGAACAGCTTGGTCAGAAGTATGATGCCGCGGCGCCCGGATGGGCAGACAAGATGCGGTTGCTGGGCTATTTTGACGCCTATCTCGGGTTTCTATCGGCGGACCCGGCGGCCAATCTAGGCGACAATGCGTTGGACGTTGGGTGCGGAACCGGTGCCTTTGCCGAGGCGCGTGCCGTTGTTCAACCGCACGGTTCGGTCACCTTGCTTGAGCCGTCAGAGAGCATGTTGTTTCGGGCAAAAGGCGCCCTTGCCCGGCGCGGAATTGATGCAGCGATCGTGAGAAACTGGCTGTCAGAGTTCAAGGCCGTTCAGCCCTATGATTGTATCCTGGCGGCGCATGTTCTGGAACACTGTACTGATCCGATCGATGCACTGCGTCAAATGCGCGAGTTGGCTGCACCGGGGGCGAGGCTGTGGCTGGTCGTAAGCAAACCGCATTGGTGCAATGCGATCATATGGCTGCAGTGGCGCCACCGGACCTATCGTCCGGATGTGGTTGCAAAAATGCTGGCACAATCAGGTTGGGGGTTGGAGGCTGAGCACGGTTTTCCAACCGGCCCGCCTTCGCGTACATCCCGTGGATATCGCGCAGTGGCGATATAACGACCTTAGTCAGCGCGCTTGGCTTCCAATACCTTGAGCGGAACGATCTCCAACGCTCGTTTGTGTGTTGCTTCAAGATGCACCATCGGGGCACAGCCTTCGTCATAGGCCTGCAGGAAACGACTTGCACAAAGGCACCAGCTGTCACCGGGGTTAAGGCCCGGGAAATCAAACTCGGGGCGCGGCGTGCTGAGATCATTGCCTACATATTTGGAATAGGCCAGGAATTCAGCCGTCATGACGGCGCAGACCGTGTGGCTGCCCTGATCTTCGGGGCATGTGTTGCAAGCCCCGTCCCGGAAAAACCCGGTCAGAGGATCGCGTGAACAGGGGGCCAGAACGCCCCCCAGAACATTGACGCTGTCTTGTTTCTGCATATGGCCACCTTACAGGCTTCGGGCGATGCTGCGAAACATTTCAATATTTTCTTCGCTGACGCCCGGATCGCGGAATCGCCGATCTGCGCCGGTCGTGACGATCAGAACGTCGCGGGCTTGGTCAAAATAGATGTATTGCCCGTAAACGCCCCGCGCCATGAATTCACCGTCTTCGGCACCAACAGGGATCCACCATTGGTAGCCATAGCCGATTTTGCCCGGTTTGGTTGGTGATGATGCCGCTGTAGATACGGCGATCCAGTCCGCCGGAACAAGCTGTTGCCCATTGTGTACGCCGTTTTGCAAGATCATCTGTCCAAAACGGGCGAAGTCACGTGTGGTGAAGTTCAACCCACCAAGGACAAAGGCCACGCCAGCGCCGTCAGTCACGTAGTAGCCGTCATGCTCTAGGCCCAAGGGCTGAATGATCTTTTCGGTCAGCAGGTCGGTAACACTGCGCCCGGTGGCCCCTCGGATCACCATGCCCAACACATGCGTATCGATCGAAACATATTGATAGGTTTCCCCCGGAGGGGCGAAACTCTCATTGAGCGACGCGGCAAAATCATCCAGTTCCCCACCGAGCGCTACGATACGGCCCATGCGGTTGATGTCTGAATTGGGATCTAGGTAGTCTTCGTCAAAGGTTACACCGCTGGCCATGTTCAGCACATTCCGGATCGTTGCGCCGTCATAGGCGCTGCCCTTCAGCTGCGGGGCGTATTGCACAACAGGATCGTCCAGCGAGGTGATCACGCCTTCGCTCAGCAAGATGCCGAACAAGGCCGACAGATAGCTTTTTGCAACTGACCAAGATATCCGCCGGTCATCTGCGCCGGTGCCCAGATAGTACTCTTCAAACCGAACCTCACCGTTTTGCATGACCAGCAGAGAGGTCACGGCGCGTTCATCGACCCATTCATCTGTGCCGTCGGGAAGGTCAAAGCCAGCCCCATAGGGCAATTCCCAAGTTGGTCCGTTTCCACGGGGCAGGGGGGCGGTCAGAAACGCCTCATCCATGTGCGAGAAGTTGTGAACGATCTTCTCTTCGGAAAACAAAGAGTTTACGGCCATCAAGCGCTTAATCTCTTCACGCTTCCAGACCCCAACCACAATTGCAGCCAGCACCAAGGCCAAAGTGATGCGCAGCAGCCATTTGATCACAGTTCTCATGCAACCCTCCCTGTTTCGGTTACATAGGAGCGTTGCAGGGCGCATTGCGCAATCAAGACGTAACGGAAAGCGCGATCAGGACTATTTGAATTTATCCAGCAGCTTTTGCATGGCCGTCCGGTCATCTGCAGTTGGTTCGGGTTTTTCAGTGGGCTTAGATGTGGGGTTGTCGGCCGGAGACGACTTCGAGGATCGTGCCGGTGCGGTACGCAGCGCAACGGCGTTCATGAATTTGCCACCCTCGTCCTTTGTCAGGTGTTCAGCCCCGTCTGAGACACCGCGCAGTACATTGTCCAGCCAGTCGCCCTCGGCTTTGGCAAAATCTGATAGGACGTAAGGCGATACCATTTCCTTGCGGCCAGGATGCCCGATGCCCAGGCGCACCCGGTCATAGGCCGCCCCGATGTGGTCGTGGATCGACCGCAATCCGTTGTGACCCGCATGGCCGCCGCCCGCTTTGACCCGGACTTTGCCCGGGGCCAGATCCAGCTCATCGTGAAAGACGGTCACATCCGTAGACTCAAGTTTGTAGAACCGCATTGCTTCGCCAACCGATTGGCCTGAACGGTTCATGAACGTTTGCGGCTTTAGCAGTAGAACCTTCTCTGTACCCAAACGTCCTTCGGCGATCTCACCCTGGAACTTTGATTTCCAAGGACCAAAGCCATGATCTTCGGCAATCCGATCCAAAGCCATGAAACCTATATTGTGTCGGTTGCGGGCGTATTTTGAGCCCGGGTTCCCCAATCCGACAAACAGTTTCATTTTCTCTTCCTTGTGCAGCGCTATGGGTTGATGGCACGGAATTGCACGTGTTTCCAGCCCGACCAAAAGAAAACGGGGCCCGCAAAGGGCCCCGTTTCAAGTCCGAACTCTTGGGCCCGGGTTTACTCTTCAGCTTCTTCCTGGCCGACGACTTCTACTTCGTCAGCGGCCACTTCTTCGCCTTCTTCCTCATCGTCGCTGGTCGACAGTCCGGTCGGCGCTGATACATTGGCGATCACGAAGTCCCGGTCGATGGTCGGCTTGGTACCAGCCGGCAATTCAACCGAGGAAATGGTTGCCACGTCATTGATCTCCATCCCGGTCAGATCAACGGTGATCTTTTCTGGGATGTCACCGGCGGTGCACATCAGTTCAACTTCGGGGCGAACAACAGTCAGAACGCCGCCCTTCTTGATGCCGGGGGCTACTTCTTCGTTGATAAACTCAACGGGGATGAACAGCGCGATCTTGGTGGTCCGGCGCAGGCGCATCAGGTCCAGATGGGTCGGCAGGTCTTTGACGACGTCACGCTGAACATCGCGGCAAATGACGCGGACGTCTTCGTGACCGTCAACCTTCAGGTTCCAAAGGGTCGACTTGAACCGGCCAGCCTTCAGGCGTTTAAACAGTTCGTTGAACGGGATCTGAATCGGCAGCGGCTCTTTATCGCCACCAAACACAATGCCCGGAACCATGCCGTCGCGGCGTGCCTGACGAGCGGCGCCCTTGCCTGTCCCCGTCCGTTCCAGAGCTACGAGATCAGGAATCTCCCCAGCCATGATAATTCTCCAATGTTAGGGCGGACATCCTCCAAGGCTGTATGCCCGCGTGAAGCCGCGTCCTTAGCTTGATTCAAGTGCTTTGGAAAGGGGTTTTTGCAGCCTCTGTTTTCTTGCGAGGCTCTGCCTCGCGCTCCGGGATATTTTTTAGCCAGGTGAATGAAGAATCCAGACTTCATCTGGCTATAAATATCCCGGGGGAGGCGCCCAGTAAGGGCGACGGGGGCAGAGCGCCTTCTGACTCGTCAGTTTTGCCAGCGGCCACCAAAGTCTTGAGGCACCAGCAGATTGTGCCGACCCAAATCCGAAACGTTGCGCTCTCCGCACAAGGCCATGGTCGTATCAAGTTCTTTCTGAATGACATCGAGCGCTGTCGTCACACCCTTTTGACCCATTGCGCCCAGCCCGTAGACAAAAGCGCGCCCGATATAGGTGCCTTTAGCGCCCAACGCCAATGCCTTGAGAACGTCTTGGCCGGATCGGATGCCACTGTCCAGATGGACTTCGATGTCGCTGCCAACGGCATCCATGATCTCGGGCAGCATCCGGATTGAACTGAGCGCGCCGTCTAATTGGCGGCCGCCGTGATTCGAGACAACGATAGCGTCCGCCCCCAGCTTGGCGGCCATTTTTGCATCTTCGGCATCCAGAATGCCTTTGAGGATCACCTTGCCGCCCCATTGTTCCATCAGCTTTTCAACCTTTGACCAATCCAGGCTGGGGTCGAATTGTTCAGCTGTCCAAGCGCCCAGTGAGGAGGCGTCCGAGATTCCTTCGACATGGCCGACGATATTTCCGAACTCACGCCTTTGGGCACGGAGCATCTCGATGCCCCAGGACCATTTGGTCATCAGGTTTGCAATGGTCTTGGCAGTCAGTTTTGGCGGGGCGGACAATCCGTTCTTCAGATCCTTGTGCCGCTGACCCAGGATCTGCAGGTCCAGAGTGATCACCAGCGCCGAACATTTGGCGTCTTTTGCACGCTGGATCAGCCGATTGACGTAGTCGGTGTCCTTCATCGTGTAGAGCTGAAACCAGAAGGGTGTGCTGGTATACTCTGCCACATCTTCAATCGAATTGATGGACATCGTCGATAACGTAAACGGGACACCGAATTCCTCGGCTGCCTTGGCCGCTTTCATCTCGCCATCGGCATGCTGCATTCCGGTCAGACCGACCGGGGCAAGCGCAACCGGCATCACGACATCCTGCCCGATCATCTGAGACGCGGTTGAACGCCCGGCCATGTCCACAGCGACCCGCTGGCGCAGGCGAATTTGCTCGAAATCCGAGCTGTTTTCGCGAAAGGTCTGTTCAGTCCAACTGCCGCTTTCGGCGTAGTCATAGAACATGCGCGGCACGCGCCGTTCGTAGATACGTTTTAGGTCGTCGATGGTGGTGATGACTGGCATTTGTCCGGCCCTTGAAGGATTGGTTTGTTTTCTTTACCAATTTGCACCAAAGATCGCAACGCTGGATAATTGCGGTTGATGGACATGCCCGTACAACGAAAAACCACAGTCAGTAGGGGCTGACTGCGGCTTCGGTTTTGTTCTTGGTGACGAAAGTCAGACGGAATGCGCACCATCCGCCAGCGTTTTTACAAATTCCAGCACTTCAAGCACGGGTTTGCCCGCACCGATCTGGCTGACGATGGCTGAGCCTACGACTGCTCCATCCGCGACCGATGCGATGGCGCGCGATTTCTCGGGTGTGTTGATTCCAAAACCCACGATCACAGGCAGATCAGTTGCGGATTTGATCCGCGCGACCTCGGGGCCCACGTTTGTGGCCTCAGCCTCAGCCGCGCCAGTGATTCCGGTAATCGACACATAGTAGACAAAGCCAGAGGTGTTCTGCAGAACGCGAGGCAGGCGTTTATCATCGGTTGTGGGTGTGGCGAGCCTGATGAAATTCAAGCCCGCAGCCTGCGCTGGCAGGCAAAGCTCGTCATCTTCTTCCGGCGGTAAGTCCACGACGATCAGCCCATCGATCCCTGCGGCCTTGGCGTCAGATAGAAACGCATCGACGCCGTGGCTGTAGATCGGATTGTAGTAGCCCATCAGAACAATCGGTGTGGTGTGATCTGTTTCGCGGAAGCTACGGGCCAGGTCGAGGGTACGCTTCAGCGTCATGCCCTGATCCAGCGCCCTTTGACCCGCGGCCTGAATGGTGGGCCCATCCGCCATCGGGTCGGTGAAAGGCAGGCCCAGCTCGATCACGTCGACGCCTGCACCAGGCAGGCCTTTGACCACCTCGAGCGAAGTGTCATAGTCGGGATCGCCCGCCATGATATAGGCAACAAATGCTTTCTTGCCTTCGGCTTTCAGGGCGGCGAACTTCGCGTCGATACGGGTCATCAGGTGTCCTTGCAGTCAGGTTTGAACCTGATGTGCAGAAACTTTGCCCGAAAATCAATCCCGCCCGGGTCTGATCGGCTTAGAAGCCCAGATGATACCGCACGAGCACCGCGTTTACGCCGGGGTTGAATTCCTCTGTGCTGGCATTGGATTTGTGAGTGATCGCCACCGACACTTTGTTCCCGCCATTTAAGGTATAGCCTAGCCCCAGCAAGCTGCGGATCTGAAAATTGCCGCCCAGATCGTTCAGATCGTTGCCTTCGTTGTAATAGCCGGGCATCACGCTGCCTTCGAGAAACCAGCGGTCATTCAGATTGTAGATGCCGACCAGGCCTGCGCCGATATGGGTATCGCCGTCTTCGTCGACCGAAAGGGCCGCACCCCAGGTCGCGCTGAACCGGGTTGCCTGATGGAAGGGGCGATGCTGATATTCAAGGGATACAATGCCCTGATCCACCGACGCACTGTCAGAATAATCTGCATAGCCGGCCCCAAAGATCACAGTCTGGGCCTGCGCAACTGCGGGGGTGGCAAATGCAATCAAGGACGCGAAAAGGAAAGTCTTCATAGCCGAAATTCTTCAGTTGTTATGTCTACATGCGCTAAGTGGCTACCCTAAATCGTATTTTTCAATCGGTACAAGAACACGATTGGGGAACAGTTTTGTGATGTGACCTATGGGACGCATGTCTCGCGGGCCCGAGCTATTGCTTGCGCATTCCAACTCAGGTGCATAGAAGACGCCGTCACATCGCTTCAGGAGGCCATCATGGGCTTTAAAATGGGAATCGTGGGTCTGCCGAATGTGGGCAAGTCGACCCTGTTCAACGCGCTGACCAAAACAGCTGCGGCGCAAGCTGCGAATTTCCCGTTTTGCACGATTGAGCCCAATGTTGGTGATGTGGCCGTACCTGATGATCGTCTGGATAAGCTGGCGGCGATTGCCTCGTCGAAACAGATCATCCCGACGCGCATGACCTTTGTGGATATTGCTGGCCTGGTGAAGGGCGCCTCCAAGGGGGAAGGGCTGGGTAATCAGTTTTTGGCCAATATCCGTGAGACCGACGCCATTGCCCATGTGCTGCGCTGTTTCGAAGATGGTGATGTGACCCATGTAGACGGTCGCGTCGACCCGGTGGCCGATGCCGACACCATCGAGACCGAACTGATGCTGGCCGATCTGGAAAGCATCGAAAAGCGCCGCGCCAATCTGGTGCGCAAGTTGAAAGGCAACGACAAAGAGGCGCAGCAGCAAGACCGTTTGCTGGCCGAGGCGCAAGAGATGTTGGAAAACGGCAAGCCCGCGCGTTTGGCCGAGGTATCTGCCGAGGACGCCAAGGCCTGGAAGATGCTGCAACTGCTGACCACCAAGCCGGTGCTTTATGTCTGTAACGTGTCCGAAGAAGAAGCGGCCGTAGGGAATGAATATTCGGCCAAGGTCGCCGAAATGGCGGCGGCGCAGGGCAATTCCCATGTCATCATCAGCGCCAAGATCGAGGAAGAGATCAGCCTGCTGGAAGAGGATGAGGCCCAGATGTTCCTTGAGGAGATGGGTCTGGAAGAGCCCGGCCTCGACCGTCTGATCCGCGCGGGCTACGACCTGCTGAAACTGGAAACCTATTTCACCGTTGGCCCGAAAGAGGCCCGCGCCTGGACCATCCGCACCGGCACTGCCGCACCGCAGGCTGCTGGTGTGATCCATGGCGATTTCGAAAAAGGTTTCATCCGGGCCGAAACCATTGCTTATGACGACTACATTGCCGCGAATGGCGAACAGGGTGCCAAAGAAGCAGGCAAGATGCGGGCCGAGGGGAAGGGCTACATCGTCAAAGATGGCGATGTGATGCACTTTCTGTTCAACACCTAAAGTCTCGCAACGGGCATTGCGATTCGCGCTGAGATCACCCAGCGCTCAAGATGCAAAGGGTCAGAGGACGCGCGACAGAAAGACCTTGGTGCGCGGCTCGCGTGGTTGGGAAAACAGCTGGTCGGGTGTGCCTTGTTCCAGAATGCGACCTGCGTCCAGAAAACAGACCTTGTCTGCCAGCTCTCGGGCAAATCCCATCTCATGGGTCGCAAGCACCATGGTCATACCCTGCTGATGCAGGTCCCGCAGTACGTCCAGCACTTCGCCGACAAGTTCGGGGTCCAAGGCGCTTGTGATTTCGTCAAACAGCATGATCTGCGGCTGCATTGCCAACGCTCGGATGATTGCTACGCGCTGCTGCTGTCCGCCTGAAAGCTGATCGGGATAGTGCTGCATTCGGTCTTCTAGCCCGAAGCGGGCAAAAAGCTGTGTGACCTGTGGGCGCAGATTTGCCCGGCTGAGGCCGTGCACGCGGCGTGGCGCAAGCATCACGTTCTCAACCGCCGTCATATGGGGAAACAGGTTGTAGCTTTGAAACACGATGCCAATCTGCTGGCGCACGGGCTGAGGATCCAGCCCGGGTTCCGATATATCTATGCCATCCAGCCAGATCGTACCGTCGTCGACAGGCTCAAGCAGGTTCATGCAGCGTAGCAGTGTGGATTTACCAGAACCGGACGCCCCGATCAGGCAAACCATTTCCCCTTCGGCCACATCAAGATCGATGCCTTTGCAAACCTCATGGTCGCCGAACCTTTTGCACACACCTCGTAGACTTAACTTCGCCGTCATGTTCGCGCCCGGTTCTGTTTGTTCATCAGGTAATCGGCATAGCGTGTTGCGGGGATGGTCAGCGCAAGGAAGATCAGCGCCGCCCCTACATAGGGTGTGAAGTTCGCATAGAGCGATTTGTAGACGCCAGCCTGACGAAACACCTCAACCGGTCCGATGAAAGACAAAAGCGCCACGTCTTTTTGCAGCGCGATGAACAGGTTCATATTGGCAGGCACCACGTTGCGGATGGCCTGTGGCAGCACCACGAAGCGCATGGTGTCTTGCGCGCTTAACCCCAACGAGGCTGCAGCCGAGCGTTGCGACTGGTGGATCGAATCGATGCCCGACCGGATCACTTCGGCCACATAGGCCGAATAGACCAGAACCAGGGCTACAGTGCCCCAGATATACGGGCTGTTCCACGGTCTCGGCAGGCCCAGCCCCGGGACCCCGAAGCCGATAATGTAGATCACCAGAACCACGGGCAGGCCGCGGAAAATGTCGGTATAGGCGATCCCGAAAAGGCGCAAAGGAAACAGCGCGGGTGCGCGTGTATCCCGACAAAGTGCGATCATCAAACCCGTCACCGCGATCAGCGGTGCGGACCAGGCAAAGATCATCACGTTCAGCACAAAAGCTTCGAGCAGTCCGGTAAAGGTTGCCGTAAAAACTCTGCCATTGAAAAAGGCGCGCTGAACGGCCTCCCATCCCGGCGCTAGGGGAACCAGGACGATCAGCGCAAGAACCACACTGACCGTCGAAATAAGCGCGATACGGTTCGAGCGCCGCCTGACCCCAGCCTCATAGAGCTCGCGGCGCGTTGGGCCCGAACCTTGGGGTTCGGGTGGACTTTGTAGTGACGTGTCGTTCATTTACTGGATAACCGGCACTCCGGTGGCTTCGGACAGCCATTGGGTTTCGATGGCAGCAAGCTCTCCGCTTTCAACCAGTTCTGAGATGGCCGCGTCGATGCATTCTTTGAGTGGATTGCCGTCCTCCATCAAAAGGCCGAATTGATCAGGGCTTTCTGATTGGTCGGGCGAAAACTGCCCCAGCAATGCCCCGTTTTCAACCACGACCGCTGACAGATACAAAGCCGTAGGCAGATCATATAGGGCGGCATCAATCTGGCCAGCGATGATTGCGGCATTCACATCTGCATTATCGTTATACAGCAACGGATCACTCGTGGGCTGGATGATTTCTGTTAACATCGGGACTGCGGTCGTTGTGGCCATCGCCCCCCATTTGAGTCCCTTCAGGCTGTCCAGCGTCGCCTCGGCTCCTGCATCAACCACGCTTTGAGTGGTCAGAACCGCCATGGCCGAAGTGTAATAGGGCAGGCTGAAATCGACCATCTCCTCGCGCTCGGGCGTGATCGAATATTGCTGCATGTTGAAATCAAAGTTCTTTGCACCGGGTTGAATGGCTTCGTCAAAGCTGGTGCGCACCCAGGTAACACTATCTGCCCCAAACCCCATTTTCTCGGCGATGGCATAGGCTACGGCAGCCTCAAACCCTTCACCACTTTCGGGCGCGTCATTCATCACCCAAGGGTAGTAGGCCGGGTTTCCGGTGGCGATTGTCAACGTGCCATCCGTCAGCGTCTTACCCGCCGCACACTCCCCTGCGGCAAACGCATGGGTTGAAGACAGAATGACGGCTAATGCCGTACCCGCTATCAGTTTCATTGAAGCATCTCCCTGGATGTTGTTTGCGCACAGGTTCTTACGGACGCACGGATTTGTCTAGTGTGTCCCGATATGGAATGCCCGTAACATCGATCTGATGGGATAGCTTGCTTATGGCTTGAACGCATCATGCATTCCGCTGGGGCGCAGAGCCCGCTAGTGTAGGGGGAAGCCAAGATCCGAGACTGCACTACATGATTGAAATCCGCGACCTACAATTGCTCAACGCCCTTGCACGGCATCGCCACTTTGCTAAAGCGGCCGAGGAATGCGGGATCTCACAACCAGCATTTTCCATGCGCATTCGCAATCTCGAAGATCGGTTGGGCGTTTCGATCGTACGCCGGGCGAACCGGTTTCAAGGGCTGACTGAAGAAGGCGAGATGATCGTCCAGCGTGCCCGTCGCATCCTTGATGACACCAAAGCGTTGGAGCAACAGGTCCTGGCGGCGAAGGGCGAGATCACCGGGACCTTGATCCTGGGCGTGATCCCGACCGCGATCGCGTTTACTGGGCGCCTTACCAAACACCTGCGGCAGGCCCATCCACGCATCGTGACCCGGATTGAGACTATGTCAGCCACGGCGATCCAGCACCGGCTGGATGAGGGTAGCTTGGACGCCGGTGTGACATATGGCGACAGCATCGGTACCGATCTCAGGCAGGTGCAGCCGCTGTATGAAGAGACTTACGTGTTGCTAGTTCCATCGCATATGACCGATGAAACCGGACCAATCCCCTGGTCGCGCGTGGCCGATTTCCCACTGAGCCTGCTTGAGCCGCAGATGCAGAACCGGCGCATTCTTGATCGAATTTTCACCGAACAGGGGCGGCACCCGGATATTGTCGCTGAAAGCAGCGGGTTCACCGCGTCAATGGTGATGGCGCGCGAAGGTCTGGCAGCAGCGGTTGTCCCACGAGTTCTGGTTAATGCTCTGGGTGAGCTGAAGGGTACAAAAGTGCTGCCCTTGGTCGACCCGGTGGTTAGTAAGCCGATTTGTCTGGCGACCCTAAGCCGGGATCCAGAATTGCCAACCATACAAGCGCTGCGCGCTGTGGTGACGTCTTTGCGGTGATAAGGTGTCGTTATCGTGCGATTGCCAAAAGCGATTTGACGATATGCTGGTCTGATGAGACACGGGGCCTTAATCGGAGGGCATCATGGCACCATTAGATACCAAGCCATCAGGCGCACCCAAGGGCGTCTGGAAGTCAGGTAAAGGCAAAGGGCGGCACACGCCCAAAGGCCGTCAGTTCACGGATGAAGCGCAGGCCGAAATCGCGCGCCTGTTGGGCGACCGCCCACGCCGCCGCGACCTGTTGATCGAATTCCTACATTTGATTCAGGACGAACACGGCCATATCAGTGCCGATCACATCGCGGCACTGGCCGTTGAGATGCGGATCGGACAGGCTGAAATCTATGAGACCGCGACCTTCTACGCCCATTTCGATGTGGTGAAAGAAGACGAAACACCTCCGCCCGCGCTGACCATCCGGGTCTGTGATTCTCTGTCTTGCGAAATGGCCGGTGCCAAGCAGCTGCAAAAGGCGTTGGAGGACGGGCAGGACCCTGCCGAGGTTCGTGTTGTCCGTGCCCCTTGCATGGGTCGCTGCGATACAGCTCCGGTGCTTGAGATTGGTCATAACCATATCGACCATGCGACCCCCGAAAAGGTGCAGGCTGCAATTGCTGCCGACGACACTCATGCACATCTGCCTGACTATGAAACCTTCGCGACCTACGAGGCCGAAGGCGGTTATGCCAAGCTGAAAGAGCTGCGCGAAAGTGGCGATTGGGAGAAGGTGCAGGAGGACGTTCTGTCCTCGGGCCTGCGTGGTCTGGGCGGTGCTGGCTTCCCGTCGGGCAAGAAGTGGGGCTTTGTTCGCATGAACGAAGGCCCGCGCTATCTGGCCGTGAACGGCGATGAGGGCGAGCCGGGCACGTTCAAAGACCGCTACTATCTTGAGCGCACGCCGCATGTCTTCCTCGAAGGCATGCTGATCGCCGCATGGGCAGTCGAGGCCGAGACCTGCTTCATCTACATGCGCGACGAGTATCCGGCGGTTCTGGAAATCCTGCGCCGTGAGATTGCGGCGTTGGAGCAAGCCGGGATTGTCGAGTCGGGCTATATCGACCTGCGCCGGGGTGCTGGTGCTTACATCTGCGGTGAAGAATCCGCGATGATCGAGTCGATCGAAGGCAAGAAGGGCCTGCCGCGCCACCGTCCTCCGTTCGTGGCGCAGGTTGGGGTCTTTAACCGCCCGACACTCGTGCACAATGTCGAGACACTGTATTGGGTCACCAAAGTGTGCCGTGAGGGGCCTGAATGCCTCAACAGCACCGAAAAGAATGGTCGCAAAGGACTGCGTAGCTATTCGGTCTCGGGTCGGGTCGCAAAGCCGGGTGTGTACCTGCTGCCTGCGGGCTCGACCATTTTGGATGTGATCGAAGCTGCGGGTGGTATGGCCGAAGGTCAGACCTTCAAGGCGTATCAGCCGGGTGGCCCGTCCTCGGGCCTGTTGCCCGCGTCGATGGACGATATCCCGCTGGACTTCGATACATTGCAGCCACATGGCACCTTCATCGGCTCTGCCGCCGTGGTGGTTCTGTCTGATCAGGACACGGCCCGAGATGCGGCGCTGAACATGCTGCGGTTTTTCGAGGATGAAAGCTGCGGCCAGTGTACGCCCTGCCGGGCAGGCTGTGAAAAGGCGGTGAAGCTGATGCAAGCCGACAAATGGGACACCGATCTGCTGGAAGATCTGTGCCAGGTCATGGGCGACGCCTCGATCTGCGGTCTGGGGCAGGCGGCCCCGAACCCGATCCGCCTTGTCATGAAACATTTCGCTGACGAAATCTGAGGGGAGACAGAGCCATGCTTGATGCAAGCCCAAATAAGACCGTCACCTTCAACCTGAACGGCGAAGACGTTACCGTGCCCGAAGGCTGGACCATCTGGGAAGCCGCCAAAGGGCAGGGGTTCACAATCCCGCACCTGTGCCACAAACCACAGCCGGGCTACAAACCCGACGGCAACTGCCGCGCCTGTATGGTTGAGGTGGAAGGCGAACGCACGCTGGTCGCCTCGTGCATCCGCCCTGCCGCAGATGGGATGGTGGTCAAGACCGACAGCGAGCGTGCCGAGAAATCGCGCGCCATGGTCATGGAACTGCTGGTGGCCGACCAGCCGGAACAGCCGCATGATGCCTCAAGCCATTTCTGGGACATGGCCAAGCTGAACGATGTCAGCGACAGCCGGTTCCCGGCGAAAGAGGCCGAAAAAATCCCTCTGCTGGATGACAGCCACGTTGCGATGCGCGTCAATCTGGACGCTTGCATCAACTGCAACCTCTGCGTCCGGGCCTGCCGCGACGTACAGGTGAACGATGTGATCGGCATGGCCGGTCGCGGTCACACGGCGCAGGTTGTGTTCGACCAGAACGACCCGATGGGCGATTCGACCTGTGTGGCCTGTGGTGAGTGCGTTCAGGCTTGCCCGACCGGCGCCCTGATGCCCGCCACCGTGCTGGACGACCAGCAGAAGGGTGACAGCAAGGATTACGACTCTGAGACCGAAAGCGTCTGCCCGTTCTGCGGCGTGGGCTGCAAGGTCTCGCTGAAGGTCAAGGACGGCAAGGTCAAATATGTCGAGGGTATCAACGGCCCGGCAAACGAAGGTCGCTTATGTGTCAAAGGTCGCTTTGGCTTTGACTACATCGACCACCCGCACCGCCTGACCAAGCCGCTGATCCGGCGTGAGGATGCGCCTGCAAAGGGCCTGAATGTCGATCCGGGCAATCTGGGAACCCATTTCCGCGAAGCGACGTGGGAAGAGGCGATGGATCTGGCCGCCTCCAAGCTGAAGGCCTTGCGCGAAGAAGACCCGCGCAGCGTTGCGGGCTTTGGTTCGGCCAAATGCACCAACGAAGAAGCCTACTTGTTCCAGAAGTTCATCCGCCAAGGCTTCCGCCACAACAACGTCGACCACTGCACCCGTCTGTGCCACGCATCATCTGTGGCGGCGTTGATCGAGAATGTGGGTTCGGGCGCTGTGACCGCGACCTTCAATGAAGTCGAGAATTCTGACGTGGTCATCATCATCGGTGCTAACCCGATTGAAAACCACCCTGTGGCCGCGACCTACTTCAAGCAGTTCACCAAGCGCGGCGGCAAGCTGATCGTGATGGACCCGCGTGGCGTCGGTATGCGTAAGTTCGCCGACGAAATGCTGCAATTCCGTCCGGGTGCAGATGTCTCGATGCTCAACGCGATCATGAATGTGATTGTCGAGGAAGAACTTTATGACAGCCAGTACATCCACCGCTGGACAGAGAACTGGGAGGCCGAGAAAGAACACCTGCGCCAGTTCACGCCCGAGGCGATGGCTCCGATCTGTGGCATCGAACCGGATCAACTACGCCGCGTGGCCCGCACTTTTGCGCAGGCCAAGGCTGGCCTGATTTTTTGGGGTATGGGCGTTAGCCAGCACATCCACGGCACCGACAACTCTCGCTGCCTGATCTCGCTGGCGCTGATGACCGGCAACGTTGGCAAACCGGGTGCGGGCCTTCACCCGCTGCGGGGTCAGAATAACGTTCAGGGCGCGTCTGACGCAGGCTTGATCCCGATGTTCCTGCCAGACTACCAGTCCGTCATGGATGACGACATCCGCGCCAAGTTCAACAATGTCTGGAATGACGAGCGTGACTTCTCGAACGAGAAGGGCCTGACCGTCACCGAGATCATTGATCAGGCTTACGCCGGCAACATCAAGGGCATGTATATTCAGGGTGAAAACCCGGCCATGTCCGACCCGGATGTTGGTCACGCACGTGACGCTCTGGCCAAGCTGGATCTGATGATCGTCCAGGATATCTTCCTGACCGAAACGGCGAACTATGCCGACATCATCCTGCCAGCCTCGGCGCTATATGAAAAGAACGGTACCGTATCGAACACCAACCGGCAGGTGCAGCGGGTGCGTCCGGCTGTGGCGCCTCCGGGGGAAGCGCGTGAGGATTGGGCGATCACCGTCGATCTGGCGCAACGCATCGGGCTGAATTGGGACTACACGGATGTGTCTCAGGTCTTCAACGAGATGAAGCTGACGATGGAGTCTCTCGACAACATCACCTGGGAACGGCTTGAGACTGAGTCGATCACTTATCCGTCGCTCAGCGAAACTGATCCGGGCCAATCCATCGTGTTTGGGGATGGTTTCCCGCGTGCGGATGGCAAGGCCAAGTTCACGCCAGCCAGCATCATCCCGCCGGATGAGGCCCCGGATGAGGATTATCCGATGATCGCCACAACTGGCCGTCAGTTGGAACATTGGCACACCGGGTCCATGACCCGCCGCGCCACCGTTCTGGACGCGGTGGAGCCTGAGGCGAACTGCTCGATGAACCCGCGCACCTTGAAACTGATGAGGATCGAACCGGGTGAGACGATCCGTCTGACCACGCGTCGCGGCTCGATTGAGATCATGGTGCGCGCCGACCGGGCGATTGCAGAGGATATGGTGTTCATCCCGTTTGCCTATGTCGAGGCTGCCGCGAACATCCTGACCAATTCGGCCATCGATCCCTATGGCAAAATCCCCGAGTTCAAGTTCTCGGCGATCCGGGTCGAAAAGATCGAAGACGCCATCGCGGCAGAGTGATCTAAGGCAGAGATGAATCTGAAAGGGCGGTCCGATGGGGCCGCCCTTTTCCTAAGTGCCGTTACGTCAGTCCCTGCTGCATCATTTTGGACTTTCTTTGCACCATTTGCGCCATAATTATCTGTTTCTACACATCCCCGAACGCGAAAACGTCACAAGAACGCCTCCATTCGCCGCAGGGCAAGGAGAAGCAAAGGTATCAGATCTAAGGGGATTGCCCAAAGGGAAGGACTTGGGCGCGACCAGAGCAGCAGGGCTATATGACACTCAACGACGTGTATCTCAGATTGAAACAGGCCGACATTACGTATGTCGTGCTACCGCGGGTGACGGTTCGTGCGACCGTGAACACCCTGCTCAGTTTTTTTCTGTCCAGGAACTTTATCGTATTTCTAGTGCCTTTGATGCTGTTGCTGATCGGCGCGACATCTTCCTTGTTTGCCGACCGTCTAAGCGGGTTTGGTCGTGCGGTGTATTGGTTGTCGATGTTGATCGGATACATGGGATCTGCCTTTCTCATGATCCTGGTACAGGCAAGCTGCAGCAGTTTTTTGGGTATCAAAAGGTTCTTCTCGCCTGTGACATGTATCCCCGTGGCGCTTGGCGCGATGACGTTCGCCGAGCTTGCGACAAACTGGGTGCTTAATCTGTTTCAGACATCAGATTTCATGTATATGCCTATGCTCCTGCCGCAGTATCTGCTGATCGTCGGGATTGAGAGCATTGTGATCGTTTGGGTTTTACCACCTTATCTGGACAGGCTAGGGGAAAACGAGGGCCTGATCGAGGATACGCCCGAAAACAGTGCGACTGGGGTGGTGACGGCAAATGGTCAGAGCTTCCTGATCAAGGACATCAAGTTCGTTCAGGCAAACCAGCACTATGTGACTGTGCAACTTGATGATCGTGAAGTGCTGGTGCGCTCTACATTCAAGGGGATTCTGACCCAGCTGCCTACAGGGGCAGGGTTGCAGGTGCATCGTTCGTGTTGGGTTGCCAATTCCTGCGTCGACATCGCACGTAGTTTGAATGAGATCGGACATGTCGTTCTCTGCAACGGTGAGAAAGTGACCGTTGCCCGCAGCCGCACCGGTGCGGTACGCGATTGGTTGGCAAGCCTCGCCTGCTCTGAAGGGCTGCAGAGTGTCGGAGCTTGATCACGCGAAGGCCACAACTCTGTTCGGGTTAGGTTTGAACGGCGGCCGCGGATAAATGGACACCTTCCCGCGTTTCTCGCTGATTTGGATAGCGGCACGCAGGAAGGTGAACGTATCAAATGCTTGAATGCTGAAACGGTTTGTTAGTACCACTTTCGTTTCCCCCGATTTCGGATTTAACCCCCTCCTTCATCAGGCATTACTCGTTACCAAACACACTGGTTAAATGCGCTGCAACAACCGCAGCACGCTACCTCTTCGAATATATGTCTGAAGCAGGCAACGAGATTGGTACGAATCGTCGAAAATTCGAAACGAATGGGGCCTGCAGTTCATGTCGCATGAGTTGCGCGCGCAGTGCATTTCGCGACATTCTCTTTAATATACTGATTTCAAGTCTTTATTTATTTCTAGCCGCTAAGAATTCATCACGATGAGCGAGATACCCTGTTTCCTGAGAGTTGAGGCGTGAACGGTTCAGACTTTATTCGTTGTCGCCCTGAGTCACGTATGAATCGAGGTCTATAGGCCGATCCAGATCAGTCTCTGAGTCCCCGTCATGGCTGCTGGTATTTTCGGGATCAGGTATGTTTGCCGGGACAACCCGTTTCGCCTGAATGTTGAGCCTCATCAATATCGGTCTAAGGTGGCCGTAAAATCGTCCAGAATAACGTGGTGCCAACTACGGTGCAGGCATCACATGCTAGTTGTCTTGGGTGCATTAGGTATCAGAAAGAAACTTTACAAGGGCTAGGCCGGATCACAAATATTTGAGTTTTGAAACTGTGGTTTTTGGAACGTGTGCCCCTGATCCGTGCAAAAGGCTCACTACGCTGTTCCGCTTCTGCACTCCGAAGGTCTGGAGACAGGCACATGGATTATATGCTTATTTCTAACAATAGGTTACCAAGTTCACACACCATGTTCGCGTACCGCCTGGTAAACTCAAAAGCGCCCCTTTGATGAGGTGTTTTGCCGTCAAAGCACCCCGCAAGAAGGCGGGTCAAAGAAAGCGCTGGGTGAAAACTGCTCTGAGCATCTTGTGAACTGAACTGATCTGTTCGATTAGGGTTCGAGCGAAATTGCACAGCTCGCCTATTCACAGATTTACGGAAAACGACATGAAACATGTTCTCTTCGCAACAACAGCGCTAATCGCGACTGCAAGTGTCGCGGCAGCAGAGGTGAAATTCAGCGGTTATGGCCGTTTTGGTATCGGGTATCAGGAAGATCGATCAACCGACTCGAATGTGAGCGACACAATTCTGGTTTCCCGCTTTCGTCTAAACATCGACGGGGATGTGGAAACTGACACCGGGGTCAGATTCTCGGCGCGGGTTCGATTGCAGGCCGATGAAGACAGCGATACCGGCGAGGCAAACTCAGCCGGTTTGAACGGTGCCCGCTTCTCGGTCATCTTTGGCGGTCTGCGTGTCGATGCGGGCAACGTCTCTGGCGCGTTTGACAACTCAGACCTGTACTTTGGTAACGAACCAGGCCTAGAAGAGTTTCTGGGTCAATACTCCGGTGTCGATTATGATTTCCTGGAGTATTCATCGACCGGTGCAGGTTCGAATGCGGTGTTCTTCCAATATGCGGTTGGAGACTTGGCCTTTGGTGCGTCCTATGACACCGATGCCATCAATGGTGCAGATCGCTGGGACGTCAGTGCGACATACATCTTCGACAATTATTCGGCCACAGTGATCTATGGTCAGACCGAAGCCGTTGCTGGCGGCGACAAACAGGATCTGATTGTTCTGGCTCTGGGTGCTGAGCTCGGAGACTTCAGCGGAACACTGTTCGTCGGGCGTGATGGTGACACGCCGGTTAACGATTTTGGAGAAGAGACCGACGGCACTGTTTATGGTGCGTCGCTTGCCTACAGTCTTGGTGCCGCCACCACCATTACAGCAGCTTACGGTGATGGTTCGGCCGAGGGTGATACGCAGCAATATGGTGTTGGCGCGATCTATGATCTAGGCAACGGCGCAACGCTGCGCGGTGCAGTTGGTCGTGAAAAGGTCGGTCGTGCAGGCGAAGCTCAGACCATCGCTGACTTTGGTGTTCAGTTCAACTTCTGATCGAACGCCAGATTGCAGGAGAAGGCTGGTCATTGGATCGGCCTTTTTCGTATTGGCAGCTTTGTTTCAAGTGAACCTTCAGTAGTCACGCTCGAAGAACAGACCAATCCCGGTTTCACCGCGTCCGTCTACAGTCCCTCGGACGGTGAAGTTATCGTTGATGTCCAGGTTCAGGTTCACCTCGGTATCGCCTTCGGTGTTGACGGTGAAATCCGTGTACAGATTGTCCCCAAGATAGGCACCAGCGCCCAGACGGCCTGCGCCGCCTTCGGTCGCTCCAATATCGACTGAATCCACACCGGTAGATTCACGCAACCCTTTGGTGGCATCGCCCCCGGCACCGCTCAGTTGTGCCAGTGATGCTGCCATCTGCGCGATGACAAAGGGGGACAGTTCCGAAAAGCGATTTCCAAACAGAAGCATGGCCAGGGCTTCTTCGGCCGGGCGCTCGGGGTCGGAAAAGACATCAACCTCTGGCGCATCCAGCGGACCTGCGATCTCGATCGTTGCGGTTCCGTCGGGTGTGCTGGCTGATGAGGCGAATTCGATATACGGGGTCAAATCGCCCTGTAGCGTTACGATCCCTTTGGTCAGCGCAAGGCGGCGCCCCAATATGTCGAAATTCCCTCGGATCAGTTCGATTTGACCCGATGGCACTACAGATCGCGTGGTGCCGCCAATAGCGATGCGCCCGCCCAGTTCAGCATTAACGCCACGCCCGCGCACAAACACGGCTTTGGGTGCAGACAATATGATGTCCAACGCGATTCTGGAGGCGCTTTGGCCGGATTGGTCTTTCGTGACCAGCTGCGCGCGCTCTCGGGTGATGTATTGCGCACGGCTTTCTCCGATATGTGTGATCTCGGGGATCGGGGCTGCTCCGACTGCGCCAGAGGCTGCCGCAAGATTGACATTGGTTTCTTCAAAGGTGATTTGCCCTGCCAGGCTGCTGTTCCCGGCCAGGGCCCCGGTCATCGCGATCTGGCCGTTTAGCTTGGTTTTGTACAGCAATTGATCCGTTAAAACGAGGTTGTCCAGCCGCGTAGTGATCTGCGCATTGAAGGGTGGTTTCAGATCGACCGGTCCCGTGACGGAGAATCCACCACCGGCACGCATGCCACCGTTGAGCGAGATCGTGGCGCGGCTTTGCGCCAGATCGACCGATCCGCTGATCCCAGTCACGGTTTGACCCGCGGTGGGAATGGCGAAGGATGTCCCGGATGTGGTGATCGACCCCCGCAGCGACTCCAGCGCTGGCTCTCCTTGCAACGCAAGGTCGAACCGGGCTGAGCCATCGATTTTGTTGGGTGTGAGGAAAACGTTGGCGATCCCCAGATTGAGCCCGCCCTGAGCCCTAAGATCCGCAGTGCCGGTGGTCTCGTCAAACGTCCCAGCCACGGTGCTGTTGATCCCCGCAGGCCCTTCGGCTTTGGCATCGATGGTCCAAACGCCCTTGGCCCGTTTTGCATTGCCGGTCGCGGCAACTGTTCCGGGGAAATCGGGGGCAAAGCGTTCGATCCGATTGAACTTAGCGTCAAAATCCAGATCGGCTGCGCCGTCTGTATCGACTGTGCCTGTCAGACTTGCATACGAGCTGTCGGGTCCTTGTAGGTTGAGCTTTCCCTCCAACCCCGAACCGGTAGGGGCAACATTACCATCCAGGCTCAGTGGGCCGGATAGTGTGTTTGAAAGCCGTCCGAGATTATCCAGCGCGGCAGTAAAGCTGAGCCCACCCGCATCGCGGCTCAGTTGGCCCGATGCATTCGCAGATAGGGCCGTGCCCTGCAGGCGGAAGGTGCGAATGTTCAATCCTTCATCACCGTTCAACGCGTCTACGTTCAGGGTTGTTCGGCCCTGAACCAGCCCATCCAACTGGTCGATTCCGGTGCGGATATCGTCCGCTGCAACTGTGCCCTTAACGTCGAAAGCCTTGCTGCCGACTGCCCCATTTCCTTTAACGTTTGCATCAACGGAGCCGCCCAATTCACGCTTGGCCAGTCCTGAAAAGAGGGACAGGTCCGGGATGTTCAGGCTGGCCTCTCCGTCGACCGCAACCTCTCCGGTCGGATCGTCGATGGTGGCGGCGACTTGACCAGAGACCGCTTGGCCATTCACCGTAGCCTGCCGGATCGTGATCTGATCTTGCGACAGCGCCCCGTCAAACACCACCGAGGTTTCACCGCTCAGCAGCGGATCGATCTCGTCCATTCCGGTTTTGATATCTCGACCTGTGACGCTTGCGGTGCCATCGAATTCAAGGGTCTGTACTGTTCCCTTGCCATCCAAACTGGCCTGTAGCGACCCGCCTAGGTCCCGCTGCGCCAGCCCTGAGAAAACGGACAGATCACGGGCGGATAGTTTGACCTGACCATCGATGGACAGGTTGCCATCAGGTGTTGTGACGGTCCCGTTGGCCTGCGCCCGTGCAGCGTCCGCGATCAGGGTGAAATCGCGCAGCGTGATGCCATCTGTTCCGCGCTTGGCGTCCACGGTTATCGTTGTTTCGCCCTGAATAACCGGGTCTATGTCATCACGCCCGGTGGATAGATCATTGCCTTGAAGGTCCAACTTGCCGTCAAAGCTCCCCTCCAACGGGGACCCGCTGCCTGTCAGCCGTGCCGACACCTGACCCCCAAGGTCCAGTTTGGCAAGGTCGGAAAATCGGGACAGATCGGTTGCATCCAGCGTGGCAGTGCCGTCAATGTTCAAACCGCTGGTCAAGCCGCTGATCAATGCGTCAACACCCAGTGTGTAGTCGGTCCCGACCAGTTCAAACCCCGAAAGGTTCAAATTTTCATCGGTGCTGTAGTCGAACAGCCCGTCTAGCGTGACCCGATCCCCCAGTGCCCTATTCAGCGCGGGGTCTTCCAGATTAATACCGTCAAGCGCGGCCTGAACATCACCCTCAACCTTGGTCACATTCCCCTGTTCCAACGAGCCTTGTGCGATAATCTGCGCACGCTCTAGGGCAATCTGGGGAGACTTGAACGCATCCGCCGTCAGGCTCAAATCCCAAAGGTTGCCATTTGCCTGATCAAACAGCGCCGATATCTGGGCCGCTTTGATCGAGGTTTCTCCGCCTGAGGCCGGTAAGACAACGGTTTCGCCATTTGGCGGTGTAATCCGTCCTTGCAATGCGGCCAGCTGTAGCGCTCCACCGGAAGCCAGTTCCAGCTTACCCTCCAGTTTCAGCGCTTGTGAGGTAAAGGCCAGATCGTTGACGATCAACGCGCCTTCGGGCTGCGTTTGGCCATCGACCAACAAGCGTGTGTCCTGACCAAAGAAAACATCCATGTCATCGGCCACAAACGGGGTCATGTCGCCACTGATATCTGCAGTAAAGGCGATACCGTCCGCGGCGGTATCATCCACATCAGGGGCGGCGCGCAGCCTGACCTGTCCGCCAACACGTTGCTGGCCGTCGCTGCTCAGGCCGATATCGGCGGTGAAATCCGTAAGCGGGCCCGAGCCCTTGGCGCTCAACCCGATAGGCGGGCTATCGGGAATCCGCAAGGCGGTGGAGATCAGACCGCCCGAGGCTTCGGTCACGTTCAAATCCAGATCGATCTGGCTGTTTGAATTCTGGAATCCGGCTGAAAGCGTGATCTCATCCCCTGCGCGATCGAGCCGCGTGATATCCAGATCAGTATCCAGCGTCCCATCTGCCAAAGACAGGTTCCCGGTCACTTTCAGCTCTGCTGCGACCCCGATCAGCGGTTGCCCCAACGCCAATTCGTCAACACGGATTTCACCGATTTCAATCGAAACGGGCAGCTCAGGCAATTGAAAGGGTTGCGTTTCAGCCGAAGGCGGTGGGTCTACGGTTGTTGTGGCGCCAGGCGCACGTGCGACATCGATCTCCTGCGCGGTGAGGGCATTGACTGTAAACCGTCCTCGGATTAGGGCGAGGCGATTCCAGTCCAGTTCTGCGCCTTTGATGGTCAGCCACACCCCTTCATCATCAGAAACAGAGATTTCCTGAATGGTCGCACGCGAGCTCAGCGCGCCTTGCAGGCCTTTGACAGTGACGTTCTGGTTGTCTCCGGACAAAGTATCCTGAAGAAACCGCTCGATCATACTGCCGCCGTCCTCTTCCTGCGCGCCAGTGGTCATCGGAACGGCGATCAGGGTACCGATCAGAAGCGGATATGAGAGACGTCGCATCAAAAGGCCTGTCCGATCCCGATATAGAATTGCAGGCCATCGCCGGTGTCGCCTTGCACCGGTACCGCCAGATCAACGCGCAGCGGGCCGAACCCACCCAGATCGTACCGAACACCAAGCCCGGCGCCGGCATGATCTTCGGCACCTGAACCAACGAAGGACGATGTATCGACGATACCGTAATCGTAAAACCCAACCAGAGAGATAGTGTCAGTGATCTTGCCCCGCACCTCTCCGGAAAAACCCAGGAAGGATTTGCCACCCGCGACACCGGTGCCAACCGGAATCCCAAGACTTTCATAAGGTTGGCCGCGCACAGTGCCGGCACCGCCCGAGAAGAACAGGAAGTCTGGCGTTACCCCATCGGCAGGCGGCCCGATGACCGAGCCCAGTTGAATCCGGCCTGCCAGCACCAGCCTGCCCCCAGTTCCAAGGCTTGTATAAGCACGGCTATCAAAGAACAGCCGCAGCCCGGTATCGGTGCCGGACAGACCGATGAACGGCATAGCCTGTACGTCGAGATAATAGCCTTTCGTCGCGCTGACTTTACTGTCGCGCTGGTCCCATTCGGACCGGAAGGGTAGGATGAAATAGCGAAATTTGCGCCCGTCGCCATAGGCGTCATCCGCGTCAGACCATTGAAAGCCCGCCGAGGCTTCTGCGTAGAGCTGATCCGAGAACGTGCGCCGAGCACCATACGCCAGTGACGCGACCGAGACGTTGTAATTGTCGGTATTGCGACGTTCCAAGAGCGCACTCCAGAACGTATTGTCATCGGGGCCAAGCCGGTCGGGCTGATCCAGCCTCAGGCCGATCCGGCCATCCAGATCTTCCGATCCTCCGATGTTTCGTAGGGTGGCCTCGAACCGCAGCCGTTCGGCGCGTCGAAAGACGTTACGATGGGTCCAGGTTGCACTCAGGTCGATCCCGTCTCGCGATGCCAGCTCAAAACCTAGGGTCAGGCGGCGTTTGGGCAGGTCTTCAAAGGTGGCATCAAAATCAAGCGTTCCGTCCGGGTTTGGGGTTTCACGTTCTTGCAGTGAGACCGTACTGAAAGTGCCTGTGCGGCGCAGGCGGGTTCCAACCTTCTGCACCTGTGCAGGCGAATAGACCTGACCCGTGGGAAACCCGGCGATTTTTTCGATCGACCGGTGGCGTACGTTTGTATCGCCCTTGATAAACATCTTGCCAAAGGTCAGCCGCCGCCCCGGATCAAGGTCGATTTCCGCGTCCAACTGCGCCTGCGCATGGCGCGCGATGACGCGCTGGTCTGCGACATCGGCCTTTGCATGGCCTGCATCTTTCCAAGCGCGCACGCCGGCAGAGGCGGCTTGCTGAATAGCGCCCGTTGTTGCCAGTTTGCCGGTGGCAAAGCCTTCGGGCAGTTCGGTATCCGGCGCCTGCGGCTGCACGATTGCGGTGCCGAAGGTAAAGGTTGGTCCAGGCTCAATCGTGATCACGGCGCGCTTGATCTGGGTTGGCACGGTGAGCGAGCTCATCTCTGCCGCTTCCTGCCCATCCAGCTTGATGCTGACGACAGGGCTGAAATACCCTTCGTCATAGAGAATTTGAACCAGTGTTCGATAATCAGAAAGCGCGGCAGACAGAATTTCAAGCGGTGTGCCCAGACCCCGTTCTTCAGCCGTGGTGATTGAGGAGGTTTCTTTTAGCCGCTCGACCACTTCTTTTGGGGCGCCGGGTGCGGTCAGCGTGGTCTCCAATGCTTCGGCAATCGCGGGCGCAAAGACCATCAGCGCAGCAAATAGCCAGCATGTCAGACCGCGCTGCGGCTTGTATCCCTGCATCAGATGGCTCCAACTGCCCCCAAACTCGAAATCACTTATGCCGCCTAAATGACGCGGCTGATTAAGGTTAAGTTAGATCATTTGGAGCGCCCCGGGGGAAGGGGGAAACATTCGCCAGCGCGAACTCCTGCGCGCGTCAAAGCCCGGCGTTGCGGACCCAGCGAATGATCGCGTCGCGATCTTCGGGCTCCATGTAGGTGATATTGGCCGGGGGCATGGCGTGGGTGATACCGGCCTGAAGGTAGATCTGTTTCGCATTCCGCGCGACATCAGCCTCGGTTTCAAGCAGCACACCTTTGGGGGCCCAAAGGATACCCTCCCAAACCGGTTCGCGGGCGTGGCACATGGAGCAGCGACCCACAACGATATCATGTGCTTCAGCAAACCCGTCTGCGGCGGCAAAGCGCTGTTCATATGGTGTCAGCGGCTGTGCTTCGGCCTCTTCGAGGGGCTTGTACATTGGCGCTGTCGACAGCCACATGATGGCGATGAACAGCAGGGCCGTGGCAAGCCAAGTCCAGGTGGGGTTTCCAGCGCGCGCATGGAGCGTGTTGAAGTAGTGCCGGATCGTGACGCCCATCAGGAACACCAATGCCGCAATGATCCAATTGTACTCGGTCGCAAACGCCAGGGGATAGTGGTTCGACAGCATCAGAAACAGAACCGGCAAAGTCAGATAGTTGTTATGCGTCGAGCGCAACTTGGCGATCTTGCCGTATTTCGGGTCCGGTGTACGCCCGTTCTTCAAGTCATCCACAACGATGCGCTGGTTCGGCATGATGATGAAGAACACATTCGCCGTCATGATCGTGGCGGTGAAAGCCCCCAGATGCAGCATCATCGCGCGACCGGTGAAAATCTGATTGTACCCCCAGCCCATGGCCACCAGCAGCACAAATAGCAGCACCATCAACAGGGTCGGGCGTTCACCCAGCCCGGATTTGCATAGGAAATCATAGACGAGCCACCCGATGGTCAACGATGCGGCCGAGATCAGAATGCCCTGCCACAGCGCCAGATCAGCCTTTTCCGCATCGATCAGATAAAGCTCGCCACCGACCCAGTAGATGATCATCAACAGCGCCGCGCCGCTCAGCCAGGTCGAGTAGCTTTCCCACTTGAACCAGGTCAGGTGGTCAGGCATCCGCTCGGGCGCGACCAGATATTTCTGGATGTGATAGAAGCCGCCGCCATGCACCTGCCATTCCTCGCCATCCGCCGGGCCGGGAATATTTCGGTTTAAGCCCAGATCCAGTGCGATGAAGTAAAAGGATGATCCGATCCAGGCCATGGCCGTGATCACGTGCAGCCAGCGCACGGCAAAGGCCATCCAGTCCCAGAACACGGCGAAGTCGTACATTTTTAGAGGTCTCCGATAAGGTGCCGCCACACTAGGCAAAGGGGGTTTTCTTCGGTATTCCCGTATATTGTCAAACTGTATCAAAAAAAACGATAAGATGTCCTATCTCGACAATATCCGTACCTTTGTTCGTGTCTATGATTTGGGCAGTATGTCCGCCGCCGGGCGCGATTTGCGCATTTCACCCGCGGTGACCTCGGCGCGAATCTCGCAGCTTGAGGATCATCTGGGCGTGCGGCTGTTTCAGCGTACAACGCGCAACCTGTCGCCGACTGAGCAGGGCAAGGCTTTCTACCCCGGTGCGGTGGCGGTGCTGGATGCGGTGGATGAGGCCGAGGCGCAGGTAACGCATCTGACCGAAGCGCCGCGCGGGTCCTTGTTTGTGGCGGCTCCGCTGGGGGTTGGGCGGCGGTTGCTGGCCCCGCATGTGCCTGATTTTCTCGCGGACTATCCCGAAATTGATGTTCGATTGCGCCTGACGGATAGGTCTGTTGATCTGACGACCGAAGGGCTGGATCTGGCCTTTTTCATCGGGCAACCAGAAGACAGCACCCTGCGTATTCGCAAGATCGCAGATTGTCAGCGGGTGTTGTGCGCAGCACCTGATTACGTGGAGCGACAGGGTATGCCACGATCCGGCGAGGACCTGATCAAAGGCCAACACGAATGCTTGAATCTTCGCTTTCCCGGTGCGACCGAGTTCCAGTGGATGTTGGAAACCCCCGACGGCCCAAAACGGTTTGCCGTGTCCGGCCGCTTTGAATGTGATGATGGGGATGTGCTGACCGATTGGGCGCTGTCAGGCCAGGGCATTGCGATGAAGCCTGTTTTTGAAGTGGCAGAGCACTTGGCTGCCGGGCGCCTCGTCACGGTAGCACAAGACACGCCCCCTGTTCCGGTTCAGATGGCGTGCCTTTACACCCATCGGCGTCATCAGGACCCCAAGGCCCGATTGTTCATGGATTTCATGATCGAGCGGATCAGTGGCTTTGTGCGGAGCGCCGAAACCTGACAGATCAACTGCCGCGATAGGTCGAATAGCCGAAAGGCGACAAAAGTAGCGGCACGTGATAGTGCGCCTCGGCATCTGACATGCCAAAACGGATTGGGATCTGATCCAGAAACAAGGGATCGTCCCCATCCTGGCCGGACGCGCGTAGATAATCCCCGGTAAAGAAGATCAACTCATATGTGCCGGTCTTGAATTGTTCTGGGGGTAGGATTGGGCTGTCAGTACGTCCATCCGCATTGGTCTCCATCTCGACCAGCTTGCGATGCGAGTTGCCGGATACTCGGTAGAGTGCAATTTTCAAACCAGCGGCGGGGCAACCCCGGGCGGTGTCCAGAACATGGGTAGTCAGATAACCTGCCACGTGAGCCTCCTTCAGGTGCGTAACTTCGCTTTCTGACAGTGTGGCGCAAACATCGAAACAGGGGAAATGCCGAAAGAAGCCGAAACAGCGTTCGGTTTGATTTGATAATCATCGCTGAATTTCTAGGATAAGCCTGTCGAAACAGTTCAAAGCTCGGAAGTCCACATGCAGCCACCGCGTTACCCACGGAATATGATCGGATACGGTGCCAACCCTCCGGATGCCCAATGGCCGGGCAGGGCGAAATTGGCTGTGCAGATCGTCCTGAATTACGAAGAAGGTGGCGAGAACTGCGTGTTGCATGGGGATGCAGCGTCCGAGGCTTTTTTGTCCGAGATCGTCGGGGCTGCGCAATGGCCCGGTCAGCGCCATTGGAACATGGAATCGATCTACGAATACGGCGCGCGCGCCGGGTTCTGGCGGTTGCACCGGTTGATGAAGGACCTGCCGGTCACTGTGTATGGCGTGGCTACCGCTTTGGCACGGTCCCCGGACCAGGTTGCGGCCATGAAGGATGCCGGTTGGGAGATTGCCAGCCATGGTCTGAAATGGGTCGAACACAAGGACATGCCTGAGGCGCAGGAACGCGCCCAGATTGCCGAGGCAATCCGCCTGCATACCGAGGTTGTCGGTGAACGCCCGCGCGGTTGGTACACCGGGCGATGTTCCGACAACACCGTGCGTCTGGTCAGCGAAGAAGGTGGGTTCGCCTATGTCGCGGACACCTACGACGATGATCTGCCCTACTGGATGCAGATCGGCGGCCGGGATCAGCTGATCGTGCCCTACACCCTGGATTGCAATGACATGCGGTTTGCAACGCCGCAGGGGTTCAATTCAGGCGATCAGTTCTATCCCTATTTGAAGGACAGTTTCGATGCGCTCTATGCCGAAGGTGAGGCCGGCGCCCCTAAGATGCTGTCGATTGGCCTGCATTGCCGTCTGATCGGGCGACCGGGGCGCGTCATGGCGCTGAAACGGTTCCTGGACTATGCGCGCGGTCATGCGGATGTGTGGTTTGCCACGCGGTTGCAGATTGCTGAACACTGGGCGCAGACCCACCCGCCGCAATCCAATCCAAAGCCATCGCACATGGATCGGGACGCGTTTGTCGAAATCTACGGGGGTATTTTTGAACACTCGGCCTGGATCGCGGACCGGGCCTACGATCTGGAGCTTGGGCCCGCGCACGACACTGCAGGCGGATTGCACAACGCGCTGGCGCGTATGTTTCGTTCTGCCTCTGAGGCCGAACGGTTGGGAGTTCTGACCGCGCATCCCGATCTTGCGGGCAAACTGGCGCAGGCCAAGCGGCTGACTGTTGAAAGCACGTCAGAGCAAGCCTCGGCTGGCTTGGACGCGCTGACGGATGAGGAACATGCGGCCTTCACCGATTTAAATAAGCGGTATACCGAGAAATTCGGTTTTCCCTTCATCATTGCGGTGCGGGATCATGACAAGGCCTCAATCCTGGCCGCTTTTCAACGGCGGATCGAACAGGACCGGGACACGGAGCTTGCCGAAGCCTGCCGCCAGGTGGAACGTATCGCCGAGTTTCGGCTGCGGGACATATTGCCCTCATGAGCCGCCAGATCGTCGCCACGCCGCTAACCGCCGCGGCTTTCGCGTCATTTGGGGATGTGATTGAGCTGTCCGGCGATCCGGACAAGATCATAAATCAAGGGCAATGCGGACGGTATCATGACCGCGCGTTGCTGGAGTTCACTGACGGGCGCGCCGGGATCAGCTTGTTCAACGCCAATCCGCGCGCGCTGCCCTACGTGCTGGATATGGTCGAGCGTCATCCCGAGGGCAGCCAGGCGTTCATCCCGATGACCCATCAACCCTTTCTGGTGATCGTCGCACCCGATCACGATGGTGTGCCCGGTGATCCGCAGGCTTTCCTGACAAAGCCAGGGCAGGCGGTGAACTACCATCGGGGCACCTGGCACGGCGTGCTGACCCCGCTACATGCCCCCGGTTTGTTTGCTGTGGTCGACCTTATCGGTGAGGGCGCAAATCTTGAGGAGCATTGGTTCGACACGCCATATGAGGTGGTCGCAGGCTGATCTCGGCGCGCTCCCGCCCGGTCAGGACGCATCAAAGATGCACCATGACCCGTTGGGCCGGGCAGCGCGCGGGCAGGCCCGCCCGCTGCGGGTGGTTTGGATCAGTCCTTTGCCATCAATCGGGCGACGTCGAGCATACGGGCCGAGAAGCCCCATTCATTGTCATACCAGCCAAAAACGCGCAGCTGATTTTCGCCCACCATACGGGTTTCGGGGCCTGCAATGACCAGGGATTCCGGGCGTGTTCTAAGGTCGGAAGAAACCAGCGGCAGATCGGTCCAGCCGAGCACGTCCGAGGCCTCTACCGCATCGCGGAATTTTGAATCGAAAGCTTGTGCGCTCATCCCGCGTTCGAGCGTCACAACAAGATCTACGGCAGATACGCTGGCTGTCGGAACCCGCACCGCCGCACCTGAAATGCGCCCGGCCAAATGCGGCAGAACAACATCGATCAGATGCGTCGCGCTGGAGGTCGTCGGTACCATCGACAGTGCCCCCGCCCGCGACCGCGCAAGGTCGCCGCGGGGTGCGTCGACCATCGGCTGGCTGTTGGTATAGCAATGGATGGTGGTCATGTGCCCCGACACGATGCCGCCGATCTGGTCCAAAACCCGGACCAACGGCGCAAGGCCATTGGTGGTGCAGGACGCGTTCGAGACGACGCTGGCATCGCCGAGTTGATCGTCATTCGCGCCCAGAACCACCGTCAACTCAGCGGCGGGCGAGGGGCCCGAGATCAGAACTTTGCGCGCCCCGGAAGCCAGACCCCGGCAGGCCACATCAGATGTGCGCGCGATCCCGGTGCAATCGAGCAGAACATCAACGCCGGTCAGATCGACATTCGTCAGATCGGAGCTGTGCGTCATAGGCACTTTGCGTCCGTCGATCACAAGAGCATTGTCGTGCGCGGCGACGTCCCCGGCATAGGGGCCAAAGGTGCTGTCGTATTTGAACAGATAGGCGCAGGTATCGAGCGGCGCGATATCGTTGATCAGCACCAGTTCGATATCTGATCCTTGCGGCTGGGCCAGAACCTGCCGCAGGATCGTGCGGCCGATGCGGCCGAATCCATTGATCGCGAGTTTCATGCGCAAGCTATGGCAGGCAGATCAGGCGATCTCAATGAAAGTATTGTACCAATTTCAACCGCAACTGACCTGCGAGAAAAACTGCCCCGAGATGTTCTGATACATGCTGGTCACGATCGGTTTGCAGCCCGTTGCCTGCTGGATTGCTGCAATGGCTTGCAGGGTACGCAGGCGCGGTGGCGGACCAAAGGGGTTGAGGTTGTTGTTGTCGCGTGTGGCACGGTAGATGACGGGCTCATCCGATACTTTGGTCACGGCCCAGGTGCGGCTCATGACAAAGACCGACTTGGTTTCATCTTTTGCTGCGACCGGTGTGGAAACCGAGGCGGCCAACAGTACGATTGCGGCCAGTGCCATCAGAGGGGTACGCAGTTTCATGAGCCGGTCTCCAATACTCGAACAATGGAATATACTGGGATTTCAGCAAATTCCGGGGCCGGTGTGAACCCCTGCCAACCTAAAATATAACAAAACCTGCGCTAGCGGGGCAGTGTGAGCGGCATATGCCGGTTTACGTCTTTGTACAGCAGATAGCGGAATCGCCCCGGCCCACCCGCGTAACAAGCCTGAGGGCAGAAGGCACGCAGCCACATGTAGTCGCCTGCCTCGACCTCAACCCAGTCCTGATTGAGGCGATAAACTGCTTTGCCTTCCAGAACGTAAAGCCCGTGCTCCATTACATGGGTTTCGGCAAAAGGGATCACGCCGCCGGGTTCGAAATTGACGATATTGACATGCATGTCATGACGCAGGTCTTGCGGGTCCGTAAAACGGGTTGTGGACCAGCGCCCCTGAGTTCCGGGCATTTCAACTGGCGCTACGTCGCGCTCATTCGTGATGAATGGGTCGGGCGCGGGCAATCCAGGTACGGCCTCATAGGCTTTGCGCACCCAATGGAACCGCGCCACAGCATCTAATCGATTGTGCAGGCTCCAATCCGCACCCGGCGGAATATAGGCATATCCCCCAGTTTCCAAATCATATTCCCGACCATGCAGGGTGACTTGCACGGAGCCTTCGACGACAAACAGAACCGCCTGAGCCCGAGCATCGGTTTCCGGCTGGTCGCTGCCGCCACCTGGCTGAACCTCCATGATATATTGCGAGAATGTCTCGGCAAATCCGCTGAGCGGACGCGACAGAACCCACAGGCGCGTACCTTCCCAGAACGGCAGATAGCTGGTGACGATGTCGCGCATCGTTCCCTTGGGGATCACCGCATAGGCATCGGTGAACATGGCGCGGTCGGTCAGCAACTGATCCTGGCCAGGATGTCCGCCAGTCGGCGCAAAATAGGTCGGTTGGGTCATGGAATGCCTCGGGCTGTCTTTTTGGTACTATGGGGGGAAGGTGGAGCAGCCTCTAGCGCTGGGCTGACGATAGGTTTGTTCGGGATAATTTGAAGGTCCGGCGAGGCGGGGGTTGGCCCCGATTTAGCGTGGGTATATCCTCGTGCTGTATTTTATCTCAGTTCAGCGAGGCACACATGAAAGCCCGGATCATATTCGTTTTGGCAATTCTCAGCACGTTGGGGTTCGGAATGACCGCATCGGCTAAACCGCTGTCCCGAATCATTGCCGAAATGGGGCTGTCGCCGTCAGATTTCGAGGTAGCGAGCAAAACCTCGCGCGTCTTGCTGACTGATGGCACCCCCAGTGTAGGCAAAGAGATGGGTTGGGCGAACGGCCAAACCGGATCACAGGGAACAATCCGCATCACTGCGGTCGAAGGCAATTGTGTTCGCTTGGAACACGATATTCAGCCACAAGGAAAAGAAGCCTCGCGCGGGGTCAGAACGCGCCAGTGCAAAGATGCCGAGGGCAATTGGGTGATGGCACCCTGATTACGCTAGTAGCCGCGTGCTAGGTCAACCTCATTCAACAAGGGCGCGCCGGAGCTGAGCCTTTGGAAATTCTCGGCCACATCCGACAGCGCATCGCCCAGGTGCCAGCCCGATACATGCGGTGTGATCGTGACGCGTGGGTGGTGCCACAACGGGCTGCTGGTAGGTAGGGGTTCTTGGCAGGTGACGTCCAGAACCGCATGGCCTGGATTGCCCCGATCTAGTGCGATGATCAGCGCGTCTTCGTCGATCAGATCGCCCCGACCTGCGTTCAGCAACTGACTACCAGGCTTCATCGCAGCCAGCATTTGCGCATCGATCAGACCCACCGTTTGCGGTGTCGAGGGTAAGATGGCGCAGACGAAATCGCACCGACCCAGCAACTGGGGCAGGGCATTGTCACCGTGCAGGCAGGTGACACCTTCGATCTGTTTGGGTGAGCGGCTCCAGCCCAAGACCTGAAACCCGACGGCACGTAGCATCCGCGCGGTACGATCCCCGATATGGCCCAGACCCATAACGCCTACAGTCGTTTGGGGTGTAAAGGTCGGCTCTTTCGGCAGCCATTCGGCACGGGCCTGTGCGGCCTCGTGAAAGGCCATATGGCGCTGGGCGCGCAGGATGTAGGCAAGAAACCACTCGGCGATGCCCTGTGCCGGTGCATCGGGTTTCAGACGTGCGACCCGCATATGGCTGGGCAGGTTTGGATTGCCAACGATTGTTTCCACACCGGCCCCAAGCTTTTGCACCAGTTTCAGGTTCGGTAGCTGGCGCAGGTGATCGTCGTTAAGGCCAACAACAGCGACCATCGTGATCTCATCAGCGTTGCCGATTGCGTCGGGCGTGCGAATATCGGCACCGGGTATCGCAGATCGAACCTCATTGGCGATCTCGGCATCACTGATCCAGTTGGTCAGCCCGGTATCTATCAACAGCGCCATGGTGTTTCCTTCGTATGAAAATGACGGATGACGTCCCGTCACCCAACTGGACAGAGTCCCGACAGTTAAGCCATCCTCGGGGCACAAGGTACAGCCCGGATTTCACGGGGCAGGAGGGATTCTCATGAATATGTCTTTTGGTCTGCGCGAAGAGAACCGCGCCCTTTTGCAACGTGTTGCCGATATGGTCCGCGATGAGATCATGCCGCTGGAAGAGGAATACCAGGCCGAGATCAACAAAGGTGACCGCTGGCAATATACCGAACGTCAGGCTGAGATTCTTGAGGGCTTGAAGTCCAAGGCCAAGGCGGCTGGGCTGTGGAATTTTTGGCTGACAGACAGCGATAAAGGATTCGGGCTGACGACTGTGGAATATGCCTATTTCGCAGAAGAGATGGGTAAAACGCCGCTGGGGGCCGAGGTGTTCAACTGTTCCGCGCCGGATACCGGCAATATGGAGGTGTTCGAACGCTACGGGACCGAGAAGATGAAAGCGCAATGGCTGAAGCCTCTGCTCGATGGTCAGATCCGCTCGGCCTATTTGATGACCGAACCGGATGTCGCCTCGTCCGATGCGACCAATGTGTCGATGTCCTGCGTACGGGACGGTGATGACTATGTTCTGAATGGCGAGAAATGGTGGTCATCAGGCGCAGGCGATCCGCGTTGCAAAGTGTATATCGTTATGGTCAAGACGGCCGGAGAGGATCAGCCAAAGCACAAGCGCCAATCGATGATCGTGGTGCCTGCAGATGCCGAAGGGATCGAAATTCTGCGGCCCATGCAGGTCTACGGTCACGATGATGCCCCGCACGGTCACATGCATATCCGCTTCACCAATGTGCGTGTGCCTGCAGAGAATATTGTTCTTGGCGAAGGCCGGGGATTTGAGATTGCGCAAGGCCGGTTGGGGCCGGGGCGTATTCATCACTGCATGCGTGCCATCGGTCAGGCCGAAAGCGCGCTGGAACAGATGTGCAAACGCTCCATGCAGCGCGAGGCATTTGGCAAGAAACTGGCGCAGTTGGGGGCCAACTACGACATCATCGCTGAATGCCGTATGGAGATCGAGATGGCCCGCCTGCTGTGTCTCAAAGCAGCGTGGTACATGGATCAGGGCGACGCGCGGGCGGCGGCCCCTTGGATTAGCCAGATCAAGGTTGTTGCGCCGCGTGTGGCACTCAAGGTAATCGATGAGGCTGTACAGATGTTTGGCGGTCAGGGGGTCAGTCAGGATACGCCGCTGGCAATTGCCTGGACCCATGTGCGGACTTTGCGGCTGGCTGATGGGCCGGATGCGGTACACCGTCGTCAGGTCGCACGTGCGGAACTGAAAAAACATACGCAGGAAAAGGTCTGATCCCAGATGGCCGCAGCGCTGGATTTCGAAGGTTTGGCCTATTTTCGTCAGGTCGAAGATGGAGCCTTTGTCGGTAATGATCCGGCCCGTGGGCCTTGGTCCCCGATCACTGCCATGCCGGGCCGGTCGCGGGACTGATCGTGCGGGCCGCCGAAACCGAGGTCGGCCCCGAGAAGATGTTGACCCGGATGACGGTCGATCTGCTGCGTCCATTACCCTTGGCCGGGTTGCGTGTGGCGGCAGAGACGACACGCCACACCAAGACGTTGGCAACAACGCGGGTCATGGTTCACGATTTGGATGACACGCTTTGTGCAACTGCCGCGACCATGCATCTGGTGCGGCGTGATCTCGGGGCTGTGCCCAATGTCGATATCACCGGGCCAAGTTATGACACGGCGGTTGACGGCCCATTTCCGATTGGTGAAATTCGTCATGAAAAACCCGGCTTCGCGCATTTCAGCGATGTGAAATACCCTGCGGGTACGCAGCATGGGCCCGGCCCGAAAACCGTCTGGATGCGTACGCCTCAATTGCTTGCGGGCGAAGTGCAATCGCCAATCCAGTCGATCTGCGCGCTGGCGGATTGTGGGAATGGCATTTCTTGGAATGCACCGACATCTGAAATGGGTTTCATGAACACGGACTTGACCGTGAACATCCACCGTGAACCTGCGTCGGATTGGTTGGCGTCCGAGTCGCTGTCACACTGGCAAGCTTCGGGTGTTGGTATGTCGCAATCGGTCCTCTTTGACACTGAGGGTCCTGTCGGGACGGCGCTGCAGACCCTCATTCTATTCCCGCCAAGCTGACCCTATCGGCTGGTTTCTGCATGATGCCTATTAAACGCGTTGCCGCTATGAGGTCCGCACCCTATCTTGCGCGCATGCGTTGGCTGATCCCGTTCCTGACCTGTTGCCTGCCATTACCGGCCTTGGCCCATCCGCATGTCTTCATCGACACCGGATTGGAATTTATCGTGGATGAGGCAGGCCAATTGACTCATATCCGCGTGACTTGGGCCTATGACGAATTTTTCTCGCTGCTGCAGCTTGAGGATATGAAGCTGGATCAGGATGGCGATGGTGCTCTGACGAAACGCGAAGAAGCCACCCTGACAGGTTTTGATGCGGAATGGATCGAAGGATATAACGGAGATCTTGTGGTGACCGCGGGCGGTGCTCCGGTTGCTTTGTCCGGTCCGCTGGAACCTCAGGCCACGGCGGAAAACGGGCGGATTATCACATCGCATCTGCGCGCGGTCGAAGGGGGCGCTGTTTCGGCGGCCGCCCTGTCGGCCAAACCGTTTGATGAGACCTACTATACCGCTTACGAGGTAAACCGACCGGTGACCGTTATCGGGCCTGCTTCGTGCGTGATGGAGCGGATCGACCCGGATATTGATGGGCAGTTGGCGCAGATGCAGGCGTTCTTGCTGACCTTGGATGCAGAATACGACCTGGAAGAGAATGATATCCCGCTGGTCGGGGAAAGCTTTGCAACCGAAATCCTGATTTCATGTCCAAATACCTGATTGTACCTGTTGCGCTTGCATGTGGCCTGTTGCTGTGGTTCTGGGGCAGCGGTGGATTTGACAGCCTCGCGGCCTGGGCCGCCGGAGAGCAGCGCGAATTCCAGAACCAGATCGCCCGCGCCCTGCGCGCCACCCGCGCCGGAGAGCCCGAGGCCGTCGCAACGCTTCTGACAGTATGCTTTGCCTATGGGTTTTTTCACGCGATTGGACCGGGGCATGGTAAGGTTCTGATCGGCGGATACGGCCTTGGCCGTCGCGTTGCATTCTGGCGCTTGTCGGCAATCAGTGTGCTGTCGAGCCTTGGGCAAGCGGTGACAGCGGTGGTTCTGGTTTACGCCGGGGTCCTTGTTTTTCAGACGTCACGTGAGGCGCTTGTAGGCACGACCGAACAGGTTATGGCCCCAATCAGCTACGCAGCAATTGCTGCAATCGGGCTTTGGCTTGTTTTCAGGGGCGTTCGCAGTTTTGCAAGGCGATCACGTATTGCGGCCGAACCACCGCAGGCTCATGATCACACTCATGGTCATGCCCACGATCATAGCCACCACCACGACCACCATCACCAGAAGGGTGAGGTCTGCTCGGATTGTGGCCATCGACACGGCCCCAGCGCGGAGGAGGTTGCCAAAGTTGGCAGTGTTCGCGAGGCGATGTTCCTAATCGCAGGCATCGCTGCAAGACCTTGTACCGGGGCGCTATTTGTCCTGATTCTGACTTGGCAGATGGGTATCGCCTGGGTCGGAATCGGCGGGGCGTTTGCTATGGCACTGGGCACCGCACTGGTCACCACCTTGGTAGGCTGGACGTCTTTTAGCTTGCGTGGAGGGTTACTGGCTTCGGCATCGGCGACGCGCTTTGCGTCTGTACTCGCGCCGACCATTGAACTGGTGGCTGGGCTGGTAATTGTCGTGATCGCGAGCGGCCTGCTGTTGCGCGCGATCTAGAAAACTGGATCAGGATAGCCGACCCGTGCCAGATACAACCCTTGCGGCGGGCAAACCGGTCCGCAGGCGGCGCGGTCTTCGGCTTCTAGAGCGTCACGCACATCCTCGGGCGACCATGATCCCGCACCGACACGTTCCAACGTGCCAACAAAGCTGCGCACCTGATTGTGCAGGAATGACCGCGCCCGGACGTGAAAATGCACCTCGGGGCCGGAAAAGCCCTGTACCTGCTGCACCCGCAACTCATCCAGAGTTTTGACCGGACTGGCCGCCTGACATATCGAGGATCTGAAGGTGGTGAAATCATGCCGCCCGACCAACATATCCGCGCCCGCCTGCATGGCCTCGACATCCAACTGATGGTTGATCTGCCAAATCTGCCCTTTGTCGTGGGTCGCAGGCGCGCGGCGCATCAGGATGCGGAACAGGTATTGACGTTCAACCGCCGTAAAGCGCGCGTGCCAGTCATCGTCGACCCGCGCTGCCTGAACAATCGCCACCGGCTGCGGCTTGAGGTGATAGTTCAACGCCTCAGATAGGCGGAAGGGGTCCCACTCCTTGACCAGATCGCAATGCGCCACTTGCCCCAGCGCATGCACACCCGCATCGGTACGCCCGGCGGCAGCAATGGTGTGATCACCCGGCTGGATGCGGGATAGGGCCTTTTCGATGGCCCCCTGAACCGATGGCAGCTCTTTCTGCCGCTGCCATCCGGCAAACGGCTCCCCTTGGTATTCGACTTTCAAAGCATATCTGGGCATGGGCCGCTGGTAGCGCGCGGCGCGCAAACGGGCAAGGGGGCGAAAGCGCTGGCATGTCCGGCAGCCGCTACCTATCTTGGGCGAAACGATTATTGCGGGGCGACAATTTGGTCATCTCATCCCTGGCAGACAGTCTTGTGCGCGGCGTCGAATCCATCGGCGACAGCGTGTCCGAGACGTTTTTCGAGCCGGTCATCCGTCTGGGCGTCGCCGGTCTGGCACGCTCCGGCAAGACGGTTTTCATCACGTCATTGGTGGCAAACCTGCTGGACCGGGGCCGCATGAGCGGCCTTGTTGCCCAGCAAGAGGGGCGGATAAACGCTGCTTATCTGCAACCCCAACCGGACGACACCGTGCCCCGGTTCGACTATGAATCGCACCTGTCCGACCTGACCGGACCCCAGCCACACTGGCCAGACAGTACCCGAGCAGTATCCGAGCTGCGCCTGTCCTTCAAAGCCCGGCCAGCCGGATTGCTGGCAGGGCTTCAGGGACCGCGCACCGTTCATCTGGACATCGTGGACTATCCCGGCGAGTGGCTTCTGGACCTTGCGTTGCTGGACAAATCCTACGCCGACTGGTCGCAGGAGACGTTGTCGCGCATCGAAAACCGTCCTGCGGCGGCCGAGTTTCTGGCGCAGGCCCGTGGCACCGATCTGACAGCGGAGCATGATGAGCCTACCGCGCAGGCTCTGGCCGCTGCGTTCACGACCTATCTGAACACGGCGCGGGACGCTGGTTTCTACGATTGCACGCCGGGTCGTTTTCTGTTGCCGGGCGATCTGGCAGGCTCTCCGGTTCTGACCTTTGCGCCTTTGCCGGTGTCCGACCCTTCGCGCCGTCGCACCCTGCAGCGCGAGATGGAGCGGCGCTATGAGGCTTATAAGTCCCAAGTGGTGAAGCCGTTTTTCCGCGATCATTTCTCGCGAATTGACCGGCAGGTGGTGCTGGTCGACGCTTTGGGGGCGATCCATAAAGGCCCACAAGCGGTCGAGGATATGCGCCGGGCTATGGGCGATATCCTGTCGGCCTTCCGTCCGGGTCGTAATGCGTGGCTTAGTCAGTTGCTGCTGGGCAAACGGGTCGAGCGTATCCTGTTCGCCGCGACCAAGGCCGACCACCTGCACCACACGCAGCATCCTCGCCTGACCGCGGTCATGGAGGCGCTGACGCGTGAGGCGCGCGACCGGGCGGGCTTTGCGGGGGCCGAGACAGCGGCGCTGTCGCTGGCCTCGCTGCGGGCCACGACTGAAGAGATGCGCAGTCACAACGGAACGGAATTGCCCTGCGTCCGTGGCACCTTGCTGGACAACGGCAAACAAGCCGCGTTCTACCCCGGAGAACTGCCGGATGATCCATCCCATCTGCTCGGCCCGGCCCGGAACGGGGCCGAGGCGTGGCTTGGCGAAGATTATGGATTCATGTCCTTCGCTCCGGCCCAGTTGACGCTGCGCCCTGGCGACGGCCCGCCGCATATCCGGTTGGACCGGGCCGCGCAGTTTCTGATCGGAGACCGGCTGTGACTGTCACCCTCCGCCCCGCCCGCAGCACCGATGCCGGTGCGACCGGGGAAATCCTGCACGGATTTTCGCGCGAGAATGACTGGATGCCCGACCTCCACAGTTGCGCCGAAACCATCGCCTTTTGCGGTCGCATGATTGATCAGGGCTGGGTTACCGTTGCCGAGGTATCGGACACCGTGGTTGGATTTCTGGCCCTGAACGGATCGGATGTGCATTCACTGTATTTGACGCCTGCGGCGCGCGGGCAGGGGATTGGCAAGCGGTTGCTCGATCATGCGAAGGCGCAGCACACTTGCCTGACTTTGTTTGCCTTTGAAGCCAATACCGGCGCGTGCAGGTTCTATGAACGCAATGGCTTTGCCGAGGTCGCCCGAAGCGACGGGGCGGACAACGATGAAAACCTGCCTGACATCAAATATGTCTGGCGTAGTGAAGGGGCAGAGAATGGCTAAAGGCCCTGTTCTGATCGACCTCGAAACAGACGAACCCACCGCTGACGTGGCCAAAGCCCCTCCGGTGCCCGATCTGGTGCCGCCGCAAGGGCAGGCCATGCAAAGCGCGGCGCGATTTGCCGCCCGCAAACCTTCGGCCTTGGCGCGATGGTTCTGGGGATTGGCGCTGGCGGTGGTCGGGGCTGCGATTTCGGTCGCGGCTTGGGATTTCGCGATCTCATTGATTGCGCGCGCGCCCATTCTGGGATGGGTTGTCACCGGTTTGATCGGAGCGTTGGTCCTAGTCGCACTGATCATTGCCGTCCGGGAACTGGCCGCGATCGGCCGCCTGTCCCGCGTTGACGGATTGCGCCGCGCAGCGGATGAGGCCTTGGCGGATGCCGATCTGACCAAGGCGCGCGCTGTCACGACCCGCCTGATTGCATTTTACAAGGGTCGTGATGAAACCAAGTGGGGCCGTGATCGGCTGTCCGAACGTATGTCAGAACAATTCGACGCCTCTGGCTTGATGGCTTTGGCCGAGGATGAGTTGCTGGCCCCGCTGGACACTGCTGCCAGCCGCGAGGTTGAGGCCGCCGCTCGTCAGGTAGCGACGGTGACGGCTTTGGTGCCCTTGGCCCTGGCGGATGTGGCGACGGCGCTTGCAGCCTCGTTGCGGATGATCCGGCGGATTGCCGAGATATATGGGGGACGAGCTGGATTTCTGGGCAGTTGGCGTCTGACCCGTGCGGTGTTTGTGCATCTGGTCGCAACTGGCGCGGTTGCGGTGGGCGACGATTTATTGGAACCGGTGCTTGGTGGCTCGGTCCTCAGCAAACTGTCCCGCCGGTTCGGCGAGGGTCTGGTCAACGGCGCGCTTAGCGCCCGAGTGGGTGTTGCCGCGATGGAGGTGTGCAGGCCCTTGCCGTTTTCGGATCGCCACAAGCCATCGACCCGTGCCGTGATCAAGCGGGCATTGAAGGGGCTGTTTTCCAAGGGTTGATCTGACGCAAAGCGCATCTGACAGCCCTTCGTCACACTGAACGGGACGGAGGGCCAGCCATGACAGATCACGGTCACAGCCAGCAGGAGATCGCACAGCGGATCAACGCACCACCGGGCCGCGGCGTTTTGCGCGATGTGGTCTATGGGGGTATCGACGGTTCGGTCACCACATTTGCCATCGTGGCAGGTGTCGCTGGGGCTGGGCTGTCATCGTTTGTCATCGTGGCGCTTGGGCTGGCGAATGTGCTGGCCGATGGGTTTTCGATGGCGGCAGGGAATTACTCGGGCACCAAGGCTGAACTGGACAATATTGAACGCATCCGTGCGATCGAGGAACGCCACATCGCGCTCTATCCCCAAGGGGAACAGGACGAAGTGCGTGAAATTCTGGCGCAGAAAGGTCTGTCAGGGCCAGTGCTGGACGATGCAACAGCCGCCATCACCTCGAACCACGAAAGTTGGATCAATCTTATGATCGAGGGCGAATACGGACTGGGCAGCGTCGATCCGCATCCCATCAAGGCAGCGCTGGCTACGTTTTTTGCTTTTTTGTTAGCTGGTTTGATCCCGTTGTTGCCCTTTTTGATCGCGCTGGAAAATGCCTTTGCAATCTCGGCCTGGATGACGATGGGTGTGTTCTTTGCCATTGGTGCCTTGAAAAGCCGATGGTCGTTGGTGCGTTGGTGGAAATCCGGGTTTGAGACGCTGCTGATCGGCGGCGCAGCGGCGGCGATTGCCTATCTAGTTGGATCGCTGTTTCATCCCTGACCGCATTGGCTGGAATTCCTGACTGTTGCTCTGGGACCCAAGCGGTGTAGCTTGCGCCGATAACAGCTACGGAGCTTCAATTGGAATCGCTGCTTGTTCTTCTTGGCCTGATTATTTTGGCGATACCTTTCACGATCATTGTGCTGTTGGTTGGGCAAACACGATTGCGTCGCAGGGTCGAGCAGTTGGAAAAGCAGCTTGTGGCTTTGCCTCCAACACCGAAAGAGGCTCTGCCACCAGAACCTGAGATTAAGTCGGAGGAACCTGCACCTGCCGCTGAGCCTGCTCAATCGCCCTGGCCTGCTGCCAAGATCGAACCTGAGACAAGCGAAGTAGAGGACACGCAACGCGCTGTTGTCTTTCGGCAGGATCGGTTTGCCGCGCTTTGGGGCTGGTTGCGTGAAAACTGGTTCTATGCCGTCTCAGCCCTGTCCTTGGCGCTGGCTGGGATTTTTTTGGTTCAATACGGGGTTGAGAACGGTCTGCTGCCACCATCAGCACGTGTTGCCGCCGCATTGGCCTTTGGCGCGGCTCTGATCGCCGCGGGCGAGTTTGTCCGTCGCAAGTTTGGCGATGATGAAGACGCCAGCACCGCCTATCTGCCATCCGTCTTCTCTGGTGCAGGGCTGGTGACCTTGTTCGGAGGTGTTCTGGCCGCCCGGCAGCTATACGACCTGATCTCACCCGAAGCCGCACTGGGCGGCATGGTGTTAATCGTGCTTCTGGGATTGGTTCTGGGTTGGTTTCATGGTCCCTTACTGGCCGCAGTTGGCTTGCTGGGCGGTTTTGCAGCGCCCTTTATGGTCGGCGGATCTTCGGATGATCCAACCTGGCTGTATGGGTATTTCTTCATTCTCGCGCTTCTGGGGCTGGGTATCGATACCGTGCGCCGTTGGGCATGGATCACGGTTTTGACCCTGTTCGCTGCCTATGCCTCCAGCTTGCTGTTGGTATTGTCTGCGCCCTTGACGGAACCCGGTTATCTGACCTGCGCCACGGCACTGGCGGTGTTGGCAATTGCGGTCCCCGCACGGCGCCTTTGGCCCGATCACACCGGCCCAATGGTGGCCGAGCTGATACGACGCAAGAAAGGGGATCCCTGGCCTGAGTTTCCGACGCGTGTGGCCTTTGCTGCAGTCGCGGTCAGTTCGGCAATCCTGTCACTACATTGGGCGGATTCGTCTGGGGAATTCTGGCTGGGCATCATCCTGTTAACAGGGCTACTGCTGGGCCTGATCCTGTGGGCCAAAGATGCGCCCGCTCTGCAAGACGTGACTGTGTTCCCGGCCATTGGTCTGATCGCGTTTGTCCTCATGCACGGGCTGGACGGAGGGGTCGTCGCGCAGACCTTCGCGGCCACCTATGCCGAAACCGTTGAAGCAGATGCCCCGATGGTGGTCACTGGATTGATGGCGCTGGCCGCTTTGATTTCCATCCTCGCCGCCTGGCGATCCTTTGGCGCGGAGCGTTATGCCGCTGTTTGGGCCGCGGCAGCGGTGCTGTTTGCCCCCGCAATGGCCATAGCATTGGAAATAAGCTGGAAACCCGCCACCGTGATCGGCCCATACCCTTGGGCATTGCACGCTATCGTTTTGGGTGCGTTGATGGTGGGGCTGGCAGAACGGTTCGCGCGGGTTGATGCGGATAACCGATTGCGGCCTGCATTGGCCACCTTATCCGCGCTGTCCTGCCTGGCCTTTGCCTGTGTCATTGTCCTCAGCTCGACCGCTTTGACCATCGCGTTGGTCGCAACGATTGTTGTGGCGGCGGCGCTGGATCGCCGGTTCACCCTGCCACAGATGAGCTGGTTCATTTGGGCCGGAGTGTTCACGGTAACCGTGCGCTTAGTTTTGGACCCCGGTTTGCGCTGGGCAGACACCGCGCCCCTGTGGGAGATGACATTGGTCTATGGCGCTGCAACGGCTGGATTCGTCGCGGGATGGATTCTGATCAAACCGCTGGACCGCCCAATTGCCAAGATGCTGCTGGAAAGCGCCGCTTGGGCGACCGGCGGCATCCTGCTGTCACTGCTTTTGCTGCGCTGGCTGGAAACCTTCGGCGAAGGCGGCGCGCAGAACAGCCACTGGGGGCTAGGTCTGCTGTCGGTCATCTGGTTGCTGCTGGCTTTTGCGCAGGTGCAACGGTTCGAACTGGGCGGCAAGCTGACCTATCTGCGCTATGCGCTGGCGCTGTTTTTTGCCGGGCATGGTCTGATGCGGTTGTTCGAAGCGTTGGAGATCGGCAACCCGCTACTGAACCCTTTTGCCGAGCCGGTTTTCGGCCCGCCCGTGCTGAATACGCTGGCCGTTGCCTATCTGTTGCCTGCGCTGGCGATTGGGCTCTCGGCATGGCGCATTCCTGCGACGCCACTCTGGTTGCAACGATCCTGCTATGGTCTGAGCATCGCGTTGGCGGCTGTTTGGCTAGGCCTGATGATCCGTCATGTCTGGCAAGGCGCTGATGGCATGTTTGAGGCCAACGGGGTCACTCAGCCCGAACTTTATACCTACACCATGGCTTTGCTGCTGATTGGTGCCGCGCTGTTCTATCAGTCTCTGGCGCGCCGGTCCGACCTGATGCGCAAGGCGGGGCTGGCGGTGATCGGGCTGGCGGTGGCCAAGGTCTTCCTGATCGATATCGCGGGTCTGGGTGGGTTGATCCGGGTGTTCTCGCTGCTTGCATTGGGGCTGGCGCTGGCGGGTCTGGCATGGCTCAACCGCTGGGCAAAACTGCGTCATGGGGTGGAAGGCCCTGAGCCTCTGGACCATTAGGCGCGGGCGTCCTATAAGCGCGGCCATGTTTGACCGTTTGGCCATCATTATTCGAATTATATCCCCGGCGCTCTGATATCGCGAGACGCCGGGCAAAGGTGCTTGAGTTATCGCGCTGACCGCTTCGATCTACACACGACCAGACCATCCTGAGGACGCCCCAAATGTGCGCCGACACGACCCAAACACCTGACTACAAAGACACGCTGAACCTGCCTAAAACTGACTTTCCCATGCGCGCTGGCCTGCCCAAGCGCGAACCCGCATGGTTGGAACGCTGGGAGAAAATCGGTGTCTATGACCGCCTGCGTGAAAAAGAGAACCGCAAGCCCTTTACTCTGCATGATGGCCCGCCCTATGCAAACGGCCATTTGCATATCGGCCACGCGCTGAACAAGACCATCAAGGATATGATCGTACGGTCCCATCAGATGATGGGCTTTGACTCGCGCTATGTGCCGGGCTGGGACTGCCACGGTCTGCCGATCGAATGGAAGATCGAAGAGCAGTATCGCAAGAAGGGCAAGAACAAGGACGAGGTGAACATCGTCGACTTCCGTCAGGAATGCCGCAAGTTCGCCGAAGGCTGGATCGACATCCAGCGCGAAGAGTTCAAGCGCCTGGGCATCACCGGCAACTGGCCCGATCCCTACATCACCATGGACTATCACGCCGAGGCCGTGATCGCCGATGAGTTCATGAAATTCCTGATGAACGGCACGCTCTATCAGGGGTCCAAGCCGGTTATGTGGTCGCCGGTTGAGAAAACCGCGCTGGCCGAAGCCGAGGTCGAGTATCACGACAAGGAAAGCTTCACCATCTGGGTGAAATTCAAGGTCTTGATCAATGAAACCACGCCTCCGGTCACCGGCGAAGTGGGGCAGGTGCAACCACTTGGCGATCTTGACGGATCTTACGTTGTGATCTGGACGACGACCCCGTGGACCATGCCGTCCAACAAAGCCGTGGTTTATGGATCGGACATCTCGTATGGCCTCTATGAAGTCACCGGTGCACCTGATGAGTGCTGGGCCGCGGTTGGTGACAAATTCCTGCTGGCCGACAATCTTGCCGCCGATGTGCTGGGCCGCGCGCGTCTGAACGACGATCAGTGGACCCGTGTCCGCGACGTCACCGCTGATGAGCTTGCAACGCTCAGCCTTAAGCACCCACTGGCTGGGGCTGAGGGCGGCAATGGCGAATGGGACGACATCCGCGACTTCCGCGCCGCTGAGTTCGTGACCGATACCGAGGGCACCGGCTTTGTCCACTGCGCGCCGTCCCACGGGATGGAGGAATTCGAACTCTATCGCGATCTGGGCATGCTCGAGCAGGTCATCACCTATAACGTGATGGACGATGGCTCGTTCCGCGCCGATCTGCCGTTCTTTGGCGGCAAATACATCCTGTCTCGTAAGGGTGGTGAGGGCGACGCGAACAAAGCCGTCATCGACAAGCTGGCCGAGGTCGGCGGGCTGCTGGCGCGTGGCAAGATCAAGCACAGCTACCCGCATTCGTGGCGCTCGAAGGCTCCGATCATCTACCGTAATACGCCGCAGTGGTTTGCATCTGTTGACCGCAAGCTGGACGATGGCATGGGTGAGATGGGGGATACCATCCGCGAACGTGCCCTGCGGTCCATTGACGAATTGGTGAAATGGACGCCGCAAACCGGGCGCAACCGCCTGTATTCGATGATCGAGGCGCGCCCGGATTGGGTTCTCTCCCGCCAGCGCGCCTGGGGAGTGCCGCTGACCTGTTTCACCAAGAAAGGCGTTTTGCCCACCGACCCCGATTTCCTGCTGCGCGACCCGGCAGTGAATGCTCGTGTTAAGGAAGCGTTTGAGCAGGACGGTGCGGATTGCTGGTATCTTGAAGGCGCGAAAGAGCGGTTCCTGGGCAATGACTACAACCCGGACGACTACGATCAGGTGTTTGACGTGTTGGATGTGTGGTTCGATTCCGGCTCGACCCACGCCTTTGTGCTGCGTGATCGCGAAGACGGCACCGAAGACGGTATCGCCGATGTGTATATGGAAGGCACCGACCAGCACCGCGGGTGGTTCCATTCTTCGATGCTGCAAGCCTGCGGTACCAAGGGCCGCGCACCCTACCGCAACGTGGTGACCCATGGTTTCACGCTGGATGCCAAGGGCAACAAGATGTCCAAATCGCTGGGCAACACCATCGTGCCGGAAGAGGTCGTCAAACAATATGGCGCCGATATTCTGCGCCTGTGGGTTGCTCAGACCGACTATACCGCCGACCAGCGGATCGGGCCGGAAATCCTGAAAGGCACCGCCGACAGCTATCGCCGCCTGCGCAATACGATGCGGTTCATGCTGGGTTCTCTGGCTGATTTTTCTGAGGCCGACCGGGTTGAGCCGCAGGATATGCCGCGTCTGGAGCGCTGGGTGCTCAGCCGACTGGCGGAATTGGATGAACAGGTGCGCAATGGCTATGCGTCCTTCGATTTTCAGGGCGTATTCAGTGCGGTGTTTACCTTTGCCACGGTCGATCTGTCTTCCTTCTATTTCGACGTCCGCAAGGACGTTCTGTATTGTGACGGCGATAGCGACCGTCGGCGTGCGGCGCGTACGGTTCTGGACATCCTGTTCCACCGCCTGACCACATGGCTGGCCCCGGTTCTGGTGTTCACCATGGAAGAGGTCTGGCTGGAGCGCTTCCCAAGCGATGACAGCTCGGTCCATCTGGTGGATTTCCCGGAAACGCCCGCCGACTGGCGCAATGAAGAGCTGGAAGCCAACATGGCCAAGGTCCGACGTGTGCGTCGGGCTGTGACTGCGGCACTAGAGGTTCAGCGTCAGGACAAGGTGATCGGATCGAGCCTTGAGGCCGCGCCGGTCGTACATGTGGAAGACAGCGAAACTCGCGATTTGCTGGCAACCTTCGATGTTGACGACATGTGTATCACCTCCGGCCTGACTGTCACCGGCGATCCGTCCCCGGCCGAGGCGTTCCGCGTGCCGGAGATCGAAGGCGTCTCGGTGGTGTTTGAAAAGGCCGAAGGTGCCAAATGCCAACGCTGCTGGAAAATCCTGCCTGACGTTGGGCTGCACGCCCATCCCGGCGTTTGCGGACGCTGCAACGAGGCACTTGGGTAAGCATCTGACCCCCTCTGGAAACAGAGGGGGCACGCCTGTTCAGTGTCTCTTGGGATTGAACAGGTGAAACCCGATCATTTCCCCTGTCAACTTTGTCCAAACCTTGTGGTCGGTGAAGTATCCCGTATGCCCGCCGGGTGGAACGTCGATATTCCTGTCATTGGGAATGAGGTTTCCGTCAATCCGGGTGCCGACGAAATCATCTTGGCGGAAGATATTGAACCATGTCGCCCCCAACTTTTGTGGGTCGACAGTGAACATCTCAGGGAAATATCTCTGGTAGATGTGGGTCACCGGCGCACCCATCGTGATCAGCGTGACAGGGCGGCCTTTGATGCGCTTTTGCACCCGCTCATCCGCCAACATCTGTGTAGCGATCACGGTGCCCTGAGAATGTGAGATCACCGTGATGTGATCGGCAGGGAAGATATCCAGCGCATAGTAGAGCGTTCTGTAGAACCGCTCATCAATGGCGTGGCGGTCCGGGTAGTTGCTGCTTCGATTCTTTAGCGACCAACGCAACGCGCATTTATCGCGTATCGCATAGGTCACGATATCGCGGGCCACGCCCAGACCCGCCGCGACGACGTTCGAAAACCGATATAGGAAGGCGGTGGCGCCCAGCACAATCACACCAATCCAGCCTTGCGCTACGGTGAGTTTGCTCAGGCCGTTGCCTATGGCATTGCAGGTTTTGTTGCCTTCGCCTGATTGCGCCACCCCCTCGGCGTTTGTCGTGGTGGTGCAATGGAGGTCGATTCCAAAGATCACGAGGGACAACTCGCTGACCGCCACGATGGCCAGACTTATCGCCGCGATGAAGAACACCAACTGTGCCAACTGGTTCAGAATGGCCCGGCTCAGAAAATGATGCTTCTCGTGGAGTCTCGTCTTGCCCAGCTTGCGTCCGATAAACAGGCCAATCCCCAGTGCGACCAACAGGGCGATGGCGCCAAATGCGATGCTGAGCGTGTCGAGGGAGTTTCTCAGGTTCCCGGCGAATAACCCCTCGAGCGTCGGGTTTGACAGGCTGGGTACTGTTTTGAGCGTTTTTTCAAACGCAAGCCAAAGCCCGGATATGAAGAACATCCAGAAAACCAGCATCCCGGCGCAGATGCTGGGATAGAGCCGCCGATGTCCATCCAAGCCATCCGAGACCTCGAGCTTCAGTAGCGAGATCAGATACAGGATTACCGTCAACAGAATCAGAAACGCCCAGATGCCGCCAAGGATCATTAGTTGAAAGACGACAAGCTGCTCTAGCGCAGAGCCGCATCCCGGCCCCTTGCCGTCTTCGTCGCACGGCAACGCCCAAAGCTCGAGACCATAAGGCCCCGATATCAGAGCAGCTGTCAGTACTAGGCCGACACATCCGATGCCGCACCAGAACACGCGTCGCAGGTAGGTCGGGGCGGTCTTGAACCGTAGATACCCGGCCAGCGTTCCGCCCAAATAGATCAGCAGCAACAGCGTGAACAACACACCCCAGCCTTGAGCCAGCTCTGTTTTCAGCGATCGGATCATCACCGCGCCAGCGCCGATCAGAAGATATGAATTCAGTGTCGCGACCGCGCCGAAGAAAACCCAAGTGAACAGGTGAACGATTTTGGCCGCATAAGTGTTTCGAGAATTCTCTGCACCCGCTTTAATCCCCTTGCGCGCATGGGTTTGTTCCACATTGTCCATCGCCAGGTAGCCCAGTGCCAGAACCACCCAGATCAGGTCGATTGCCGTCTTGATAGCCCCTTTGGGCGCAGGCGAGCGATCTGCCCAGAAGACCTCGGCAAACAAGGCCTGATCCCTTGTGTCATTGGGTTTGGACACTTTGCGTAGATTGACCTTGAACAGCTTGGCGTTGCGGTGCGAGTCATCGAAATTTCTTTCGGCCAGCTCGATCATCTCGCGCTCGACTTCGATGGGGGGCTGGGATTTTCCGTCCAACCACGTGGTTGCTGCGCCAACCACCTGATCCACGGTTTCACCGGGTTTCTGTTCGCCGATACCATGGACCGTCAGGACCAAATGCCGTCCCATACCAATAACTCCAATTCCTTTAACAATGGGGCAAGCTTAGCACGAAATCGCCAAAACCCCAAAGCAGGGGCTAACGGACCCTCTTGCGCTGGTTGCCTTGATCTGAAAGCCTTGATCCATGGCCATGATCGCAGTTGAAACACAATTCGGAAGGTTGGGCGTTGCCGAGGTGGACGGGGCGATCACCCGGTTGGTCTGGCATGGCCAGGATGACGGCGAAGCTACGCCCTTGCTGCGCGAGGCGGCAGCCCAGTTGCGTGCCTATGACGCCGGAGAGCTGACATGCTTTGATCTGCCCTATCACATCGAAGGGTCAGAGTTTCAACGGCAAGTCTGTGATCTGATGTTTGCCATACCACTAGGCGAAACCGTGACCTATGGCGAGATTGCTAAACAGCTAGGACAACCGGCTCAACCGGTCGGGCAGGCCTGCGGGGCCAACCCGATCCCGGTGATCATACCATGTCACCGGGTTCTGTCGGCAACGGGTCTGGGCGGGTTCTCGGGCGATGGTGGGGTCGAAACAAAGGTGGCCCTCTTGCGCCACGAAAAGGCGGCTGGTCTGTTGATCTGACAACCGGATTTCAGTTGCATTCCGGCAATCAGGTGCACAACTTATACAAGATACCGCAGTTGAAGGGATCTTATGATGACCGAGGCAGATCGCGCCGCTCGCAAGAAAGCAATTACTGATAAGTTGATGTCGCTGGAAGCACAGGAGCTTGCCACGGCACAGGCGCACTATGACGCCTTTCTCCAAGATGCTCAGCTGGACGACCGCGAAGCGCATGACAAAGATGATATCGCGTCCTCGCGCGAGAATGCGGATTTGGCCGCCGCTTTTGACGCACCTGTCCATGCCCATCACGCCAAGATCGATGTGATCGAAAACACTGATTTTGGTTTGACCGATACGGTTCAGCCGGGGGCTGTCATCAAGTTCAACAATCGCCGTTTCATTGTTTGCGTCTCGACAACCCGGTTCGACGTGGATGGAAAGACCTATATGGGGATTTCAACGCAAAGCCCCATCTACCTTGCCATGGTCGGGCTTCAGACAGGTGATGTCTTCACACACAATGGAACTGAGTTCGAGGTTCAGGACGTTATGTAGCCCCGCGCCGCGGAATAATCTGCTGCGCAATACCCGCAAAGACCAGATAGAGGCTTGTGACCACCAGACCCCAATGCGCCCAGCTTTCGGGGTGAAAATCGACCCAGGCCGCCCAGCCGGCGAAGAAGGTCCAGGCGAATGCCATCGGCAGGGTCAGGCTGCGCCACCGTTCGGTCCGCACGGGGTGGACAAATTTAAGCGGCAGGAACATCGCAATCGACAAAAGTGTGACAAGGACCAGGCTGACCCAGAAGTTGGGTTCAAGCGCGAAGATCACGATCACAACCATGTTCCAGCATCCCGGAAAACCCGAGAATGAGTTGTCTTTTGTCTTCATGCGGGTATCGGCAAAATACATTGCGCTGGCAAATGTGATCACGATGATCGCAAACCAACCCGTCCATCCGTCCATCAGGCCCGACTTGAACAGGGCATAAGCCGGGATGAATACATAGGTCAGATAGTCGATGATCAGATCCAGCAGCACGCCATCAAATTCGGGTGCGTTCTTTTTGACATGGTAGTGCCGCGCCAGCGGTCCGTCGATCCCATCGACGATGAACGAAACCACCAGCCACAGATACATCAGGCTCCATTCACCTTCGACCGCGGCCAGCATGGCCAACATGGCAAAAACGGCGCCCGTTGCAGTGAAAAGATGGACGGCTAAGGCTTTGAATCTGAGTGTCATGCGAGTGTCATGTACGATGCGTGTCCAAGATGCAAACCAAAAGCCAGGTTACGCGTCCTACTGTCCAAGAAACCTGTTTGGTCGGGGTCAGGCCTTGGGATGAGCGCGGTTGTAGACCTCCATCAAGCGCGCGGTATCAACGGCTGTATAGGCTTGGGTCGTCGAAAGCGATGCGTGCCCCAAAAGTTCCTGAATAGCCCGAAGATCGCCACCGGCAGACAGCAGATGCGTGGCGAAGCTGTGCCGCATGGCATGGGGCGTTGCCGTTGACGGCAAACCCAGTTGCATACGAGCTTTGGCCATCACCCCTTGAATGGCACGCGGGTTCAATGCGCCACCGCGCACACCGCGGAACAGAGGTGCCTCAGACGACTGAGGATGTGGACAAAGGTGTAAGTAGCGGTCGACAGCCTCGCGCGCCGCAGGGATTACGGGCACGATGCGTTCTTTGCCACCCTTACCGATGATGCGCAGGGTTTGCGGCAATGGGGCATCTGACCCGGTGAGCGACAGAGCCTCGGATATCCGCAAGCCGCAACCATAGAGTAGGGTGACAACCGCTACGTCTCTCGCGGCAACCCAATTTGATGTTGCCTGCAATTCGACCGTATCGATCATGGCTCGGGCTGCGTCCTGGGCCAAGGGACGCGGCAGTTTTTTGGTGAACTTGGGCGCGCGTGTGGTCAGAACGGCCGTGGGTTCAAACCCTTCCCGTTCAGCTAGCCATCGGTAGAAACTTTTGACAGCCGAGAGTTTGCGCGCAAGCGACCGCGCGCCGACCCCGTCTGCGCGCAGTTGCGCCATCCATGCCCGCATGTCCGAGATCGAAATGCGTTCCAGTGCTGCAAGCCCCGGACGATCTCCGTGGTGGAGTGTCATGAAGGACAGAAAATCAGTGACATCGCCGCGGTATGCGGTCTGAGTGTTGTCTGATCGTCCAGCCAGCGCACCAAGGCTTTCTAGCCAGTGCTGCAAGGCATCCCTGCAAGCCGGTGAAATCAAGCTCACGACAGCCAGTGGCGCATCGAGCGTTCGAATACGCCTGCGAAGAAGGCCAGAAGATCAGTGCCAAGCTGCGGCGTGAAATGGCGCGGATCTGTGGCGCCCATCACGATCATGCCTGGCAGGCGGCCTGTGCCCAGATTCAGCTTGAGGCATGCCTCGGACCGCAGATGGTCGGCGTCGCTGCCAAAGATGCGCGGGTTGGGCTGTCGGATTTCGCGCAAAGTGACGTCGCGCACCGTGCTGCCGCGATCGCGTGAGAGGTATCTGTTGACATAACCGGGTTCAACGACCGTCAGAACACCGCCCAGCTTATCGATCGCCGGGTCGTCTTGCAGGATGGCGGTTTCCAAAACCAGGGTGATCCGATCGACGCGCAGAATTTCGGGAACTTCATTGCCCAGGATGCGCAGAAAATCCTCGAACTCAACGGGTTCGAGAAGCCGCAGAATGGCGCGATGGATCTGATTGGTGCCAGCCAGGTTTTCATAGGCCGCCGCAATTACGGAACGATGCGTGTCTTCCAGCCGGTCCAACCGCGCTTCGAGCCGCTGCATGGCAATGCCACGCAAGTCGATCACGTTTTCACCGCGCGCCTGTTCATTTGCGCTGACCAATGCCTGCATCAGGTCTTTGTCATCCAGCAAGGCATCTGGTTTGGCCAGAATCGCAGCGCGAAGGCTGTCTTCAAGTTTTGGGTTGCTGCTCATGTCCCGTCCGGTCGGTATTCTTTGTTTTGGCGGCTTATAACATGATGGACCGGTTTTGCCTTGGGAAAAATACATCTTTTGATGGAATAATTGGCCCGTGTGGCGAGCGCTCCCGCCTGTTTGGCGCTGATCAGAGATCAGCCCCGCACAGTTGGGCAGGGCGCGGTGCCTATCGGCACCGCGCGGTTGTGCAAAAGGATCAGAGGATTTGCTGACCGGTTTTGGCCCAATCGGCGAGGAAGGTTTCCAGACCTTTGTCTGTCAGAGGATGATCGGCCAGTTTCTTGATCACGGCTGGCGGTGCAGTAATCACATCGGCCCCGATGCGCGCACTGTCGGTCACGTGGTTCACGGTGCGGATCGAAGCGGCCAGAATCTCTGTTTCGAACCCGTAATTGTCATAGACCTGACGAATGTCGGCGATCAGGTCCATACCATCGAGGTTGATATCGTCCAGACGACCGATGAAGGGCGAGATGAAGGTTGCGCCTGCTTTGGCCGCCAGAATCGCCTGATTGGTCGAGAAACACAGGGTTACGTTGACCATCTGGCCTTCGTCGCTGAGGGTTTTGCAGGTTTTCAGGCCGGCCCATGTCAGCGGCACTTTGACGGCGATATTCGGCGCGATCTTGGCCAGCTTGCGGCCTTCGGCGATCATGTCGTCGGCTTCGGTGGCGACAACCTCGGCCGATACCGGGCCATCGACCAGATCACAGATCTCTTTGGTCACTTCCAGAATGTCGCGACCCGACTTCAGGATCAGCGAAGGGTTGGTGGTTACGCCGTCCACCATGCCCAGATCGTTCAGTTCGGCAATGGCGTCGATCTCGGCGGTGTCTACGAAGAATTTCATGAGGGCAGTCCTTTGATGGGTTGGCCTTGGTCGCGGATGGCTTTACCTCAAAGAGACCCCTGCTGGAACCCCCTGCGAAGGATATGCCGTGAGCGCTAACGGATTTTTCGACCAAGGAGAGCTGGTTGCGGTGCTTACAACGCAGCCGCTGGACCGGACGCTGGATTACAAGGCGCCCGAAGGCGGGTGCGTTCTGGGCGCTTTTGTCGAGGTTCCCTTGGGCCCGCGCAAGGTGCTGGGGGTGGTTTGGGGGCCGGGGCAGGGCGGCTTTGACCTGAGCAAGGCGCGCTCGGTGATCCGGGTTCTTGACGTTGCACCGATGCGTGAAGAGATGCGGGTGTTTCTGGAAAAGGTCGCCCATTACACTCTGACACCCATGCCCGCGATGCTGCGTCTGGCGACGCGGGCACCGGGCTTGGGTGATCCGCCATCGATGCGCAAGGTCTATCGGCTGGGTGAAGGTCAACCAGACCGAATGACAGACGCCCGGGCCCGGGTTTTGGGGGTATTGCGCGACTATGGCGGGCTGGCTTTCACCTTGAAGGAACTCGCCGAGCAGGCGGGTGTAACGTCATCCGTGGTAAAAGGGTTGGTCCAACAAGGCGCCGTGCGCGAAGAGGACAGCCCGCGCGACCTGCCTTATCCTCATCTTGATCCGGACCTTCCCGGGAAAGACCTGACAGCGGATCAGGCAGCGGCGGTCAAACGGCTTCAGGCCGGGCAGCGGACCGGCGATTACGGCACCACGCTGCTGAAAGGCGTTACAGGTTCCGGTAAGACCGAGGTCTATTTGGAGGCCGTGGCCGAGGCATTGCGCATGGGGCGGCAGGCCTTGGTCCTACTGCCCGAGATCGCCCTGACCGCAGAATTTCTGACCCGGGTCGAGGCGCGGTTCGGTGCGCGCCCGGCGGAATGGCATTCCGGTGCAACCATGACGGAACGGCGACGGGTCTGGCGGATGGTCGGGCAGGGCAATGCGCAACTGGTCGTGGGCGCCCGGTCGGCGCTGTTTCTGCCATTTCGAGACCTGGGGCTTGTGGTCGTCGATGAAGAACACGACACGTCCTACAAACAGGAAGACGGCGTGCACTACAGTGCACGCGACATGGCGGTTCTGCGCTCGGCGATCTGTGGCGCGCGGGTGATTCTGGCCAGTGCGACACCTTCGCTGGAAAGTTGGGCCAATGCCGAGGCGGGCAAGTATGAACGGCTTGACCTGACCTCGCGCTTCGGAGCGGCGGTATTGCCCGAGATGAAGCCCATCGACATGCGGGCCGAGCAGATGCCGCCCGGAACGTGGGTTTCTCCGTCTTTGCGGCAAGCGGTGCAGCAGCGGATCGAAAAAGGTGAACAATCGCTGTTGTTCATCAACCGCCGTGGCTATGCGCCGGTCACGTTGTGCCGGGCCTGTGGCGAGCAGATCGCCTGTGATCAGTGCGACGCACGCATGGTCGAGCATCGGTTTCTCAAGCGATTGATGTGCCACCAATGTGGCGAAACCAAGCCGATGCCCGATGCCTGCCCCTCCTGCGGCGTAGAGGGCAAGCTGGCCCCGGTCGGGCCGGGGATCGAACGGCTGGCGGAAGAAGCCGAGGCGACCTTCCCCGAGGCGAAAATCGCGATGCTGAGTTCCGATCTTTTTGGTTCAGCCCGGGCATTGAAAGCCAAGATAGAAGAGATCGCCGCCGGGGATGCCGACATCATCATCGGTACGCAGTTGGTGGCCAAGGGGCACAACTTTCCCAAGCTTACATTGGTCGGTGTAATTGACGCTGACCTTTCCCTGCACGGCGCGGACCTGCGCGCGGCCGAGCGCACGTTTCAATTGATGCGGCAAGTGGCTGGGCGCGCGGGACGGGCGGACAAGCCGGGGCAGGCGCTTTTGCAGACATTTCAACCGGAACACCCGGTGATCCGGGCCATCCTGTCGGGTGATGAGGAAGGGTTCTGGAAAGCCGAGGCAGCGGGTCGGCAGGCGGCAGGCGTGCCGCCCTATGGTCGCATGGCCGGGATCGTGTTGTCGGGGCCCGAGGTCGGGCCGGTCTTCGATATCGGCAATGCAATGGCCCGCAACGACGCGCCCCTGCGCGCCATCGGTGCTCAGGTCTTTGGCCCGGCGCCGGCACCCATTGCGCGTATACGCGGCCGCCACAGAGTGCGCTTGTTGGTGAAAGCCCCCAAAGGGGCGCCGATTCAGGATGCCATCGCCCGCTGGATCGCCCCATTGCGCCTGAAGGGCGATATCCGCCTGACCGTCGATATCGACCCACAGAATTTTTACTGACCTCTGCATCTGTGCAGGGTGATTGTGCGCAGACCGCTTCCCTCTCGCCAAAGCAGTGAAATGGGCGTAGAGGACTCTCATGCTGAAACCCATGCCCCTTACCGAGGCGCAGAGCCTGCCGTTCTGGCGCCGCCCCATCACGCTGTTGTTCATGATGGCGCTGACCATGCCCATTGCGTTCAACGCATGGAGCGCGCTGCTGAACAACTTTGTTATTGAGGTGGCGAACTTTGATGGCGCGGATATCGGTCTGCTGCATACGGTGCGCGAGATCCCGGGGTTTCTGGCGGTTGGCGTGATTGCCGTCATCATTTTCATTCGCGAGCAGGTGCTGGCAATGATCTCTCTGATGATGCTTGGTGTCGCAACGGCGGTGACCGCTTGGTTCCCCAGCCTGGGCGGGTTGCTGTTTGTGACCTTGTTCAGTTCGATCGGGTTCCATTACTACGAGACCGTGAACCAGTCGCTTCAATTGCAGTGGCTGCCCAAGGATCGTGCTCCGCAGGTGCTGGGATGGCTGGTTGCGATGGGGTCGGCGGCGACCATGGTGGTGTATGGGCTGATCGTTTTGACCTGGGATCGTTTCGATCTGTCCTACAATTTTGTATTCATGGCGTCGGGTGGAGTGACGGCTGCGCTGGCCCTATTCTGTCTGTTCGCCTATCCGCAATTCGATGCGCCCACACCGCAGACCAAGAAGCTGATCCTGCGTCGCCGGTATTGGCTGTATTATGCATTGCAGTTCATGGCAGGCGCGCGGCGGCAGATATTCGTCGTCTTTGCCGGGTTCATGATGGTCGAGAAATTCGGCTTTGAAGTGCATGAGCTCACCAGCCTTTATCTGATCAATCTGATGATCAACATGATGGCCGCCCCATTGCTGGGAAAGGCGGTGGCAAAATTCGGTGAGCGGCGCACGCTGATATTCGAATATACCGGTCTGGCCGTCGTGTTCGCAGCCTATGGCGGCATCTATTGGTTCGGCTGGGGTGTTCTGCTTGCGGCAATCCTATATGTGATCGACCACGTGCTGTTTGCGCTGGCTTTGGCGTTGAAAACCTATTTCCAGAAAATCGCCGACCCTGCTGATATCGCGCCGACCGCTGCGGTGGCCTTCACGATCAATCATATTGCAGCGGTGTTTTTGCCCGCTTTGCTTGGCCTGCTTTGGGTCGTGTCGCCGGGCGCCGTGTTTGGCCTGGCCGCGGCGATGGCGATCGTTTCGCTGCTGTTGTCGCTGTTGATCCCGCGTCACCCCGAGCCCGGCAACGAAACCATCCTGACCAAATACGCTCCGGCCCCTGCGGAATAGGCCTCAGCGCTTGACGTTGACGGCGCGGCGTCCTAGGCGCGGTGTTAATCGAGACAGGAGGCCCCAATGCCCACATTCACCGCACTGACGACGCTGACAGGTAAGAAGGCCGCCGAAGGTCTGGGCGAGGCGATGGAACGTCTGGAGCCGGAACCAACCGGTGTCGGTGTGTTCGAGGTCGAAGACGGCTCGGGCCTTTGGGAAGTTGGGGGGTATTTCACTGAAGCACCAGATGAGACGGCCCTTGCGGTTTTGGCCGCTGCGTTTGAGGCCAAACCCTTTGTCGTTTCGGAACTGCCTGAAACCGATTGGGTTGCCCATGTGCGGCGTGAATTGGCCCCGGTCGAAGCGGGCCGCTTCTTTGTCTATGGCAGCCACGATGCGGACAAGCTGCCCGAGGACCGGATTCCGTTACTGATCGAGGCCGCGATGGCGTTTGGCACAGGTCATCACGGCACCACGCTTGGCTGTTTGAAGGCGCTGGATCGTTTGCTGGATGACGGGTTTAGCGCCACGAAAGTTGCCGATATCGGATGTGGCACCGCCGTTCTGGCTATGGCCGCAGCACGTGTTTGGGATGGCGAGATTCTGGCCAGCGACATTGATCAGGTTGCGGTTGACGTGGCCGAGGCCAACCTGAAGGCCAATGGCATGGTCGGAGCCGTTCGCTGTGTTGAGGCGGCGGGGTTTGATCATCCTGAGCTTAAATCTGCCACGCCTTATGACCTGATATTTGCAAATATCCTCAAGGGCCCGCTGGTGGCCTTATCACCGGAAATTGCCGCGAATCTCTGTACGGGGGGGTACGCAATTTTGTCGGGAATCCTCAATGAACAGGCTGATGATGTCGTGTCTGTTTATTCTCAGAATGGATTTAATCTGGCGGACAGAAGTGAGATTGGTGAATGGACGACGCTAATCTTAAGCAAACAGGGCCCAATTTAGACCATTTGCAGGAGTTTTGTGGATTTTTGCCACGGTTTTGTCGCATTCTCTGCTTACCGTTTTTTGATCAACTCGATGGGGGGCGGTTTTGTGGAGGCTGCCATGACGACAAAACAACTGGAATTTAATCAGCGCGTACATCGCCTGAACAAGAAGCATCACAAGATGAGCCGAGGCTATCGCGCGACGATGCGCAAGGATGGCTTGGTGGTTATGAAACCACAGCGTGTTCGATCAGCTGTTCCGGCCAAGGTGTTAGTCTTTTGCTTGCTTGGCTTTTTCGGGTTCAAAGCATTCCTGCTATCCAACCTCGGGCCGACGGGCTATCAGTTTCGGATCGATAGCCTGAATCAGGGCACATCGGTTGAACAGGCTGGTGCATGGGTCATGCAGATTGATCCCTTGTCCGAAGCGCTAGCAGTTCAGTTGAACAAAGTCCTCTACTGATACAGTCTGGTTCTAGACCTCCAGAATAGAAAAACACCGCGCGCTGAACAGCACGCGGTGTTTTCTTTTTGCCCCATAGGGAGGAGAAGGGGCAGTTATGTCGTCGTCTTAACGGCGGCCTTCGGCGATCATATCGATGTCGCCACGGCACAGGCCGATATCTTCCAGCTCGCGGTCCGTCAGGCCAGTCAGCGCTTTGCGTGTTGCGCGGGCGTCGTTCCATTCAGCAACGACATTGAATGCCGATACAAAAAGCGCGCCGATACGGCCAACGAGGCCGAACGAGCCAGTGGTGGCGATGCGGGTGGTGTCCAGTGCAGCCATATCCTGTTTCCTTCTGGTTTGTGTTTCATTTCGATCTTGCGATCTGCCGGGCATTTAGTGCTGCCAAATCGCCCGCACAAGAGCATTTTTTTGCATATTTCCTATGCAATAATTGCAAGCCTCATCTTCAACATGTTTAAGCCGTAATTTGCTTAAATTATTGGTTAATTCGCGTTCATAATTTGGTCGAAAACAGACTATTCGAAGTCGCAATCGACGCGTGGTGTCGTTGGCAGGACAAAGCTGTCGGTTTTTGTCCATGGACCAATTCGCTTGGAAAATGTTCACGCTTCGTGCTAGGCGTTGAAAAAAGATCACATAACCCGAGCAGGCCGAGGCATAACATGCGAATTTTGGGCATTGATCCGGGGTTGAGAACCTTGGGATGGGGCGTCATCGAATCGCATGGCAGCCGCCTGAGCCATGTTGCGAACGGGTTGTGCAAATCAGATGGCGACGATTTGGGTGAGCGGCTGCTGTCGTTGCATAACCAGATTGTAGAAGTGATTGCCGAGCATCAGCCGGATCAGGCTGCAATCGAACAGACGTTTGTGAACAAGGACGGGGCAGGGACACTTAAGCTGGGTCAGGCGCGGGGTGTGGCGCTGTTGACTTTGGCTCAGGCGGGTTTGCCGGTGGGGGAATACGCGCCCAACCGGGTCAAGAAGACCGTGGTTGGTGTCGGGCATGCTGAGAAAGAGCAGGTCCTGCACATGGTCAAACTGCAACTGCCCGGCTGTTCACCAAAAGGCGCGGATGCGGCGGATGCGCTGGCGATTGCAATTTGTCATGCGTATTACGGTAAAACCCAGCAATCGCGTTTGAAAGAGGTGGGTGCATGATCGGCAAGCTGACAGGGCGTCTGGACTATCGCGCAGCGGATCATGTCCTGATTGATGTGCGTGGGGTCGGCTACATCGTCTATTGCTCGGACCGAACCATGGCAGCCCTACCTGGGGTGGGTGATGCGGTCTCGATCTACACCGACATGGTCGTGCGCGAAGACCTGATGCAGCTTTATGGCTTCCTGTCTCTGGTCGAAAAGGAGTGGCACCGGTTGCTCTGCTCGGTTCAGGGCGTTGGGGCGAAGGTATCCTTGGCTATTCTGTCGGCGCTTGGCCCCGACGGCGTCAGCCGTGCGATTGCACTGGGCGATTGGGCAGCAGTGAAAGCAGCCAAAGGCGTCGGGCCCAAGACCGCGCAGCGTATTGTATTGGACCTCAAGGACAAGGCGCCCGGCGTCATGGCCATGGGTGGAACGGTAACCGAGGCGATGGATGGCCCCGCGCTTGAGGTGGTTGAGTTAACGGAACCAGCCCCCGCGCCGAAACGCGTCGCGAAACCGGCCTCTGGATCAGCAGCGGCATCGGCGGGCGCGCTGTCTGCCTTGTCGAATCTGGGGTACGGCCCGTCCGAGGCGGCCTCGGCCGTGGCCGAAGCGGCGGCAAACCTGCCAGAGGCGGGCGAAGCTGAACTGATCCGAGCTGCGCTGAAATTGCTGGCACCAAAGGGTTGAGTGAATGGTAGACGCTGATCCCACCCTGCGCCCCGATCCGTTGCCCGAGGACAATGACCGTGCCTTGCGCCCGCAGGGTTTGGACGAGTTCATCGGGCAAGCCGAGGCACGTGCTAACCTGCGCATCTTCATCCAATCGGCCAAGCAGCGGGGCGAGGCGATGGATCATACGCTGTTCCATGGTCCTCCAGGCTTGGGGAAAACCACGCTGGCTCAGATCATGGCGCGTGAGTTGGGCGTTAACTTCCGCATGACATCCGGCCCGGTTCTGGCCAAGGCAGGTGATTTGGCGGCGATCCTGACCAATCTGGAATCGCGCGATGTTCTGTTTATCGACGAAATACACCGTCTGAACCCAGCGGTTGAAGAGGTGCTCTATCCCGCGATGGAGGATTTTGAGCTGGATCTGGTGATCGGCGAAGGCCCCGCTGCGCGGACGGTTCGGATCGAGTTGCAGCCGTTTACGCTTGTCGGGGCGACCACGCGGATGGGTTTGCTGACAACGCCGCTACGCGATCGTTTTGGTATTCCAACACGTTTGCAGTTCTACACGGTCGATGAGTTGCACGAGATCGTCACCCGCAATGCCCGCAAACTGGGCGCTCCGGCGGATGAGGACGGCGCGCGCGAGATTGCGCGCCGGTCACGCGGAACACCCCGGATCGCCGGGCGATTGCTGCGGCGTGTGGTGGATTTTGCCATCGTCGAAGGGGACGGCCGGATCACGCGAGAACTGGCCGATGGAGCATTGACTCGGTTGGGCGTCGATAATTTGGGGCTGGACGGGGCAGATCGACGCTATCTGAAGCTGATTGCTGAGAATTATGCGGGCGGCCCGGTTGGTATCGAAACGCTCTCGGCTGCGCTGTCAGAGAGCCGCGACTCACTGGAAGAAGTGATCGAGCCCTATCTGTTGCAGCAAGGTTTGATCCAACGCACCCCGCGTGGGCGGATGTTGGCGCAAAAAGCGTGGACACATCTGGGAATGGCGGCACCAAAGGGCCAAAACGATCTGTTTGGTTGAAGCCGCCGTTATTAGATTTTATGCCTCTCGCTAAGAGTATTCTCAAAAAGATGAAGGGCTGGGCGTGACTCCGGATGAGATCAAAGCGCTGTTTACCCGTGAAAGCGGTGAGTTTCTGTTTGCGCGCTGGGGGCGACCCATCGTGCCCATCGTGTTTGGGGTTGAGGATGAAACCCTGTCCACAGTCAAAGGCGCGTTTGAGGCGGTTGTGACGTTGGCCGGTCACAAGATGGCTGAAACCGACCCAGAACTGGGTGCCAATTGCATGGTGTTCTTTTTCCGCGACTGGCAGGAACTGCTTGAGGTGCCGGATCTGGATCGTCTGATCCCTGACCTCGGGCCATTGGTCGACCGGTTGTTGGCCGCTGAGGCCAATCAATACCGGATATTCCGGTTCGAAGAGGATGGCGCGATTCGCGCCGCGTTTGTTTTCCTGCGCATGGATAAGGAATTGTCCAAGGTGCCGGCAGAAACCCTTGCGCTTAGTCAGGTGGTGCAGACGATCCTTTTGTGGTCGGATACCGCGTTTCGGGCGCAATCTCCACTGGCCGTAGCAGGCGAGACAACGATCCTGAGGCCCGAAATCGCGGCACTGATCCGCGCCGCGTATGACCCGATTTTGCCGGGCGCGGCGCAGGATACCTCGCACGCTTTACGTCTGTTTGCCCGGTTGGAGACATTGCAATGAAACACACTTACCCGGTTCGCGTGTACTATGAAGACACCGATATGGGCGGTGTCGTCTATCACGCAAATTACCTGCGATATATCGAGCGCGCCCGCTCCGATTGGGTGCGCAAACTGGGCAATGACCAGAATGCGATGCGTGAGCAGGGCATCGTCTGGGTCGTGCGGCGCGTCGAGGCGGACTATCTGGCCGCTGCGCGGTTTGAGGATGAGCTGGTTGTGGAAACCGAGATGGTTTCGCTCTCTGGTGTGCGGCTGACCATGTCGCAACTGGTGAAACGAGGTGAGACCGAGATTTTCCGAGCCGAGGTAACTGCGGTGTGCATGAATGCGCAAGGTAAGCCCGTGCGCCTTCCGGCAGAGATTCGCGCATTGATGTAACAATTTGTGGACCAGGGGTGGTTCTGTTGGCTTTTCAGCCCCAACTGCGTTAGCGTTCGTCAAAACAAGGCCAAATCAACGGCCATTCAGGCAAAAACAAAGAGCAGGTTCATGGAAGCTGAAACGCTGGCGCTGGCGCAGGAGATCGATTTCTCCATGTGGGGGCTATATGCCCGCGCGACCTTTATCGTCAAACTGGTGATGCTGATGCTGATCGCGGCATCGATCTGGTCCTGGGGCATTATCATCCAGAAACTCATCAACTATCGCGCGGCTCGGCGCGAGGCGCAGGTGTTTGATGAACACTTCTGGTCCGGCAACCCGCTGGATGAGTTGTTCGAGCAGATCGGCTCGCAGCCCGATGGCAGCTCCGAGAAGATATTCGCCGCCGGAATGATCGAATGGCGCAGGTCGCATCGCACCGATGGTGGACTGATTGCCGGGGCAACGGCCCGGATTGACCGATCGATGGATGTGGCCATCGCGAAAGAGGCGGAGACACTGCAGAAAGGTCTTCCGATCCTGGCGACCGTCGGCTCGACCGCGCCGTTCATAGGTCTATTCGGTACGGTCTGGGGCATCATGAACGCCTTTATCGAGATTGCCGAGCAGCAGAACACCAACCTTGCCGTTGTCGCTCCCGGCATTGCCGAGGCGCTGTTGGCGACCGGTCTAGGCCTGTTGGCCGCGATCCCGGCGGTGATTTTCTACAACAAACTCAGTGCTGATAGCGATCGGATCGTTGGCGGTTATGAGGCCTTTGCAGATGAATTCGCCACTATCCTGTCGCGTCAGTTGGACGGCTGAGCGATGGGCGCGGCGGTTCAGCAGAACTCTGGCAGCAATGGTCGCAGACGCGGACGGCGGCGTGGTCGCGCGCAACCGATGGCCGAGATCAACGTCACGCCTTTTGTCGATGTCATGCTGGTACTGTTGATCATCTTCATGGTTGCGGCGCCCCTTTTGACGGTTGGGGTGCCCGTCGATCTGCCTAAGACTGCCGCAAGCGCTTTGCCCGGCGATAGTGAAGAACCGCTTACCGTCACGCTGACTGCCGATGGCCGTATTCAAATTCAGACCACCGATATTCAGCGCGAGGAATTGATCGGAAGGCTACGTGCCATCGCAGCCGAACGCAGCAGCGATCGGGTCTTTCTGCGCGCTGACGGAGCAATCCCCTATGCGCAGGTGATGCAGGTGATGGGCGCGTTGAATGCGGGCGGGTTTTCGAATGTGGGTCTGGTGACGGATACCGGCGGGCCGACGCTGGACGATGGGTAAAGGTGGGGTCGCGCGGTGGATACCGGCACCAAAATCTCGGCTATTGCGCATGTCGGGCTAATCAGCTGGGCGCTGTTCGGCGGCACCTTCCGGTCCGAACCGTTGCCGATGGCTGTGCAGGATGTGTCCGTGATTTCGGCTGAGGATTTTGTAGCGATGACCGCGCAGACCAACGCGCCCGAAGTGCCGACCTCACCCGGCACATTGGAACAGCCGTCAGAGCCCGAGACCGAAGCCAACGCGCCCGAGGTGACACCGGAAGAACAACCGCGCCCTGAGCCCGTAACGCCATCTGAGCCCGAGCCCGAGGTTCAGCCAGAAACGGTTGAAGTTCCGCCCGAACCGGAACTGCCCGAAGAGCCCCCGACACTGACGGAACCGGAAACGACCGCCTTGGTTGCGCCTCCCGGGCCCGAGGCGCAGCCCAGCCCGTCTGAGCGGATCGCACCCGAACCCGTCGCGCCACCACCGCCCGAGGCGAAGCCGGATGAGGTGGAAACACCCCCCGTTTCATTGGACGAAGGTGCCGAAACTCAGCAGGAACAACAGGATCAAACCGCTCCGGAAGAGGCCGCACCTGAGATCGTCACAGAGGCCGAAGAGAGCGATGAGCAAGCGCCGCTGACGTCGCCACGTCCGCGTGTGCGCCCAAATCGCCCTGCGCCTGCGCCGGAACCAGAGGTGGCGGAAACCCCGGAACCGACCCCTGAAGCGCCAGCGCAGAACAACGATGATGCGATCAACGATGCCCTTGCCGAGGCGTTGTCCGAGCCAGCCGCACCGTCTGGCCCGCCGCTGACAAGCGGCGAGAAGGATGCGATGCGTGTGGCGGTGTCGCAATGCTGGAATGTCGGCTCTTTATCGACCGATGCACTGAACGTTGTGGTGGTGGTCGGGTTTTCGCTCAATCGTGATGGAACGGTCGTAGGGGGCAGCGTTCGTTTGCTGGATAGCTCTGGTGGGTCGGCGGGGGCTGAAAATCAGGCTTATCAGGCCGCAAGACGAGCAATTTTGCGCTGTGGTGCGCGTGGATACGATCTGCCTGCTGACAAATACGATCAGTGGCAGGATATTGAAATTACCTTCAATCCCGAGAGGATGCGGATCAAATGATGAAACTTCTGACCAGCCTCGTCCTTGGTCTGACTCTGGTGTCGGCCCCGGTTTATGCTCAGAGCGGCCCGCTGCGTCTGGAAATCGATGAAGGGATCATCGAGCCGATGCCCTTTGCAGTTCCGAACTTTGTGCCGGATGGACCATCCGCGACGCAATATGCAGCCGATCTTTCCCGCGTTGTCGCGGCAGACCTGACTGGAACGGGGCTGTTCCGCGAAATCTCCTCGGACGCATTCATTAGCCGCGTCAGCAGCTTTGATGCACCGGTGCAGTTTGCCGATTGGAAAGCGATCAATGCGCAGGCACTGATAACCGGGGCGGTCAATGTCTCTGGCAAGCGGCTGACGGTCCGGTTCCGAGTCTGGGATGTGTTCTCAGGTCAAGAACTGGGCAACGGGCTGCAGCTTGCCGGAACCACAGATGGGTGGCGGCGCATGGCACATAAAGTTGCCGATCAGGTCTATAGCCGGATTACGGGTGAAGGGGGTTATTTTGACAGCCGCGTGGCGTTTGTCTCGGAAAGCGGCCCCAAGAATCAACGTCTCAAACGCTTGGCGATTATGGATTATGATGGGGCAAATGTTCAGTACCTGACCGACAGTTCCGCCATCGTTCTGGCCCCGCGCTTTTCGCCTGCCGGGGATCGGTTGCTATACACCAGCTATGAAACGGGCAGCCCGCGTATCTATTTGCTGGATGTCGGCAGCGTGCGGCGACAGGAGTTGAACACGGAAGGTGGCACCATGAGTTTCTCGCCCCGCTTCTCACCGGATGGAAGGTCAATTGTCTATTCGCTGATCCAGGGCGGTAACACCGACCTTTGGAAGATGGATCTGGCCTCGGGACAAAGTACGCGGCTTACCAATACGCCAGCGATCGAAACCGCGCCCAGCTATTCGCCGGATGGCAGCCAGATCGTGTTTGAAAGCGACCGTTCGGGCACGCCGCAGTTGTATGTCATGCCCGCAAACGGAGGCGAGGCAACGCGGATCAGCTTTGGTCAGGGCCGCTATGGCACGCCCGTCTGGTCGCCGCGCGGAGATTTGATCGCGTTCACCAAGCAAAACAAAGGCCGGTTCCATATTGGTGTGATGCGCACCAACGGGGACGAAGAACGCCTGTTGACATCGTCCTTCTTGGATGAGGGGCCAACATGGTCCCCGAACGGGCGGGTCATCATGTTCACCCGTGAGACACAGGGCGCAAGCGGTCGGGCGACGCTCTACTCAGTGGATATCTCGGGGCGGAACCTACTGCCAGTACGAACACCTGACGGTGGCAGCGACCCGTCATGGGGTCCGTTACAGAATTGATCGCTGCAGATGTGCGGGAACGTTCACAAGAAACTGCCTCTGTGGTAGACAGGCGGCAACGAACAAAACAACGAGGCACTTGAGATGAACATATTGGGCAAAATCCTGGCGCTGGGCGCGCTGAGCGTGGTTGCAGCTTGCGCAAACAATGATCCTTCGGCTCTGGGCGGTGGCGGTCCCGGTGGCAGCGGTTCGATTGTTGCGGGGTCACCTAGTGATCCGCGCTCGCCTGCGTATTTCCAGCAAACGGTTGGCGATCGCGTCTTGTTTGCAGTGGATCAATCGACCCTATCGCCGCAGGCTCAGACGGTTCTACAAGGGCAGGCTGAGTGGTTGATGGCGAACCCTGACTATGTAGCCACGATCGAAGGACATGCGGATGAGCAGGGCACGCGCGAATATAACCTCGCGTTGGGTGCACGCCGCGCCAATGCCGCGCGAGAGTTCCTGATTTCGCGCGGGGTGGCTGGCAACCGATTGACCACTGTCAGCTATGGCAAAGAGCGCCCGATTGAAATTTGCAGCACCGAGGAATGCTATTCCAAGAACCGCCGCGCGGTAACAGTGCTGACTGGTTCGACCTTGGGGTAAGACGATGAGACTTGCAGGATGGGTTTTAGCCGCAGTTGTCGCAACAGCGGGCGTGGCGCAAGCGCAGGATCAGCAGACGCTGGCGGATATCCGGCAGGAGCTGACGGTGTTGCATGTGGAAATACAGCGCCTGAAGCGCGAGTTTTCAACCACCGGCTCTCCGGCGCCGAACCTATCTGGCAGTTCTGTCCTTGAACGCGTCGACGCGATTGAGGCCGAGCTTCAGCGCCTGACGCGTCAGACCGAGCAATTGAACCAGCGGGTGCAAAACATTGTGACCGATGGAACCAACCGGATCGGGGATCTTGAATTCCGCCTTTGTGAGTTGGAGACCAATTGTGAAATCTCTGGCGAACCGACTAGTACACTGGGTGGCGAAGACACCGGTTCGGGCACTGCGGTCATAACACCTGCAACACCTACTGCGACCGAGCAGGCGGAACTCGCCGTTGGTGAGCAGGCGGATTTCAACGATGCGTCGCAGGCGTTGGCCGATGGTGATTTCCAGACCGCCGCGACCAAGTTTGCGCAGTTCGACACGTCCTATCCCGGCAGCCCTTTGGCGCCCGAGGCGCATTTGAAACGTGGTCAGGCTCTGGAAGGCATGGGTGACACGCGCGAAGCGGCACGCGCCTTTCTTGCCAGCTTCACCGGCGATTCCGAAGGGGCGGTTGCGCCCGAGGCGTTGTATGAGCTCGGCGCGGCGCTTGGCCGTCTGGGTCAAACCGATCAGGCCTGCATCACTCTCAGTGAGGTCGGCGTTCGGTTCCCATCCTCTGGTCCCGCGTCAAATGCCACACAGGAAATGGCCTCACTGGGGTGTTCTTGAGCCGGACCCCGAACAGCCTGACATCCGATATTCGCGCCCGGCTGCCTGAACGGCTGCCGCAACGTCTGGGTGTTGCTGTTTCGGGCGGCGGCGACTCGGTGGCATTGATGCACCTTCTCGCTGAAATCGCCGCGGATGAAGGGGCTGAGCTATATGCAGCCACGGTTGACCATGGCTTGCGACCAGAAGCGGCCGAAGAGGCCCAAATTGTGGCGCGGCAGGCGGCTGATCTGGCGCTGAAACACGATATCCTGAAGTGGCAAGGCTGGGACGGCTCAGGCAATCTGCAGGATCAAGCGCGGCGGGCACGGTATGCATTGCTGGCCCAATGGGCGCATGCAAATAGTATCCCTGCGATTGCTTTGGGTCATACTGCCGATGATCAGGCAGAAACCGTGCTGATGCGGTTGGCCCGTTCCGCAGGGGTGACAGGCCTTGCAGCCATGCCAAATTCGCATGTCCGGGAGGGTGTCACCATTCTGCGCCCGATGCTTGGGACCACCCGCCACAGCTTGCGTGACTATCTATCGGATAAGGGGCTGAACTGGATCGAGGACCCATCGAATCAGGACAAAAGATTTGACCGGATCAAAGCCCGAAAGGCGCTTGCTGACCTGTCTCCCCTGGGTGTAACGCCCGAAACCTTGTCGCGTGTCGCCAGCAACCTTGCCCAAGCGCGTGAGGCGCTGGACCTGTTTACGCAGGAATCCGCCCGCAAGGTCGCGGTTGCTATCGATGGGGATGTTTGTGTGGATCGGGCCGCGTTCCAAACCTTGCCAGCCGAGATCAAGCGTCGGCTGCTTATCGGTATCCTCCGCTGGATTTCAGGACCAGGATATCCCCCGCGTCAGTCTGCTGTGGATCAAGCCGTAGAAGCGCTGGACAATGGGGAAGCGGGATCGCTCAGCGGGTGTCTTCTGGTGCCTCAAGCTGCGAACACTTGGATTTGCAGAGAGTTTCAGGCCGTTGCCAACCTGAAAGCGCGCCCCGCCGCGCGCTGGGATGAACGTTGGATTTTGTCCGGGCCGGGGATCGACGGTTTTGAAATCCGCGCGCTGGGTGAGGCCGGGCTTGCCTCGGTTCCCGATTGGCGTGCAACGGGGCGTCCGCGCCTTGTACTACAATCCTCACCAGCGATCTGGCACGGTGATGAATTGCAGGCGGCGCCTTTGGCAGGCTTTCCCAATGGCTGCAGCGCAGAACTGGCACCGGAATGGTCCGAGTTTTACGCGTCGTTTTTATCGCATTGAACCTGCGCCAATCCTCTCTATTTTAAGAAGCAACCCGGCAAATACCCGTTTGCCGAAATCTTTTGGGAGAATTTCCTTGGGCAACGCTCGCAATATCGCCTTCTGGGTCGTTCTGTTCTTGCTGATCCTTGCACTGTTCAATTTGTTCAGTGGACCGGGCGGAACACTTCAGAGCAATGAACGCACCTATTCCGACTTTGTCAGCGCCGTGCAAAACGGTGAAGTCAAGAACGTGACGCTGGATGGTGAGCAGATCCGCTACACCACCGAAACCGGCGGAACCTACGTGACGATCAAACCCGGCGATGCCGAGGTCACAAAGCTGCTGATCGACGAGAACATCCCCGTGCGCGCTGAGAAACAACAGCAGTCGGGCTTTCAATCGTTCCTGATCACTCTGCTGCCCTTCCTGCTGCTGATCGGTGTCTGGGTCTATTTCATGAACCGAATGCAAGGCGGCGGCAAAGGCGGTGCGATGGGCTTTGGCAAGTCCAAGGCCAAGATGCTGACCGAAAAGCATGGCCGTGTGACCTTTGATGACGTAGCAGGCATCGATGAGGCCAAGGAAGAGCTGGAAGAGATCGTGGAATTCCTGCGCAATCCGCAGAAGTTCTCGCGCCTCGGCGGTAAGATCCCGAAGGGCGCGCTGTTGGTGGGCCCTCCGGGCACCGGTAAAACGCTGCTGGCCCGTGCGATCGCGGGTGAGGCGGGTGTGCCGTTCTTCACCATCTCGGGCTCTGACTTCGTTGAAATGTTCGTGGGTGTCGGTGCATCTCGTGTCCGTGACATGTTCGAGCAGGCCAAGAAGAATGCGCCCTGTATTGTGTTCATCGACGAGATCGACGCTGTTGGCCGCCATCGTGGTGCCGGTTATGGCGGTGGTAATGACGAACGCGAACAGACGCTCAACCAATTGCTGGTCGAGATGGATGGGTTCGAGGCCAATGAAGGCGTGATCATTCTGGCCGCGACGAACCGCAAGGACGTGTTGGACCCGGCTCTGCTGCGTCCGGGTCGTTTCGACCGGAACGTTACTGTTGGGAACCCCGACATTAAAGGCCGCGAAAAAATCTTGGGCGTGCATGCGCGTAAGACACCTTTGGGCCCCGATGTCGATCTGCGGATCATCGCGCGGGGTACTCCGGGGTTCTCAGGAGCTGATCTGGCAAACCTTGTGAACGAGGCCGCCTTGATGGCCGCTCGCGTGGGTCGTCGCTTTGTCACCATGGAGGATTTCGAGAACGCCAAAGACAAGGTGATGATGGGGGCCGAGCGCCGCTCGATGGTGCTGACACAGGACCAAAAGGAAAAGACCGCGTATCACGAGGCCGGTCACGCCGTAGTTGGCTTGGAACTGCCGCTGTGCGATCCGGTCTACAAGGCGACTATCATCCCGCGCGGTGGTGCGCTGGGTATGGTTGTGTCGCTGCCCGAAATGGACCGTCTGAACTATCACCGTGATGAGTGTGAGCAGAAGCTGGCGATGACCATGGCCGGTAAAGCCGCTGAAGTCATCAAATATGGTGAAGACCACGTCTCGAACGGCCCGGCAGGCGACATCATGCAGGCCAGCCAATTGGCGCGCGCGATGGTGATGCGTTGGGGTATGTCGGACAAAGTCGGCAACATCGACTATGCAGAAGCGCATGAGGGGTACTCGGGCAATACAGCCGGGTTTTCGGTCTCGGCACATACCAAAGAGCTGATTGAGGAAGAGGTAAAACGCCTGATCCAGCAGGGATATGAGCACGCCTACAAAATCCTGACCGACAAGAACGAGGCGTGGGAGCGTCTGGCCCAGGGTCTGCTGGAATACGAAACCCTGACCGGGGACGAGATCAAGCGCGTCATGAATGGCGAGCCGCCCAGCGAAAGCGACGATGAGGGCGACAAGCCGGATGAGGGCAGCGCGCCGAGTGTCACGGCGATTCCCAAGACCAAGGCCAAGAAATCTCCGCCTGAAGGTGGGATGGAGCCTGAACCAACCGCATAATTCAGAAAACCCGGGGTCAGCCCCGGGTTTTTCTTTTCATCGCCGCAGGCTTGCGCATTATGCGCCGCGTAGCACGATAGAAAAGGACAGCCCATGCCGTTTTTGCGCGAAACTGAGTATTCAGCCGAGGTGCTCTGGTTGGGTCATGTCCCCGCCGGGACATCCTTGCGTGCACATGCGGTCGACGCTTTGCAACTTGGATTTGAGGGTGTTCAGGGTGAGCGCCATGAAGGGCTCAATCGCGCGTCCTGTGTTCGGGTTGGGAACCTTTACCCAAAGGGAACTGAAATCCGAAATGTGCGTCAGCTGTCGATTTTGTCTGCCGAAGAACTGGACAAGATCGCGGCCGAGATGAGGCTCGATCATTTGGATCCGTCTTATCTGGGCGCTTCGATCGTTCTGGGTGGTATTCCAGATTTTTCACATATTCCGCCATCTTCGCGATTGCAGATCAACAGCGGCGTCACACTCACAGTCGATATGGAGAACGCGCCCTGCATCTTGCCGGGACGTGAGATTGAGGCGGAGCACGCCGGCCACGGGGCAGGGTTCAAGCCCGCTGCGAAAGGGCGTCGCGGTGTGACTGCATGGGTCGAGCGGCCCGGTGAATTACGTGTTGGCGACAGGATGAAACTGTTTGTTCCCGATCAACCGATTTGGGCGCCATAGGTGGCCTGGGTTTCCGATTAGAAACGACGGAATCGACCTAACGCCGTTTCGCGGCATGAATATGTCGGAATCCATAGCCATTGGAATTGTACACAACGGTATGGGTTGCTCAGCATCGGCGCGCCGCGCCGTATTTACACGGCATTCAATCAGGGACCCTGCCCAATGAGTTACAAATCCGACATTGAGATTGCCCGCGAGGCGAGGAAGAAGCCGATTCAGGAAATTGGTGCGAAGCTGGGCATATCCAGCGATGATCTGCTGCCCTATGG
>NZ_JBDZYF010000010.1:0-148436 GCF_040329495.1 Ruegeria sp. SCP10
CAACCGTCTCTCCGGCCCGTCTCCGCCATCTAAAGCGTCCCAACAACAACCTCAGCGCCGCCGGTGAAGGGGGTTCTAAGCATAACAAACATAAGCCGCAAGCAGAAAATTCAGAAATCTACTAAAAAACTGAAGTGACCATCTTTATACAATTAATACAATGGTTTAATAAAATTCAAACCTAAGCCAAAAGCACAATACTCTGTGTCTACTAACCGGGATCAACACCAAACACGCGTTATGCACGGGGTTACCCACAGACTCAGATTAAACTCAGGCGGAATCGGCTTGCCGTGTACGAGACAGCAGCCCTGACATCGGCAATCGCAAAACCAAAAGGCCGACAATCACCAGAAGGTAGAGCAGCGGCTCGAGCTGAAAGCCCTTGGCAAGCATGACATAATGCACACCACCCAACAGGACTGCCGGATAGACCAGCTTGTGCAACTTACGCCAGCGCGGACCCAAACGGCGCACCGACCAGTTGTTTGACGTCATAACCAAAGGCAGAAGCAGAAGAAACCCCGCCATGCCGACTGTAATATATGGACGCTTTATGATGTCGGCCCAAATCTGGCTAGGTATTTGAACGTCCAACACCAACCAGACCAGCAAATGAAGCGTGACATAAGCAAAGGTCAAAACCCCGATCGCCCGGCGGAACTTGATCAGGTTCAGGCCAAAGTGTTGACTCAAAGGCGTAACGGCCAGACCGAGGATCAGAAACTGAAGGGCCAGTTCGCCCAACTCATGCTCCAGCGCCTTGATCGGTTCGACCCCCAGGCCACCAGTGAGGGCCAAATACAGAAACCAAGGGGCAGGAAGCGCCCCAAGCACATAAATCGTCCAGACGGGGATCTTGCGCAGTATCTGATTTATTGCTTGCATCTGATCAGTAGAATTCTTTCAGGTCCATACCTTCATACAGGCTGGCCACCTCATCCTCATATCCGTTGAACATGAGCGTCGGGATGCGTTTGGAAAATAGCCCGCCACCAATCTGACGTTCCGAACTCTGCGACCAGCGCGGGTGATCCACATTCGGGTTCACGTTGCTGTAAAACCCATATTCACGTGGCGCGGACATGTTCCAACTGGTGGGCGGCTCATCTTCGGTGAGGGTGATTTTCACAATCGATTTGATGGATTTGAACCCGTATTTCCACGGCACGACCAGTCGCAAAGGTGCGCCGTTCTGGTTTGGAATCGGGCGGTCATAAATGCCCGTCGCCATGATCGTCAGCGGATGCATCGCCTCGTCCAGACGCAAACCTTCACGGTAGGGCCAGTCCAATATCGGGAATTGAGTGCCTGGCATTTCATCGGGGCGATAGGCGGTTTCGAACGCCACATATTTTGCGCCCTCCTGCACACCTGCCATGTTCAACAAATCCGCCAACTCGAACCCATTCCAGGGGATAACCATCGACCAGGCCTCGACACAGCGGAAGCGGTAGATGCGTTCCTCGATGGTCATTTCGGACAGAATGTCCTGGAACCCGTATTCGCCGGGGCGGTCAACCAGACCATCGATCTGAATGCTCCACGGCTCAGTCACCAGCATATGCGCATATTCGGCCGGATCATCTTTCCGGGTGCCAAATTCATAGAAATTATTGTAGCTGGTGATCTCTTCCCAGGTGTTTGGCTCAAGAGCCTCCTGCGCCGCCGCGGGCCGCGCCATCGCGGTCAGTCCAACACCTGCCAACCCGGCCATCAGTTGCCGCCGGTTCAGAAATGCCGCCCGAGGGGTGACATCGGCATGTGTCAAAGTGTTGGTCCAGCGATGCGCCATTTGGGTCTCCGTCCTGTATCAGCGTCATGTGTGACGTAGTGCCCTGATAGCACAGAGCCAAGGAAACAGGCGTCACGATTGAGCGAAGTCGCTGTAACGTTCACCCTTGCCCGCTCCTCCATTGCATAAGATTCAGGTCAGTTGGTCAGGTTTAGGTATAGTAAGCGAGTCGCAGTCCGATCTGCGGCGAACAACTGAGAATGCTGACAGGGAGACTTCATATGTGTGACATCTGCGTAATGAATGCCGTCAAAGACAAAATGCTGTCGCGGCGGAACTTCTTCAAAGCCGCGGCAGCCACAGGCGTGGCCGCAGCTGCAACCGGAGTTGGCGCGCCGGCAGCATTGGCCGCAGGTCATGGCGGGGTTGAGGATATGACCCATACGCTCAGCCCTGAATTCCCAACATGGGGTGGCGAGCCTGGTATCTCGACCGAACAGCCGTTTAACTTTGCAGACAATGGCTTCAATCTGCTCAATCTTACGATCAGTGAACATACCGGTACACATATAGATGCGCCGCTGCATTTCTCGGCGGATGGCACATCGGTCGACGAAATTCCGGTGAGCGATCTGGTTGCGCCTTTATGCGTGGTGGATATCGCCGCACGCGCTGCCGAGGATGCCGACACCCGCGTCACACCGGATGACCTAAAAGCCTGGATCGCCGCGAACGGAGACATTCCGGACGGCGCCTGTGTCGCCATGCATTCAGGCTGGGGCAGCAAAACGGCGACGGATGAGTTTCGGAACTTCGATGGCGCGGCACAGCACTATCCCGGCTTCCATGTCGAGGCTGCGCAGATGCTGATGGAAGACACCGGCGCGCGGTCAATCGCGGTGGATACACTGTCGCTGGATCATGGCATGTCCGCCGATTTCGCCACTCACTACGCATGGCTGCCTTCGGGCCGGTTCGGGATCGAGTGTCTGGCCAACCTTGACCGCGTCCCCGCCGCAGGCGCCACGCTTGTTATCGGCGCGCCGAAACACAAAGGCGGCACCGGAGGACCCGCGCGGATATTTGCGCTGGTTTGAGGACGACAATCAAAATACCACATCAGAGGCTCGCCTTGTCGGAGAGCCTTTGTTTCGCTGACCCACTCAGCGGCCAGTTTTGAGCTTGACCTAAAGGTACCTTGAGCAATCACAGTGCCAGTGGAAGACCAATTTCAACAGAAAGTCCTGTTCATGCACGTGCTGACCGTCATCGATCATCCAGATCCCAACTCATTTACCGCCGCCGCAGCACAGATGTTCATGGATGGGGCCAATGCAGCCGGTCACACAACTGAATTTGCTGACCTGCATGCCGAGGGCTTCGATCCGCGGTGGTCCATGGCGGACATCGAGGGGGACAATGCATCCGCGCCACTCGCCGATATTAGATCCGAGCAAGCGCGGATCTCGCGCGCGGATGCCATCTGCCTCGCGTTTCCACTTTTTTGGTGGGGGATGCCGTCGATGATGAAAGGTTGGGTTGATCGCGTCTGGTCTTGGGGTTGGGCCTATGATCAATTGGACGATCGCGAAAAGTCGCTACAACGGCCCAGATCAGGGGTCTTGCTGATACCTGCGGGGGCAAGATCCGACGAAATGGAAGACGCCGGATATCTGAACGCGATAGAGACACTTTGGACACAGGGCACCTTTGGGTATTTCGGGTTTTCGCCCCGTAAGCTGGAAATGCTATATGGATCAACAGGATCGAAACAACGTCGCGAAGCGCTACTGGAACAAAGCTATCGCGCTGGACAGACCTTACCTGCACCTCGGCAGATCAAAGCCTGATGGGCTAACAACGATACCTCAAACCCCAGTCGGGCACTAAAGGTCAGGCATTCAAAAGCGTTAGGAGCAATAAAAAAGACCCGCTTACGCAGCGGGTCCTTCTGTTGATTTAGGTTTGATCAATGCACCACTGCATCATCCGGTCTGGGCCGTTCGGATGTGCCCAGCCGATCACCGATGATCAAACCATCGGCTCCGGCTGAGACCGGGACGGTTTCGCCATCCTTGATCTCACCTGCCAGCAACGCCTCGGCCAGCGGATTCTGCAAGGCGCGCTGAATGACACGCTTCAAGGGACGCGCTCCAAAGACTGGGTCATAGCCTTCATCGGCCAGCCATTCTTTTGCGCCATCATCCAATGCCAGTTCGATCTTGCGGGCGGCCAGACGTTTCTGCAGGCGTGCCATCTGGATATCGACGATGCCATCCATGTCGGCCCGCTTGAGCCGGTCAAAGATGATCGTCTCGTCCAGACGGTTCAGGAATTCAGGCCGGAAATGCGCCCGGACCGCATCCATCACATCTCGCCGCGCCTGTGCGCTGTCCGCGCCTTCGGGCAGTTGACTGAGTGCCTGCGAGCCGAGGTTCGACGTCAGGATGATCAGCGTCTGCTTGAAATCCACGGTGCGGCCCTGACCGTCGGTCAGCACGCCATCGTCCAGAACCTGCAACAGCACGTTGAACACATCCGGGTGCGCCTTTTCGACCTCGTCAAACAGCACAACCTGATAGGGCCTGCGCCGCACGGCCTCGGTCAGCACACCGCCTTCGTCATAGCCGACATAGCCCGGAGGGGCGCCGATCAAACGGGCGACCGCGTGTTTCTCCATGAACTCGGACATGTCGATGCGCACCATCGCGTTGTCGTCGTCGAACAGGAAGTTCGCCACGGCCTTGGTCAGCTCGGTCTTACCCACACCGGTCGGGCCGAGGAACAGGAACGAACCCAACGGCCGACCCTCGTCATTCAGGCCCGCACGCGCACGACGCACGGCGTTGGCCACGGCGGTCACCGCCGCATCCTGACCAATCACGCGGGAATGCAGATCGTCTTCCATCCGCAGCAGTTTCTCGCGCTCCCCTTCCAGCATTTTCGAAGTTGGGATACCGGTCCAGCGTTCAACAACGCTGGCGATTTGTTCAGGACGCACCGTTTCCTCGGCCATCATGGCGTTGCTTTCGGCGTTTTCGGCCTCGGTCAGCTTTTTCTCAAGCTCGGGGATGACGCCATAGGACAGCTCACCGGCCTTGGCGAGGTTGCCTTCACGCTTGGCGATTTCCAGATCAGCGCGCGCCTTGTCGAGCTGTTCTTTCAAATCACGCGCGCCTGCCAGCTTGTCACGCTCGGCCTGCCACTGAGCCGTCAGCTCGGCGGATTGCTCCTGCAGATCGGCCAGATCCTTTTGCAAGGTTTCCAGACGATCCTTGGATGCAGCGTCGTCTTCGAGCTTCAACGCCTCTTCCTCGATCTGCATCTGCAGAATCTGGCGATCCAGCTGATCGAGCTCTTCCGGCTTGGAGTCCACCTCCATCCGCAACCGTGACGCCGCCTCATCAACCAGGTCGATGGCCTTGTCGGGCAGGAACCGGTCGGTGATATAGCGATGCGAGAGCGTCGCCGCAGACACCAGCGCCGAGTCCGAGATGCGCACGCCATGGTGCAGCTCGTACTTCTCTTTAATACCGCGCAGGATGCTGATCGTGTCCTCGACGGTGGGTTCAGCCACCACAACGGGCTGGAACCGGCGCGCAAGGGCTGCGTCTTTTTCGACGTATTTGCGATACTCATCCAGCGTGGTTGCGCCAATACAATGCAACTCACCCCGAGCCAGCGCAGGCTTGATCAGGTTGGCGGCATCCATCGCGCCGTCAGATTTACCGGCTCCAACCAGAGTGTGCATCTCGTCGATGAACAGGATGATTTCACCCGCGGCCTCGGTCACTTCGGTCAGAACCGCCTTGAGGCGTTCTTCGAACTCACCCCGGTATTTCGCGCCAGCGATCAGCGCACCCATGTCGAGCGCCAACAGCTTCTTGTCCTTCAGCGATTCCGGCACATCACCATTGACGATGCGCAGGGCCATGCCCTCGGCAATCGCGGTTTTACCCACGCCCGGTTCCCCGATCAGAACCGGGTTGTTCTTGGTCCGGCGCGACAGAACCTGCATCGAGCGGCGGATTTCCTCATCCCGCCCGATGATCGGGTCGATCTTGCCTTCAGCCGCCGCCTCAGTCAGATCGCGCGCGTATTTCTTGAGCGCGTCATAGCCTTCTTCCGCCGACGCGGTGTCTGCAGTGCGACCCTTGCGGATGTCGTTGATGGCTTCGTTCAATTTCTGCGCAGATACTGCCCCGGCCTCCAAAGCGTCCTTGGCTTTGGATTTCACCATGCAGAGCGCCATCAACACGCGTTCGACCGGCACAAAACTGTCACCCGCCTTGTTGGCAATCTTGGCAGCCTCGTCCAGAACCTTGGCGGTCTGGCCGTCCATGTAGATCTGGCTGGCATCGCCGCTGACCTTGGGGATCTTGCCCATTGCGGCATCCAGCGCCTCGACCACGCGGTTGGGCGCGCCGCCCGCGCGGGTGATCAGGTTGCTGGCCAGCCCCTGATCGTCATCCATCAATGCTTTGAGTATGTGTGTGGGCTCCAGCCTCTGGTGCCCCTCGCGCAGTGCAATAGTCTGCGCCGCTTGCACGAATCCACGTGCCCGCTCGGTGAACTTGTTCAAGTCCATAGCATTCTCCTTCTAAAAGCGCCCCGGTATGATGCGCCCGCTTGGCGGCACGCGTCGGTCTGGGCCTCACATTCAATCTGGGAGATATCTTTGCAGGTTCAAGAGGCTGAGCCGCAGAAATCGCTACTCTCGCTGGATTGTATAAACGGTATACCCGCCGGTTTCGGCCACCTGAACAGCCCCGGTTTCATCCACCAACGATTGCGCAGCTGCGCTGCCGGTTGGGCAGGACACAAGTTCCGCCGTGTGATCAAGAAAATCGATGGTAAACGCGGTCTCTCCGGTCAACTGGCACCAGTCATCTTCTGACCGATATCCACCCACCAGGCGCAGGTTGTCATTTGTGGGTGCAGGGGCCGCCCCGACCTCTGGCGCGGCGGGCGGGGTTTCATCACATGCCGCCAGCGCAACAAGCACACTCAGCAAAACCAGTTTCTTCATATTCTGTCCCTTACGTTGAATTCGCGTGTTCTATGCCGGACAGGTTAGCACAGAATGACACCCGGCGCGCCCGGCATCACAGATAGACAGCCGCGTCCGAAACCGTTAGGACGCAGACGTTTGCCAAAAAGGAGCGCCCAACCATGTCCGATGATCGTCTGATCGTAGCCCTTGATGTTCCGAATGCCCTGCAAGGGCTGGCCATGGCCGAACGGCTGGGCGACAGTGTGTCTTTTTACAAGATCGGGTTGGGCATGTTGACCGGTGGCGGGCTGGCTTTGGCCAATGAGCTGAAACAGGACCACGGCAAGCGCATCTTTCTGGACATGAAGCTGTTCGACATCGGCAACACCGTCGAAAACGCGGTGCGGGGGCTGGCGCAGTTCGATCTAGATTTCCTGACTGTTCATGGCGACCCGCATGTGGTGCGCGCAGCAAAGGAAGGGGCCTCGGGCAAGGACTTGAAGATTTTGGCTGTGACCATCCTAACCTCGCTGAACCGCGATGATCTGGATGCCAGCCTGCTGAAAGAGGGTGACGTGCAGGAGCTGGTCGTCGAACGTGCGGCCAAGGCATTGGAGGCCGGGGCGGATGGTGTCATCGCCAGCCCGCAAGAGGCCGCCTTGATCCGCGCCTTGCCGCAGGCCGAAGACCGCCTCATCGTCACTCCCGGCGTGCGACCTGAAGGGGCTGCCTTGGGTGATCAAAAGCGGGTTGCCACACCGGCCAGCGCAATTGGGGATGGGGCCGATCATATCGTTGTCGGGCGCCCAATCTACCAGTCAGACGACCCAAAAGCTGCCGCACAAGCTGTGCTTAACGAATTAAATTCTTTGACACGTCACTAGGCGCCTTTGGGAATCAAATCCAATTTAGCGTCACAATTCCGTTCATTAACTTGACCTTACGTCAATTCTTGGGCGCTTCGGCCGAACTCACGCTGTTGTCCAAAATACACACAGCCCACCGCAAGTTTTGGGCCTGACGGCTAGAAACTATCTAAATATTGCGATTTCGGTGAGTCTTAGGGGTGTAATACTCCCCAACGAACCATTTCTTCCTGAGGTTCGTTACCTCCCCCCGCTTAAGCGCGGGGGGTCTTCTTTTTAAAATCAAGGTGAGTCGTGAGCCCTTTGATCACCCTCAATCGGTGATATAAAGAACACCTGATCCATTCGCGGAACGCCCGAGGACACGTATGCCCGGTCTTTGCCGAGATTGCCTGACCACAGTTAATAATGAAACGCGTTGCCCCTCTTGCGGCAGCCCGCGTATCACGTCGCATCCGGAGTTGTTTGGCCTGTCTATCGCACACATGGACTGCGATGCTTTCTATGCCTCGGTCGAAAAGCGCGACAATCCGGAACTTGCGGATAAACCTGTCATCATTGGCGGGAGCAAACGGGGCGTGGTGTCGACCGCATGTTACGTGGCGCGTATCCGGGGCGTGCGTTCGGCGATGCCGATGTTCAAGGCCCTGCAACTCTGTCCCGACGCGGAGGTGATCCGCCCGCGTATGTCGGTCTATGTCCAAGTATCGCGCCAAATTCGCAAGATGATGGACGAATTGACGCCAGTTGTGGAACCTTTGTCTTTGGACGAGGCATTCATGGACCTGTCCGGCACAGAGCGCCTGCATGGCGCGCCACCCGCTGTTATGCTGGCACGACTTGTCAAACGCATGAAGGATGAACTGGGCCTGACAGGGTCTATCGGATTGAGCCACAATAAATTTCTGGCCAAGGTCGCCTCTGACCTCGACAAACCGCGCGGGTTTGCAGTGATCGGAAAAGCCGAGACAGCCGAGTTTCTGCATGACAAACCCGTGCGTTTGATCTGGGGCATCGGGCCAGCGGCGCAGGAATCGCTGGAACGCGCCGGTATTCGCAGCTTCTCCGATCTGTTGCGCTGGGATCAAGAAGCGTTGACGGCCCGGTTTGGTTCGATGGGGTATCGCCTGTGGCATCTGGCACGAGGTCAGGACAAGCGGCGCGTTTCGGCCCATGAGCCAATGAAATCGATCAGCAACGAAACTACGTTTTTTGAAGACACAGCCAGCATCGATATTCTGGACGGGCATATTTGGCGCATGGCGTTGAAAGTGTCTGACCGAGCCAAAGCGAAGGATTTGGCTGGGCGGGTCGTGACACTGAAACTCAAGAAAGCCAACCACAAGATCATAACCCGTCGGGTCTCGCTGCGCGATCCAACCCAGATCGCGGACCGGATTTACCGCACCGCGCGCGGTCTGTTTGATCAGGTCGGGGATGAGGGCCCCTATCGGCTGCTGGGTTGTGGGCTTTCAGATCTGTGCCCAGCAGATCAGGCTGACATTTCAGGCGATTTGCTCGACCCCGATGCGACACGACGATCGCAGGCCGAGCGCGCAACTGACAAAATTCGTGAACGCTTTGGCACCGACGCCATCGTCAAGGGCCGCGCCCTGCGCTGAGGTCTATTCGGCCGCTAGCCGCTGAGGTCGTGCGCCGATACTTGCAATCTCCGCAATGACCTGACGCAGTAGTTTGCTGAAAGCCATAAAGTTTGTGTTGGGGGCGATCTTGTCCTCGTCCATATAAAGCGCGCGATCAATCTCGATCTGGATGGCATGCTGCTGGCGACCAGGCCGACCATAGGTCTGAGTAACATAAGCACCAGCAAAGGGCGCGTTACGCGCCACGTTCAGACCCGCTGCAGCAAAGGCGGCTTCAATCTGATCAACGACCTGGCCAGAAGCAGACGCGCCAAATCGATCGCCCAGAACAATCTCGGGCCGAGTCCCTTGCGCTGCCCCGGCGATGGCCTCATGTGGCATCGAATGGCAATCAATCAGGATGGCCTGCCCGAACATTTCATGCGACTCGGCCAGAAGTGATTTCAGCCGCGCGTGATAAGGCCGCCAATAGGTATCTATGCGCAATCGCGCCTCATCCATGGTCAGCTTACCCCGATAAATGGCACGGCCATTGGCCACGACGCGGGGAATCACCCCCAGTCCGGACGCGACGCGCGGATTGTGCCCCTGGCGGCGCGCGCCACTGATCAAGGCGGGATCAAGCTCTTCCGCGCTGCGATTCAAATCCAGATAGGCGCGAGGCACAGCGGCCCGGATCAGCGGCGCGCCAAATTCGAAGGCCGGCGTAAACAGTTGATCTACAAAGGCATCCTCAGACGATCTAATCGCCTTCGGGCTTAGAACCGAACGGTCCAGCAGCGCCAGTGGATAGTCCCGCCCGCTATGAGGCGACGAAAACACCACACTCGAACTGCGGTTCTCCGGCATGTCCAGTATAAAGGCTGCGTTCGCCATAGCCCCTCCATTGCTGTTGCTCAACATAGACCGGAAATTTGTTCTACCAAACCCCTTGAACCCCTGAACGACTCCTTTTATAGACCCCGCTACCGGCGCGGTGATCCGCGCCCCATTTCGTTATGGGGTAGGCATCGTGACGGGAACGTGGGCGGTTAGCTCAGCGGTAGAGCACTTCGTTGACATCGAAGGGGTCACAAGTTCGATCCTTGTACCGCCCACCATCGTTTCACTGTTCCGGTTTCCGGGACCCCGAGTAACCCAGGCGCTGGCCACGTCTTTGATGAAGGCGCCGCAGATTGGAGACAGACCATGAAGGTCAAGAACTCGCTCCGCTCGCTCAAGAACCGGCACCGCGATTGCCGGATTGTGCGTCGCAAAGGCCGCGTCTATGTGATCAACAAGACGCAGCGCAAGTTCAAAGCACGCCAGGGCTAAGAACTGAACTTATAGATTTAGAAGAAACCGCGCCGTTGAGCGCGGTTTTTTTTGTTTTGAGACGCCAACTGCTGCCTGAACTATTCATCCAATCCGGTCGCCATCTGTATCTCAAAGCGCCACACTTCCAATGGGAACGCGCCTTCCGAGGTGTCCAAGCTGACAACCTGCCGCCCGGCTTTGGTCCAACCTGACTTTTCGTAGAATCGACTTGCGCGTTCGTTGCCCATTGCGCAGGCCAGCCAAGCCATTTTGTGACCGGCAGCCTTGATCCGGCTTTCGGCGTCTCTAATAAGCGCTTGAGCGACACCTGAACCCCGCGCCTGTTGTGACACGTACATCTGATAAAGCTCGTCCTCTTTTGTCATGCAGAACCCAAGCAGTTTGGAACCGTCGACAGCAATCCGGGTATCCAGAAGGTTCTCCATCGTGCGCTCGAAAAAACTATCTTTAGTACGCAGCGCACGAAGGCGGGAAGGCACGATATCAGCATGCGCGTCATGCCAGCCGGTTTCCCATATCATTGCGATCTGCAAAGCCATTTCTTTGGTGGCGTTCTCCAGGCGGTAGGTCATTTCTGAAATCTACACCCGAGGCACTGCATCAGCAAACAGCGCTCTGAGGTCTGTGCCCATCTCCTAAGAATGCCCGACAGGTAAACCAATGACCTGAAGGGTCGAACCCGCGACCATGTGACCAACTATTTTAGTCGGATTTTCTTGCATCTTACCCAGAATTGTTTAATTGACAATTTCAGTCGGATTATGATCCGCCAAGAATTTCAATGTTGGGAGACACTATGCTGAAATCCTCGACCTGTATCGCCGCAGCCATGACAGCGCTGATTGCCACCTCCGCCGCTGCAGACGGTGAACTGAACCTTTATTCCTCTCGTCACTACGACACTGATGAACGCCTCTATTCAGACTTCGAAGAAGCGACCGGCATCAAGATCAACCGCATCGAAGGCAAAGCCGACGAACTGATCGCGCGTATGGAAGCCGAAGGTGCAAACTCGCCCGCCGACATCCTGCTGACCGTTGACACATCGCGCCTGGAACGTGCCAAGAATGCCGGTGTTCTGCAATCGATTGACAGCGCAGTTCTGGAAGAGCGTATCCCGTCGAACCTGCAAGACAGCGACAACCAGTGGTTCGGCTTCTCGCAGCGTGCTCGCATCCTGTTCTATGACAAGAATGACGTCAGCGAACCGCCGCAAACCTATGCCGATCTGGCCGACCCGAAATACAAGGGTCAGATCTGCATCCGTTCCGGCACCAACGTGTACAGTCAGACCATTCTGGCCGCGATCATTGAGCACGCCGGTGCGGATGCCGCAAAAGACTGGGCCGAAGGCGTTGTCTCCAACTTCGCACGCGATCCGCAGGGCGGGGATACCGACCAGCTGCGCGGGATCGTTTCAGGTGAGTGTGACATCGCGATGTCCAACACCTACTACTTCGCCCGTGCCATTCGCAAAGACGTGGATGGTGTATCCGCCGAGCGTGACATGATCGGCTGGGTCTTCCCAGACCAGGACGGCAATGGCGCGCATATGAACCTCTCCGGTGGTGGTGTTGCAGCCAACGCTCCGAACAAGGAAAACGCCATCATGTTCCTTGAGTATCTGGCAAGCGATCAGGCGCAGCAGTACTTCTCTGCCGGTAACGACGAATATCCGGCGGTTGAAGGCGTTGCCATTTCGGCTTCGGTTTCAGAACTGGGTGACTTCAAGGGCGACGGAGTTGACCTGTCTGCCGTTGCGAAAAACGTACCAGAAGCACAGAAGATCTTTAACGAAGTCGGTTGGAAGTAAACCAACTGATCTCTGGTAGATTGCAAAGGGCGCAGATTTTCTGCGCCCTTTTTTCGTTGCTATATCTATATATTTCTGCAATTCTTCTCATTATCGAGAATATTTCTATTATATGGACAATGCTAGATTCCCTCTCAACCCGCCTGGCAACCCGACTAAGTGAGCTACGCCAAGGCCGTGGCTGGTCACTGGATCAACTGGCCCGACACAGCGGCATCAGCCGGGCAACCCTATCGCGCATGGAAAAGGGTGACGTCAGCCCCACGGCTGAAAACCTAGGCCGTTTATGCAACGCCTACGGCCTGCCCATGTCGCGCTTGCTGATGATGGTCGAAGACAGTTTCGACCCCAAGGTTCCACTTGAAAGGCAAACAGAGTGGAGCGATCCGGAAACCGGCTATACGCGCCGATCCGTCTCACCGCCGTCCACCGGCCTGAGTGGCGAAGTGCTGGAGTGCCACCTGCCACGCGACACCGTGATCCGCTATGAAGCCCCGCCAAAACCAGGTCAGGAACATCATCTGATTGTACTGGACGGAGTGATGACACTCACGGTGGATAGCACCACGCACGAGCTGAGCGGCGGGGATTGCCTGCGCTATCACCTGTCTGGCCCGACGCGATTTGAAACCACGGCAGCGCGCGGCGCGCGCTATATTCTGGTACTGATATGATCACACGACTCTCGGACGATTATTTCGATGACGCAGTCGATGACCTTTCCGATATTCTGCACGCCTGTGTCCATACCGGAGCGAGCATCGGATTCGTTCTACCCTTCTCGATGGAAGACGCGCGCAGTTATTGGCACAATCGGGTGCGGCCGGACCTGCACGCGCTGGAGCTGTTTGTAGCTTACGATGCTGGCCGTATTTTGGGTACGGTACAACTGATCCCGGCCAACATGCCAAATCAGCCGCATCGTGCCGATGTCGCCAAGCTCTTGGTTCACCCGAACGCAAGGCGGCGCGGTTTGGCGCGGGTGCTCATGGGCGCGCTTATGGACCGATCGCGCGAACTTGGCCGTACCCTCTTGGTTCTGGACACACGCAGCACCGACCCATCGAAACTGCTCTACCAGAGCATAGGTTTTCAGATTGCCGGGGAAATCCCCAACTATTGCCGCAACCCGTTTGAACCCACGCTGGAGCCCACCACCTATATGTACAAAGACCTGAGGTAGCGCACCGCGTCAGGGTCAATCAGCGCAGGCCAGGGGGCAGAAACCGATCCTGCTCACACGACGCCTGTAGGTGCGCGCATAACGCTGCATTCCTTTCATTGATTTCATTCATGAAATTCAAGTGTGCTCGCCCATAACTTTACGCAACGTTTGCGCATAACTTTGCACGATTTGCCCATAAGTTTACGTGGTTCAAAGTACACGCTCAATTGACAGTAGTTTCTGAACAAGCCCTACAACTTTTTGGTATTTTCCTTCAATCAAAGCTACACTTTGATTGGCAAATTTCAACCCTTGTTTGCAGAATGCAGTTCACTTGCACGCTTGCGATAGTTTCCAAAATAGAACTCCGACGGTGGGGGCTTGATATGCAATCGGCTGATACGTCACGTCATAGAACAAATCGGTCGAAACAGAACGCTAGACTCAGAAGCGCTAAAAGAGCGGATGCGCACCATAGACTGGTCGCAGCTTGATGGAGTCGAATGTTGGGCCAGCGACTATCAATCCGATGCGGACATGCTGCGGTGTTTGAACTATCCCCAGAAACTCGATCACTGACGTGAGTTTTGATCTTTGGCGAAGCTTCAGAGTTCGAGTCCGGAACGTAGAGCATCGAATAGTTTCACGGTCTGAGGGCCACCCCAGATAAGTTGCCTTAGTCAATTGAGCACACGTTAAGCTAGAAGGTTCCCAGAACTACGCGGAGAATCTCGGGCTGCCGCGCACTTCGACTTGACACAGTAGCCCTAACTGATTCAGCTTCGGTTCATGTCAGACACACGCATCCACTGCCATCGAATATCGGCCTGAGGTCGATAACCCACGCGAAATCCGTGGGAGGCAGCATTGGTATGCGGGCGAGGCTTATATCCTTGTAATTGCTCCAGATTAGAGTGCACGAGTCGGTTCGATTCCGACGCCTCCTACCATCCTCAGGAGGTGTCCGTCATGTCGGACGACATTACGAACGCAATTGATTTCAACCACATCAAGCAATCGGTCGAGGAGGGCCTCGGCCGCACACCCGAAGGCTGGTCCGGCTTGGCCACGGCGCTCTTCACACATGTCAAAGAATACTGCGATTTAAAGATCGCCACCTACCCCTTTGTCGTCCAGATAAAAGAAAAACTCGGTGAGCTCTGCATCTACCACAGGTGTGATGACCGACAAATCCAGTCGATGATCACCGCCACGATTGCACGAGCAAATCATAGCTGTGAACGATGCGGTAATTCTGCCGACACCCAGCTGTTGGACGGCTGGTACACGACCCTGTGCTGTTGGTGCGCGCATGATGTTGCGAGCAAACGCCACCCTGAACGGAAGACGCTTTTTGGTGTTCGGGAAAAGCCTGTTCGGGATCGAATGACCTGCTCAGTTTGTGGCTATTACGGTCAGATCGACCGAACGGATGATCGCTAACGTTGCGCTGCTTGTGTGGCGAAAGGCTGGTGAACGATGCTTAAATCGTTGTCTACGTGAACGAGAGCGAAGTCGCCCGGGCACATGCTGGAAACGTCAGCGATGACACCGATGATCTCTGCGACTACGAAGTGCGCGTGAACGAACGAGAGTTCGAGCAGCTCGGTATCGAAGAGAAAGCAGTACGCTTCGATATCTCGCAGCATAGTCGCAGGCAGACGGTGTGGGAACTGGTTGAGAAGATCGCCGCCATGTGGCTGGAGAAGACCGGTGCGCGAGAGCCCCGCACCAAGGCTGATGAGGTGACGCGTGCATTCCCGAAGCTGAAAAAGACCAAGTTTCTCGCCGGACAAGCATCGCTGTCTGATCCGATCAGCAGCGCAGAGGAGTTCGACGCGCTCGCTGCTGACGTCGAGATTGATCCACTGACCAGGGCGCTTTTGGCACTGCAAGAGGCAAGGATCGCACTTGGCCGGGCAAAACTATCTGATCCGATTTCCGCAGATGAGATCAGAGCGCGCAAGGTACATGAAGGTAGTGACAACGAATTGTTGTCGCAGATTCGGACGAGCATTCGCGAATTGGATGAGCGCATCGCTAGTGAAGTGAATGGCGAGGACTAGGGCGAGGACGAGCATACAGATCCAGCCATAGAAGCTTTCCTTGAGCTTTTGGAAAAGGACATCGCAGCAGGCAATCTTGCTGGAGACCTGGCCGAGCACGTTGAAGAGCACAGACGTCGATCAGGTTACAACGATGACCAAGACAATTGAGCCAGTTTTCTCGAAAACTGAAGATCCGAGGCTCCTGAAGACGACATTTGCGGTTCACGACAGTGAAAGCAGTGTTGTGGTCCCAATCTCGCCTGCCGATTTCGAAGGTATCGAGATCTGACAGACGAAGAAATCACGCGTGTTGTTCATGAGAAAGCTGACGCGCTGGCGTAGTTGAAGGATGAGTGATGAACCAGGTTGTTGATTGGAATGACATCCAAGCAAGCGTTCTAAAGGCACTTGGAGAGCATCGTGTAGGCTGGGCTGACCAACTCGCAATAGTGCTGGAAGATGTAAAGCGCAGTGTTTCACAACATCCCGATGTCTTTGGGCGTGAGTTGCCCGTGATCGTACAGATTAAGCAAAAACTTGGCGGATTGCGCGTCTACACACGAAATTGCAATCGAAATATCCTCGATGAGCTGGATACGCGTGTCGACGAGATTGAGAAGACGTGTGAGCGGTGCGGAAATTCTGCCGGAATCCAATGCATCCAGGGCTATCTCACGACGCTTTGTTGCCGGTGCTACAACACCTTAGAAATCCAGATTTTCCACACTCAAAGCGTTCTGTTGGATAAACTCACGGCGGGGCTCGACCACGTCGCCCATCAGCTTAGTAAACAGATCATCCGCTTCGACCATGTCATCCACGCGCACCTGCAACAGCGTTCGGGCGTCCGGGTCCAGCGTGGTTTCCCACAGCTGATCCGGGTTCATCTCTCCCAGACCCTTGTAGCGTTGCAGCGATAGACCCTTTTCGCCCTCTTCCAGAATGGCCCGCAGCAAGTCCAGCGGGCCATGGATGTCCTGACTGCGATCGCGGCGGACCAACGTGGCGGGGGTGTTATAAATCTCCTGCAGGCTTTGCGTGAAACTGCCGGTCTTGCGCGCCTCGCCCGAGCGCAGCATGGGGCCATCCAGCGTGCGAACTTCTTCCACGCCGCGCAAGATACGGGCCAGGCGGATGCCGTGATCCTGTGTGATGCGACCTTGCCAACCGCGTTCGTATTCCAGAGCGATCAGGTCAAGACGCGCGGCCACCTTGTCGGCCACACCTTGCAGGTCGGCATCGACCGCGCCTGGTACAAAGGCCCCGGCCACGGCGGCTTGCTCCAGAATGTGACGTGGGTAGTGGGTCGGAAAGGCGTCCAGCACACGTTTCAACTGACGGGCTTCGTCAACGACCCGGGTCAGGTCCTGGCCGATGATCTCTTCACCCGAACCCAGTTTCAGCACTGCGCCTTCGACGCCCTGATTGATCAGGTAATCGTCCAGCGCGGCCTGGTCTTTCAGATAAACCTCTGATTTACCACGCGAAACTTTGTAGAGCGGGGGCTGAGCGATATAGAGATACCCCCCTTCGATTAATTCTGGCATCTGCCGATAGAAGAAGGTCAACAGAAGTGTACGGATGTGTGCGCCATCGACATCCGCATCGGTCATAATGACGATCTTGTGGTAGCGCAGCTTTTCGATGTTGAACTCATCGCGACCAATGCCGGTACCTAGCGCCATCACAAGGTTACCGATCTCCTGTGACGACAGCATCCGGTCAAATCGTGCGCGCTCGACGTTCAGGATTTTACCGCGCAGGGGCAGAACCGCCTGCGTCAGGCGATCTCGGCCCGTTTGGGCGGAGCCGCCCGCCGAGTCCCCCTCGACCAGAAAAACTTCGGTCTTGGATGGGTCTTTCTCGGAACAGTCTTTCAACTTTCCGGCCAGATAATTAACATCCATCGCCGTCTTGCGGCGGGTCAGTTCGCGCGCCTTACGGGCGGCCTCACGGGCCAAAGCGGCCTCGATGATCTTGCCGACGATGCCCTTTGCCTCGTTTGGGTTTTCTTCGAACCACTCGGACAGCTTTTCGTTCATCAGACCCTCGACCGCTGGGCGCACTTCGGACGACACCAGCTTATCTTTGGTCTGGGATGAGAATTTGGGGTCAGGTACTTTCACCGACAGCACACAGGTCAGGCCTTCACGCGCATCATCGCCGGTAAAGCTGACCTTTTCCTTCTTCGCGATGCCGCTGGACTGGGCATAGTTGTTAATCGTCCGAGTTAGCGCGCCCCGGAAGCCCGCCACATGGGTGCCGCCATCGCGCTGCGGGATGTTGTTGGTGAAGGGCAGAACCGTCTCGTGATAGCTGTCATTCCACCACATAGCGATTTCGACGCCAATATCGTCGCGCTCGCCCTTGATGTAAATCGGCTCGGGCATGGCCGGAGTTTTCGACCGGTCAAGGTACTTAACGAACTCTTTGACACCGCCTTCATAGAACAGCTCGGTTTCCAACCGCTCTGCCGGGCGCTCGTCGATCAGGATGATCCGCACGCCCGAATTCAGGAAGGCCAGCTCGCGAAGACGTTTTTCCAGCGTCTCGAATGAATACTCGAGATTTGAAAACGTATTGGTCGAGGCCAGAAAGCGCACCTCGGTTCCAGTGCGATCGCCGCACTCTTCCACAACTTTCAAATGTTCTGCAGTCTCACCACCTTCAAACCGCGCCACATGCTCCTTGCCAGCGCGCCAGATGCGCAGTTCCAGCCAATCGGATAGTGCGTTCACCACCGATACACCCACACCGTGCAGACCACCCGATACCTTGTACGAGTTGCTGTCGAACTTACCGCCCGCGTGCAGCTGGGTCATGATGACCTCGGCAGCCGAAACGCCTTCTTCGGGGTGAATATCGACCGGAATACCGCGACCGTTGTCGCTGACCGAAACGCTGGAATCGGCGTGGATTTTCACGGTCACATGGTCGGCATGACCGGCCAACGCCTCGTCAATTCCGTTGTCCACGACCTCGTATACCATGTGGTGCAGACCCGAGCCATCATCCGTGTCCCCGATATACATGCCTGGGCGCTTGCGAACCGCCTCTAAGCCTTTGAGAACTTTGATGGAATCTGCGCCGTATTCCTGGGGTGCCTGTGCGTCTTCGGACATGCCGTTAGTACCTATATTATTTTGGTAACTTATACGTTTTCTGGTGGGGAATGTCACGCGATCCCCCAACATTTTGTGGTTCTGATCCGCTTTATTTGCAGATCAAAGCCGATCGAGGTCTGCTGCAATATCTTCGGCGATCTCTGCTGCGTTCACATCGTCGCGTTCGGCCGATAATCGCAGCCCTAAAAGGTCAGATTGATAGCGCAAGGCGAGGCGGTCTGGGTCATGATCAGGGGCGATTTCTCCGGCATCCTGCGCGCGGCGAAACAGGTCTGCAAAACAAGTCTTCATCGAAACCATATGAGTACGTGCCTGAGCGGCCAGATCGTGATCCTTGGCCTGCAACTCGGCAAAAGTTTTCGCCAACATGCAGGCTTTGGTCGGCAGCTCTGATGCCTCGATTACGCGACGTGGCTGCGCCTTGAGCGCGCCGAGCGGCCCCAGTTCCTCGGCCAAGGTCCTCATGCTGGCAACCCCATCCTGCGCATACCGCTCTAACGCCAGGGCGTAGAGCGTATCTTTCGACCCGAACGCCGCGTAGAAGCTGCCCGGTTTCAGCTTCAGCTCGCGCTCAAGGTCTTTCAGCGACGTTCCTGCCCAGCCGTGACGCCAAAAAATATCACGAGCCTGCGCGATTAGTGCGTCTCGGTCGTATGAGGGCTTGCGAGGCATGGTCTCACCAATTTTTGAGCGTTTGCTCAAATATATACTTGAGTGATCGCTCAAGAAACCCTAAATACGACTCATCGCGCCAGAAATCAGGAGTTTTGACATGGCCAACTTCCCGTCTCACGACCTCGAATCCGCCCCTGAAGGGTCCAAACCGTTGTTGGAGAAATCGCAAGCCGCCTTTGGCCGCCTGCCCGGTCTGCACAAGGTGATGGCGGAAAGCCCGCAGCATCTTGAGGCCTATCAGGTTCTGCACGGCCTCTTCCTGCAAACCGATTTCGACAATAATGAGAAAACCGTGATTTGGCAGACCATCAACGTTGAGAATGAGTGCCACTACTGTGTCCCCGCCCATACCGGCATCGCCAAGATGATGAAGGTCTCGGACGAAATCACCGAGGCCCTGCGCAACGAAACCCCGCTGCCGACTGCTAAGCTAGAGGCCCTGCGCACCTTCACCTTGCAAGTGATGGAAACCCGCGGCAACCCGACCGAAGAACAGCTGCAGGCGTTCTTTGACGCTGGTTATTCGCACCGCGCCGTTCTGGATGTTGTTCTGGGTCTGGCGCAGAAAACCATGTCGAACTACGTCAACCACATGGCTAAAACTCCGGTCGATCAGGTCATGCGCGGCTTCCTGTGGGAGCGCAAAGTCAACGAACCGGCCTAAGCCGACACGACCGAGCCCTCATCGCCTTCGGTAACAACCAGCGTTTGGGCCCGGTCCCCCAATTCCGCAAAGAGCTCAGGCCCGGTACCTGTCATCCAGGCCTGAGCGCCCAGCGCACAGATCTCATCATAGAGCGCCGCGCGTCGCCCGGCATCCAGATGCGCAGCCACCTCATCCAGCAACACAATCGGCGGCGCGCCAACCATCCCCGCCAGCGCCCGTGCGTTTGATAGGATCAAGGACACCAGCAGCGCTTTCTGCTCACCTGTGGAACAGTCTTTGGCCTGAACTCCTTTGGCAGCGAACACCCCGTATAGATCCGAGCGATGTGGCCCGACCAGAGTCCGCCCTGCCGCAAGATCGCGGAAACGGCTTTCGCCCAGCGCCTCGCGCAGATCATCCGCTGTCTCGGGCATCGCGCCTTCCGTTTGAATCAATTCCAAGTCGGCTGAAGGAAACGCCGTTTCGGCCTGATCCTGCGCCGCACGCAAATGATCCAATGCGGCAAGACGCGCCGCATGTATCCGATACCCTGTCTCAGCCATCTGACCTTCCAAAGCCGTGTACCAATGGGCATCCCGGACTTGATCTTTCAGCAGCCGGTTCCGCTCACGCATGGCTTTCTCATAGGTCAGCGACGCCTCGGCATGCGCGGGATCAAAGCTCAGCGCGATGCGGTCCAGAAACCGCCGCCGCCCCTCGGCTCCTTCGATCCACAGCCGATCCATCGACGGGATCAACCACACCACGCGCGCGAGCTTGCCCAGATCAATCTGACTGGAAGCCTTATCATCAATGCGAACCTGGCGCGCCGCGCCGCCTTCGGACCATGTCTCGATCTCATACCGCCCGCCCTGCGCACTCAGCAGGCCGGACAGTTTCCAGCCCAAGGCCTCGGGTCGCCGGGTCATCTCCGCCGCACTGGCCCGCCGCATCCCGCGACCGGGCGAAAACAGAGACACCGCTTCCAGAATATTGGTCTTCCCGGCCCCGTTCGGCCCATGGATGGCAACCGGACGCCCATCCAAAGACAAACGCGCCAATTTATGAGACCGAAAATGCGAGACCGTAAGCTCGGTCAGGGCCAATCCCATGACCCCTCCCTTCTTCTGTTCAAAAATACCTCCGCCGGAGGCATCGCGCGCCAGCGCGATCAGACGCGCATCGGCATAACAACATAGACCGCGCTCTGGTCATTGCCTTCGCGCATTAGGGTCGGGTCTCCCGCCGAATTGAACATGAACACCGCGTTTTCGCGATCGACCTGAGACGCGATCTCTAGCAGATATTTTGCGTTGAACCCGATCTCCAGCCGTTCATCGCCATAAGCCACGGCCAGTTCTTCCTCAGCCGCACCACTATCAGGCGCATTGACCGACAGTATCAGTTTGTCCCCGTCCAACTGTAGCTTCACCGCGCGTGACCGCTCAGACGAGACTGTCGCCACACGATCTACGGCCTGCGCAAATTCGGCGGCGTCCACCTCAAGCTTGCGGGTGTTTCCTTGCGGAATAACACGCGTGTAGTCGGGGAAGGTACCATCAATCACTTTTGAGGTCAGAGTAATATCGGGTGTTGCAAAACGGACTTTGGTTTCGCTGACTGAAACGGCGATATCCATCTCGTCATCTTCCAGCAGCTTGCGCAGCTCGCCCACTGTTTTGCGGGGCACAATCACGCCCGGCAAATCCGCAGCGCCATCGGGCAGATCCGCATCAATACGCGCCAGACGGTGGCCATCGGTGGCCACACAGCGCAGCACTTTGCCACCCTCAGCCCCATCCGCCACATGCATATAGACACCGTTCAGATAATACCGGGTCTCTTCTGTCGAAATGGCAAACTTCGATTTATCGAACAGCCGGCGCAGCAGGGCCGCCGACGCGGTAAAGTTTGACGCGTATTCCGACGAGGCCATCACCGGAAAATCTTCTTTCGGCAAGGTCGCCAGCGAGAAATTCGACCGCCCGGCCTCAACCGTCAAACGACCTGCGGCACTGTCGGCTGTCAAAGTAACCAGAGCACCATCAGGCAGTTTGCGCACAATTTCATGCAGCGTTGTCGCAGCCACCGTCGTCGCGCCGGCCTTCTCGACCTGTGCGGGGGCTTTGTCGACAACCTCGATATCCAGATCGGTGGCGCGGAATTGAACCTGATCCCCTTCGGCTTCGATCAGCACATTGGCCAGTATCGGGATCGTGTTCCGGCGTTCGACAACAGATTGGGCCTGTGAAACGGCCTTGAGAAGGGTGCCGCGTTCGATGCTGATCTTCATACCCTTAATTCCTCTGACTTGCGTGCCGAAATGGGCGGGACTGGCACGTTAGCGGTTCCACCCTGAGGCACAAGGATTTTTTACGGATTTCTGGGTTGGAAAACCCATTCGGTCAAGGGGCGCGTGCGCCGCCAAGTACAGTTCACGCGCGACCGTGGACAATACCGCACAAGAAAACGCCCCGGACATCACATCCGGGGCATCGTTGATAGGTTATGCGTTAGACCTCAGGCTTCCAGCGCGCGGCGCAACATTTCCACGTCTTCCGCGATCTGGCCATCGGTGACTTTCAATTCTTCGATCCGCTTCACACCATGCATGACCGTGGTGTGGTCGCGTCCTCCAAACCGGCGTCCGATTTCGGGCAAGGATCGGCTGGTCAATTGCTTGCACAGATACATCGCCACCTGGCGCGGGCGCGCGTAAGAGCGCAGACGTTTGGGGCCAATGATGTCCGACAAACGGATGTTGTAATAGTCGGACACTTTGCGTTGAATCTCTTCGACCGTGATTTTGCGTTCCGAGGCGCGCAGCACGTCGGCCAGACAATCCTGCGTCAGTTCCATGTCGATCTCACGCCCGACCAGCGAGGCGAAGGCGAACAGACGGGTCAGAGCGCCTTCTAGCACGCGCACATTTGTCGAAATGCGATGCGCCAGAAACTCCAGCACCCCATCCGCAATCACCAGATCAGGATAAGTGCTGATATGCTGTTGAACCTTGTTCTGAAGGATGCCCAGACGCAGTTCGTAATCGGTGGGGTGTAGATCAACAACCAATCCACATTGCAGGCGCGATTTTACCCGGTCTTCCAGATCCTTGATCTCACCCGGGGCGCGGTCAGCCGAGATGATGATCTGCTTGTTCTGATCCACCAGTGCATTGAAGGTGTGAAAGAATTCTTCCTGAGTGGAATCCTTGCCCGCGATAAACTGCACGTCATCGACCATCAGTACATCAACCGAGCGGAACAGGTGTTTGAAATCCATCATCCGGCGTTCGCGCAGAGCCTGTACAAAACGGTACATGAATTGCTCTGCCGACAGGTACAGAACATTCAACTCAGGATGTTTGGTTTTCAGCTCCCATGCGATGGCATGCATCAAGTGTGTCTTACCCAGACCAACGCCCCCATACAGAACCAGCGGGTTGAACGTGACCGGGCCACCTTCTGACACGCGGCGGGCGGCGGCATGAGCCAGCTCGTTAGGCTTGCCTACCACGAAACTGTCAAAGGTGAAACGCGGATCAAGCGGCGCGGCTTGCATCGAATCCAACGCCTCTTGCGCCGCCTCTGAGCGCGGTGCTACAGGCGCGGCGGCAGTCTCAGCTGCTGCCTCTTCGACCACTGGTTTTGCGACCGGATTCGGTCGCGCCGGGGTGTTGGCAGCAACGCGGAAATCCAAACGCTGAACAGACTCTCCCGAGGTATTCAGCTCGTACAATATCAGGTCGGCAAAATTCTGACTGACATAGTTGCCCATGAAATTGGTCGGTGCAGAAAACACCGCGACACCATCTTGCAACTCTTCAAACGTCAGAGGTTCAATCCATGTCGTGTAGTTGTTCCGGCCAATTACCTTAATCAACTTGTTACGCAGTAGTCCCCATTTCTCTTGTGTCATTCAGCGCCTCACGCATCCCATTCTTTATTGGCCTGTCAGCCTTATTCATACTGAACCGGTTTCCCGGTTTAGGGATCCACCACGCATAGGGATACGGTGCGCCGAACATGATAGTTCGGCGAGTTGATCACCTGCATGCGACCGTGCTCTGGTTCAGACGACTGGCAGAAAACAGCCTTCCGGCGAACCGGGTCAAAAGTCGCGCACACATTTTTTAGACAGAGCCAGAACCATCGGTAAGCCTAAGGTCCGTAGCAAATCGGCAGCCCGGCCAAGGCCGGTCAACGACGCCAGATCCGCAATCATCCTGATGCCCGTCAGTCCGATCGTGGAAACAGCCTGTCCCCCCAAGCGAGTGAATCGCTGAATCAGTGGTAGCAAGATGGCATGGGGCGCGGCAACGAAACTCTGATATTGACTCGGCACTTTGGCCGAAAGAATCTCTCGGTTTCGTGAGGGCGCGGCATTCCGGCAACAGGAAAAAAGGCGCCGCACTTAGCGACGCCTTTGAAATTGGTTCAGCCTTCCTGACATGACCTAAGGTCATGCAGCAAGTTTAACCCAGTGCTTTGACGCGCGCTGACAGGCGCGACATCTTACGGGATGCGGTGTTCTTGTGGAAGACACCTTTGGTGACGCCGCGCATCAGTTCGGGCTGGGCCGCGCGCAGGGCTGCGGTGGCCGCGTCCTTGTCGCCGGATGCGATCGCTTCTTCAACTTTGCGCAGATAGGTGCGGATGCGCGAACGGCGCGCTTTGTTTACGGCGAAACGCTTTTCGTTCTGACGGGCGCGTTTTTTTGCCTGGGGCGAATTTGCCATGTGTCTGTGACCTTCGTTCGGTACGGTTATCTAGGGTTGCGCGCCACGGATATATCCGCACCGGATCAGAAATCACGAGTGTGAGTCGGGCCAGGCGGGCCGCACGCGCATGTATGACAGCGGTCTCTACCCAAGTTTTATTGGTTTGCCAAGCCGATTCTTGACCGGCGCGCCCAACAAAAAAAGCAGGCCGAAGCCTGCCTTTCGCGGGGTCTTTGTTGCGACCTTACTTATCGCGGAACTGCGCAGCACGTTTTTCCAGAAACGCCGCCATGCCTTCTTTCTGATCTTCAGTGGCAAACATCGAATGGAACACGCGACGCTCGAACAATAGACCTTCGCTTAGCGGCAGTTCATAGCTGCGGTTCACCGCTTCCTTGGCGGCGGCAGCCGTCAGCAGCGATTTCTCAGCGATCTTCTGCGCTGCACCCATGGCTTCTTCCATCAGCTTTTTAGCTGGGACAACCCGGCTGACCAGACCCGAGCGTTCTGCTTCTTCCGCGTCCATGAAACGACCCGTCAGGTTCATGTCCATGGCCTTGGACTTGCCGACAAACCGCGTCAGGCGCTGTGTACCACCAATGCCAGCAATCACACCCAGATTGATCTCGGGCTGGCCGAACTTGGCTGTATCGGCTGCGATGATGAAATCGCACATCATGGCAAGTTCACACCCGCCGCCCAGCGCGTAACCCGCCACAGCTGCGATGATCGGTTTGCGAATGGCCGCAACGCGTTCGTTGACCGAAGCAAAAAGATCCGCGCTAAGCACATCAACAAAGCTCATCTCGGACATCTCCTTGATGTCCGCACCTGCAGCAAATGCTTTGTCCGAGCCGGTGATCACAACGCAGCGCACTTTGTCGTTCTGATCTGCTTCTTCCAGCGCGTCGCAGAGCTCACTCACCAACTGAGTGTTTAGCGCATTCATCGCGTCGGGTCTGTCTAGCTTTATCAGCCCGACGTGGTCTTCGATTTCGACGATGATCGTCTCAAAAGCCATAAGGTTTAGCTTCCGGTTGTTCCGTTCAGGTACGATTCCTTATCACGCGAAAAACTTGGATCAAGTTATCTTTGGCATTGCGCACAATAGAAGGATGAGCGACCGGACTGGGTGATTCTCTTGATCAATGCACCGCATCCTTCGGTGCGGCAGGGTTCATCTTCGCGCCCGTAGACATCAAAGCTGTGCTGAAAATATCCAAGTTCTCCATCGGCTTGGCGGAAATCCCGCAGTGATGAGCCGCCAGCATCAATTGCATCTTGAAGCACCTGCCGGATGATCGGCACCAAAGCTGCAATTCGTGGCTTAGAAATCTGCCCGGCTTTGCGACGTGGCGAGACTCGGCCCCGATAAAGCGCCTCGCAGACGTAAATATTACCCAAACCGGCAACGATTCCCTGATCCAGAAGCGCCGATTTCACCGGCGTGTTCTTCCCCTTGAACGCATCAATCAAGTGCTGTTCGTGAAAATCATTGCCCAAGGGTTCCGGCCCCAGAACCGACAAAAGCTTGTGTTCTTCGGCCGTCACCGTTGGCAACAGATCCATCGCCCCGAACCGGCGCGGATCATTGAACGTCACGCGCGCACCGTTGGCCATATGGAACACAACATGGTCATGTTTCTGCGCCCTGGGGTGCTCATGCACGAACTGACCCAACGGATCACCGGACACCGTCATTCGCCCCGACATACCCAAATGCACCAGAAGGGTCTCACCACTGCTGAGATCGGCCAGAATATACTTTGACCGCCGCCGCAACCGCTCAACACGCTTCCCGGTCAGGCGTTCCGCCATCCGGTCGGGAAACGGCCATCGCAGATCAGGGCGGTTCACGTCCGCCTGCGCGATCACCACCCCTTCCATCGCCGGAGCAAGGCCGCGCCTTACAGTCTCGACCTCGGGCAACTCGGGCATTACATGGCTCCTATACCAAAGGGCCGCATTGTGCCCGCTTCTCATGGCCCTATAACAGAAGCGAAATTCGACAAACGGCAAGGCAAATGTCTGACATCAACGACAACACCACTCATTTCGGGTTCGAAACCGTGCGCGAGGCGGATAAGGCAGAACGCGTGCAAAGCGTGTTCAGTTCCGTCGCCTCGAAATACGATGTGATGAATGATGTCATGTCGATGGGCATTCACCGGATCTGGAAAGATGCGATGATGGATTGGCTCGCGCCCCGTCCCGGTCAGCGCTTGCTAGATGTGGCGGGCGGTACCGGAGATATATCCTTCCGCTTCCTTAAACGCGCCGGTCACGGTCACGCCACCGTTCTGGACCTGACCGAATCGATGCTGATCGAAGGCCGCCAACGGGCTGAGGCGGATCAGATGTCTGAAAGTCTGGACTGGGTGGTGGGCGATGCGATGTCGCTTCCGTTCGAGGATAACACCTTCGACGTCTACACCATCTCGTTCGGCATTCGGAACGTGACCCGCCCGCAAGAGGCGCTGAACGAAGCGTTCCGCGTTCTGAAACCCGGTGGCCGCCTGATGGTGCTGGAATTCAGCCAATTGCCCAATGACGGGCTGCAGAAACTCTACGACCTCTACAGCTTCAACGTCATTCCGCGCATGGGCAAGCTGATCGCCAATGATTACGACAGCTATCAGTATCTCGTGGAATCGATCCGTAAATTCCCCAATCAGGAGACGTTCCTGAACATGGTCTGCAGCGCCGGTTTTGAGAACGCCAAATACCGCAACCTGAGCATGGGTATCGCCGCCCTGCATTCCGGCTGGAAAATCTAGATGCGCGGCCCGCACAACATCATTCGCCTGATCCGAACAGGCGCCACACTGGAACGCACCGGTGCCATGAACGTGGTGCTGGATGCGTTTGAAGCCCCCAGATCGTTGCGCTTCGTGGCCCACGCTCTTGGCAAGCCATTTCAATGGCTTGGCTACAAGGGCGATCCGGATATGCCCCCTGCGACGCGCGCCCTTACTGCACTCGGCCCCGCCTATATCAAGTTCGGGCAGGTGCTCTCGACCCGTCCCGACGTGGTCGGCGATGAACTGGCCGAACAATTGCGCGTCTTGCAGGACAAGCTGCCACCCTTCTCCAAATCTGAGGCCATGGCTGAGGTGGAAAAGGAACTCGGGCAACCCGTCAGTGACATCTTCAGCGAGTTCAGCGACCCCATTGCCGCTGCATCCATTGCGCAAGTCCACAAGGCCAAGCTGGTCACCACGGGTGAAGATGTGGCGGTCAAGGTCTTGCGCCCCGGCATCGAACGCGCCTTCCGCAAGGATGTGGATGCGTTCTATTTCGCTGCCCGTATCGTTCAACTCTTTGCCCCGGGCGCACGTCGTCTGCGCCCGATGGAGGTGATCGAACATTTCGACGGCGTCGTGCGCGGTGAGCTAGACCTGCGCCTCGAAAGCGCTGCCGCCTCGGAATATGCCGCCAACACAAAAGATGATGCAGGGTTCTGGCTACCGCCGGTGGTGTGGTCCCTATCCGCCCGCCGTGTGATGACGCTCAGCTGGGCGGATGGTATTCCGCTTGGCGACAATAACGCACTGGACGCCGCAGGCCACAACCGCCGTGACCTGGCGGAACGCGTGCTGAGGCTGTTCCTGTTGCACGCGCTGCGCGATGGCTACTTCCATGCTGATATGCATCAGGGCAACCTCAAGGTCGCTGCCAATAGCGATATCATCGCTTATGACTACGGCATCATGGGCCATATCGATGAATACACCCGCCGGGTTTATGCCGAGATCCTTTTTGGCTTCATCCGCCGCGACTACAAGCGCGTGGCCGAGGTTCATTTCGAAGCCGGGTACGTCCCCGCCGACCGGGATGTCGATGAATTCGCCCGCGCCTTGCGCGCCGTCGGCGAACCGATTTTCGGCATGGACGCAACGCATATTTCCATGGGTCGGCTGCTAAGCTACCTATTTGAAGTCACCGAACGCTTCGGCATGGAAACCCGGACCGAGCTGATCCTGCTGCAACGCACCATGGTTGTTGTCGAAGGCGTCGCCCGTTCGCTCGATCCACATATGAATATCTGGGAAGTCGCCCGCCCCGTGGTCGAAGACTACATCAAACGCTCAATCGGCCCACGCGCCGCGCTGCGGGACTTTGGGAAAACCGCTCTAGTTCTGGCCAGATTCGGCCCACGCCTGCCTGCACTGGTGGAGAACGCACTCATCGCACAAACCCAAAAAGAAGAGCCCAAAGAATCAGGCCTTCTACGCGGCATCCTCACAACCCTACTCGGCGCCGTCCTCGGGGCCGCCAGTGTTCTTATGATCATGGCGTTTGGCTAGGTTCAGCCCACCTGCTTCATCTGGCCATAAATATCCTCGGGGGGAATCGCGCCTTGGCGCGATGGGGGGCAGACAGCCCCCCAACCCGATCTCAGATCAAAGCCGCTCGATGGCAAGGGCGATGCCCTGGCCGCCCCCGATGCACATGGTGATCAATCCCTTCGAACCCCCCGTGCGCTCCAGCTCGTACAGCGTCTTCAAAGTGATGATCGCACCCGTCGCACCTACCGGATGCCCCAGAGCGATCGCGCCACCGTTTGGGTTCACCCTTGCAGCATCCAGCCCAAGTTCCTGATTGACCGCCAAAGCCTGCGAAGCGAAGGCCTCGTTGCTTTCGATCACATCAAAGCTTTCCGCTGACAAGCCGGTCTTCTTCAACAGGTTCTGAACCGCTGGAACCGGGCCAATCCCCATGACCTCGGGCCTTACGCCTGCATGGGCATATCCCAACACCCGGGCCTTGGGCTTCAACCCAGCCTTTTCCGCCGCATCTGCCGTGGCCAGAACCATCGCCGCCGCGCCGTCATTGATGCCCGAGGCATTGCCCGCCGTCACGCGCCCCTCTTTCTTGAATACTGGGCGCAGACCAGCCAGCGCTTCGGCGGTGGTCGCTTTGGGGTGTTCGTCCACCACAAAGTCAACCATGTCCCGCTTAACCTTGACTTGAACGGGCGCGATCTGGCTTTCGAAATATCCCGCCTCAATCGCAGCCGCCGCGCGGGTCTGGCTGCTCAGGGCGAACGCATCCATCTGTTCACGGCTGATCTGATGCTCATCCGCGACGTTTTCAGCCGTAACACCCATATGGCCGGTTCCGAATGGGCAGTTTAGCGCGCCCAGCATCATGTCCAACGAAGAAACGTCACCCATCTTCGCCCCCCAGCGCGCCTGAGGCACGATATAGGGGCTGCGCGACATGCTCTCGGCCCCGCCTGCCACCGCAAAATCCGCATCGCCCAGAATCAGCGCCTGCACTGCTGACACAATGGCCTGCGCACCAGATCCACACAGTCGGTTCACATTCATCGCAGGTGTCCCGTTCGGGATCCCAGCCTGCATTGCTGCGACCCGCGACAGGTACATATCGCGCGGCTCGGTATTGATTACATGACCAAAGACAACTGTCCCAATTTGAGCACCTTCAACACCCGAACGCTCAAGCGCTGCTTCGGTCGCCACCGTGGCCAGATCAATCGGCGCGGTCGAGGCCAATGCACCGCCAAAGGTGCCAATTGCGGTGCGCGCACCGTCGAGAATTACGATATCGGTCATGGGACAATCCTCCTGAATTTGCGCTTACTATGCACCCGCTGAATGACCCTGTCGCGCAAGACGTCCCGTCACGGTCAGAATTGACATCCGCTCGCGCAACACGCATGGATTCCGTCATGACGGAAAACACAGACGATATCCTGACCCGCCTGCCCGCCCGCCTGAAAGAGGCGCGCCGCGCCAAAGGTCTGTCGCTTGAGGCCGTGGCCAATCTCAGCGGCGTCTCGCGGTCTATGGTCAGCCAGATCGAACGCGGCGAGAGCAGCCCCACCATCTCGACCCTGTGGAACCTGACCCGCGCCTTGCAAGTCGATTTCGCGGGCCTTCTGGACGATGCCAACAACACCGACCAGATCGAAGTTTTGCGTGAGGCCGAAGTACCCAGCATCGACAATATGGGCGAGAAATGCCGCATCCGCATCCTCTCTCCCCCGGAGGAAGCCGGAGGGCATGAGGTCTACGACATCCAGTTCGAAGCCGGTGGAGCGCTGAACAGCCAGCCGCATGCGCGGGGGGCACGGGAACAGCTGACCGTTCTTGAAGGTGCTGTCCGCATCACCTCTGGCGCCGCGGTTTCCGAACTACGCCAAGGCGATACCGCGCGTTATGCGGCCGATATTTCGCACTGCATTTCAGCGATTGATGCAGCACGCGTGTTCCTGATCGTCAAGAACGCCTAACCTGCAAAATCCGTCTTCACGGATATTTTTCCTGAATATTGTATTTCCCCTATTTGGGAAACACGTCCGTTATGCTAGATATGCGACTCAGTTGATCGGAGGTCGCCATGGCAGATGCATTCTTGTCCCACATCACGGACACACTCGCGCAGATCGAATCCGAGGGTTTGTACAAACGCGAACGCATGATCACCTCGCCTCAGGGCGGTGAGATCACGGTGGGCGATCGTCAGGTCATCAACCTGTGCGCCAATAACTACCTTGGTCTGGCGGATCATCCCGCACTGATTGAAGCTGCCACCAATGCGATGGAGCCCAAAGGCTTTGGCATGGCCTCCGTTCGGTTCATCTGCGGCACCCAGGACATTCACCGGGAGTTGGAACAGAAGCTGGCCGAGTTCCTGAACAAGGACGACGCGATCCTGTTCGCTGCCTGTTTCGATGCCAATGGTGGGCTGTTTGAGCCTTTGTTAGGGCCTGAAGACGCGATTATCTCCGATAGCCTGAACCACGCCTCGATCATCGACGGGGTGCGGTTGTGCAAGGCCAAGCGCTATCGCTACATGAACAACGACATGAATGACCTCGAAGCTTGGCTGAAACAGGCACGCGAGGACGGCGCGCGACATATCATGATCGCCACCGACGGCGTGTTCTCGATGGACGGCTATCTGGCCAACCTGCCGAAAATCCGCGAGTTGGCCGACAAGTATGATGCGATTGTCATGGTCGATGACTGCCACGCCACCGGCTTCATGGGGCCGAACGGGGCTGGCACGCCGGATCATTTCGGCGTCGATGTGGACATTCTGACGGGAACCTTGGGCAAGGCACTTGGGGGGGCAATCGGCGGTTATATCGCTGGGCCGCAACCAGTGATCGACCTGCTGCGGCAGCGGGCGCGGCCCTATCTGTTCTCGAACTCGCTGCCGCCCTCCATCGTCGCCGCCGGGCTGCAGGCGATCCGTCTGGTCGAAGAAGGCGATATGCTGCGCGCGCAACTGTTCGGCAACGCCAAGTACTGGCGCGCGAGGCTGGAAGGTTTGGGCTTTGACCTGCTACCGGGCGAACACCCAATCATCCCGGTGATGCTAGGTGAGGCTCAGCTGGCACAGGACATGGCGGCAAAGCTGTTTGAGGAAGGTGTCTATGTCTCGGGCTTCTTCTTCCCGGTTGTCCCGCGCGGGCAGGCGCGGATCAGAACGCAGATGAATGCGGCCCTAACGCGTGAGGAACTGGATCGCGCCCTGGCTGCCTTTGGCAAGGTCGGCAAAGACCTGGGAGTGATCTGATGCGCCCCAACACTATGAAAGCACTGGAGAAGTCCAGGCCCGAGGAAGGGCTATGGTTGGTGCAGGCCCCCGTGCCCGAGATCGGCCCGGACGAGGTTCTGATCCGCGTCAACAAAACCGGCATCTGCGGCACCGATATCCATATCTGGAACTGGGATGACTGGGCCGCCGCCACGGTTCCCGTGCCGATGATCACCGGGCATGAGTTTGCCGGTGAGATCGTCGAGATCGGCCGCAATGTGACCGGTCTGGAGATCGGCCAGCGCTGCTCGGGCGAAGGCCATCTGATCACCCCCGACAGCCGCCAAAGCCGTGCGGGCAAATTCCACCTCGATCCTGGTACCCGCGGGATTGGAGTCAACGAGCAGGGCGCATTTGCCCAGTACCTGAAACTGCCCGCCTTCAATGTCGTTCCACTGCCCGATGAGGTGCCTGATGAAATCGGCGCCATCCTCGACCCGCTGGGCAACGCCGTTCACACCGCGCTTAGCTTCGATCTGCTGGGCGAGGATGTTCTGATCACCGGCGCGGGCCCCATTGGCATCATGGCCGCCGCCGTCGCGCGCCATGCGGGTGCCCGAAACGTGGTGATCACCGATATCAACGCCGACCGTCTAAAGCTGGCCGAACATGTGGTGCCAAGCGTGCGCCCTGTCGATGTATCCGCCGAGGAGCTGAACGACGTCATCACCGAGCTCGGCATGCAACAAGGCTTTGACGTTGGTTTAGAGATGTCGGGCTCTCAGGCCGCATTGGACCAGATGGTCGAGGCCTTGGTGATGGGCGGAAAGATTGCTCTGCTGGGTATCCCCCCGGGCAAATCCCCGGTCGATTGGTCCCGGATCGTATTCAAAGCCATTACCATCAAGGGTGTCTATGGGCGCGAGATGTTTGAGACCTGGTACAAGATGATCGCCATGTTGCAGAACGGTTTGGATGTCGGCCGTGTGATCACCCATCGCTATGGCGTGGACGACTTTGACAAAGGCTTTGCCGCCATGAAATCGGGCCAATCCGGCAAGGTTGTTCTGGACTGGACCTGAACCACTGGAAAGTTGCAAACGCAGCCTCTACACACGTAGCAAACAGCACAGGTGGGGAGGCAGCATGAGCGACAAAGCCAATGAAGACCGGTATCTTGAGCGCGGGATTGAGGACTCTCTGGTCACCGATTTCGCCGAAACCCACCGCAAAAGCTATGGCGACTTTCTGCAACTCAAGACTCTGCTGAACCTGCAACGTACGTTTCAGGACCCGGCCCAGCCCGATGAAATGCTGTTCATCATCATCCATCAGGTCAGCGAGTTGTGGCTGAAGCTGATGCATCACCAACTGGTCGAAGTACGACGCTTCTTGCAGCAGGATGAATTCGGCCCAGCGATGAAGAACATCGACCGGATCAAAGCCATTCAACGGCAGTTGATCACAGCATGGGAAACCCTGTTGACCATGACACCTGCCGATTACATGACATTCCGTCAGGCCCTTGGCAGTTCGTCCGGCTTTCAAAGCTACGGGTATCGCCAGATCGAATTCATTCTGGGTAACAAGGATGCTTCGACCCTGAAGGTTCATGAACATGATCCCGAGGTCATGGAGCAGTTGAACGCGGTGCTGACGAAACCTTCGCTGTATGATGAGGTGTTGCATATGCTTGCGCGCCAGGGCTTCGATGTACCGCAAGACCTGTTGGACCGCGATTATGCACAACCCTATTCAGGGGACCCTCGCGTTGTGAAAATCTGGGCGCAGGTGTACAGCGATACCGACCGGTATTGGCAGCTGTATGCGCTGGCAGAAAAGCTGATGGATGTGGAATCCCTCTTCCAGCGCTGGCGCTTCGATCATGTCACAGCAGTCGAGCGCGTGATCGGCAATCAACCCGGCACAGGCGGGTCCAGCGGCGTCTCTTTCTTGCGCAAGGCCTTGGATTTGAGGTTCTTCCATGATCTCTACGATGTACGCACCGAGTTGATGTACACAGATCAGGAGTAGGTGATGCTGTATCGCGGGTTTTCACAGTCCGAGCTGGAGCAGGAATATTCCCCCAGCTCCATGGTCGGAGGCGACCTCACGCCCTATCTGAACAGCTATGCCGCCCTGAGTGCACAACACCGTGCCCAAATGACGGTGCAAGAGAACCTCGCCTATGGCGGAAGCCCAACTCAGGTTCTGGATTTCTTTCCGGCGAAAGGCGCTGGCGCGCCGCTGCATGTGTTCATTCATGGCGGATACTGGCAAGCGCTCAGCCAGCGCGAGTCGGCAATGATGGCCCCGGCCTTGATCGAAGCGGAGCAGTCTTTTGCAACGCTGAACTACACGCTCGCCCCCAACGCCCGCATCGGGGATATGGTCGAAGAATGCAGCAACGCGCTGTTATGGCTGGCCTCGCAGGCCGAAACGCTTGGGTTTGATCCCACGCGGATCACCTTATCGGGGCACAGCGCAGGCGCGCATCTGGCCAGTATGGTCATGGCACGTTCAGCCAACGATCTGGCCCGCGCCGGGTTACGGGTGCGTGATGTGATCCTGATCAGCGGGGTTTATGATTTGGAACCGATCAGCCTGACCCCAGTGAACGACCCGCTGCAATTAACCCCGGTCGAGGTGAACGACCTGTCGCCCATCCGCCACCTCCCCCGCCCCGGCCCGCGCTACCACGTGACCGTGGCCGAAAGGGACACGCCCGAGTTCATCCGCCAAAGCCGGGACTACGCGGAACTGCTACGCAAAGCCGGGCATGCCGTCAGTTTCGACCTGAAAAAGGGGATGCAGCATTTCGACATCATCATGCATTCGGGGACGTTTTTGGCGGTGTCGAGGTAGGCAGAGCATTGGACTTCGGTCAGATTTTTCGCCGCATCGTAAACCGATACAACCTTCCGCAGTCAAGAATTGGTTCCGACAGATGGCTATAGACTTTTGCACTGATTGGCGTTTTTTCAGCTCAATACTTTGAAAGCGGCTTGTTTGTCCAGAAATCAAGCAACGTTCTCGCTATCTCGGTCTGGTGGTGAGCATAGACCACTACGTCGAGCTTTTCCTGACCCAATTGGTTGCGTAGGGAGATCAACTCGCCGCTTTCAATCTCCCTATGCACCATGCTGAACGGCAACCAACCAACACCGAGACCGCTCAGGATCATTTCCTTTGCCCCAGTTGAGAAGGCCGTCTGACAAACTGGGTTTTTGCTGAAATCGGCGGTTCCGAACGGGAGTTTGCTCTTGTTCAATGCTTCGCCGAAATAGCTGTTGTCGGGATAGACGATGGCCGGTGTATCCAAAGGCACGTCACCGTTTCCGCGCACTGCATACCGCAATCCGCCACCGATGACCGGAATGAGGTAATCGTGGCCCCAAGTGCCGCGACGAATGCCTGCTCCGAACGGCATTGGGGCGACGGTTTGCGCCTCGTAGCATAGCAGCATGTTGGTATCGCCGCGCAGGAACAGAGTGACACAATCGTTCAGATTGGCAGTTCTGAGACGAAAACGGAGCTCCTTGAACGTGGCACGTGCACGCAGTGCCATATCAGGGAAGGTGGAGACGACCGATGCGTGTGTCGCGGCGATCGTCACAATCGAAACGGTGGGGCCATGTTGCGCAATTTTTGTACGCAGGTCATTTAGCCTTGCGATCAAAGAGCGGATTTCGGCTTCGTTCGAGGCCAGTGCCGGACTGATCTCGACCCGGTTCGATTTGCGATCGAGAACTTCAATCCCCAGCCACTCCTCAAAACTGCGAATACGCCTTGAGAACGCAGGTTGGGTGATGTTTCTGCGGGCCGCGGCCCGCGTCATGTTCCGCTCTTCCAGAAGGGCCAGAACATCATCAAACCACAGCATATTCATCCGCACCTCCCCAGCACCCAAAGAAAATGTATGAGCAGCCTGCGAAATATGCACTGTTTTTATTCTTTTTCTTTTGAAAGTGTTTGGCTGTAGGCAAAAGCAGGGAGAATGTGGTGGCTGAGACAATTCAAATGACCGACAGTGACGCGATGGTCGGGCCGGAGTTGGTTTTGAGCTTGTGCAAGGAGTTATCGCTGACGCTGGCGAAATTTCCTCGGGTATCGCTTGGCCATCTTCCTACGCCTTTGGAACCAATGGATCGCCTGAGCGAGGTTTTGGGTGGTCCGCGTTTATGGGTCAAACGGGATGATTGTACCGGTCTTTCGTCGGGTGGGAACAAGACTCGTAAGCTGGAATTTCTGATGGCTGACGCGGTCCAGAAAGGCGCAGATACAATCATCACGCAGGGGGCGACGCAATCCAATCATGCGCGTCAGACGGCAGCGGCGGCCGCAAAACTTGGCATCGAGTGCCACATCCTGCTTGAGGATCGCACGGGTTCCAATGATCCGAACTATATTCTGAATGGAAACGTCCTGTTGGATCGATTGCATGGCGCCAGTGTCTCCAAGCGCCCCGGTGGTGCGGACATGAACGCCGAGATGGAAGCTTGCGCCGCGCGAATGAAGACAGAAGGGAAAAACCCCTACATAATTCCGGGCGGTGGGTCGAACCCGATCGGGGCTTTGGGCTATGTGAATTGCGCGCGTGAGTTATGCGAACAGGCCGCCAATGCCGGGTTGAAAATTGATGCGCTGGTACATGCGACCGGCAGCTCAGGCACGCAAGCCGGATTGGTCGCGGGTCTTGCCACCCTTGAAAGTGACATTCACCTTCTGGGCATCGGCGTGCGTGCCCCGCAGGACAAGCAGGAAGGCATGGTCCATGATCTGGCGGTGCGCACTGTCGAATATATGGAAACGGGTACGCCCATTGCGCGCGAAAATGTGCGCGCAAATTGCGACTACGTTGGTGCAGGATATGGTCTTCCGACTGAAGGAATGATTGACGCGCTTAAGCTGCTGGCCCGCACCGAAGGACTTTTGTTCGACCCGGTCTATTCGGGTAAAGGGTTGGATGGTCTCATCGACCAAACCCGCAAAGGCTATTTCGACGGCATGGACAATGTCGTGTTTCTGCACACCGGCGGAAGCGCAGCCCTGTTTGGCTATCCCGAAACCTTTGAACTTCCTGGCTACGAGGCCTGAAATCTACAACAAACCAACAAGGAGATATCAAATGAAACTAAAAAAATACTTGATCAGCGCGGCTTTGGTTTCCGCTCTTGGCGCGCCACTCGCCGCTGAAGAGGTTAAGATCGGTGTTCCCACTTGGACCGGGGCACAGGCCATTGCCCATGTCTTAGGTGAGATCGTGACCACCCGCATTGGCGGCACGGTGGAGTATGTGCCCGGTAACAATGCCACGATCTTTCAAGCGATGGATCAGGGTAAGGGTGATATCGATGTGCACCCCGATGTATGGTTGCCAAACCAGGAGGCGTTCACCAATCAATACGTTGATGGTGCTGGCACAGTGACGCTGTCATCGAACCCTTATCAGGGCAATCAGGGTTTCTGCGTCTCCAAAGACTTTGCCGCAGAGATGAATATCACCGACATCGCGGATCTTGGACGCCCCGATGTGGCGGCTGCGATGGACAGCGATGGCAATGGCAAGGGTGAGATGTGGATCGGTGCCCCCGGCTGGGCCTCGGCCAATGTGAACGAGGTGAAGGTACGCGACTATGGCCTGTTGGATTTCATCGATCCGATCCGCGCCGAGGAAGCTGTGAAGACCGCGCGCATCAAGGACAGTATCGCCAAAAAAGAAGGATATGCCTTCTACTGCTACGAGCCGCATGCTGTCTGGTACATGTTTGACGTGGTGATGCTGACCGAACCAACTTATGACCCTGAGAAATACGTCATGGTGCAGCCCTCCGACGACCCTGACTGGTACAACAAGTCGATGGTAGCCAGCAAGGACGCCCTGAAGGAAGTGCAGATCGCCTGGTCCAACTCGCTTGGGGATCGCTCGCCGGCGATTGCGGAATTCTTCGCGAACTTCTCCCTGACAGCCGATGACGTGAGCTCGCTGGCCTTCGAGATCAGCGCCAATGGTCGCGATGCTGAGGAAGTTGCGGCCGAATGGGTTAACGCCAATTCCGAGCGTGTAGACTCGATGCTGGGTCTCTGAGCCAGACCTAAAAACAACGGGCAGCACCTAGCGGTGCCGCCCCATTTGAAGGCACGTACGGGTGGGCGGATGAGCGACGAGACTGTAATCGAAATTTCCAACATCTGGAAAATCTTCGGGGCAAAACCTAAGGCCGCTTTGGAAGCCATTCGTGCGCGGGGGCTGACCAAGGCTGAAGTCCTTGCTGAGTTCAACGCGGTGGTGGGCGTGGCCGATGTCAGCCTCAACGTCAATCGCGGTGAGATCTTCTGTATCATGGGCCTATCAGGGAGCGGTAAATCCACCCTCGTGCGCCATTTCAATCGCCTGCTCGAACCAACGGCTGGTAGGATCGAGATCGAGGGCACGGACGTCATGGCGCTCGGCACAAAGGAACTTCAGGCTTTCCGCAACCGGAAAATCGGAATGGTTTTCCAGAATTTTGCGCTGATGCCGCACCGCTCGGTCCTTGATAACGTGGCAATGCCGTTGGAAATCCGCCAGGTCGCCAAGAACGAACGTATGCGGCAGGCGGCCGCCATTCTCGACATTGTCGAGCTGGGGGCGTGGGGGTCTAAATTCGCTCACGAACTCTCTGGCGGCATGCAGCAACGTGTGGGGCTTGCCCGAGCGCTCGCGGCCAACCCTGATGTTCTGTTGATGGATGAGCCATTTTCTGCGCTTGATCCCCTGATCCGGCGGCAGTTGCAGGATGAGTTCATCCGGTTGTCCAAAATCCTCAAGAAAACAACGATCTTTATCACCCATGATCTGGATGAGGCCGTTCGCATCGGAGACCGGATCGCGATCATGCGTGACGGCAAGATGGTGCAGATCGGCTCGGCTGAGGACATTGTGATGCATCCCGCTGATGACTACGTTGCTGATTTCGTGGCCGGGATTTCGCGCTTGAAGGTGGTGCATGCTCATGCAGCGATGCAGCCCTTGGACAGCTACCTCGCCACGCACGACCCACTGCCGGCTGATATCGACCGGGTGGACCACAATGAGACACTTTCCGCATTAATTACCCGAGCCATCGACGACGAACGGCCGGTTCTGGTGTCCGAAGGTGGCGAGGACAAAGGTGTTATTACACGAGCAGATTTGTTGCGCACGGTGATTGAAGGGACGGAAATGTCATGAGCGAAGATCTTGGTGTGAACCCCCTTGAAGACACAGAAAGCGAAGCCGCGCAGGCCTATGCCGAGGAACGCCGCGAGAATATCCGCACTTTTGTACGCACAAGCCCCGATTACTACATCCGCAACTTCGACAAGATCGGGGCATCCGCGCGCTTTACGGCAACCTTCAACGTGATGGCAGGGCTTTTTGGTCCGATCTGGTTCGGCGCACGCGGACTTTGGTCATGGGCATTGGCCTTTCTTGTCGTCGAAGCGATCGGCTTTGTGCAGATCGCGCGGGGCTTGTTCGGAGATCTGGGAGCGGACGCACTGGCTCGTGTGACCTCGATCGAAGGCACGCTCGATTTGCGCTACCAGCAGCTCGCGGCAGCCCAAGAGAGCGGCTCGGATCGAGCCGCGGCCATCCAACGCCAGATCGAAGGGCTGGAGGCCAACATAGAAGGCTTCCGCGCCGAGGCTGAGTTGCTCGCTGCGCAAGGTCCGTCGATTGCACTCACCGGTGTTGCCATCTTGCTTGTGGCCAAGCTCATACAGGCTGTGGCCGCAAACTGGGCACTGGAGGCCCGGTTTTCTGACTGGCTCTCAGATCGCACCATTCGCTCTGGCATGCCGGTCAGCCAGATTGTCTTCAGCGCGGGTTTCATGATCCTGTTGGTCGCGACCGCAATGATCCACTACAGTTTCCCGGGTCGTTTTTCATTTCTTAGCGAATTCCCGACAGATAACTCAATTCGCCTGGCCAGTATTGACGGCGTAGAGGCATTCATCGCCTGGTGCGTCGCCAACAGTGTGGCGTTCTTTGATGGGCTCACCGCAGCCATTCGCTGGTTGCTGGATGCCATGGAGGTTGCGTTGGTTCAGACCCCTTGGATCGTGGTGGCCGCGCTGATCGTTCTGTTGACCTGGCTCACAGCTGGCTTGCGCATGGCTATTTGGTCTGGTGCCTTTCTGGCCTACATGGGCCTTCTCGGCTTCTGGGAAAAAGCTATGACCACTTTGGCGCTTCTCGGCACCGCGGCGCTGCTTTCCATCGTGATTGGCATTCCCTTGGGCATGTTCTCGGCGCGCCGACCTCGGTTTTACGCTGTCATCCAGCCAATCATGGATTTCATGCAGACCATGCCTGCCTTTGTCTTCATGGTGCCTGTGATTGCCTTTTTCGGGGTTGGCAAGCCAGCGGCAGTCATTGTCACTATGATCTTCGGCGGGACACCCGTGGTACGCCTTACTGTTTTGGGCCTGCGTGGTGTTCCTGAAAGCGTGCGTGAAGCTGCGATAAGTTTTGGCGCCAACAAATGGTATCTTCTCACCAAGGTCGATCTGCCGCTTGCCAGCCCCTCGATTCGCGCAGGCATCAACCAGACAATCATGCTGTCACTTGCCATGGTCGTGGTGGCCTCGCTTATTGGCGCGAAAGGGCTGGGCGAAGACGTCCTCGAGGCGCTGCAATATGCCAATGTGGGCCAGGGTATCCTCGCAGGCTTTGCCATTCTCTTCTGCGCGATGATCCTTGATAGGATCGTTCAAGGTCAGCGAAAGTGATCCCACTCGTCCTTGTTCATGGTTTCATGGGGGGCAGCGCACAATGGGATGGGTGTCGCGATACCCTGCAGCAGCAAGTTGATGTGATTGCAGTCGACCTGCCCGGGTTTGGCGCAAATGCACATCTGCCGCCAATCGACAGTATTGGCGGATATGCAGATTGGGTCGTCCGGCACCTTCGCGATCTTGGAGTCGAGAAATATCATCTGCTGGGTCACTCCATGGGTGGCATGATCGCTCAGGAAATTGCCTTGCGCGACGGTAAAAGGATTGACCGTCTTGTGCTATATGCAACTGGTGCCATCGGTGTTCTGCCGGGGCGGTTCGAGACTATTGAGCACAGTAAAAAGCGCGCTGCGGAAGACGGCCCGGCGGCCACCGCCCGTCGGATCGCAGCGACTTGGTTTCTGGATTGCGAAGCTGCGCCAGAATACGAACACTGCGCCGGGATCGCCGCTAAAGCCAAGCTGCCGGCCCTGGAGGCGGGCCTGGACGCGATGCAAGCCTGGTCAGGAGAGCAGAACCTTAGCCGAATCCGGCAGGAAACACTTGTACTTTGGGGCGATCGAGATCGGACCTATTCGTGGAGCCAAATTCAAATACTTTGGGAAGCAATTCCCAATACATCGTTAGCAGTTGTGCCAGGCTGCGCTCACGCTCTACATGCCGAGAGACCTGAGTTATTCATACGTTTAATCTCCGACTTTTTGGACCGCTGAGCAATACAAACAACCTGGACTTTTGCGGCGCAGCAGCCGAAGTCAGCTTTATCCGCAAATGTGAGTTGGATCGGGTCAGCCTCTGGATACTGCAGCCGCGGCGAAAGTCCGGTCTAACGGGCCGCGCCGCAGCGAAAGTTATGCACGGCCAATGACCTGTCTGGATGGCTCCTGCATTGCAAGAGATTTCTGCGATTGCGATGGTCTGTCAGTACAGTCGTGTGTCCGGCCTGTTTGCGTGGCGATTGCCATCGCGCCAGCCTACATGCTGGAAAACAATCTTCGGTCAAAGAAACTGGTGGAGATTTGGGTCGATCCTGACCCTTCTAATGACGGGCTCCATATCTCATGGGCAAAGAACCATTTGGGCCAGACGCGCATCAAGCGGATGGTCGATTGGATCGCATCTGAGTTCGCGTAAAGCAGACCTTCGGTTGAGGAAAGCGGACGGAAGCAAAGTCCGCACACCTGCCCTCGGATCAGATCGACTTGGCAGCAAGGCCGAGGTTGCATGGTAATTGATACCATCCGGAAGCAGAGTGTCTCAAACAATGCACCGAAAGTCTGTTGCGCAAAAAAACAGCGGCCCGATTCGACCGCTGCTTTCAATCTCTATCCCGAACCAAATCAATCCAGCGTCCGCGTAACCTCTTCGCGCTCGAAGATTTCGATCACGTCGCCTGCGCGGATATCGTCGTAGTTCTCGAACGCCATACCGCATTCCTGACCAGACTGAACCTCGGCCACTTCGTCTTTGAAGCGTTTCAGCGTTTTCAAGGTGCCTTCGTGGATCACCACGTTGTCGCGCAGCAGGCGGACGCCTGCGGACCGGCGGGCAACACCTTCGGTGACCAGACAGCCGGCAACCTTGCCAACACCAGTGACCTTGAAGACTTCGCGGATTTCCGCATACCCGATGAACTTTTCGCGGATCTCGGCGCTCAGCAAGCCGGACGCGGCGGCTTTCACGTCATCCACGAGGTCATAGATCACCGAGTAATAGCGGATTTCCACGCCCTTCTGGTTCGCAGTGTTCCGCGCCGAGGCGTTTGCACGCACGTTAAAGCCCAGGATCGGCGCACCGGACGCTTCGGCCAGGCCGACATCCGTTTCGGTGATCGCACCAACGCCCGAATGCAGCACGCGCACGCGGACTTCGTCGTTGCCGATTTTCTCCATCGCCTGAACGATGGCTTCGGCAGAACCCTGCACGTCCGCTTTCATCAGAATTGGCAACTCTGTGACGTTTTCGTCTTCCTTGGCTTTCTGCATCAGCTGCTCAAGGGTGGTTGCAGCACCGGCAGCGGCGCGCTTGTCCTTTGCGGCCTGTTCACGGTAGGCAGCGATTTCGCGCGCCTGCGCTTCGGTCTCGGTAACGTTCAGAACGTCACCCGCTTCGGGCGTGCCGTTCAGACCCAGAACCTCGACCGGAACCGAGGGGCCAGCCTCTTTGACGCGTTCGCCCTTGTCGTTGATCAGCGCACGGACTTTACCGTATTGCTCACCCACGACGAAGATATCACCCTGACGCAGAGTGCCGTTCTGAACCAGAACGGTAGCGACGGGTCCACGGCCCACATCCAACTGCGCTTCGATCACGGCACCCTGGGCTGCGCGGTCGGGATTGGCTTTCAGCTCCAAAATCTCGGATTGCAGCGCTATGGCTTCCAGCAGTTCGTCCAGACCCTGACCGGTGATGGCCGAGACTTCGACATCCTGAACCTCACCCGACATCTTTTCGACGATCACTTCGTGCTGCAGCAGATCGGTGCGCACCTTGTCCGGATTCGCATCTGGCTTGTCGACCTTGTTGATCGCAACGATCATCGGGACACCCGCCGCTTTTGCGTGGTTGATCGCCTCGATCGTCTGCGGCATCACCGCGTCATCCGCAGCAACAACCAAAACCACGATATCCGTGACCTGAGCGCCGCGGGACCTCATCGAAGTAAAGGCCGCGTGGCCCGGCGTATCCAGGAATGACAGTGTGGTGCCACCATCGGTTTTTACCTGATAGGCGCCGATATGCTGGGTGATGCCACCGGCTTCGCCCGCCACAACGCGCGCGTCGCGGATTGCATCCAGTAGAGAGGTTTTACCGTGATCGACGTGACCCATGATGGTGATGACTGGCGGACGTGGCTGCAGATCGTCTTCGCTGTCTTCGGCCTCTTTGATGACGTCTTCGACATCCGAATCAGAGACGCGAGTCACCTTGTGGCCAAACTCTTCGATGATCAGTTCTGCAGTATCAGCGTCGATGGTCTGGTTCTGCGTGACCATCATACCCATCTGCATCAGTGACTTAACCACATCGGCCACGCGCTCAGCCATGCGGTTGGCCAATTCCGAAACCATGATGGCCTCAGGTAGCTGAACGTCACGAATGACCTTTTCCCGCTCGACCGTACCGCCCATTGCTTTCTGACGCGCGCGCTCTTGCTTGCGCTTCATGGCTGCCATCGAACGCTGGCGGTTGCCTTCGCCACCGGTCGCTTGACCAAGAGTCAGCTTGCCCGAACGGCGGTTGTCATCACGCCCCTTGCCGCGGTTGCCGCGCTGCTCACGCTCGCGATCCTGCTTGCGTGGCGTCGCCGCTGGCGCAGGTTTGCTGGCCGAGCTACGTGCGGCTTTTGGCGCTTCAGGAGCCGGAGCCACAGCTGCGCGCTTGGCGGCTTCTTCAGCCTCTTTGCGCTGACGTTCTTCTTCTTCAGCCTTGGCACGGGCGCGTTCTTCAGCTTCGCGCTGCTCGCGTTCTTTGGCCTCTTGCTCGGCACGGCGACGGGCACGTTCTTCTTCACGTGCTTTTTCCTGCGCTTCGCGCTGTGCCGCTTCTTCGGTCTCGCGGGCCTTGGCAGCCTGCAATGCCTTCATACGGCGCGCCATTTCCGCATCGGAAATTCCAGCAGGACGACGCGACGGATCACCCGAGGGCGTTGCTCCACCGCTCGGCTTGCTGGCACCCGGCTTGGGGACCACCACGCGTTTGCGTTTGGTTTCCACCACGACATTCTTGGTGCGTCCGTGGCTGAAACTCTGTTTCACATTTCCGGGGCGCGCCCCGCCACGAAGACCCAATGTCTTTTTGCCGTCATTATCGCTCATAAAGCTTCTTACCCTTCCGCGCGGCCCCTGCCGCCGTCATCCGTTTCGCGCAAGCCACGCAGGCGCTGCGCTTCCTCTACAACACGTTTGGCAAGACCGCCAGAGGCCAAGGCCGCATGAATCACGGTTTGGCGCCCAAATGCCTGTCCTAATTCATCTGCCGTCAGCCAACCGATGTACTTTCCAAAGTGTGGCGTACTGAGTTTCGACTTGCCACGCCCCGATCCATCTGCGGCCTGAATCAGCACCTGTGCTTCTTCCCGGTCCAGCCAGGTCTTGACCTTTTCGTAGCCCGCAACCGCATCACCAGACTTGCGCGCGAGGCTCAACAGCTCGATCACCCGACGAGCGACCTGCTTTTCCACTTCGTCGATCAGGTCTTTAGGCGCAGTTACCTGCGTCTTGAACCCGCGCGAGAACAGTTTCTTTCCAACGGCCTTATCCAAAGCCGCACGATCCGCCGCGACATAGACCCCGCGCCCCGGCAATTTTGCCGCGACATCCGGATAGACCTGTCCATCCGGGCCGGTGACAAAGCGGATCAGCCCGTATTTGGGCTGTACCTCGCCCGTGGCGATGCACTTCCGCTCTGGCCCATCGGACCGATCCTTATGGACGCCACCGCGACCCATGTCAGCCACCCGAGGCCCTGAGATCAGGCCTCGGCCTCCTCTTCTACAACGTCGCCGTCTTCTTCGGCTTGCTCCAGCTCAGCCGGGTCAACCCAGCCCAGCATAATGCGCGCCGTCATCACCAGATCCTGCGCCTCTTCCAGCGAAATGCCGAAAGGTTCCAGAACACCGTCATCCTTGATGCGTTCGCCATCGACCGTGGTCCAGCCACCGGCCAGTTCCCAGTCAGCGCAGGTTGCGAAGTCTTCCAGCGTCTTCACATCATCCTTGGCCAGCGCCTCTACCATCTGGGGTGTCAGGCCTTCGAATTCAATAAGGCTGTCCTCGACACCCAGCGCGCGCGCCGCATCCAGCGCTGCCTTGGCCTGTGCCTCCAGGAATTCCCGCGCACGGGTCTGCAATTCCTGTGCGGTGCCTTCATCAACGCCATCGATGACCAAGAGTTCTTCAATCTCGACATAGGCAACCTCTTCGAGGTTGGTAAAGCCCTCCGACACCAGCAGCTGTGCGAAGAATTCGTCCAGATCCAGTGTTTCCATGAACAACTGCGTCCGGGCTTCGAATTCCTTCTGACGACGCGCCGATTCTTCGGCCTCGGTCATGATGTCGATGTCCAGATTGGTCAGCTGGCTGGCCAGACGCACGTTCTGACCACGGCGACCGATAGCGAGGGACAGTTGTTCCTCGGGCACCACAACCTCGATCTTGCCGGCCTCTTCGTCCAGAACCACCTTGGAAACCTCGGCAGGTTGCAGCGCGTTCACCAGGAAGGTCGGCTGATCTTCGTTCCACGGAATGATGTCGATCTTTTCGCCCTGCAGCTCGTTCACAACGGCCTGCACACGGCTGCCGCGCATACCAACACAGGCGCCCACAGGGTCAATCGAGCCATCATAGGAAATCACAGCGATCTTGGCGCGCGAGCCAGGGTCACGAGCTACGGCTTTGACCTCGATGATGCCGTCATAGATTTCCGGCACTTCCATCTTGAACAGCTCGGCCATAAATTCCGGCGCGGTGCGCGACAGGAAGATCTGGTGGCCACGAACCTCGCGGCGGACCTCTTTGATGTAAGCACGCACGCGGTCATTCGGGCGATAGCTTTCGCGGCCGATCTTGTCATTGCGGCGCAGAACCGCCTCGGCACCGCCCAGATCGACGATGACATTACCGAATTCTTCACGCTTGACGGCACCGTTGATGATGGTGCCCGCGCGATCCTTGAATTCTTCATACTGACGGTCGCGCTCTGCTTCGCGGACCTTCTGCAAGATCACCTGCTTGGCGGATTGTGCCGCGATACGGCCCATCTCGACCGGCGGAACCTCTTCAACGAAGACATCACCGACCTCAGGGTTTTCCATATATTGTTTGGCCTGCTCAACGGTGAACTCAGCCTGATAGTTCTCAAGCTCTTCATCCTCAACCACAGTGCGGACACGGGTAAAGGTCGCCTTGCCGGTTTTGCGGTCGATGGAGACACGAATGTCCATCTCAGCGCCGTAGCGGCTCTTGGCGGCGCGGGCGAGCGATTCTTCCATCGCTTCGACAACCAGACCGGGGTCGATCATCTTTTCGCGGGCCACGGCCTCGGCGGTCTGCAGCAGCTCCAGCTGGTTGGCTGAGGTGATTGCCATCAGTTCGTCTCCTCTTCGGACCCTTCGGTCTCAATCTCGTCGAAAGCGTTTTCGTTCAGGGCACCGGCGTCTTTGCGCTGGCGCAGCATTTCCTTGATCAAGTCATCGGTCAGGACCAGCTTGGCATCGCTCAGCCAGTCGAATTGCAGCCCGATGGTGATGGTCTCAGACCCTTCGGGAATGTTGATCAGAACCTCATTCCCTTCGATCCCAGCCAATTCGCCCTTGAACCGGCGGCGGCCGTCGATCAGTTCCGCAGTTTCGATCTTGGCCTCGTACCCTTCGAATGTCTCAAAATCCTTGAGACGGGTCAGTGGTCGGTCGATGCCTGGGCTGGACACTTCCAGCGTATAGGCGTCCAAAATCGGGTCCTCGACATCCAGTGTGGCGCTGACCGCATTGGAAATCTCGGCGCAATCATCTACCTCGATACCGCCATCGGGCTTGTCGGCCATGATCTGCATCGTCGTGGTTTTGCCGCTCATCAAGCGAATACGGACAAGCTCATACCCCAGATCCTCGATCACCGGGGTGATGATCTCGGCCAGTCGCCGGTCGATGGCAGCTTTGGCTATCAGGTCGTTTGTCATTCAGGTCTCTACCCTATCGTCGGGCACAAAAAAACGGGCGCGCGGCCCGTCGAATTTTCCGGTGGAGCCTTGAACCAGAAGTCCAACGCGCCGCTGTTGCAACTGCATATACGCAGGAGTTTCCGAGTCTGCAACCCCCGGCGCAAAACGTGATCGAATTTACGCCAGCCACCACCGTTCGGCGATGCGCCCATCATCCAGCGCAGCTTTGCCGATCTGCCTGGGCATCCCGACATGAGGTGCAACGGCCAACGACAAATCCGTGTCATTCGGGAAAAATCGCAGGCCGCGTTTGTCGCGCAACTGATCGCCCGCTGGCAGCGCTGCGATATCGACATAGCCATCGCGCAACGCCTCGGCCCGCACATGCGCATCGGGGATCACGATGATCTCGATCTTGTTGGCCCATCCGGCGGTACCGTCCTTATAGTGATCGGCCAATTTCCGGCCCAGGAAGTTCCGATCATCCTCGGCCCTTTCAACCCGGTAGCTGCCCGTGCCATTGGCCAGTTTCAAGGGCGTCACACCCGAACCGTTCCGCGTGATCACAAACCTTGTGCCTGCCAACTGGAATGGAAGACTCGTGTTGGGTGCGGCAAGTTCAACGCGTATTTCAGACGCAGAGAGGGCCTCTGCCCGCCCAAACTCGGCCAGTACCGGCAGGATATCGGCCACAGTCAAATCTGAGCCGTCGTGGAATTGAACCCCCTCGCGCAGGCTGAACGTCCAGACGCAGGCATCCGCATCGGTTTTCCAAGTGGTCGCCAACTCGGGCCGTAGCGTCCCGTCGGGCGCGATCTCGGTCAGGGTATCGAACACAGCACCACGGGCGACCTGTTCCAGGCTGTCATCGCGTGGTACGGCCAAACGCAAAGTCCCACCAGCCTTGGGTGTATCCGCCAAAGACGCCCCCGTTGCCGCAAGCAATGCAGCCGCAGCACCCGAAGCGAACAAAGCACGGCGGTCCATCCGGGTCATGCCCACCCCTCCGCCACGCGATCCATGATGCGCACTAGCTCAGCACTGATACCGGGCTCGGACAAGGCATGCCCGGCCTGGCGTACCATCTTCAACTCAGCATTCGGCCAGCGTTCCGACAGGTCCCACGCAGCTTGCGGTGGGCAGATCATATCATACCGGCCCTGAACGATATGGCCGGGGATATGCGCGATCCGGTCCATCTGATCCAGAATCTGCCCGTCCTTTTCCAAAAAAGCGTTGTTGGTGAAATAGTGATTTTCGAGACGCGCAAAGGCCCGCGCATATTCGCCGGGGCTTTCGCCCACCACACCGTTGGAATGGATCGAGGCCAACGCATTTTCCCAGGCCGACCATGCCTTGGCATACAGGATTTCGGTTGCACGATCGCCCGAGAACAGGCGTTTGTTGTAGGCTTTGATCGTATCCGACAGCTCATCTTCGGCCAGCAGAGAGGTGAACTTGGCCCAAGGTTCGGGCCAGAACTTGCCTGCACCGCCGCCATAGAACCAATCCAGCTCGGATTGGGTCGCCAGAAACACCCCACGCAACACCAGACGGCTCACTCGATCCGGATGGGCCTGCGCATAGATCAGCGCCAAGGTCGCGCCCCAGCTGCCGCCAAACACCGTCCATTCATCAATATCCAGAAGCGACCGCAGACGCTCGATATCCTCGACTAGATGCCAAGTTGTATTGTTCTCGACCGAGGCATGAGGCCGCGACTTCCCGCATCCGCGCTGATCGAACAGAATCACCCGGAACACGCGCGGATCGAAATAGCGCCGCATCGCCGGGCTGCAGCCACCACCCGGTCCACCATGCAGTACCACCACCGGCAAGCCGTCGGGATTGCCGAATTGTTCCATATAAATCTGGTGCCCATCGCCCACACTGACCAACCGCTGATCGAACGGGTCGATCGGCGGGTACAAATATTGCACTGCGCGCTTTTGGTCCGGGTACTTGTCCATTATGGCCCTATATAGTCCTCAAGACGTAAAAGAGCATACGGAGACAGGAATGCAAGCGCATCCGAACACGGTTGACCCATCCGAGATCGCAAAATTCGAGGCGATGGCGGCCGAATGGTGGGATCCGAACGGAAAATTCAAGCCATTGCATATGCTGAACCCCTGTCGTCTGGACTATATCACACAGCAGATCGCCGGGGAATTTGACCGTGATCTGAAGGCTGCGAAACCGTTCGAAGGCCTGCGCCTGCTGGATATCGGCTGCGGCGGAGGTTTGCTGAGCGAACCGATGGCCCGCCTTGGCGCGACGGTCGTAGGCGCAGATGCCGCCGAGCGCAACTTGCCCGTCGCCCGCATCCATGCCGAGCAATCGGGGCTGGAGATCGACTATCGCCACACAACGGCCGAGGATATGGCCGCCGCAGGCGAACAGTTCGACGTTGTGCTGAACATGGAGGTGGTCGAGCATGTGGCCGACCCACTGGGTTTTCTGACCGCATCGCAGCACTTGCTGAAGCCGGGTGGATTGCTGATCTGCTCGACCATTAACCGCAACCCGAAATCCTATGCGATGGCCATCTTCGGGGCCGAGGTCGTCATGCGCTGGCTGCCCCGCGGCACACATGAATGGAACAAGTTTATTACCCCTGACGAGCTGTTCGACCTGCTGCGCCAAGCCGGATTGGAACCCGTGGATCGCAAAGGGTTCGTATTCAACCCGATCCTGTGGACTTGGTCGATCTCGGACCGGGATTTGAGCGTGAATTATGTGACGGCGAGTGTGAAGGCGGGGTGAGTCTACTCCCCTTCCAACTGCAACCGCAAATCCCGCAGCACGGGCAGAGTGCTGCGGACACGCTCCAACCCCAGCTCTCCGACCACACGGTTGATCAACGGGGCGATCGACGCAATCGCCTGATCGCGCGCGCGGCGGCCGGCGGGGCTGATGGCCACCATTTTGCGGCGGGCATCGTCCCAGTCAGGGCGGATGTGGATGTATCCGGCCCATTCCAACTTGGCTAAGGTGTTGGTCATCGCCCCTCGGGTCACGTGGAAGGTATTGGCCAGCTGCGCCGGGCTACGCTCATCCCCGACAAAGACCAGATGGTTCAGCACTGAAAAATGCGATATTTCCATGCCCTTAGGCAGCACGCGGCTGAGCCGGTTGCGCAATAACTGATCTGCGGTCAGGATCTCGCTGAACAGCGTGACCGCTAGGGCATTTGTCTCGTCTGTCATGGTCCGGTCTGGATCAGGGTCCGTCGAAAGGGCGGCGATGCGTCAGCGAAGGTACACGCCGGCGCGCCTCTGTCACAGAACTATCATCCAAATCGAAAAAGTGAATGCCCAGATTGGTGCCTGCGTCGATGACGACCTCTCCCCACGGGGCCACGACCATGCTGTGGCCATGGGTATGACGCGTCTTTCCCCGCGTGGTGGGATGTGCACCCGTTTGCGCGGGGGCAAGCACCCAGCAGCCGGTTTCAATCGCCCGCGCCCGCAACAGCGATTCCCAATGAGCCGCCCCGGTGACCGGAGAAAACGCCGCCGGAACCGTCAAGATACGAGCTCCAGCCTGTGCAAGGGCGGCATGCAGATGGGGAAATCGAATGTCGTAGCAGATGGTCAGGCCGATCTTGCCAAAATCAGTCTCGGCAACCACCGCCTGTTCGCCCGGACGGTAGTTTTTCGATTCACGGAACGTCTCGGTTTCGGTGACCTGCACGTCGAACATGTGGATCTTGTCATACCGTGCCACGATCTGACCCTGAGGGTTGATCATGAAGCTGCGGTTCGCAAAACGACCATCCGGGTCGTGGGTCTTGATCCCAAGCGACCCGATCAGCAGCCAAACGCCCAACTCGGCCGCTTGCGCCCGTAGACCGGCCAGAGTGAGATCGTCTTCCTCATGCTGCAGCACCTCGCGCTGCCGCGTGGTGCTGTTGGACACGCAATTCGTGACCTCCGGGGTCAGAATGAACTGCGCCCCCTCAGCGACGGCCTCGGCAATCATGTTGCGAACCATCTCAAGATTCGCGGCCGGATCGTCCGATGAGGTGATTTGCAGCAGAGCGGTTTTCATCAGGCCGCCAAAAGACGATCCAGCATGCCCTGGCGGTCCAGCTCATACAGGTCATCGCAGCCGCCCACGTGATCAGGGCCGATGAAAATCTGGGGCACAGTGCGCTTACCACCCGCGCGTTTGATCATCTCAGGCTTGCGCTTGGGGTGCAGCAGCACGTCGATTTCTTTGAATTCAACGCCTTTTTGCTTCAGCAGACGCTTTGCAGCATGGCAAAAGCCACAAAGCGGCGATGTATAAATTTCAACCGGTTTCATGTTTCCGTCCCTTCGGGTTTCACTCAATCTTGGGCGAAATAGGCATCCTTGGCAACGCGTGCCAGCACCAACACGGAAATATGATTTGCCCCGGCGTCGCGGCACGCTTGCGTACACGCCGCCAGCGTCGCTCCGGATGTCATCACATCATCGACCAGCAGGATGTCGCGCCCCGAGATCCGTTGCCGTCGCTTGGGATGCGGAGCGATCACATCTGCCAGAATCTCAGCCCGTTGCGCAGCGGTTTTGCCGTCCAGCACCGGAGTGCGCTTGCGCCGCACCAACAGGTCGGGACAGACCTCTGACCCGGTTTCTGCGGTCAGATGCTGGGCCAGAAGCGCGGATTGGTTGTAGCGCCTTTTCATCAAGCGGGACCAGTGCAGCGGGACCGGAGCGATAAGCATGCCGGGCTGGATCAACTCGCGCCCGGCCAGCGCCATCCAGAGCGCGGCGGGTCGCGCGAGTTCAGGCCTGTCCCCGTGCTTGAGCGACAGGATAAGGGACTTAGCCCGCCCCTCATACATCAAGGCCGCTCGACCGTCCTGCCAGGTGCGCGGTGTTTTCAGGCAATCATCGCATTCGATCCGATGACCATCACCCTCACCCGGAACAGGCACACCGCAACTGTCGCAAACCGTCCCACCAATAAATGGTGTATCGCGCCAGCACGCTCCGCAAAGACCAAAATCCGAGTCGGTCAGGGCGCCGCAGCTCAGGCATCTGGGCGGGTAGATCAGTTGCAACGCGGTTTGCACGCGCCGCCAAATGCGATACCTGCGAGGTATGAAACTGCCTGCGTCCAATGCGCCCTCGCTTTTTGACCGTCCAACCCTGTTGCGCCGTCGCGCGCGGGTTCAGGATAGTGCCCTGTTCCTGCATCGCGCCGCCGTTGACGAAGTGCAGGATCGGCTAAGCATGGTTAACAGAACCTTTACGGCGCCTGCGATTGTGACGCCGTTTGTGCATATCTGGCAGGATGCATTGCAGGGAGCCCAGATCGTCACGGACGACGACACACTTGCCCTGAGCCAAGGCGCGCATGATCTGGTCGTGCATGCGATGGCTCTGCATTGGGCCAATGATCCGGTTGGACAGCTGATCCAATGCCACCGCGCCTTGCGCCCCGATGGCTTGTTGCTGAGTGTGTGTCTGGGCGGGGAAACCCTGCATCAACTACGCGCGGCACTTGGGCAGGCCGAGATTGAAGTGACAGGTGGGCTTAGCCCCCGGATCGCCCCAATGGCAGAGCTTAGAGACCTGGGAGGACTGCTTCAGCGGGCTGGATTAGCGTTGCCAGTTGCAGACGCGGTGCCTCTGACCGCCGAGTATCGCGGTCTCACCCATTTGATGCATGATCTGCGCGCGATGGGGGAAACAAACGTGCTGGCGGACCGGCTTAAATCACCTACGCGCAGGCAGGTATTCGCACGTGCGCAAGAGATTTATGCCAGGCATTTCAGCACCGCCACAGGCCGCTTGCCAGCGACCTTCGAAATGATTTGCCTAACCGGTTGGTCACCTGACGACAGCCAGCCCAAACCGCTGCGCCCGGGATCTGCCCAAATGCGCCTTGCTGACGCGCTGAATACGGATGAGGGCAAACTGCCCGATTGACGATTGGGTTTTTCCCTTTATCTCAGGTCAGAACGCGAAAACTCAGGAAGACCCCAATGTTCGACGCAACCCGCCCTGCGCATGCTCCAGCCGATCACCCCAAAGTCAAAATGGGGCGCGTGGGTATCTTGCTCGCCAATCTGGGTACGCCGGACGACTATAGCTACTGGCCAATGCGACGCTATCTGAACGAGTTTCTGTCGGATCAACGCGTAATCGACTACCCCAAATGGAAGTGGCAGCCGATCTTGCAGGGCATCATCCTGACCAAACGCCCTTTCAGTTCGGGCGAGGCGTATAAGTCGATCTGGAACCACGACAAAGGCGAAAGCCCGTTGATGACGATCACCAAGGATCAAACCACCAAGCTGCGAGACGCGATGCGGGCACGCTATGGGGATCAGGTGATGGTCGATTTCTGCATGCGCTATGGCAACCCGTCGACCAAATCCAAGGTACGCCAGATGGTGGCAGAGGGCTGCGATCGCATCCTGTTTTTCCCGCTTTATCCGCATTACGCTGGGGCAACGACAGCCACAGCCAATGATCAGTTCTTTCGCGCGCTGATGGAGGAGGCCTGGCAACCGGCCAGCCGAACCGTTCCCGCCTACTACGACGAACCAGCCTTTATCGAGGCGCTGGCGCAATCGGTCGAGCAAGCCTATGCCGCCATGGACGCCAAGCCGGATACGCTTGTCTGTTCCTATCACGGGATGCCCGAGCGCTACCTGCAACAGGGCGATCCGTATCACTGCCAGTGCGTCAAGACATCCAGACTGCTGAAAGAACGCCTAGGTTGGTCTGATGACCAGATTGTGTCAACTTTCCAGTCCCGGTTCGGGCCCGAGGAATGGTTGAAACCCTATACAGTGGATCACGTGGCCGATCTGGCGCGTCAGGGTAAGAAGAATATCGCCGTGATCGCGCCGGCCTTTTCCGCCGATTGCATCGAAACGCTGGAAGAGATCAACGAAGAGATCAAGGAAAGCTTCGAAGAGGCGGGCGGCGAAAGCTTCACCTACATTCCCTGCCTCAATGATGGCGATTCGCACATTTCAGCTCTGGGCAAGATCATCGAAGACAATCTGAGCGGTTGGCTGGACTAGTCAGCCCCATCTTTCAGGCATGAAAAAAGGCGGTGGAGCGATCCACCGCCTTTTCTCTGGATAAAGCTCGTAAGCTTAGCCAGCTGCAACAGCTGCGGCCACAACGACCAGCAGGATCAGCGGCAGCAGGATGCCCTGCGAAGAACCCTGAGTTTCTTCAACAACAACAGGTGCTTCAACAACTGGCTCTTCCAGGTTGCCCGCATATGCGGTCGAAGCAGCAGCAGTCAGAGCAGCGGCGAGAACGAGTTTTTTCATATTAACCTCCAGAATTTGCGCGATTCCAGTTCTTTGGAACGCGCATCTAAGACTTACCTCGTGGTTTTTTTCTAATCAGCAAAGCGGTTGGAATGCAATTGCAACTTGAACGCCAAGCCACCAGCTGCGCGAAAATGTCGTCAAATTAGCAACACTTGCGTGCCGACCTTGGCCATCGAAAACAGTTCGGCAATGTCTTCGTTAAACAGACCGATGCAGCCGTTCGACGATTTCCGGCCAATTTTGCGCGTGTCATGCGTTCCGTGGATGCGATAGTACTTCCACCCCAGATATAAAGCATGTGTTCCCAATGGGTTATCCGGCCCAGGCGGGATATAGTCAGGCCATTCAGGATTCCGCTTCTTCATCGAAGGGGTCGGTGCCCAGCTTGGGCCCTCGACCTTGCGAATGACGCTGGTACGGCCACGGCGGGTCATTTCTTCGGTCAACGGCACCGATGATGGGTAGAGTTTGTACACAGTTTGGTCATCTGACCAATAATGCAGCGCCCGTGACACCGTATCGACCAGAATGGCCCCGTTTCTGGTGTTCGAGAAATAGGGCTGCCAGTCCAGCGCACGGAATCCCGAAACATTGCGACGCACAGCGGCTTCGGGCTCGGGCGCTGGACGCAACGGATCGCCAGGAATGTATTGCGCCAGCGCCGGGCTTGCCACCAAGGCAGCCGCGCCAGACAGGAAACCTCGGCGGGTCTGAGGGGAAATGCGTTTCTTGACCATGAGTGCGGTCCTTTGCGAGGGCGAGTTCTGAAATTTTGGGCATTCTATTGCCAGAATGCTTCAGTCGCAAATCAAACCGGCAGAATCATGCGGCCCTGTGACATTGGGCGTTTGCCCCGCACCGTCTGGCACGGTATGCCCGTTAACGACACAAACATCAGGCCGATCATGACGCGTATCGTTTCTTTACTCTTGCTTTGCTTTGTCGCCCTGGCGGCATGTACCACCCCACAGTCCACAACTTTGGGTGCCGATGGCCGCCCTTTGCCCACAGTATATAAAATTCGCGGCAACCCCGAAAAGCTGCAATTCCGAATGCTGGATTCGGTCAATGCGCTGCGCCAGGCCCAAGGGCTGCAAGCGGTGCAGCTAAACGCACAGCTGAACGCGGCCGCAGCAACCCACTCTAAGGATATGGCCCGGCAGAACCGCCCCTGGCACTTTGGGTCGGATGGCTCATCACCCATCGACCGCGCTGCACGCGTTGGATATTTCGGGACCTTCCTGGGCGAGGCGATCTCGGAAACCTACGAAACCGAAACCGAAACCCTTGCCGCCTGGATGCAGGAATCCGGCCCACGCGCGGTGATCATGGACCCCAAGGCAACCCAGATGGGTTTCGCCTGGCATCAGGAAAATGGCGGGAAAATCTGGTGGACGCTGGAAATGGGTACTGGCGGCTGATCCGCGAATACCCTCAACAAAAAAAGCCCCCGAATTTCGGGGGCTTTTTTATTTCCATCAGGTCTTTAAGCAGCTTGCATCGACTGTGCTTCGGTCAAGATAGCGTAAAGCTTGACCGGATCAGGGTTGGCCCGCAGCTTTGCACAGACCGAACTGTCGCGCAGGGTACGAGACACAAGGGCCAATGCCTTCAGATGATCTGCACCCGCCTCTTCGGGGGCGAACAAAGAAAAGGCGATGTCCACCGGCTGACGATCCACCGATCCAAAATCGATCGGTTTTTCCAGCATTACAAATACGCCGGATACGCCAGCTATCTCGGGCAGGCGCGCATGCGGCAAAGCCACGCCATGGCCAACACCTGTTGGGCCAAGGCTTTCACGTTCAAGCAGGCAATCAACGATGGACTGGGCTTCAAGACCCAGCGTCGCCGAAGCGACCTCACCGATTTCCTGAAACAGCCGCTTCTTGCTGGAAGCTGCTGACAAAACACGTACTGCTTCGGGCTTCAGAATGCTCGAAAGCTCCATGATCATGCTCCGTAGCGGGCCCGGCAAATGCGGGGCCCCGCCTTTTTAATCTTGCCTGTTAAGGATCGATCCAGCCGATGTTACCGTCATCCCGACGATACACGACATTCAATCCATCCTTGTTTTCATTCCTGAACACCAGCACCGGGGCGCCAGCAAGTTCCATTTGCATAACGGCCTCACCGACGCTGAGCGATGGGATCTTTGTTTCCATCTCAGCCACAATCATGGGCTGCAGCGATTCGGGTTCATCAGCCGTGTCCGATTCGTCAGAGGCGAGGATATAAGAGGACGCTCCAAAGAGTTCAACCGGCTCGGACCGATCTTTGTGGTGGTCTTTCAGACGGCGCTTATAGCGGCGCAGTTGTGTTTCCATCTTGTCGCAGCACCCCTCGAACGCTGCGTAAATCTCGGTTGCATGGGCCTTGGCCTGCGCCGTCAGGCCCGTCGACAAATGGACAGTGGTTTCGCAAACATATTCATGCGCTGAACGGGAAAAGACGACATTGGCGTCAGTTGGACGCTGGGCATATTTGCCAACGACCTCGCCCAGCTCGGTCTGCACGTGGTTTTGCAGGGCCGCGCCGATGTCGATCTGTTTTCCGCTGATTTGGTAACGCATGTGATCTCCTTCACAATTCACACCCACTCTGACGCTGCGTCACGCAACGTGCTTGTTTTTATCGGGTGGGGGGTATCGACATTCTGATCGGTTGCTGTTGACCCGACCCTTCGGGGAAGGGACATCGAGATCCAGTCTGGAACCGAATAAATGCCATGACCCAATTGAGCCAAGAGGCGGCGGAAGAGTCAATCAAAACAAGAGCGTATATACGCGATTTCCGCCATGCGCCCGGCGCATTTCCGCGCAAGCCTATGAAATGCGGAAGTTTTCGCCCAGATAGACGCGGCGCACGTTTTCGTTTTCCACCACTTCACCCGGCGTGCCGGACATCAGAACCTGACCGTCATGCAGGATATAGGCGCGATCAACGATTTCCAGCGTTTCACGGACGTTGTGATCAGTGATCAAAACCCCAATCCCTCGCTTTTTCAAATCCGCGACCAGATGGCGAATATCGCCCACACTGATCGGGTCCACACCGGCAAAGGGTTCGTCCAACAGCAGATACTTCGGATCAGCCGCCAGACAGCGCGCGATCTCAACCCGGCGCCGTTCGCCACCGGACAGAGCCAGCGCAGGCGCGCGGCGCAGATGTTCGATGGAAAAATCTGAAAGCAGTTCTTCCAGCCGCTCTTTGCGGCGGTGCGCATGGTTGACGGTGATATCGAGAACCGAGGCGATGTTGTCCTCGACACTCATGCCCCGAAAAATCGACATCTCTTGCGGCAGATATCCGATCCCCATCCGCGCGCGACGGTACATTGGCAAGGTTGTGACATTCTGGCCGTCAATCGTGACTGTGCCTGCTTCGGGAAAGACCAGCCCGGCCACAGAATAGAATGTCGTGGTTTTGCCTGACCCATTTGGGCCCAAAAGTGCCACAACTTCGGACCGGTCAAGCGTCATCGACACATCGCGGATAACAGTTTTCTTCCGGTAGGATTTACGCAGCTTTTCAATCCGAAGCCCGGAATTGCCTTCGGCGACCGACAGTTGGGGACGCACCATCAGTTGTTCCCCTGCTGCAGGATCGTTTTGACCCGGCCGGTCATGGTTGCAGTGCCTGTGGTCAGGTTTGCATTCATTTGATCGCCGCTGATGATGCTGGGGCCCTGGGTCAGCAACACATTGCCCCGCATCACGATCACGCCGCTGTCGATGGTGTATTCAGCCCAATCGCCTTCGGCAGCGTCGGGCGGGCTAACCAAAACCACGTTCTCGGTCGCTTCCAGCCGATCAATGGCGGATCTTTCCTGGTTGTAGATGACCAGAACCCGCTCGGCCGTCAGCCGCATTTCACCCTGTACGACAACCACATTACCGACAAACTCGGCCGAGCCATCCTGTTGGTTCACATTCAGGGTTTCCGAGGTCACCTCGACCGGCAGGGTCGGGTCCGCGCGCGTGGCCCCAAAAGCCACCTGCGCCTGCTGCGCAGTTGCAGAAACAGCACCTGTTACAAGCGCAAAACTCAAAAGGACGAAACGAAAATCAAACACAGGTTATCTTTCTGCTTTCTGAGGCTCATACACCAGCTTCACGCCGTCTGTAAAAAGAATATGGACCGGGCCGTCCTTTTTTTCCGCCCCAAAGGTCATGCGACCGGCGGAAAAATCACCGATGGGACCGGTTCCGTTCACGTGACCAGGCGTATCGCCCCGGATTTCATCCAAAGCGGTGTTCAGCAAATCGGTGGTGACTTCGATCCCATCTGCAGTCCTGATCACCACATCACCCACAAAGGTCGCTGTGCCTTTGTCGGGGCGGATCATACCTGAATTGGAATCCAGCGTGATTGCGCCGCCGCTTAGCAACCCAAACCGGCCACGAAACTCCGAGGCCGTCGGCATCGACCCTTCGGTGCCTTGCGTTGCCTTTGTAGCGCCGATCTGCACGTCTTCGCCTTTGCGGGTAGTGCCGCGATAGTCCGGTTGCGTGACCACTTGTTCGGCCAGACGCGCATCGATGTCCTGCTGCGTAAACGGACCCGAGACATTGGTTTCAATGCTGCGCGACAGAAGGAATACGGTGGATAGCATCAAAATGGCCGCAAGCGGCAACAGAACCTTCAGGAACTGTACCATGCGGGAATAGCGGTCCACCTCAGCCTCTCCTTAACCTAGACCGACGCGCAGACAGTCGTGAATATGTAGTAGCCCCTGCGCCTGCCCATCTGCGTCGGGATCAACCACGAAGAGTGAGGTGATTTTGCGGTCATTCATTATGGCCACCGCTTCTTCTGCCAAGGCATTGGGCGCGATCGTCATCGGGTCGCGGGTCATCACCTCTTGGGTGGATTTCTCCAACAAACCATCCATGTTTCGCCGCAAGTCACCATCCGTGACGATGCCCAACAGGCGGCCAGCCTTATCCGTGACCCCCACAACGCCGAAGCTCTTTTGGCTCATGACCAGCAAGGCATCACTCATCGGAGTTTCTGAGGTCACAACCGGCATATCCGTATGCATCAGGTCCCGCACCTTGCTCAGCTGCGCGCCCAGCTTGCCGCCGGGGTGGAAATCGCGGAAGTTCTCGGGCTTGAAATCCCGGTACTTCATCAATGCAATCGCCAGCGCATCGCCCATGGCCAGAGTCAAAGTCGTCGAGATCGAAGGCACCATACCAAACCCGCAAGCCTCACCCATTGACGGGATCAGCAAATGCACATCGGCCTGCTTCATCAATGAGCTTTCAGGCTTGCTGGACAGGCCGATCAGCGGGATGCCGAACCGGCGGGTAAAGGCCAGCAGGTTGGCCAATTCCGGCGCTTCGCCAGAGTTGGAGATCGCCAGAACCACATCACCTTTCGACACCATGCCCAGATCGCCATGGCTCGCCTCGGCTGGATGCACGAAATAGGCAGGCGTGCCGGTGCTGGCCAGAGTTGCTGCGATCTTGTGACCGATATGGCCGGATTTACCGATCCCGCTGACAATCAGACGGCCCGTGGCCTTTAGGATCATCTGGATCGCTTCGGCAAAATGCGCATCCAGACTGTCGGCCAACACGTCCAGCGCGCGGGCCTCATCGGTGACAACCTGTCGGGCTGTCTTCAGGAATGCTTCGGTATCGGTCATGAGTGCGCAAAAATATCCGTTTCGGGCCAGCCTGCGAGGTCCAGTTTCGCACGCATCGGCAGGAAATCAAAACAGGCCTGCGCCATCTCGGTCCGGTCCTCTCGGGCCAGCCGTTTGTCCAGCGCGTCGCGTAGCTGATGCAGATACAGAACGTCGGACGCAGCATAATCCAACTGCGCCTCGGTCAGGGTTTCCGCGCCCCAATCGCTCATCTGCTGTTGTTTCGAGATGTCTACGCCGATCAGCTCCTGGCAGAGGTTCTTAAGCCCGTGACGGTCGGTATAGGTGCGCACCAGACGGCTGGCGATTTTGGTGCAGTAAACCGGAGCCGCCAGCGCCCCAAACGCATGATACATCGCCGCGATATCGAACCGACCAAAGTGGAACAGTTTCAACACATTGGGATTCTCCAGCATGGCGCACAGGTTCGGGGCCTCGGTCTGCCCCTTTTCAACTTGAATGATGTGGCTGTTGCCGTCCCCTCCGGACATCTGGATCACACACAGGCGATCCCGATGCGGGTTCAGCCCCATGGTTTCACAGTCGATGGCCACGACAGGCCCAAGGTCCAGCCCGTCCGGCAGGTCGTTCTTGTACAAATGGTTCGCCACGGATTTGTCCTTTGTGCGGTCTCGCACCCCGAGATAGGCGGTTTGGACGCCAAACTCAACGCCGTCCGGCTTGTAAGGTCAAGGCGACTTGTTATCCGCTTAAATTGTTGGATAGTGGCACATAATGGCCAATATCCCCGGTGGTCGTATCCTGTCCGAATACGATAGTGGCCATTGACCCTCGCATTCCTTACGGAGCATGTCTGACCTATGCTCAGCGTCCTGCACAACCGAACCTATCGCCATCTGCTGGCGGCGCAGGTCGTTGCACTGACCGGAACCGGGTTGGCAACCATTGCGCTTGGACTTCTGGCCTATGATCTGGCGGGCGAGGCCGCGGGGCTTGTGCTGGGCACGGCGCTGACCATCAAGATGATCGCTTATGTGACCATCGCCCCGCTTGCGGCAGCCTTTGCCGAACAGCTTGATCGGCGCAAACTACTGGTGGTTCTCGACCTTGTTCGCGCAGCTGTTGCCATCTGCTTGCCGTTTGTTACGGATATCTGGCAGGTCTTTCTGCTGATCTTTGTGCTGCAATCGGCCTCGGCAGGGTTCACCCCGGCCTTTCAGGCCACGATCCCCGATGTCCTGACGGATGAGCACGACTATACCCGCGCTCTGTCTCTGTCGCGTTTGGCTTATGACCTTGAAAGCCTGCTGAGCCCGATGTTGGCGGCGCTATTGCTACTGTTTGTCAGTTTCAACACTCTGTTTCTGGGCACAAGCCTTGGCTTTATCGCCTCGGCCCTTCTGGTGGTCTCGATCATCCTGCCATCGCCCAAACCGTCGGGGCGCACAGGCATTTATGATCGGACCACACGCGGTATCCGCCTCTATCTGGCGACTCCCCGCCTGCGCGGTCTGCTGGCGCTCAGTTGGTGCGCTGCCGCGATCAGTTCGATGGTCATCGTGAATACAGTGGTCCTGGTGCGATCCAATCTGGGCCTGTCCGAAAGTGCCGTGGCCATCGCCCTTGCGGGATTCGGCGGAGGATCGATGATCGCAGCGTTTCTGCTACCGCCCTTGTTGGATCGGGTGCCGGATCGACGGGTCATGTTGACTGGCGCTACAATTGGCACGACCACGATGGTGCTTGCAGCTTTTGTATCAAGCTCCACAATCGTGACGCTGCCCATGCTGACCGGGCTTTGGCTGCTGGCCGGGTTTGGGTATTCCATGTCTATGACCCCCTCAGGCCGCTTGCTGACCCGATCGGCCAGTCCCGAGGATCGCCCCGCCGCCTTCGCCGCCCAATTCACGCTATCGCACGCCTGTTGGCTGGTGCTGTACCCGCTAGCTGGTTGGCTGATGACTCGGTTTGGGGCAACAATCGCCCTGGCTGGCATGGCCAGCGCTGCCAGTCTTGGCCTGATCACCGCCCTGTGGATCTGGCCACGCTCCGAACGTCCCCAAGCGACGCAGAAGCCTTGAGCCACGGTGCCAACCTGCTTTACACCAGTGTGACCCCATGCCGGAGACCTAATGGATCAGATTGACCGCCGCATTATCGCGGCCCTTCAACACAACGCCCGTGACACAACCACGACCATCGCAGCAAAGCTGGGCTTAGCTCGCACTACAGTGCACGAGCGGATCAAGCGCATGGAAGAACGCGGCGTTATCGCTGGCTATTCCGTTGTTTTGAACACACCCGATGACGCGCCTCGGGTGCAGGTGGTTGTGCTGCTTGAGGTGCAGCAAAAGGAAACCACCCGTATCATCAAGCGGCTGGAAACCTACCCCGAGGTCAAGCGGTGCCTGTCCATCAATGGCGAGTTTGACCTGCTGCTGTCGGCCGAGGCCCCCCGGATCGAAGATCTGGATATTTTGGTTGATGATCTGGCCAAAATCCCCGGCGTGCTGCGCACCAATACCAGCGTGGTCTTTGGCCGGCGCATCGACCGGAAATGAGCGCTCGATAACCGGCTGTAAACCAATGCTTGGCTAGCTTGGCCGGGACAGATCAGAATCCCGGACCGGCAGAATGCCAACGCGCTTGTTTTTGTTTTCCTTTCTATTGTCGCAGGTGCTGACCGCACAGGCGGGCTCTGCCCTGCCCGATGCGCGCACCGGCGATATCTGCGATCAGGCGGCACGTAGGGCGTCATTGACCGAAGATGTACCACTGGATGTGCTGCGCGCGATCACACGGGTTGAAACCGGTCGCAGCTTTGGCGGCCACTACACCCCTTGGCCCTGGACCATCAATGTCGAGGGGCAAGGGGTTTGGTTCGACACCGAGATCGAAGCCAAATCTTATGTGTTTAGCGTATTCAAAGCGGGCAAGCGCAGCTTTGACGTCGGGTGTTTCCAGCTCAACTATCGTTGGCACGGCACCGCTTTCCGCTCCATCGACGCGATGTTCAACCCGGATGAAAACGCCCTTTATGCCGCACGGTTTCTAAAGGACCTGTATGCCGAGCTGGGCTCCTGGTCTGCCGCTGCAGGGGCCTATCACTCACGCACACCTGAACTGGCACGCGCCTACAAAGGCCGGTTCCAGACCGTGTTGGCCCAGCTGGATACCGCAGCCGCATCACGAACTACAGCGATGTCACGTGATCCATTCACAGGCGCTGCCACGCCGCTGATCCGGCTTCAGCCCGCACAATCCGGGCAGGGAATACTGGGATCACTGGTTCCCAGCAGCACATCCGCCACAGCCTTCATCGCCTTCAACTAGGAGTTCAGCTTGCTCAAGATCGACGCCCGATCCCTGTTCTCGCCGACCGTTTTGCTGGCGCTGGCGCTGATGACCATCATCGTCATGATGATCCTGCCCATGCCCGCCTGGGTGCTGGATGTGGGGCTGGCTGCCTCATTCGCGCTGGCCATTCTGATCTTTACGCTGACCCTGTTCATTGAACGCCCGCTGGATTTTTCGTCCTTCCCGACGATCTTGCTGGCCTCATTGATGCTGCGACTTTCGTTGAACGTGTCCTCGACCAAGTTGATCATCGGTCAGGGCCATACCGGGCCCAACGCCGCCGGTGACGTGATCGAGGGGTTTGCCAATTTCGTCATGGGCGGTAGCATCTTTCTGGGCCTCGTGGTGTTCGGCGTGCTGCTGATCGTAAACTTCATGGTCATCACCAAAGGCGCCGCCCGCATGGCCGAGGTTGGGGCCCGCTTTGCGCTGGATGGGATGCCCGGCAAACAGCTGGCTATCGACAGCGACATGTCCGCCGGGGCCATCGACCATCAGCAAGCCAAAGAAAGGCGTGAGCGCGAGCAGCAGGAAACCACCTTCTTCGGCTCGCTTGATGGGGCCTCAAAATTCGTCAAAGGGGATGCAGTTGCCGGGCTTCTGATCACGCTTCTGAACCTTGTCATGGGTTTGGTGATGGGCGTAATCGTGCATGGAATGCCGGTGGCGTCCGCGTTCGAGACCTATGCCATCCTGACCGTTGGCGACGGGCTGGTCTCGCAAATCCCAGCTGTGATCATCTCAATCGCCTCCGCCCTTTTGTTGGCACGCGGGGGCACCCAAGGGGCCACCGACAACGCGATTTTCTCACAACTGGGCAAGCATCCAGCGGCACTCGCCACCGTGGCTGTGCTGATGGTTCTGTTTGCCCTGGTGCCGGGCCTGCCGTTCTTGCCGTTTATCCTGGGCGCGGGCGTGCTGGGCTATGCGGCGTATCACGTGCACCGTGGCCAGAAAGCAGCCGCGCTTGCGCCAGAACCCCAATCGGACGAGGCCGACGGACCGGTATCGCAGGCCATTGGCGATATACTGGACCTCGACGATGTGCATCTGGAATTTGCGCCTGATCTGGTAAGCATGGTGCTGAATCAAGGCACCGGGTTGGATGCCCGGATCGCCAATATGCGGACCTATGTCGCCTCGACTTTCGGCCTGATCCTGCCTGAAATTCGCCTGACCGACCGCGCCGAGCTGCCAACCGGAACCTATGTGATCAAAGTACAGGGCGTGGAACAAGCGCGCGGGGTGTTGAACCCCGATCTGGTTCTGGCGCTGGTGCAGGACGGGTTTGACCTGCTGCCCGACGGCAATGACGTGACCGAACCCGTCTATGGCGCTCCGGCGCGTTGGATTCTGCCCAAAGATCAGGAGGACGCCGCGCTCAGCGGCGCCACCATCGTCTCACCGCCCGAGATTCTAGCGACCCATCTGCTGGAGATCATCAAACAGAACTTCTCGCGCCTGTTGACGCTGAAATCGCTGCGGCGTCTGCTCTCAGAAATGACCCGGCTGAGCGATCCGGTTCGGGCCGAGGCCAATAAGAAACTGCTGGACGAACTGATTCCGGACAAGGTGCCGATCGACACGCTGCACGCGGTGCTGCGGCTGTTGCTGGACGAGCGTGTCTCGATCCGAAACATGACCCTGATCCTGGAAAGCGTGGCCGAGGCACGGCTGACCACCACCCAACCCGAAGGGATTTGCGAGATTGTCCGCCAGCGGCTGGGCTTCCAACTGGTCGCCGAAATGAAGCGCGAGGACGGATCGATCCCCCTGATCCAACTGGCGCCGGAATGGGAGGATACGTTCGCCAGCTACCAGATCGACGCCCCCAATGCCGGGCCGGATGTCGCGCTGCCTCCCAATCTGTTCAACAAACTGGCTGATGGCGTGGTCAGCAGTGTTGCAAAATCCGCAGATAGCGGGCTGTTCCCGGCTGTCGTAACCTCGACCCGGCGCCGCCGGTTACTGCGCACGATCATGCAGGCGCGGGGCATCGCAAACCCGGTTCTGTCGTTTGAAGAGATCGGGCTCGAGGCACGCCCGTCCCTGGTCGGAACCATTCCTGCATGATCGCCTTACCACCAGAGCTATTAGGGCAGATCGGCCAAAATCTATGGCATTTGTTTGCAGTCTTTCTGCGGGTTTCTGCCTTTGTATCTCTGCTGCCCGCTTTCGGCGAACGCAGCATTCCAGTGCGTGTGAAGCTGGGCATTTCGATTGCCTTCACACTGATCATCTTACCCGCCGTTCAGCCGCCAGTCCTTGCACCCGGTTTTCTGCCCATGGTACGGCTGGTGGGGACCGAAGTTCTTGTGGGTATGGCCCTCGGTATCGGGCTGCGCCTATTTGTTCTGGCCCTGCAAACCGCCGGAGCCATCGCCGCGCAATCCACATCGCTGTCGCAATTGCTGGGCGGCGCGGCTGACCCTCTTCCAGCGATGGGGTACTTTCTCATGCTGGCCGGGCTGACCCTGGCTGTCATTCTGGGGCTGCATATCCGGGCTGCCCAGTTCCTGATCCACAGCTATGCGATGTTCCCAATGGGCAGCCTTCCCGCCCCTTCGGACCTATCGCGATGGGGGGTCGCTCAGATCTCGTCCAGTTTCAACCTCGCCTTTGCATTGGCGGCCCCGTTCGTGATCGCCTCGCTGATCTACAACCTGGCTCTGGGCGTCATCAACCGCGCGATGCCGCAGCTCATGGTCGCCTTTGTCGGGGCGCCGGCGATCACCTTCGCGGGCCTGTTTCTGCTCTTTGCTGGTGCGCCGCTGATCCTGTCAGTCTGGTCTGACGCCCTGAACGGCTTTCTGATCAACCCGGCGAGGGGAACACCATGAGCGCATCGGATGATGACAGCGACAAGTCATTTGAACCCACCCCGCAGAAGCTGCAAAAAGCACGCGAAAAAGGAGAGGTGGCAAAATCCAGCGACCTCTCCGTGGTCGCCGGCTATACCGGCCTGATTATTGCGTTGCTGGCCGCCGGTCAGTACACGGCCCAGCATCTGGGCACGTTGTTTATCGTGATGATTGATCAATCGGACACTCTGGCTCAGCTGCTAACGACCGGGCCAGCCACCGCACCGGTAGCCGGACTATTGCGAAGTGCTTTGATGCCAGTGTCGCTACTTTTTGCGATCCCTGCGGCGGCTGTCCTGCTAAGCCTGATCGCCCAGCGCGCACTGATCTTTGCGCCAACCAAACTGAAACCCAAGTTATCGCGCATTTCAATCGTGTCGAATGCAAAGAACAAGTTCGGGCGCGGCGGGTTGTTCGAGTTTGCCAAGAGCTTCTCGAAACTGCTGATCTACGGCACCTGCCTGGCCTTGTTCCTGAAAGCGAACTTGACCGAGATCGTTTCAGCCAGTGCAGCGCCTGCGAAATCGTCGATCCTGCTGATGATGAACCTTTTGTTTCGGTTTCTATTCATCGTGATCACCATCGCGCTGGCCATCGGCGTCATCGATTACCTTTGGCAATATGCCGAGCATATGCGCAAAAACCGAATGTCCCGCAAAGAGATACAGGATGAAACCAAGGATGCCGAAGGTGATCCGCATGTGAAACAGCAGCGGCGTCAACGCGCTCAGGACATTGCAACCAACCAGATGATGTCTGACGTACCCTCGGCGGATGTCATCATAGTCAATCCAACCCATTTTGCCGTGGCCCTCAAATGGTCGCGCACGCCGGGTTCCGCGCCCGTTTGCGTGGCTAAAGGCGTGGATGAGGTTGCAGCTGCAATCAGATCCGCCGCCAATGAGGCAGGCGTTCCCATCCATTCAGATCCACCAACAGCCCGTGCCCTGCATGCGACGGTGGAGATCGGCCAGGAAGTTCCAGAGGAACACTACCGCCCCGTCGCGGCTGCGATCCGATTTGCTGAAGCAATGCGTAAACGGGCGAAAGGTCAGATCCGATGAACCTCAAAAAGCTCTCGGCCCTGCAAATGGCAACCGATGCGATGTTCCAGAAGCAACACCAGGCGCTGCGCCCGGTGATAGAGGCCGAGGCACAAATACAGAAGCTGTTGATACGGTTGGACAATCAGGTGACACAGACACGACAGGACAGTGCAGGGGCCGAAGGCTACCGTGTCACAGGAACAGATATCCTTTGGAATGCCTGGGAGTCTGCTACGCGTCGCCAGTTAAACATGGAGCTGGCCCGTGTGCGTGCTCAGAAACTGGCCGCTATGGAACAGCTTCGAACTGCCTTTGGGCGCCAGCAGGCCATCGCATCTGTATGCAAGACCATGCGGGATGCGCAGCAAAAGGCAAAAGACAAGACGCGTTCGAACCTTTGAAGGCCTGACCGCAACCGGTCAGGCCGGAGCGAGTTCAGCTATCTTGCCGGTTCACGCTCATAATCAACACCTGAGAGACATCCGACCCCAAATCCTTGCGCGCAACCTCCAGCAGCGCTTTGCGCAAAACGGTCAGATTGTCTGACTCGGTGAATATCCCGTCAAAGCCACCGGTATTGGCATGATCAAAAAGCACCTGCAAAAACCTGTCCCTCAGTTTGGGTTCGATGGCATAGAAGGTCTCTGTGATGGCCGGATCAGCCTCAATGCTGAGAGACATTGTTACCATCGCCGTGATCTGATCATCCTTGACCACAGGAACAACAAACTGTTTGGGCAGCTTTAGATACTCAAAACCACCCGGTTCATCATCCTTCGATGGTTTTTTCGACGTTTTTTTCTTATCATTTTTGTCTTTCTTGTCGCCTTTGTCTGGCTTTTCCTTGGTCTCTTTATCCTCGGAAACAACCTCGGGTGCTTTTTCAGGCATCAGGAACATCCCGGCGCCAATTCCGGCGCCCAGACCCAGCGCAAGAAACACGACTGGAAGCAAAATCTTCGTCATCTGCGATCCTCAGAATGGCAAGAGCGAGTCGAGCACTTGCTGACCCAGGCGCGGTTGTTGAACATCGGTGATCTGGCCACGCCCACCGTAAGACACGCGCGCGGACGCGATTTTGTCGTAGGTGATCTCATTCTTGCGCGAGATATCTTGGGGGCGCACGTACCCGGCAACCAGAAGCTCTCGCAGTTCGAAATTCACCCGCAATTCCTGCGATCCCGATATCGACAAAACACCGTTCGGCAACACATCAAGTACGGTGGCGGCGACCCGCAAGGTCAGCTTCTCGTTTCGCCGGACCGATCCTCGGCCAGAACTGGCGGAATCGGATTCAATCCCAACCGCGTCTTCCAATGTTACCCCTTCGGGCAAGTGGTCTTCCGCGCTCTGGGGCAGGCCGAACAAGTTGGGAACCTCAAGGGATTCCGAACCCGAACGCGAGCGGCTGGTATTGTTCGAGAACTCTGCTTCCTCGTCCAGCTCAATGACGACCGTCAGAATATCGCCTTTCTTGATCGCCCTTTGATCACCCAGCAGGGATTGCTGGCCACCACTCCAAAGAGATGATCTATCCACCGCGCGCTGGGTCTGGGTGTGCAAGGGCAATCCGGGCCACAGCATCGCCACCTGCTCGGGTGAGTCGTCTTTGGGTGTAAAGCTGGGCGGTTTTCCCAAGTGATCAAAACGGCTGCAGGCCGAAAGCGCGAAAATCGTCAGCAGAAAGGGTTTAGACAGTCCAGACATTACTTTACCTCGATTTGACCATCGGGCCGGATCAGACCGGTGACCGTTGTGCGGGACGACAGGTTCATGACCCGGATACGCTCACCCACGGCGCCGCGCCCAAGGGCACGCCCCTCGGTGCTGATCGACAGGGGTTTCCGGTTAAAGACCAAGATCACCAGATCATTCCGATCCACGATGGCCGGTGGGCCGACATCTGCTGCGCGCACCGGTCGGCCCGGATACAGGGCGACCCGTGCCTCAAACCCGATCAACTCTGCAGGGTCGCTTACAGCACCGGGGATGTCGGTATGCTTCAATTCCAGATCGGCGGCCGAGATGACCTCTTTCGCGCGTATCGTGCGGGTCGGAACCACGATATCCGCAAGTGCAGTTATCGGCGCCGCGATCAGGAAGATCAGACCAAGACCCCTCATCAGCGCACCTGTGTTGTGGCGCTCATCATCTGATCGACGGCGGTGATGACCTTGGCGTTCATCTCATACCCGCGTTGTGCTTCGATCAGTTCAGTGACCTCACGCACCGCATCGACCGAGCTGTCTTCCAGATAACCCTGCCGCAAAGTGCCAAACCCATCCTCGCCAGGTACACCCTGGATCGGTGCGCCCGAGGCTTCAGTTTCCTTAAACAGGTTGCTTCCGATCGCCTCAAGCCCTTTGGCATTGGAGAAACTGGCAAGTGAAAACTCACCCAGCAACTGCCCTTCGGGCGTGTCGTCGAAATAGGCATAGACCTCGCCCGAAGCATTGATCGAAATCGACCGCGCATCATCGGGAATCGTGATCTCGGGGGCCACGGCAAACCCGTCGGACGTGACGATCAGCCCTTCGGCGGAACGCTTCAGGCTGCCATCGCGCGTGTAGGCCGACTGCCCGTTCGGCAACGTCACCTCCAGGTAACCGCGCCCTTCGATGGCAACGTCCAGATCGCTGCCAGTGGCTGACAGCGCGCCTTGCGCCAGTTGCACCGTGACAGCGGCAGGTCGGACGCCCAGACCCAACTGAATGCCGGTCGGCAGAACCGTTCCGTCCGAGGCATTGACCGCGCCGGCGCGCGCCATCTGCTGATAGTGCAGATCGGCAAATTCCGCGCGGCGGGCGTTGTAACCGGTGGTGTTCATGTTGGCGAGGTTGTTCGAGATCGTTTCGACCCGCATCTGCTGCGCCGTCATGCCCGTGGCTGCGATTTTCAAAGCACGCATATCAAATTCTCCTTGTTCAGGTCAGCGCATCAGCGCGTCGAGGGCCCCGCGCACGCGCGCGTCCTCGGTTTCCAGAAAGCTTTGGCCCAGCTCATAAGCGCGCTGAATCTCGATCAGGCGCGTGACCTGCTCGATCGCGTTCACATTGGACCCTTCCAGAAAGCGATGCAGAACAACGGGCTCATCGACAGGGTCAACATCGCCCTGAGGCCGAAAACGCGTGTTGCCCTCACGAACCAAAGTCGTGGGATCGGTCACCCGATAGATACCGATCTGCCCCAGCAACTGCCCGTTCACGCTGAGCGTTCCATCTGCGCCGACATCGATGCTCGCCGCATCCGGGGGAATGAAAACTGGTGATCCATTGCTGTCCAGCACGGCTGAACCATCCGCGGCCACCAGATCACCTTGCGCATTTGGTGTGAAACTGCCCGCCCGCGTCAGGCGATTGCCTTCGGGCGTTTCGAGCATGAAGAATCCCTCGCCTTCGATGGCAAAGTCGAACTGCCCCCCGGTCTCGGTCAACACCCCTTGCTGCAAGGAGGTGTTGCGCGCCTCGGCCCGGCTCATGGACAGGGATGGCGTGTTGGGCATATCGCGGATGAATTCCGAGAACACCAACCCCTGCTGGCGGTAGCCGGTGGTATTGGCGTTGGCGATGTTGTTCGCCACCAACCGCATTTCATTCATCAGCCCGGATTGACGGGATAAGGTGACATAGGCGGTGTCCATCAGCGACCTCCGGCGATCAGCGGCACCAGAGTGCCCGTAAAAAAGGTGACAAGAGTCTGGGTCATGAAGCCCATGGAAATCCAGAACACGACGACAATGGCGATCAGTTTGGGCACGAAGGTCAGGGTCATTTCCTGGACCGAGGTCAGCGCTTGGAACAGGCCAATGACCAGCCCCGACACCAGCGCCACGGCCAGAATGGGGACCGAGGTGATCACCGCGATCCACAACGCCTGACGCACGATGTCGTAGAACAGACCTTCGCTCAGCATCGATCAGACCGGCATCCGCAGGATTTCCTGATAGGCTTCAACCACCTTGTTGCGCACGATAACGGCGGTTTCGACGGCCAGTTCGGTTTGCGCCAGTGCCTGCACCAGCGCATGTGGGTCCGCTTGTCCTGCCATTGCGGCCTGAGACATCTGCTCACTAAGTTTCAGCGTGGCCGCAAAGTCCTGAAAGGACGTGCGCATCCCCTGCGCCATGGCGCCGTGATCGGGGTCAGCCTGGGTGGCGGGGCGTGCGCCGGCATAGTTCTGCGCAGCGGTCAGGGATCGGATATCCATTCTGGCGTTCCTTTATTTCCGGAGTAATTCCATTAGCGACGATGACATTTTGCGCGTCTGATCGAACATCTTGAGGTTGGCCTCGTAGCTGCGCTGCGCCTCGCGCGCGTCTGCGATTTCGATCATCAGATCGACATTTGAGCCCAGATAATGACCGCTTTCATCCGCCATGGGATGGCTTGGGTCGTGCACACGCTGCAGATCACGGCGATCCAATTGCACGCGCCCGGCCTGCACCATGGCTTTGCCGTCCTGCTGTACGGTTTCAAACGGCACCGTCTTGCGCCGGTACCCAGGCGTATCTGCGTTCGAGATATTCTCGGAGACATGGCGCAGTCGGGCCGCCTGTGCTCGCAAAGCACTGGCCGAGGCGGTGAGGGAGTGGGAAAAATCGCTCATTTCGCCCTCCGCTTACCCGCGACCCAGACTGGTGCGTAGAACGTTCATCGAGGACTTATAGATCACCAGCGCGCGATCGTGTTGCCGCTTGACGTCGACGGCTTTCAGCATCTCTTCTTCCAGTGACACGCCGTTGCCGTTCGGATCACCACTTGGGTCGGCTGCGAACTCGGCCCAGCTGTGCCCTGCCAGTCCGCCGCCATTCAGATGCCCTCGCCTCGTGGCCATCATCTGAGTCTGCGGACCGGTATTTTCGAAGGCTGATTTAAAGGCCTCGATATCGCGGGGCTGGTAACCGGGCGTATCTGCATTGGCCATGTTGCGCGCGATGACAGCCTGCCGTTGCCCGGCATGGGTTGCCATAGCGTGCGCTGTCTTAAAGACGTTCAGGTCATAGAACATCGGGGCTTCTCCCTCGATCGATTTCAATCAAGGCTTAACCCCGATTCCTTTAGAAACAGTTTTCAGAACTCAGTTGGAGAACCCACGATGTCAGATCTCGACCCGATGCTTCTGAAATGCGAATTCGACCGGATGACCACGGTAAATCATGTCGGACTGGTATCTGGTGTGGCGAAAGGTGCCATAGAAATCAGTGGGTTGAACCATCAGGCGCGCATCGGCGATCTGCTGACCTTGCACCGCCGATCCGGGCCCGATTTGGGTGGCGAGGTACTGCACGTGGGCGCAGACCACATTCATATGATGCCCGGTGGCGCAGCCGATGGGGTGAGCCTGGGGGACAGGGTGATTCTGAACCCACCGCCGAGTTTTGCGCCCGGGATGCATTGGCTGGGTCGTGTGATCGACCCGTTCGGTAAACCGCTGGACGGCAAACCGCTGTTGCGTGGTACACAGGAACGCGACATCATGCACCCCCCGCCCCCCGCTGTTGACCGCAAGCCATTGGGGGGCCGGATGGCGACCGGTCTTGCCGCGCTCAACACCATGCTGCCCATCGTACGCGGGCAGCGCATTGGTCTGTTCGCGGGTTCGGGCGTCGGGAAATCGACGCTCCTGGCCACTTTGGCGCGATCAATGCAAGCCGATGTGGTCGTGGTTGCCCTGGTGGGTGAGCGCGGGCGCGAGGTGAATGAATTTGTCACCCATGCCCTTGGCCCTGAGGCAATGAAACGGTCGGTTGTAATCGCAGCTACGTCAGATCAATCCGCCTTGGCGCGACGGAGGTGCGCCTGGTCGGCCATGTCGGTGGCCGAATATCTGCGCGATCAGGGGTTAAGCGTCTTGTTTCTGGCCGACTCGGTCACCCGCTTTGCCGAGGCCCATCGTGAGATTGCCGTTGCGATGGGAGAACCTCCTTCGCTGCGCGGTTTCCCTCCTTCGGTCACGCCCCTCATCTCAAAGCTCTGCGAACGCGCCGGGCCCGGCACGCCTGAACAAGGCGACATCACCGCCGTCTTCAGCGTTCTGGTCGCCGGATCAGATATGGACGAACCCGTCGCCGACATTCTGCGCGGGGTGCTGGACGGGCACATCGTGCTCAGCCGTGATATCGCCGAACGCGGCCGTTTTCCGGCGATTGATCTGAGCCGATCAGTATCTCGATCCCTTCCAGCGGCAGCGACTGAGGTCGAGAATCAGATGATCACCGAAACCCGCAAGCTGATCGGCAGCTACGAACAATCCGAAGTGATGATCAAAGCAGGGCTATATACCGAAGGCGCCGACCCAATACTGGATCAGGCCGTCAAAGTGCATCAGGAGTTGGATGACTTCCTGGGGAAAGCCGATCCTGAGGGGATTGAAAACAGCTTCAATCGCCTAGCCCTGATTCTGCGCCGCGCCTCAACCAACTTGCCGACGTAAGGTGAAATCCGAACAGTTTTAGGTATTAAACAGGCCTTAAGACCTGCGCTGCTAAACCTTTATCCGGGTGATAAAAAGGTGGTGGAGATGGGTGCGCAGACCAATGCGGCGCCAATCATCATCAAGAAGAAGCGTGTGTCGGGTGGCGATGGCCATCACGGTGGCGCGTGGAAGGTCGCATATGCGGACTTCGTCACGGCCATGATGGCCTTCTTCATGTTGATGTGGCTGCTGAATGCAACGACCGAAACGCAACGCAAGGGGCTGGCGGATTACTTTTCGCCTGCTATCCCGATCAGTCCCGATTCAGGCGGGGGTGACGGGGCGTTTGGCGGCAACAGCGTATTTTCAGAAGAAACTCTGGTTATGGATGGCAAAGGGGCCACCGCCCGGTTTCCGACCGATGCGCGCAAGGCCCGCGGGACCACCGGTTTAGACGCCGATGGCAAGGGAGCCAAACAGGATTTCTCGACGCTAGAGGCGCAGCTTTTAGGTCGCACGGGCGAAAGCGTGGTGTCGGATAAGCTGTTGAAACACATCGTCACGCGTGTGACGGATCAGGGCTTGATCGTCGAGCTGTTCGATACCGAAGATCAGCCCTTGTTCGAATCGGGTACCAACAAGCCCACACCGGTGATGCGAGCGCTGGCCTTGCTGATCGCACGCGCATCAGATCTGGTCACCAACCCCATTGCGGTAGAAGGCCACGTCAGCGCCTCTCCGGTGGTTCTGGCCCATGACCCAGCCTGGGATGTGTCGACATCGCGCGCGCAGTCCATGCGTCAAATGCTGCAGGATAAGGGCGTTTCGCCACCCCGGCTGGATCGGGTGACGGGCCATGCCGACCGTAAATTGCACAGCGATGACCCGATGGCCCCCCGCAACAACCGGATCGAGGTGATTTTTCTGCGCGACCCCTAAAGGATAGAACGCATTTTAACTGTTAGCGCGCTGTTAAGGACGGTGCGTTAGCTGTTGCATCACTGAATGACGCAACAGAAGGGCGTGCCGATGACAATTTCCTCTTCGCTGAATGCCGGTGTCGCCGCGCTGAAGGCCAATGCCAACAGGCTGGCTACGATTTCGGACAATATCGCGAACTCGTCGACGTTCGGGTATAAACGGGTTGAGACAGATTTTCATTCCATGGTCACCTCGGGTCAGGGCGGCAGCTATTCCGCCGGCGGGGTCAGAACCACCAGCCAACGTATGATCGACCAGCGCGGCTCACTGGTAACAACGAACAACTCAACCGATCTGGCAGTACGTGGCCGTGGGATGCTGCCCGTGCGTTCTAGCTCGCAAATCGCGGGCGGCTCGAATGAGATGCTGCTGACCACGACCGGTTCGTTTCGCACCAATGACCAAGGCTATCTGGTAACCGAATCCGGGCTGGTTCTGCTGGGGTGGCGCGCAAACTCCGACGGTACAATTCCCCCGGTTCCACGCGATACGCCCGCCGCGTTGGAACCCGTCCAGCTAAGCGTCAATCAGCTGTCGGGCGCGCCAACAACGCAAATGAACCTGAGGATGAACCTGCCCGCCACAGCAACCGACGCTGGCGCACCCGGCGACACGCAGCCTCTATCGGTCGAGTATTTTGATAATCTGGGCAAATCTGAGAGTATTGATATCGAACTGGTTCCAACCGTCCCTGCAACGGGCTCCAGCAATGAATGGACAATGATCTTGCGCGACTCGGCATCGGGCGGCGCCGTGATCGGGGAATATACACTCACCTTTACCGACAGCCGCACCGCCGGTGGGACATTGGCAAGTGTGACGGCCGTTTCGGGCGGCGCTTACGATGCAGCCACCGGCAGTGTTGTTGTCAATGTGGCGGGCGGTCCGATGGAGGTCAACATCGGCCTGATCGGCGACGCGGATGGCATCACGCAACTGTCCGACACTTTCGCCCCGGTTTCCATCACGCGCGATGGTGCTGCGGTCGGCACCATGACCAGCGTTCAGGTGGATGAAAACGGCTATGTCTACGCGCTTTATGATACCGGCGTCAGCCGCCGTATGTTCCAGATCCCGCTTGCGGATGTCCCCAATCCCAACGGCCTTACAGCACTGGACAGTCAGACCTACGCGCCCTCACGCGATAGTGGGACCTTCTTCCTGTGGAATGCGGGTGAGGGCCCAACTGGTTCGCTGATCTCATTCGCGCGCGAGGAATCAACAACCGATGTCGCGACCGAGCTGACATCGCTGATCCAAACCCAGCGCGCGTATTCCTCGAACGCGACGGTGATCCAGACCGTGGATGAGATGTTGCAGGAAACAACGAACCTCAAACGGTAAACCGGGTTTCGGACTTAAAAAAGGAGCGGCGCCATGAACATGTCGACAGCTTTACATAATGCTTTGGGCGGTCTGACAGCGGCCAGCCGTGGCGCTGCCGTCGTATCCGGCAACGTCGCCAATGCGCTCACGCCCGGTTATGCGCGCCGGTCACTGGAACTGACCACCAGCCCGATCTCGGGCAATGGGGTGCGCACTGTCGGCGTGATCCGTCATCAAGATCCGGTCCTGGTTGCCAATCGGCGCGCCACCGACGCCGAGCTGGCACAGCAATCTTCTTTGTCGGCGTTTCAGTCGCAATTCGCAAACCTTGTCGGTCCCGCGGATGATGCAACGTCACTGGCCGCGCGACTTGCGGCCTTTGACGGCAGCCTGATCACTGCCGCCAGCCTGCCGGATTCAGCGCAGCGGCTCGATCAAGCAGCCCGCGCCGGTCGAAATCTGGCCAATGAGCTGAATATCGCGTCCGAAGGGGTCCGTAAGGCCCGCTCGGACGCAGATCGCAGGATCGGGGCTCAGGTGGGAAGCCTGAACCAGACGCTGAAGGATATTGAAGATCTTAACGCAAAGATCCCCGCCATTCGCAATTCAGGCGGTGATATCGGCGCCTTACAGGATCAACGTCAGATCCTGATCGATCAGGTGAATACGCTGATCCCGGTCAACGTGATTCCGCGCGACAACGATCAAGTTTCGCTCTATTCCGATGGCGGGCTGATCCTGCTCGAAGGCAAAGCATCAGAGTTTGCTTTCACCACCACCGGCGAAACAAAACCCCATATGACGGTCGGCAATGGGCTGTTGTCGGGCCTGGAAATGAACGGAAACCCCATTCGTACCGGCGGTGATACGGCGCAAATACGGGGCGGAGCGTTAGCCGCTGAATTTACCATCCGGGATGAACTGGCGGTTGAAGCCCAGCTGCAATTGGATACGGTCGCGCGTGACCTGATTGAGCGCTTTGAAACGCCAGGTCTCGACCCAACGGCAGCCGCAACGGATCCGGGGCTGTTCACCGATGATGGCAGCCGGTTCGATCCTGCTATGGTCACCGGGCTGGCCGCACGCCTGTCGCTGAATACGGTCGTTGACCCGGATGCCGGAGGGAACAGTTGGCGGCTACGCGCTGGCCTTGGCGCAGCCACGCCGGGAGACCCAGGCGATTCAACACAGCTGCAAGCTTTTGGCGCAATCCTGAACGACGCAAGACCTGTTCCAGGCGCCTTGTTTGGCACCGGCAACCTGCGCGCCGCCGAAGTAACTGAGGCGTTGCTGTCTGACACCGGCGCGCAGGCACACCGGGCCGAACAGCGCAAGATCTTCGCAACCGGTGCACAGCAGCAGATGGCCCAGATCGAAGCGGAACAAGGCGTGGATACGGATCAGGAACTGCAGCGCCTGATGCAGATCGAACAGGCCTATTCCGCCAATGCGCGGGTGATGACGGTCGTCGATGAACTTATGGAAACACTGCTGAGGTTGTAACAATGACACTAACCGCAATTGGTGATCTGGCGCGCGGTATGACGTTGCGCACACGTGCCTCTGAGATCAAAACCCAGATCGAAACCCTGTCTTACGAGATGTCCAGCGGTAAGGTTCAGGATGTCTCGGGGCATCTTGGTGGCGATCTTTCGCATCTTCTGGATCTTGATCGCAATCTTGCCCGACTGGACGCCTACAAGATCGCAACATCCGAGGCCGGATTGTTCACCGATGTGATGCAGCAAAGCCTGACCACCTTTGACGAGTCTTTGGGTGAGATGTCGACCAGCTTGCTGGCGTTCGGCACCGCAAACCAGACTGTGACGCACGAACAAGCCTCGGTTCAGGCCCGGAATGAGCTGGACACGATGATCTCGGCCCTGAACACACGCGTCGGCGGGCGCAGCCTGTATTCTGGCGTGGCAACCGATGTCTCTCCGTTGGCCTCGGCCGAAACCCTTTTGACGGCGCTTGAAACCGAGCTTGCTGGCCTAACCACGATGACCGACATCCGCACGGCAGCCGAGAACTGGTTCAATGATCCGACCGGTTTCGACTCTGTGATCTATCAAGGTTCAGATACACCTTTGGCGCCGATGCAAATCTCAGAAAATGAACGAATTTCCATCCCCATCACGGCAACCGATCCGGCGTTCAAGTCGGCACTACGCGACACGGCCTTGGCCGCGTTAGCATCGGAAGACGCGCTGGCATGGTCCCCAACGCTGCGAAAAAGCCTGTTCACACAGCTGGGTATCGATCTGGCCAACGCAAAAGATGAAACGGTCAAGCTAAGGGCCGAGGTCGGCGCGGCCGAGGCCCGAGTCGAACAAGCTGCTACCCGAAACGCGGCATCGCGCGTGGGCTTTGAGTACAGCCGGAATTCCCTGATCGCAGCCGACCCGTATCAAACGGCGGCACAGCTGCAGACCGTGCAGTTTCAGCTAGAAGGCCTATATTCGGTTACGGTCCGCAATGCCAACCTGTCGCTGGTGAATTTCCTGAGATGAGAGTTCTTGCTTTCCTCTTGCTTCTTCTTCCCGGTCTTGCCTCAGCGGGTGCAATCCGGCTGAAAGACCTTGTGGATTTCGACGGTGTCCGCGGCAACGACCTGGTCGGATATGGCTTAGTCGTTGGTCTGAATGGCACGGGCGACGGCCTGCGCAATTCACCGTTCACCGAAGAGATCATGTCCAACATCCTTGAACGTTTGGGTGTGAACGTTACCGGCGAAGACTTCCGACCCAAAAACGTTGCAGCCGTTCTGGTGACGGCCAGCCTGCCCCCATTCGCGCGCGTTGGCGGCCAGATTGACGTAACCGTTTCAGCGATCGGCGATTCCGGCAGCCTGCTTGGTGGGACCCTTATTATGACCCCATTAAATGCGGCGGATGGTCAGATTTACGCTGTGGCGCAAGGCACGGTTTTGGCAGGTGGGGCGGTTGCCGAAGGCGATGCCGCCTCGGTCGTACAAGGTGTTCCAACCTCTGGTGTGATCCCCTCGGGCGCACGAGTTGAACGAGAAATCGACTTCGATCTCTCGGCTCTGACGCAAATGCGGCTTGCCTTGCGCGAGCCGGATTTCACCACCGCCGGTCGGATCGAAACTGCAATCAACACAGAGTTCAACCGCGCGGTGGCCATAATGCGGGATTCCGGTACGGTCGAGCTGAATATTGTGGCCACGCAATCGGTATCAACCGCCCATGCGATTGGGCGGATTGAAAACATCCTTGTTGAACCGGAAACCAAAGCACGCGTGGTGGTTGATCAGAGATCGGGCACCATCGTAATGGGGCAGGAAGTCCGTATCTCACGGGTCGCGGTTTCACAAGGAAACCTGACCCTAACCGTGGAAGAGGCGCCGATTGCCGTTCAACCCAACCCGTTTGCCCGAGGCGAGACCGTCGTGGTGCCCCGCACCGTTGCCGGGATCGAGGAAGAAGAAGGCACAGGGTTGGCTGAAATCCCCGAGGCCACGACCTTGTCCGAGGTTGTCGCCGGGCTGAATGCCCTCGGCGTGTCGCCCCGCGACATGATCGACATCCTGAAGACGATCAAAGCCGCCGGTGCGCTTCACGCAGAGTTCATTGTACGCTGATAGAGGGCCACGCCTTACTTGGATTTCCAGCTATCCAACCAACGGCGGAACCCATTCTGCCGCTCTTCAATCGCATCACCCGCCGCATAAAGACTGTCCTCAACACTCTCAAGCATCGGATCGATGCGGCGCTGCCGGAACCTGCGCCAGCGCACCCAGATCGCCCAGATAATGGCAAAGAAAACGGTCAGGAAGATGATATTGAACCATGGGATCAGGCGCACATCCGGGCCATCTACATGTTTTAGAGAAACCGCATTGGGAAAGATCGACATAAATTCGTTGCGCCAGCCATAATGGGTCACTGCGACCCAGTCGGGGTCATCCTTATCCGAAATCGCATCGTTGGCTTCGGTATAAAGGTTAGCAGTATCGAACTTAAAATAAGGCGGCCAGCCCCAGCTGGTGTCTTCGTTTCTGTAAACGATCGGCTTACCATTAGCGCGCACCGCCTGGATGAACTGAACATCGCGGTTCGACAGGCTGGTCGATTGATCATCCGGCTCGGACCAGAAGATCCGGGTCCAGTCGTTCAGATCCTGCCGCTCTTCGTAAGTGTTCACAATCCGCACGATATCGCGCTGCGGCAGCGAGTACTGCAGAACGACCGCAATCGCACCCCAAAAGATGATGATCAATGCCCATTTCAAATAGGCCATGCCCGAACCCTCACATATAATTCACAATATAGATCAGCGCGCCAATCGCCACCCAAGGCACGACATAGACGCCCAGGATCAGTTTTCGCCGGAACGAATTGTCATAGACGTGCAGACCGCGCTCGACAAAGGCCTGTTTGTTGCCGCGCTTGCCCTTTTCGTCCCACCACGCCTCAAGCTTGCGACGACGTGCGCCGCGCGAATAGAGGGACAGCGCAACATACGCGACCGTCTGGATCACCAGCAGGATCAGAAACAGGCGCATCGCTCCGAACATCTCAGCCTTTCCTTATCGAACCCCAAGGGCCGACCCGCGCGATCACATCCTCGCTGACCCGATCCTCACCGGACATATCCGGCTCATGCCCGAACAAGGCTTCGCGCGCGCCGGCTTTGTCCACCTGATACTCGCGCTCAAGGAAATCAGCAACATAGGCTTTCTTGGGTTCCGACCAGCCTTTGTAGGTTTTGTAGAACAGTTCTTTATGACAAATGAACATCTGGCGCGGGTCCAGCGGGGCAAGCTCGGCCAGCAGCATGTTGACCAGATCGCGCTGTGGCGTATCCGCCGCGCGCAACGTGTAGAAATAGGCCGGATGGTCCGAGGTGATGCGCGGCCAAGGTCCGCCATCCGTCGCCCAGCGCAATAGTTGCGCCAGACCGTGATAAGCCTCAGGCAAGCGATCCGCATGGGTGCGCGCCAGGCGCCGCATATCGCGGCGATCCAAACCCGTAAGGTCAACATCGGTATCTGCTGCGGCTGCAACGGTCAGGAAATCCATTTTTTGCTGAAGGATCGCCGCCGCATCCACCCCGCGCGCCTTAACGATGGGTTCGACCAGATCGTTATAGTCGAGGAATTTGGCAATCTGGTTCCGTTGAGACGGGTCAAAGGTATACTTGATTTTCAGATCGTCGGGCTTTTCACCCATGCAAATCGCCGCCGGGTGATCCATGTCCGGGAACAGGTACAACCCGCCGAAATGCGCCGTCCAGAAATTCCGCTGCTCAAAATCCGTATGGCGCAGGCGGATCGGATTTCGGGTGACGTCGCCGGTTTCCTTGGCCGTCTCGATCATCTTCGCGATCAGCACATCGTCGAACCAGGCGTCCTCTTCGGTTTTGAACTGCTCGACCATGCCCGCCAGTTGCTGCGCCTTGCGCAGGGTGCCGCCGGCGGTGTCGGCCTCAATCTCAATCTTGCGCAGGTTTAGAAGATCATTGGGCGTGGTGAGTTTGAAGACCGAGTTCACCAGCTCTCCGGCCACCGCATCTGTGGCGGTCAGGGCGAACAACTGCGCCTCGTTCATCTCGATGAATTCCCGCAGGATATCGCGCGAGGTCGAGAATTTGACGTTCAGCAAAGGCGCGCGTTTCTGCTCGGTCGTCAGCAGGATGAACTGCCGGTTGACCCCGTTGGGATTGAGGTAGAGCTCATCCTCCAGCTCAATCCCCACCTCCGGCGAATAGCCCGAGATATCGACATGAAAATCCGTCAACGCCGTGGTCCTGCCCGCCAGATGCTGCAGCGCGCGGTTATACCGCTCGACCAGAGCCGGGCTTGAGATGTGGACGAGGTTGCCGAACATCAGGCCTTTTTCGATGAGGCGGATCATGCTGGATCACCGTTTCGGAACTGAAGCCTTATACCCAGACCAAGTGCAAACAAGTAGGGCAATGCGAGTAAGACCAGAATAGCGTAATGCCAAACTTCAGAGCCCATAACTTGTTTCGGGTCATAATAATTCCAAAACCATCCGAGTCCGAGAAACAAGGGGATAAGACCGACAAATGGACCTACACAAACACTGAGCGAGAACCAAACAAGGAACCTAAGCGCAAACAGCTTGCCTTCTGGCACGGGTAAATTACTGCGAACGGCGAAGCTCGTTGTCCAGCAAGCGAAGGACACTCCTATCAACAGGATAGCAATGAGCTGCGCAGCTTCCATCACCCCTTCCCCTCCAGATACCGCCGCTTGGCCTCTTCCATCTGGCCCATCTCGCGGACGGCGTTCTCGATGGCGACCTCGTCGCTCTTGTCGGCATAGCGGAATTCGCTGTCGGCGTAGCGGTTGATCTCCTGCATCACCATCTCGACTGTGATCGGCTGGCGCAGGTCCTCGATCATAGCTTTCTTGCTGTCGTAGTCGCGGAACAGGAACAGGTCAGGGTTTTCCATCCATTCGTCGGGCAGTTCAAAATCCATCGCGCGGACCTTGACCGCGTCGGTGATGTTCTTGATGGCTCGACCCGTGAACCGCTCATCCGCCTGCTGGATCGCCTTGAGGTAGGTGCCCAGCTTGGCAATCGTGTCCATCTGGCCGATCTCGCCCGACACCCGGTCATAGACCTGCAGCAGCGCATCCTCATGCGGGCGGGCGTGGCTTTCGAAACTGGCGGCAACGGCCTTTTTGATTTCCTGTGCGGCATAGGCTTCGTGCTCGCCCAGTGGAATGTCGTGGTTGCGGCCCATCAGCAGGTGCAGGATGTCGATGTAATCCTCGCGCGTTTGCGGCCCGTCCACCAAAAACCGCGCGCCCGCCCGCTGACGCAGGGCATCGTCCACATTCTCGGGGTAGTTCGAGAACATGCCAAAGGTGCAGTTGCCGCGCACGACAGTGTTGGCGCCGGCAAAGCTCTCCATCAGCACGGCGGTGATTTCCAACTGCCCGGCCGAGGACTGTCGGTCGCCGCGTTTGCCCGCAAGCTGGTCGATGTCGTCGATGGTGCCAAAGCCGATGACCGAGGGGTCGATGATCGTGTTGATAAACGCCTTAGCGTTCTGGCCGGATTTGCCCTGATAGCTGTCGATATTGTCGGTGCTGAGGTTCTGATAGCGGAACGGGTAGCCCGCGTTCTGGCAATAGTCATTGATCAGCCCGGCCATCATCTGGATCAGGGTGGTCTTGCCGGTGCCCGGTTTGCCATCGCCCATGAAGGTAAAGATAAACCCGCCGAGTTCCGCGAAAGGGTTCAGGCGGCGGTCGAAATCATAGGCCATCACCATCTTGGCCAGCTTCATCGCCTGATACTTGGCGATATGGTTGCCGACCACCTCGTTCGGTTTCTTGAACGTCATGGTGAGGGTGGTGGATTTCGCCTTTGACGCTGGTTCGAACCCCCGGATCGTCAGATCGTCAGCCTCGATATGCCAGGCGGCGTTTTGGAACGGGGCCAGATGGCCAGCCGATTGCGCGCGCAGGGCGACCTTGTCCATCAGTTGCTCAGCACAGGCGCTGATGGCGGCGATCAGATGCGCGTCGTCGGGGGCGTGTTTGGCCAGCACTTGATCCAGCTCCCACAAGGCGCCGTGCAGGGCAAGCTGGCCATTGTCGGTCAGAATCTCTTCGATTTCACCCAGATCAACCGTGGTTTCGCCCAGATGGGACGATATCAGATAGGCTAGCGCGTTGCCAAAGCTGTGCGCGGTGATCAGCGCCTCAGCCGTCAGCAGCTCCGAGAATTCGGTCTTGCGCGCAGCGGGCAGGTCCCCCGCCAGATTGGCCCGCTTCAAATCGGCCAACGGAGTCTGTTCCGAATAGGCCTCGGCCACGGCCAAAGCGATGGCAATCGCGCGCCGAATGGCCTGCTGCGCCGTGGCCTGCGGGGGCGAGACCAGCGTATCGCCATCATCCGAGGCCTCGATCCGTTCAACCAGATGCACCCCATCCGCCCGCACGGTACGACGTGTCACCAAACCCGGCGTGGTGGACCGAAACCGCCGCCCCGTCGACACGCCCGAGGACCGCTCGACCGCCACGTCAACCGGCTTCGCAATGCGCGGCGCGTGTTCGAACCCGTTCAACAAGGCCGTCGCCGCCGGGTAGTGCTTGCGAATATCGTCTTCGCGCAATTCCATCTGATCTGACGTCAAACTCATCTCAAAAACCGCCCATTCTTCTTCTGTTCAAAAATACCTCCGCCGGAGGCAAAAAATCTAATAGCGCAGCACCTGCCCCGCCCTGCTGACCACAAATTTGCGCACATCGGCAAAGCCCGGAGGGTTGCGCTCGGCCAGCACCTGAAACGGGCGCTGGGGCAGAATGATCGAGCGCTGCGTGCGCGTCGCCCCGGTTTCGGCCCCCTGCCCGCCAAACGGGTCCAGTGCAAACACCTCACGCTCGACGGTCGAGAACCATCCGGCGCGTTCCTCGATCACCTCTTCGCTTTCCAGCTCTTCGGTAGTCCAAGCCAAAGCCCAGTCCTGCCCTTGGGGGGCCTGCGCATCCTCAAGCACCTGCCGCAAGGGGCCGGACTGCTCGGTAAAGGCCGAGGAATACATCGGCCCCACATGAATGCGGCGCAGGTGTTTGGGATGCAGGTCGTCGAAATCCTGATCGAAGCCTTTGGCAATCGTCACCAGTTTCAACCCGCCTAAGGATTGCGCCATCAGATGCGCCTGCACCTCGGGCCATCGACGCTGATCCTTGGGCAGAGCCGTCTTGCCGCTATCCTCCAACTGCATCACGTAAATGACCGGCAGGTTGATCTGGCTGTCATAAACCGCCCAGTGGATCATGAACTTGCGCCGGTCAGTCTCATTCCCGATCCAGTGACACTCGGGATCGTTGCGGGCCCAGAACAGCTGACCTTTCAGCAATTCCTCATAATAGAGCCTTTGGGACAGCGCGAATTGCAGCTTGGTGGGGATTTCGCGGTCGCCAATGATCGTGCGGACCATGTCGGTTTTCAGATCATCGGTTGAGGGCATATTCGCCAGATGCACCTGCGCCTGCTGCGCGTCATTGGCCATGGTCAGCAATTCAGCCGCCACCGGAAACCCGCTGTCGCGCTTGTCCATGGCGAGGCTGCCAAAGAACCGCCCCGTATCGCGCCCGACCAGCAGGTATTTCATGGAAAGCGCGCGGAAGGTGTAGAGCAGCCCCGAGAGGTAACGCGACACGATCCGCACCTCTTGCTTGCTGATCGCGCCCTCCGCCTCCATCGTCGCGGCCACGCGCAAGAGGTGGACGGTGATCACCTCGAATTTGCGGAAATAGCGGCGCGAGGCGAAGGTGTCGGTCAGGCCGACATGGTCTTGGGTGGGGTTAGTCATTTTTTCTTTTTCTAAGGCTCATGAAACCCACAACGTATAGGTGGGCTTGAGAAAAAGCCGATCCGAGTTTCCCAAAGCCTTTCACGCAAAGCGCCAACAGCCAGATGTTTGCCACCCAATACCGTACGCACAGGTAGGCGAACCCAACAGTCCATAGAGCAGCCAAGAGAAACCAAAGAACGAGGATTGGTCCTTCAGATGAGAATACAGAATTCTCAATGGCCAAGTATGTCAAATATAGTGACACAGCCATTGCCAGCGAAACGCACACAAATCTGACGAGAGGGCTTTTGAGCATTACCCACCATACAAATTCTTATCATGCTTCTCGACAATCGAGGCGAACCGGCGGGCAAAGCGTTCATCTGCCTTGGCCTTTTTCTCCAGCACGTCGCGGGCAAAGACCATGTGGTCTTCATGCGCCTCAAGCATGTCGGCCATTTTCTGGTTGGTCGCGGTGCCGATGGCGGCCATGGCGGTTTGCGCCTCTTGATCGGTCTGCACGCCGATCTCGTTGATGCGGTGGGCCACGTCCTGCTGCTGCGCGGTCTTCAGCGATTTGGTCAAGGCATCATACAGCACCACGCGCTGTTGCGTGTCTGTCTGCAGCTTGTTGATCAGCACCATCTGCGTCGCCGCCTGGTTCTGCAGTGAATCGACCCAGGTCTTGCCCTTTTCGATATAGCGCTCCAGCGTCTGTGACTTGGCCAGCTTGACCTGCTCTTCCTGAACCTTGGCGTTGTACTGCTTGTTCAACTCGGCCAGTTCGGTTTCCAACTGGGTGCGTGCGGCCGCGTCTTGTTCGACGCTGATCTTGTTTTCCAAGGTGATGATCGTCGGGTCCATACCCTGAATTTCGGCGCGCAAAGCCTCCAGCTCGGCCACCGTCGCCTCGCGGTCGTCCAGCGTGACGGTCAGGTTGTCCTCGACCTTGACGCGCTGGTCTTCCAAGACAGACAGTTGCCCTTCCAGCAGTTTAACGATCACGTCGGATTTGGCGATTAGATCCTGCAGCTTGTCATCAATATTGGCGGTGCGCATGCGTTCCTGCCGCATCGACTCGGATTTCCCCTTCGAGAAGACACCGACAAAGGACTCCCACCCGGTTTTCGAGCGCATCTCGTCGAAATCCTTAGAAAACGCGCTGGTCACGTCGTCGAGACCCATGATCAGCTCGGCGATATTGGCGTTCATCACCTCTGTGTGAGAGTGCACGTCTTCAAGCGTGGCGTTTTCGATGTCGATATCCGCCTCGGCCGTGCCGATCTTGGCGCGGGCCGCTTCGATCCGTGACGTCAGATTCTGGATCTGCGACTGACTTTCGCGCACTTTGCTTTGCGTTTCTTCAATCAGCGCTTCAAATTGCTGGTTCGACATCTCTGCTGTCCCTTTTTTATCCAATTACCCAATAAGATAGAGAATGTTACGATCATTTACATCCCTTTGGGTCCAAATTTCCACCAGACTTTGGCAAACTCGCGCCGAAAAAGATAGGTCCGAAGCCACCCGGCAGCGATTGTAATTTGATCAAATCTGGATTGATCCGATGGCTATAGTGGACATAGACAATCCTAACCTCACCTGATTGAGTGCGCGCAACACTAGAACTGCCGGAGGCTGACCCATGCTGGACGCAACAACCGATCTGAAATCCATCCTAAAAAACCCTGACCTGTTGGTGACCAAGGCCTATATTGGCGGGCAATGGGTGGATGGGGACGATGGCACCTTTGCTGTCACCAACCCCGCACGCGGCGATGTGGTGGCCGAGGTTGCAGATGTTAGCCGCGCTCAGGTTGCCGGTGCGATTGCACAGGCTGAGGCCGCGCAAAAGGAATGGGCCAAGCTGACCGGCAAGGAACGCGCCGTGATCCTGCGGCGCTGGTTCGATCTGATGATGGAAAACGCCCAGGATCTGGGCAAGATCCTGACCGCGGAACAGGGCAAGCCACTGGCTGAAGCCGTCGGTGAGATCGCATATGGCGCGTCCTTCATAGAGTATTTCGGGGAAGAGGCCAAGCGGGTCCATGGCGAGACCATTCCCGGCCATCAGCGCGACAAGCGGATCATGGTGCTGAAACAGCCCATTGGTGTGGCCGCCTCGATCACACCTTGGAACTTCCCGAATGCGATGATCACCCGCAAGGCAGGCCCGGCTTTGGCTGCAGGTTGCGCCTTTGTCGCACGTCCGGCGGCGGAAACGCCCCTGTCAGCGCTGGTTCTCGCATTGCTGGCCGAACAGGCCGGCATCCCGGCAGGCGTGTTCAATGTCGTGCCATCCTCCAGCGCCAGCGAGGTCGGCAAGGAATTCTGCGAAAACCCCGGCGTGCGTAAGTTGACCTTTACCGGCTCGACTGAAGTGGGACGCATCTTGCTGCGGCAAGCGGCGGATCAGGTTATGAAATGCTCGATGGAACTGGGCGGCAATGCGCCGTTTATCGTGTTCGACGATGCCGATCTGGATGCCGCCGTCGAAGGCGCCATGATGTGCAAATTCCGTAACAACGGCCAGACCTGCGTTTGTGCCAACCGCATCTATGTGCAGGCCGGTGTTTACGACGAATTCGCAGCCAAGCTGAAAGCGGCCACCGAGGCGCTGAAGGTCGGCGATGGCCTGACCGAAGGCACCACAACCGGCCCGCTGATCAACGCCGAAGCCGTCGCCAAGGTTGAAGAGCATATCAAGGATGTCACCGAAAAAGGCGGCGCGGTTCTGACCGGTGGCCTGCCCCATGATCTGGGTGGCACGTTCTTCCAGCCGACCATTGTGACCGGCGTGACTCAGGACATGATGGTGGCGCAGGACGAAACCTTTGGCCCACTGGCCCCGCTGTTCAAGTTCGAGGACGAAGACGACGTTATTGCGATGGCCAATGACACAATCTTTGGTCTGGCCTCGTATTTCTATGCCAAGGATCTGAGCCGCGTCTACAAAGTGGCCGAGGCGCTGGAATATGGCATCGTCGGCGTGAACACCGGCATCATCTCGACTGAGCTTGGGCCGTTTGGCGGCGTCAAACAATCCGGCTTGGGCCGCGAAGGCAGCCATCACGGCATGGAAGACTATCTGGAAATGAAATACGTCTGCCTGTCGGTCTGATCTGAACTGGCTCCGGCGCGCCGAAGCTAGTTGGTTTGTCACAAAACTGCAAACAAACCGTCACATCCCTGCAATGACCTGAGGTCATCCCCTTTTCATCCAAGTAAGAGGGGATACCTACCGATGTCATTGCGCTTTGTCTGCCTGACATCTGCCCTTGCCCTGACCGCCGGTCAGGCCATGGCAGAAATGAACTTCAACCGAATTGCATCTTTCCCGGTCGTCAAGAACATGGCCGAAGGCGCGGATACCACCCGCGAAACCTCGCCCGAGATCATTGCGGCCACCGCCGATGGGATGACGCTGGTTTATACCGACAGCCCGCTAGGCGTGATCGGTATGGTCGACATCACCAACCCGGCGAAGCCCGCACCGCTGGGCGCGATGGAGGTGGGTGGCGAGCCGACCTCGGTTGGGATTGTTGGTACAACAGCCTTTGTGGGCGTGAACACGTCGGAAAGCTATACTGCGCCGTCGGGCAAGCTGATCTCGGTCGATATCTCGGGCAAGGCGGAAACCGGCGCTTGTGATCTGGGCGGTCAACCCGACAGTGTCGCCATTTCGCCTGATGCCAGCTTTGTCGCCGTTGCGATTGAAAACGAGCGTGACGAAGACCTGAACGACGGTGTTATCCCGCAGCTGCCCGCCGGTTCACTGGCACTGGTGCCGCTGAAAGACGGCGCGTTGGACTGTTCGGGCATGAAATTGGCCTCGCTGACCGGTCTGGCCGAGGTTGCTCCGACCGATCCCGAGCCGGAATTCGTTGACATCAACGGCCTTGGTGAAACCGTCGTCACTCTACAGGAAAACAACCACATCGCGATTGTCGACAAAGATGGCACCGTGATCAGCCATTTCTCGGCAGGCAGCGTGGATCTGGAAGGCATCGACGCCACCGACGAACGCGGCGCGTTGATCTTTACGGAAAGCCAGCCCGGTCGCCTGCGCGAACCCGACGCTGTGAAATGGATCGATGACAATCACTTCGCCACCGCCAATGAAGGCGACTACGAGGGTGGCTCACGTGGCTGGACGATCTTCCACAAGGACGGCACCGTTGTTTATGAGAACGGCACCGATTTCGAGAAAGCCATCATCCAGATCGGCCACTACCCCGACAAACGCTCGGACAGCAAAGGCGTTGAGCCCGAAAGCGTGACCGCAGCCACCTTTGGCGGCACGCCGATGATCTTTGTCGGGGCCGAACGCGCCTCAGTCGTGGGGGTTTATGACGCAACCGATCCGGCCAACCCGGTTCTGAAACAATTGTTGCCCTCGGGTGTAGGCCCAGAAGGGTATGTGGCGATCCCGGAACGCAACCTGCTGGTATCGGCTAATGAAAAAGACCTGATCGAAGATGGCGGCCCACGCGCGCATGTTTCGATCTTTGAATACCAAGACGCCCCCGCGAACTATCCACATTTGACCTCCGCAGGTGCAGATGAGCTGACTGGGTGGGGAGCTCTGTCCGGTCTGGTGGCGGATGAAGACGGCATGATCTATGCGGTCAATGATAGCTTCTATGGCTTCCAGCCGTCGATCTTCAAGATTGACCCCAGCCAGACCCCGGCGCGCATTGTCGACGTGATCCGCATCCACCGTCAGGATGGCAACCCGGCGCAGAAACTGGACCTGGAAGGCATCACTCTGGATGGCAAGGGCGGTTTCTATGTCGCCTCTGAAGGCCGCACCGACCGCGTCATCCCACACGCGATCTACCACGTTTCGAAAGACGGTCTGATCAAGAACCGCAAGGGTGAGATCGGTCTGCCGCCGGAACTGATGGCTGTCGAAAAGCGCTTTGGCTTTGAAGGCATCACCAAGGTTGACGACACCTTGTGGATGGCCGTTCAGCGCGAATGGAAAGACGACCCGGAAAACCACGTGAAATTGGTTGCCTATAATCTGGACACCAAAGAATGGGGCGCTGTGCACTACCCCAAGGCAGACCCGGAAACAGGCTGGGTTGGTCTGTCGGAAATCGTGGCCTTCGGTGACCACGTCTATGTCATCGAACGCGACAACCAGCATGACCATCGCGCCGTGACCAAAATGGTCTATCGCATCCCGCTGTCGGAAATGACCCCAGCCCCGCTGGGCAGTGAACTGCCTGTTGTCAGCAAGCAAGAGGTCCGCGACCTGCTGCCCGACCTGACATCAACCGGCGGCTATGTTCTGGACAAAATCGAAGGTCTGGCGATCCTGCCCTCGGGCGAGGCATTTGTTATGACCGACAATGACGGTGTCGACGATGCCTCGGGCGAGACGATGTTCTGGTCGATCGGGTCGGTTTCGGCTGGGAACTAACCCAAGCAAACCACCCTGAAATCGGCCCTGTGCGTGCAACGCATGGGGCCTTTCCTTTAGGTTTCGCATTTTCCCAAGCGGGATATTCGGTCAAAACTTTGGTCAACCCTCTGATCAGTGTGATTGCGTACGAAAGGGTTTGACTTTCAAATCAATTGGATGGCGCTATCAATTAAATGAAAGCAAGAGGCAAGAATGTCTTCAGACACACAAAAAGAACACTGGGATTTCTATTCTTGTGAAATCGAGGGAAAACCATATTCGACGATGGTGAACCTCTCCCTAGTTGATGTTGCACCAGTACTAAAACTCAACGTGTTTCATTGTATCGAAGTTAAGTTACATTACCCCGACCCAAACCACGGCATGACAACTGCGGGAGAATACCAAACACTATCGGACCTAGAAGACTTGATATTCGCAAGTCAAACCGATCAAATCAAATACGTTGCTCGCCAAACCGGAGGACGCAAACGCAAGTTCTATTTCTATGGCTCATCGGAAACTGCCGCAGATTCAGTTGTCTCTGCTCTTGACGAGTCTTTCCCCGCCTACACAAAAACAGCTTTCAACTTTGAAGATGCAGCGTGGCAGACTTATCTTGAGGACCTATACCCCAATGCTATTGCAATGAACGAAATCAAAAATCGAGCCGTCTATTTTCGGTTGGAAGACGACGGCGATGATTTGAGCATACCGCGTGAGATTGATCACTCAGTCATTTTTCATAGCCGTAAGCAGGCGAAAGAATTTGAGCGAATTGTTACCCAAAAAGGGTTCAAAGTGACGACCACAACACAGGGCATTCTCAAAAAGTCGTTCGACCTCTTGGTTCAAAGGGTTGACGCTCCTCAGAGCCTCGACCCGGTTACATTCGAGTTAGAACAGTTGGCCGAAGGCCTTGGCGGGTCGTATGATGGTTGGGGCTGCTTCACCCAAAAACAGGCTGGCGCCGCCACGTAGTCACCGTTCAGATAGCAAGTACAAACGTCACAGATTTGCAGTTGGGCGGCTTAGCTATCTCTTCCCCAAAAAAACAACGCCCCGCGTCTGGAGGAACGCGGGGCGTGTGTTGCGACAGTCTGGGAGGAGGCGACTGTCGCAGAACTTTGAGGTGTTAGTTGACCGCCTTGGCGTCAACCACATCTTTTTCGATCGCTTTGGACGATGAAATCTCGATCCGGCGCGGTTTGAGCGCCTCGGGTACTTCGCGCTTCAGATCGATGTTCAGCATGCCGTTTTCATGGCTCGCGCCGGTGACGCGGACATGGTCGGCCAGCGCAAATCGGCGCTCGAACGCGCGGGTGGCGATGCCACGGTGCAGGTAGCTGCGCTCTTTGTCCTCGGCGGCTTTCTTCCCTGCCACGACAAGCGAATTTTCCTTCACTTCTACAGACAGGTCATCCTCGGAAAAACCGGCAACAGCCACGGAAATCCGGTAGGTGTCGGCATCGGTTTTTTCGATGTTATACGGGGGGTAGCTGGGCTGTGCGACGTCACTGGTCAGAACGCGGTCCATCATGTCTGCGATCTGGTCAAACCCAATAGTGGCGCGGTGCAGCGGTGCAAAATCAAAAGTACGCATGTGTCGTATCCTCATCCTTGAGCGATTTACGAATTCAGCCCTCCAATTGGACGGGCGATTTGAGAGACCGAACCCCATCTGTGGCGATCCGGTACAATTCACATGGGTAGCAATTTGACTGAGTTCAACCCCCGCCCGAGCTGATGAATTTCGCGCCCGAGCTGGATTTGTCGGACCCCACCTGCAAACGGCGGATCGAGGCCTTGGGTTTAGGCGCATTGCTGCGCATGATCGCCTTTAACTCAGAGACGACATTTTTTAGTTCCATCCCAAACCCGATCTTCTCGCCACCGCGCACGCTGACTGCCGATACGACCGACAGAATCTGCCAACGCGCGCCGTTCTTGGCCAGGATCGCCGAACCGGACGAACCGAAAGTGATATCGCAGTTGAAAGTGATCAGCCCCAGACGCCGTTGCAGAATGCTGCAGGACCGTTCGCGCGTGATCGCCTCGGCCCGTCCACGGCCATAGGATGCAATGCTGATTTCCCCATTCGGCACCCGCCCGTCATGCAGGGCAAATGGGTCAGCAACCGAATAGGGGATCGGTTCTTCCAGCCGCATCAATGCAACGTCATCGCGAATGTTCTCAACCGACAAAGCTGCGCCCGCGTCATAGCCAGGATGGGGCACGATTTGCACCACTTTGCGCTCAGCCAGCGCAGTGCCATTGCTTAAACCAGCGCGAAACGTGACTTCACCGGGCATATATGGCTTGCCGGTTGCCCTGTCCAAAGCACAATGCGCCGCCGTCAAAACCAGATCCTGCGCGATCAATGTCCCGGTACAAAACGACTGCGTGCCAACATCAAGCCGCCCGATCGCCTCCCACCCGTACAGGTCTTCACGATCCGTCAGTTTGCGTTTGTTGGCCTGCGCCTCGGCTGTTGTTGTCAAAAGGGCGAGACCGAAAAGAGCCGTAAGTATCGTCTTGATCATGGCTTGATAAACCTCGCTCCGACATTTTTGCCGCCACTGCCGCTCAAAGCGGATGAATCGATACCACGCCCGGCCTCAAGTTCAGCCTGCAGCAATTCGAACGCCTTCTCGACAGTCGTACCGATTGCCACACTTTCCCCATTCATGCTGGCCTTTGCAGAGATAACCGAGACGATCTTCGGTTCTGGTTCAGAGAACAAAAACACCGGCGCCCCCGATGATCCGAAATTCACATCGCATGACATCACCACAACATCCGATTGCCGGTTCACGACCGAGCACACCTGTTGCAGCGAAGGGGCCTCGGCCCGATTTTGCGCATATGAGACCACACCTACCTTTTGGCCCCGCTTTGGTGCGGCGCCGATCTCAAAAGGAGATACTGATATGTTTCTGACAGGCTGCCACAGCTCAACCAAGGAAACATCATAACCGAAGCTATTTTGGGATATCTTTGCTTGGAAACTATAGTCCGGATGAATCGCCACGCGCCGCACATCGCGATAGGCCAGCGCACGACCTAAGCGCCAGCCAGCCAGAAATTCCATATCCGCCGGATCGATAGGTTGGCCCGTGGATTTGTTGTACATGCAATGTGCGGCAGTCAGCACGAGATCTGGTGCAACCAGCGTGCCGGTGCAAAACCCAACGCCTTTGATGTCCAGGCGCCCGACAGCCATCCAATCCCGCCCCGAATCAGATGTATCAAGGCTTCTCAGCCCGCTATCCTGCGCGGTGGCCGCAATAGGCAGCACACAGAGCGCGATTGCTTTTATCCAGTTTCGCACGCGGTACTCCGCTCGATTCCCCCGGCCAACTGTGCTACGGGGCGGGTACGGCGAAAATAGGGCGGTCAGGGAATTTGCAGGTCGTGATGCGGCGGTGCATCACGCCGGTTCAGCGCAAGATTGGCACATCGGACGCCATATACCCGGTGCTCAACGCCCGTGGTTTCGGCCCGCCTGTGACCCAATCCAACAATTCGACGGTGTGCACAATCGGCACCTCGGTAGCCGAGCCAATCTGCATCATGCACCCGATATTCCCTGCAGCGATAATATCTGGTCTTTTGGCCTGCAAGGTTCTGACCTTGCGGTCTTTCAGCTTGGCAGAGATTTCGGGCTGCATCAGATTATACGTCCCGGCACTGCCGCAGCACAGATGGCTGTCTGCAGGTTCGACCACTTTGAAACCCGCGCGCTTCAACAGGTCCTTGGGATAGGTTTTGATCTTTTGCCCATGCTGCAAAGAACACGCCGCGTGATACGCAACCGTCAGGCCCTGATCGCCCTGCTCTGGTATGTCCAACTGCATCAGCAACTCGCTGATATCCATCGTCATACCCGAGACCCGCGCTGCATCCTCTGCCAGATCCTCGTCGCGAAACATATGGCCGTAGTCCTTGACCGTCGTGCCGCAACCGGAGGTGTTGATCACAATCGCATCCAGGCCATCCCCATTCATCTCCTGCGTCCAGCCTCGGATATTTGCAGCAGCAGCGGCGTGGCTATCGCGGCTTTTGCCCATGTGGTGGGTCAGCGCGCCACAGCACCCCGCGCCTTCGGCCACTACAACCTCGCATCCCAATCGGGTCAACAGCCGGATTGTGGCATCATTGATATCGGTGTTCAGCGCCTTCTGCGCACAGCCTGTCATCAACGCAACGCGTTTCTTGCGCGGCACTTTGGGTGCAAAGCTTTGCGGATCATCGTTCCGGCTGACCGGAGGAATGTATTTAGGTGCCATGTCCAACATCGCGCGCAATCGCGGATCGGGCATCAGCGACCGAAATGGCCGCCCCAGCTTGGCCCCGAGCAGCGCCCAGCGAAACCGCATCGGATAGGGCAGAATCTGCGCCAGAACCCAGCGCAAGACACGATCCGAGAGCGGGCGTTTGTAGTTGTTTTCGATGTATTCCCGCGCGTGATCGACCAGATGCATATAGTGCACGCCTGAGGGGCAAGTCGTCATACAGGCCAGACACGACAGGCACCGATCAATATGTTTCACCGTCTTTTCATCCGGCAAACGCTCATTCTCGAGCATATCCTTGATCAGGTAAATCCGGCCTCGCGGGCTATCCAACTCATCCCCCAGAACCTGGTAGGTCGGGCAAGTTGCTGTGCAAAATCCGCAGTGAACACAGTTGCGCAAAATCTCATTCGCGCGCCGGGTTCCCGGGTCTTTCAGCTGGTCTTCGGTGAATGTCGTTTGCATCTGACTACCCCATAAGCCCAGGATTAAAAAGGCCTTTCGGATCGAACTTCCGCCGTAAGTCCCGCGTTAAGCTTGCCAGCGGTTCGGGCTCGGGCTGCAACCGGCCAAGTGTTTGAATCGTCTCCGGCGCGGCGCGAACAAGCGTGGCGTGCCCATCAAATTCGCCCAGTCGCGCGCGAATATCTGATCCCGCATCCACAAGCGCCCAAACAAGCCCACCACCCCAATCCAGCAGCAGGTTTTTGGCCTCCAGCCGCGCCGCAACCTCCGCCGCATCCGAGGGTTTTGTGGAAATGCGCCAAACATCGCCTTCCTTGTCCTCAAACCTGCCCACATCCCGGATCGCGCGCCATGTCTCCTCTGGCTCTTCGATCTGGGCAGCCTCGCCATACGCGGAAAGCTCACGTTGCAACTGACCGATCCGATACGCGACCGAGTCGGCAAACCCTTCGATCCGCAACAGAGCCTGACCCAATTCGGGATCATAAGCGGCACCGCTCACCTCAAACGGGGATTTCAACGCAGCCGACAGCATCTGAACTGCGGCTGATACCTGCGTGACCGGCATGCCCAATACCGCCACAGCCTCTGGCTTTGGCAGCACTTTCAGAGACACCTCGCTCAGCACTCCCAAAGTGCCCCACGACCCGGCCATCAACTTGACCAAATCATAGCCGGTGACATTCTTCATCACTCGCCCACCATTCTTGATGACTTGCCCCCGCCCATCGACATATCGCACACCCAGCAGAAAATCCCGGCACGCCCCGGCCTGTATCCGCCGCGGACCCGAGATATTGGCAGCGACAACCCCGCCTATGGTCGACTCACCCGAGGTTCCCAACAAAGCCCGGTAATCGGCAGGCTCAAACGCCAGTTGCTGCTCTTCCGCTGCCAACGCCGCCTCGATCTCAGTCACCGGAGTCCCCGCCTGCGCCACCAAAGTCAGCGCGCCCGGTTCATAGAGCGTTATGCCACTCAACCCCGCCGTACTCAAAACCGGTTCAGGCCCAAACACGCCGCGCGTTCCTCCGCCCTGAATACGCACCGGCTCGTTCAACCCGGCCACGATATCGGCCAGCTCCATCTCTGTCTCAGGTCTCATATCACTTCTTCTGTTCAAAAATACCTCGGGGGAGGCGCGCAAAGCGCGGCGGGGGCAGAGCCCCCTATTCCGCCGCCATCTGCGCTACGCGGCGGGCTTCGGACACATCCAGCGGAAACACCTTGGCCGGGTTCAGCAGCCATTGCGGATCGAACACGTCCTTCACCGCCATCTGCGCCTCTAGGTCGGCAGGCGTATATTGGTGCGACATCAAATCCCGTTTTTCGATACCCACGCCATGTTCTCCGGTCAGGCAACCGCCGACATCAACACACAGTTTCAGGATATCCGCACCAAAGGCCTCGCATTTCTCCAGATCGCCGGGTTTGTTGGCGTCAAACAGGATCAGCGGGTGCATATTGCCATCCCCTGCATGGAAGACATTTCCCACAGGCAGACCATAGTCTTCGCTCAACTCTCCAATCCGACGCAGCACTTCGGGCAGCGAGGACACCGGAATCGTACCATCGAGGCACATGTAATCGTTCAGCTGCCCCATCGCGCCAAAGGCCGACTTCCGGCCCAGCCAGATTTTGGCACTTTCCTCGGCCGATTGGCTCTCACGCAGTTCAACCGGGTTATGGCGCTTGGCGATTTCAATGATCTTGGAAAGCTGATCGTCGATCTCGGCCTCAGAACCCTCAACCTCGACTATCAGCAAGGCCGTGCAATCAGGATAGCCAGCATGGGCGAAGTTTTCGCAAGCCTTGATGCAAAGGGTATCCATGAACTCGATTGCCACCGGCAGGATGCCCGATTTGATAATGTCAGAAACGCACTGACCGGCCACCTCATTGTCATCGAACCCCATCAGCACGGGCCGTGCGCCTTCGGGCTTGCGCAGGATACGCAGCGTTGCTTCGGTCACGACACCCAGCTGCCCTTCGGACCCGCAGATCACGCCCAACAGGTCCAGTCCGCCAGAATCCAGATGCGCGCCGCCGATCTCGACTACGCGGCCATCCATCATCACCATCTTGACACCCAACAGGTTGTTCGTGGTCACCCCGTATTTCAGACAATGCGCCCCACCCGAATTCATCGCAATGTTCCCCGCAATGGCGCAGGCCAGTTGCGACGAAGGGTCTGGTGCATAAAAGAAATCCTCTTCCTCTACCGCTCCAGTTACGCTCAGATTGGTACGGCCGGTCTGAACGCGAATGAAGCGGTTGTCATAATCGGTCTCCAGCACGTCGTTCATGCGCGCCACACCCAGAATCACGCAATCCGCAGTCGGCAGCGCCCCGCCCGCAAGCGACGTTCCTGCACCGCGCGGAACCACGGGCACGCCCTCCTCGTGGCAGATACGCAAAACATCCGAAACCTCTTGTGTCGTCGACGGCAGCACCGCCAGCATCGGCGGGCAGCGATACGCAGTCAGCGCGTCACATTCATAGGCGCGTGTCTCTGCCGGGTCGTGGATCACCGCATCCTCGGGTAGAACTTGCTGCAGTCGCGCCAGAACGCGGTGCTTTCGCGCAAGTACATCGGGATTTGGCTGGGGCATTTCCATGGCTGATCCTCCAATTTGGTAAAATAATATTACCAATTTCTGCATCTGGCAAGTTTCGATCTTCCGACTTAGTGTCGCAGTCATGTCCTGGATCGCTCAATCCCTTCCTTTTTCCCTGCCCGACTATGCCGCTTTGCTGCTGTTGCTGGGGTCCTGGCTTTGGATCGGTTGGCGGGTTGAAAACGCCTCCGCTCAGAAGCCCTCGGTCAGTCGCATCATGGATGGCTATCGCCGGGATTGGATGAAAGAAATGGTCACCCGACAGCCGCGCATGTTCGATGCGCAAGTGGTTGGCACGATGCGGCAGGGAAGCACGTTTTTTGCCTCGACAACCATGATCGCTATCGGCGGAGGACTTGCTTTGTTGGGCAATCCTCAGCGTTTGGCCGGGCTGGCCGAGGATTTGGCACTGGGTACAGCACCCGCATTGGTATGGGAGGTCAAGATATTGATCATCCTTCTGTTTCTGACCAATGCATTCCTGAAATACGTCTGGGCACATCGCCTGTTCGGCTATTGCGCGGTGCTGATGGCCGCAGTCCCGAATGAGCCTGACGACCCCACAGCTTACCCACGCGCCGCACAGGCAGCCGAGATCTGTGTCACCGCGGCGCGCAGTTTCAACCGCGCGTTACGTGCTACCTATTTTGCGTTGGCCGCGGCGGCTTGGATTCTGGGACCAATACCGTTGGTTCTGGGCACGGTGATCACGATGGCCATGCTCTATCGGCGGGAATTTGCATCGCAATCGCGCACGATTTTGCTCGACACCGGATCGTGATCGTCACGGTGGGCAAGACAAGGTAAGATCACCACATGAGATACCTTGTTCTTTGCGCCCTGCTGGCCACCCCCGCCTTTGCCGATGCTCCGGTGATCGAAAACGTCACCGCCCAGCGCAATGGTGAAACCTGGCGATTCGACGTCACAATCCGCCACCCGGACACAGGCTGGGACGATTACGCAGATGGCTGGCGTGTTCTGGACATGGACGGGACCGAATTGGGTATGCGCGTGTTGCACCACCCGCATGTTGATGAACAGCCCTTCACCCGATCCCTTGGCGGAGTTGCCATTCCAGAAGGCACCACCCAGGTCCAGATCCAGGCCCGCGACAATGTCGGGGGGTGGAGCGACGACACCACCGTGATCGACCTGAACTGAGGGTCAAAACACCCCTAGGCTTAGACCTGCTGCCATCGCTGCGCCAATTTCGCGGCATTTATCCAACTGATCTTGGGGGATAACCTTCTCGGCCAGTATCGCTTCCGGCGTCTGCGCATGGGTGCACAGGATCAGCGGCGGCTGCACTTCTTTCAACCGCCAGCCGGTGGCGATGCGGGCGGTTTGGCGTGCGGCATTCTCTCCGTCGGACCCGGCGCAGATCATCTGTGCGTAGGGGCGACCCTCGATCCGGCCCAGAACGGGATAGTAGCTGCGATCGAAGAACTCTTTCATAAGGCCCGAAATTGCGGCGAGGTTTTCGGGGGCGCAGAAAATGTAGCCGTCGGCGGCCAGCAAGTCTTCGGGCCCGGCCTGATCTGCGGTTTTCAAGACGATATCTGCCTCATCCCCACCCGCCTCAGCTGCCGCCTCAGCCATTTGCCGGGCACCGCCTGTGCGCGAATGATAGACAATCAGAAGCTGCGCCATGTCAGACTCGTTTTAGACCCTGTGATAGGGGCCGCCAGACAGAATGGTTGCGGCCCGATAGAGTTGCTCGGCCAACATCACACGGACCAGCATGTGGGGCCAGACCATTGACCCGAAAGAGATGGAAAAATCCGCCTCGGCGCGCAGTGAAGGGTCAATTCCGTCTGCTCCTCCGATAATCAGCGCGAGATCCTGCCGCCCAGCGTCACGCCAATTACCCAGCTTTTTCGCAAATTCCGGTGAGGACATGACCCGCCCGCGCTCATCCAGCGTGCAGATCACCGCCCCCTTGGGCAGCGCCTTGCGCAGCAGCGCGGCCTCGGCCCCCATGCCTGCGTTTTTCTTGTCTTCGACCTCGATCACCTGCGCAGGACCAAGGCCCAAGCCACGGCCGGTCCGGTCAAATCGGGTCAGGTAATCGTCAAGCAGGGACTTCTCGGGTCCGGCGCGCAATCGCCCGACCGCAACTATGCTGATACGCATATCTCTCTCGCCTCCGGCCTTTCAATACAGGCCAGGATGGCGCCTCAGTTGGCTGAGGCGCTGCCGCCCGCAGGCAGCCACATCTTTTCCAGCTGGTAGAATTCACGCACTTCGGGGCGGAAGATATGAACGATCACGTCGCCCGTATCGATCAACACCCAGTCGCCGGCATCCTTGCCTTCGACCTTCGAGGTGAAACCAAACTCCTGCTTGATGCGATCCGTCAGCTTTTCCGCCATGGCTGCGACCTGGCGGGTCGACCGACCCGAAGCAATCACCATGTGATCCGCAACCGAGGACTTACCACGCAGATTGATCTGCACAACATCTTCGGCCTTGTCATCGGAAAGTGAGGAAAGGATGCGTTCAAGCAGCGTGTCGCTGATTGACTGAGAGTGGGCCATTACCTTGGCCCCGTCTTCGGCAGGTAAACCCGCCTGGGTATGTAGAGACAGGACATAGTCCTCCTTTGCTGTGCGCCGCAAAACCCCGGCGCAGGGGTATTATTAAGGTAGCAAGGCGATTGCAACATTTCAATGAAAGGCCGCCACAGCATCTGGATGCGGGCTCACTCTTTGGCAAGCTGTTGCAGGTCTGCGTCGTCGGGCAGCAGGCGGACCTCGCGCTGCGGGAAGGGGATTTGGATGCCTTCGGCGTGGAACGCATCCCATAGCGCCAGATACACATTGCCCCTGATATTGGTCAGCCCCTTGGTCGGGTCGCTGATCCAGAAGCGCAACACATAGTCCACGCTGCTGTCGCCGAAGCCGGTGATATGGCACACCGGGTCATGCCCGTCACTGCTGAGGACCCGCGAAACCGATTGCACTGCCCGGATCGCCGTGGCCCGCACATTGTGGGGGTCGTCGCTATAGCTGGTGCCAAAAGTCAGGTCCAACCGCACGAACCGGTCCGAATGCGACCAGTTCACCACCTGATTGGTGATCAGATCTTCGTTCGGGATCAGATATTCCCGCCCATCCCGCGTCACGACCGAGACATAGCGCGCGCCCAACGCATTGATCCACCCGAAGGTATCGCCCAGTGAAATGACATCGCCGGGTTTGATCGACCGATCCATCAGGATGATGATCCCCGAAATCAGGTTCGACACGACCTTTTGCAACCCGAAGCCGATGCCCACACCAATCGCGCCCGACAGCAGCGCTATGCCGGTCAGATCGAACCCCAGTGTGCGGATGGCCGCCATGAAAACGGCGCCGTACAGAACAACCTGTATGCCCTTGGCCAGCAGCACCTGCATTGACGGCGAGATATCGTCGTTGCGTTTCAGGCCGCGCTCGGCAACGCCTGCTCCCAACCGCGCCAGAGTGAGTAATACACCGATCAGCAGTGCGGCTTTCAGAATACCCAGTGCCGAAATGTTCAGATCGCCGATGGCAATGGCCATACCGTCGAGAAACCCCGCGACATCGTCGGTCAAGCCCAAGGCAATCAGCGTCGCGTAGATCCACATTGACCACTTGAATATCTGCCGCAGCGTTCGGTTCCGCACCAGTCGCGACGCCAGCGCAATGACCAGCCAGGCTGCGGCAAGCGTGGCGAAGACGCCAATGATGTAACTGCGCGATGGCCATGTGACCTGTTGCATCACCAGATACAACCCACCGGAAAGCGCAACAAAATAGACCAGCGTCAACCGGCGCATGAGCTGGACCAGAATGCGCAGGCGCCATTTCGGCCATCCAACCCGCGCCCTGGCCCAAGCGTCCCAACGATTTTGGGAAAACAATCTGAGCAGATAGGCCAGCATCCAAAGGAACAGGATGATTGCCAACTGGTATTGCCGCCATCCGGGCGTGACGATCAGTTCAACTAGATTCTCAAACTGAGAAGAGAACGCCGCCGCCATATTCGCATATAGCTCTGACAGGGTTTCCGGTAGCAGGTCCTGATTCATGTGGGTCAGCTTGGACATCCCTTTGGATCGATGCAAGCCCGGACCGTATTGCGCCTTGATCGAAGGCCAGACGCGTTATATCTGATGCGCATGAGACTCATCGTGGCCCAAGAACAGAACCTGGAAGATCGCGCACGCCTGCGCGAGCGGTTCTATGGGGCTGCCCGCACGGTTCTGGCCCGCCTATCCGCGGCCTAAGCCACCTCGCCAGCTATTTCTCATTACATACGGGGAGAGGACAGATGTCCCCCAAAACACTCTATGACAAGATCTGGGATGCCCATGTCGCGCATGAAGCCGATGATGGTACCTGCCTGCTGTATATCGACCGCCACCTGGTGCACGAGGTTACCAGCCCGCAAGCCTTCGAAGGGTTGCGCATGGCGGGCCGCAAGGTGCGCGCACCGGAAAAGACCATTGCTGTACCAGACCATAACGTGCCCACCACGCCGGATCGTGTGAACGGGATCGAAAACCCGGAATCGCGTATTCAGGTCGAAGCGCTGGACAAGAACGCCAAGGATTTTGGCATTCACTATTACCCGGTGAATGACGTTCGTCAGGGCATCGTGCACATCGTCGGCCCCGAACAGGGCTGGACCCTGCCCGGCATGACCGTGGTTTGCGGCGACAGCCACACCGCCACCCATGGCGCGTTTGGCGCACTGGCCCACGGCATTGGCACGTCCGAGGTTGAACATGTTCTGGCCACGCAAACCCTGATCCAAAAGAAATCCAAGAACATGAAGGTGGAAGTCACCGGCAAATTGCAGCCGGGCGTGACCGCGAAGGACATCACTTTAGCCGTGATCGGGGAAACCGGTACCGCTGGCGGCACCGGCTATGTCATCGAGTATTGCGGCGAAGCGATCCGCGATCTTTCGATGGAGGGTCGCATGACCGTCTGCAACATGGCGATCGAAGGCGGTGCGCGCGCTGGCCTTATCGCGCCGGACGAGACCACATTTGAATATGTCAAAGGCCGCCCGCACGCCCCAAAAGGCGCGCAATGGGAAGCTGCGATGGACTGGTGGAAAACGCTCTACACTGATGAAGGCGCGCATTTCGACAAAGTCATCACCTTGCGCGGCGAAGACATCGCACCGGTTGTGACCTGGGGTACCAGCCCCGAGGACGTGCTGCCGATCACCGCATCCGTACCTCACCCCGAGGATTTCGAAGGCGGCAAGGTCGACGCGGCCCGCCGGTCTATCGAGTATATGGGGCTGGAAGCCGGTCAGAAACTCAGCGATGTGGAAATCGACACCGTCTTTATCGGGTCCTGCACCAATGGCCGGATCGAAGACCTGCGCGCTGCAGCCGAAATCCTGAAAGGCAAAAAGATCAAGGACGGCATGCGTGCCATGGTCGTGCCGGGATCGGGCCTTGTCCGCGCTCAGGCCGAAGAAGAAGGCCTGGCCGAGATTTTCAAAGAGGCCGGTTTCGAATGGCGTCTGGCGGGATGCTCGATGTGTCTGGCGATGAACCCCGACCAGTTGCAACCGGGCGAGCGCTGTGCCGCGACCTCGAACCGCAACTTTGAAGGCCGTCAGGGACGCGGTGGACGGACCCACTTGCTAAGCCCGGCTATGGCCGCCGCAGCTGCCATCACAGGACGACTTACAGACGTCCGAGAGTTGATGTAAGCTGCCCTCATAAACAACTTTTGAGGGAATTGAGACATGAGTGACTGGGTCAAATGGCTTCTGCTGGGGCTACTGTCCATCGCGTTCGGCATCTTCGTTCTGGGTGCACCGGTCGTGGCGTCGATTGCCGTGACGGTGGTGACCGGAGTGCTGCTGCTGATCTGCGGCGGTTTGCAGGTTGTGGGGGGCTTCACCGTTGAAGGCGCCGGCAATAAAATCCTGTCACTCATCATGGGTGCGGTCATGCTGTTCCTTGGCTGGTCCTTTCTGGATCACCCGCTGCAGGGCACACTGACCTTGGCGACCGTGGTGCTGATCCTGTTCATGGCAGGCGGCATCGCGCGGATCATCCTGTCCTTCCAGATGCGCGGAACCCAGTTCTTCTGGCCAACGCTGATCTCGGGCATCTTGTCGATCGTGCTGGCCGGTATCATCTGGAGTTATGTGGGGCAGGAGCCGCAGGCGCTGCTGAGCATTTTGGGGATTTTCCTGGGCATCGAGATGCTGTTCAACGGGTTCGGATTGGTCTTCATGGCGTTCTTCGTCAAGAACGCACCCAAGGACGAAACAACAGAAGCGAAAGAAGCTTAAACGCGGGATACGGGCGCGGCCCTCTCTCGCAGGAGTGTAGAACATGGAAAAGTTTGAAAAAGTCCACGGGGTGGCCGCCCCAATGCCGCTGATCAATATCGACACCGATATGATCATCCCCAAAGTGCATCTGAAAACCATCAAACGGTCGGGTCTTGGCGTCGTTCTGTTTGATGAGATGCGCTATCATGATCATGGCGGCGAGAACGAAGAGTTTGTTCTGAACAAACCCGCTTATCGCAACACCGAGATTCTGGTGGCAGGTGACAATTTCGGCTGCGGCTCGTCGCGGGAACACGCGCCTTGGGCAATCAAGGATTTCGGCATCAAGGTGGTGATCTCGACCAGCTTCGCCGACATCTTCTTCAACAACTGCTTCAAGAACGGCATTCTGCCCATCGTGGTTGAGGAAGAACATCACACGATCCTGATGGATGACGCGCACAAAGGCGAAAATGCCCGTATGACCGTGCATCTGGAAGATCAGCAGATCACCACATCGGACGGACTGGTCATCGAGTTTGACATCGATCCCCACCGTAAGCACTGCCTGTTGAACGGTCTGGATGATATCGGCCTGACGATGGAAAAAGACCACCACATCGACAAATTCGAGGATCACGCGAGTCAGGCCCGACCCTGGGTATGATTCTGTGGATGATTCTGTGGGCACTCAACCCTATGGGGTCGCAGTCGCGACCCCATTCGCATTTTAGGGGTTGAAAACCACAAAACCACAACATCTAGGTCTCATTTTGAGATACACGTCGGATTTGCGTCGAAAATGATGCAATCCCGCACCAGTTGCGCCATCTTTTTGCCCGAAATCACGTGTTATCTGCACCCTGGCTTGAGCGGAATGCCGCTTATCGTCCAAGGTGTCGGAAACGAGGCATCCGTCACTTTAACAAACGGGCGGGCACAAGTTGGAACCAAGTTGGCAAAGACCGGCTGGTCCAGTTTGAAAAAGGGTTCGGATAGTGATTGCGCGCACAACAGGGGCGGCGATACGTGGAATATTGGTTGCGCTTCTGGTGCTGACCCCCGCGTTGTACCTGCCAGTAACATCGACGAACGGGACCGAAATAGTGGTCTTTCTCGCGATCCTCGCGTTTATCTTGACATTTGCCGAATATAACTCTGCCTTTCCCAGCTTTATCGAATTTCGCGATGCCCCGCCGGTAAACCGGTTGCGGTTTGTCGGACTGTTCTCGATGGTCACTTTCCTGACCTTGATCTGTAAGAATGGCTACGCTCCGACACAGCTGACCACATTCTCATATTCTGTGGGTCTGGCAGTCGCAAATGTGGTCGATTTCCCGTATTCGCCGGTACGCCTGATCGTGTTGATGCTCCCGGCTGATGCCAGCGCGCCGCTGGTAGAGCTGGTGCGCATAACCGCCAGCATCGCCTATGTCGCGGCGCTGGTGACGATTGCAAGCTTTGCCTATGCTGTGAAACTGAAGGGATGGCCTACCGGGAATGGGGCATTCAATGTCTGGACCAACCTGCCGCTGTTTGACCCCACCAAGGGCGGAGACGTGGTCAACCGCCTTCAGCGCGATGGCCGTCTGAATATCTGTATCGGCGTTCTGTTACCTTTCCTGATCCCTGCTGTAATCAAGCTGCTGACCAACTTCGCCAATCCGATCTCGCTGAGCAATCCGCAGACCCTGATCTGGACCATGAGCGCCTGGGCCTTCCTGCCCGCCAGCATGATCATGCGAGGCATGGCTACCTTGCGCATTGCCGGGCTGATCGTCGAAAAGCGCCGCGCCTATTCAACATCCGAGACCGCTCAGGCCGCATGATCCGCGCCCTGGTCCTGCTCTTGCTCCCCGCAGTGGCGCAAGCAGACGTGGTGCGTATTGCAACCTACAATACCGAGCTCAGCCGCAAGGGTCCTGGACTTCTGCTGCGCGACATCCAGAGGCTTGACCCGCAGGTTCAGGCCGTTGTCGATGTGCTTGCATCCGCACGACCGGATATCGTCGCGCTTCAGGGCATCGATTGGGACTTGGACGCCCTTGCACTGACCGCGCTGGCCGACGTGTTGCGCGAGGCCGGGTTGGACTATCCCTATCTGTTCACGTCTCAGCCGAATTCCGGGCTGGAAACGGACCTTGATCTGGACGGGGATGGTAAAACACACGGCCCCGGAGACGCGCAGGGTTGGGGGCTTTTCACCGGCCATGGCGGGATGGCAGTGCTATCGCAGTTTGAAATCCTGAGCGCCGAAGCGCAGACGTTCGAAACGCTGTTGTGGAAGCAATTGCCCGGGGCAGAGTTACCTGTCTCAGACGGCAAGCCCTATCCTTCTAAGCATGCGCGAGACGCTCAACGCTTGTCATCAACCGGACATTGGATCGTCCCGGTCAACACACCTCTGGGTCGGCTGAACCTGATGACCTTCCATGCAACGCCCCCGGTGTTTGACGGCCACGAAGATCGCAACGGATTGCGCAACCGGGATGAAATCCGGTTCTGGTCGGTACTGATGGACGGTGGTCTTGGCCCCGTACCAAGCGCCCCCTTTGTCATCGCGGGTGACGCCAATCTCGACCCGCAACACAGTGATGGCCGAACCGAGGCTATCGCAGCACTGCTCTCCGATCCACGCCTACAGGACCCGCAACCCAAGTCTCCATTGGGCGAGATCGCAACCGTGCATTGGAAAGCGGTTGGCGCGCTTCGTGTAGACTATGTATTACCATCCGCCGATCTGCAGGTTGTGGATGCGGGCATATTCTGGCCGCACCCCGACGATGAGCAAAGAGACAGCGCCGAGCAAGCCAGCCGTCATCGGCTGGTTTGGGTGGACGTTACGGCCCGATGAGACTTCGCGGTACTCAAAGACCCGATCCTGTTCTTGTGTGCGATGGCTGACCGCATCGCCTGATCCACATCGGTGTGCGGTACATCCTCGATCAGTTCTGACAGGAAGGCGCCATCCAACTGGTGTGGAAGATCCCATAAGTATCGCATCTCAAGCAGGTGCGGGGCCATACGCCAGAACGGGCGTACTAGTTTTATGGGCCACCACTCCATCTTGGCGATCGCAACCTCCTGCACGGTAACGCGGGACAGCGATTGCGCGATCTCAGTGCCCGTCAGCGTGTAGCCGGGAAAGGGGGCGTCGCAGAACCGAGGAAGCTCATGCCGCATCTCGGCCAGCATCACTGCGGTGCGGGTCAAATCAGGTAGATAGGCCCAAGCATGCGGGATATCTGGGTTGCCGGGATACGTCAGACGACCCTTGGACAAACCTTTGATCATGATCTGATCGAACCAATTGCCCGAAGCGCAAGTGTCGATGAAATCGCCAGCGCGCAGGATGATCGTCCGGACGGATGAGCTTCGGTAGGCTTCCTCCATCTCGATCCTGATCCGGCCCAGCGGGTTTTGCGCGCGATGCGGGCTGCCTCCGTACCAGGGGCCCGGGGTCTCTGCACCGAAGACATAGACATTGCCGGGTACGATCACGGTTGCACCAGTCTGCGCCGCCACATCGATCACCTGACGATGCAAGCCAGGCACCAATTGCGCCCAATCGGTATAAGGCGGGTTCCACGCGTTGACGATCACATCAACCCCCTGCGCGGCCTGCTCCAGCCTGTCCGCTTTGCGATTGAATGCGCGAACAGACCAACCGGCCTCTTGAAACGCAAGTCTAGCGTTGCGACCAAATCGGCCATTGGCCCCCAGAATAAGCACAGATTGCTGCATGACACGCTCCTTTCCGGATCAATCTAGCCATACAAATACTTAAAGGAATTGCCGAAAACTGCAGAACGTGTATTCATTTTTGAATGGACAGATCTATTACCCATTCCGACTGGTCCCTGATCCAGAGCTTTCTGGCCGTGGCCGAAACCGGATCTTTATCTGCTGCCGCGCGGCGTTTGGACCGCAGCCAGCCGACGCTGGGGCGCCAGATCCACGCACTTGAGGATGAGCTGGGCGTATCCCTGTTCGACCGCCATGCGCGCGGGCTCAAGTTAAGCGAGGTCGGCACGCAGTTACTGCCAATGGCGCAGCAAATGCATACGGCCATGAGCACCTTTAGTCTTACGGCAGCGGGGCAGTCGCAACAGCTGGAAGGTTCGGTCCGCATCACAGCATCGGTCTTTGCCTCACATCACCTGCTGCCGCCTATCCTGGCGCAAATCCGTGCCCAGGAACCTGCGATTCAGCTGGAACTGGTGGCCACAGATGCGACCGAAAACCTGTTGTATCGCGAGGCCGACATCGCCGTGCGCATGTACCGGCCCGAGCAGATGGATATCGTCTCGCGTTATCTCGGGGATGTTCCCCTGTGTTTCTGTGCCGCCACCTCGTATCTGGACCGTGCAGGGCGGCCAGAAAAACCCGAGGATCTGTTCGATCATGATCTGGTTGGCTTCGATGCCAATGAGCAGATCATCACCAAAATGCGCCAAAAGGGTTGGCCCGCCAGCAAAGGAAGCTTTGCTACTCGCTGTGATCTGCAAAGCGCCTATTGGGAGCTGATCCGCGCCGGATGTGGTATTGGCTTCAGCCAAGTGCAGATTGCTGAATCCGATCCGTTGGTCGAGGTTCTGCCACTGGATGTCGATATTCCGGTGCTTCCAGTCTGGCTGGCCGCGCCACAGGCGATGCGACAAACGCCGCGAATCCGCCGTGTCTGGGACCTGCTGACCGAGGGTTTGAAGGCTTCTCTCTGACCGGTTTCCAAGGCGCAAAGCCAAGAAATCCAATTTCCCGCGTAGAACCTGCGTTTATGCCCGCTCGTCTCATTGACCCGATGCGACGCAGGCGCTAGGGCCTTTGCTGTCAAACGCAAGGAGATCCTTCATGTCCAACCCCTCGCTCCTCATCCTGCCCGGAGACGGAATTGGCCCCGAAGTCATGGCCGAAGTGCGCCGCATCATCGACTGGTACGGCACCAATCGCGGCCTGGAATTCGACGTGAGCGAGGATCTGGTCGGTGGTGCGGCCTATGACGCTCATGGCAAGCCATTGTCAGACGAGACCATGGCCAAAGCGCAAGAGGTCGACGCGGTTCTGCTGGGCGCTGTCGGCGGTCCTAAATATGACGATCTGGATTTCAGCCTCAAGCCCGAGCGCGGCCTGCTGCGCCTGCGCAAGGAAATGGACCTGTATTCCAACCTGCGCCCGGCACAATGCTTTGACGCGCTGGCCGATTTCTCATCGCTCAAAAAAGACATCGTCGCTGGCCTCGACATCATGATCGTGCGCGAGCTGACCTCGGGCGTCTATTTCGGCGAGCCGCGCGGCATTTTCGAGGAAGGCAATGAGCGTGTGGGCATTAATACCCAACGCTACACCGAATCCGAAATCGAGCGCGCTGCGCGCTCGGCCTTTGAACTGGCGATGCGTCGGAACAAAAAGCTGTGCTCGATGGAAAAGGCCAACGTGATGGAGTCCGGAATCCTGTGGCGTGAAGTGGTCGAGCGTGTCAGCGCCGATTACCCCGAAGTCGAGCTGTCACATATGTATGCCGACAACGGCGCCATGCAGCTGGTCCGCGCCCCGAAGCAGTTTGACGTGATCCTAACCGACAACCTGTTCGGGGATATCCTGTCGGACTGTGCTGCGATGCTGACCGGGAGCTTAGGCATGCTGCCCTCTGCATCCTTGGGTGCCCCGATGGCCAATGGCCGCCCCAAGGCGATGTACGAGCCGGTGCATGGTTCGGCCCCCGATATCGCGGGCGAGGGCAAAGCCAACCCAATCGCCTGTATCCTCAGCTTTGCCATGGCGCTGCGCTACAGCTTTGATCAAGGCGCCGAGGCTGGCCGCCTGGAAGCTGCGATCGAAAAGGTTCTGGCCGATGGCGTGCGCACCGGTGATCTGTTGGCGGATGAGGGTGTTCAGCCGGTTTCGACCTCGGAAATGGGCGATGCCATTCTGGCGGCGTTGGACGCGAGTGTCTAAATCCCGCCGCACCTGAAAGTCAAAAGGCGGTGCCCAGCGCACCGCCTTTTTTAGTTGCCACCAAAGATCCCCTTGAGCAGGTTGTTGATGTCTTCCGCAAAACCACCCTGTCTGCGGCGAGGCTGCGGCTGCGCCACCTGAACCGGCGGTTCTGGCACGATCATCGGCAAGGGTGTTGGCGTCATCCCTTCGGTCACGCGCACCATCGTTTCTTTCCATATCTCGGCAGGCAGACCGCCGCCCGTGACACCGGACAGGGGGGTGTTGTCATCATAGCCCATCCACACACCAGCCACATAGTCTGCCGTAAATCCGATGAACCACGCATCCCGCGCCGCCTGCGTTGTCCCTGTTTTCCCCGCAACCTGCCATCCGGGCAGCTTGGCCCTCCCGCCAGTGCCTTCGGATACGACGCGCTCCATCATCCAGGTTAGCTGTTTCGCGGCGCTGTCATTGATCACGCGCTCGCCGATGCCGGTGGTTGTCACCATCACAGGTTCGGTTTCGCCTAACAGCTTCAACTCGGTCAGGCCGTAGGGCTCAACCGAGGATCCGCCGTTCAGGATGCCTGCATAGGCTCCGGTCATCTCGATCAGCGTGCTTTCAGACGCGCCCAGCGCCAGCGCCGGACCCTGTGCCAGATCGCTGGCAATCCCGAAGCCGCTGGCGACGGTGCGCACATTGTCCAGCCCTGCAACCTCGGCCACTTTCACAGCCGGAATGTTCAGAGAATTCTTCAACGCATCCGCCAGCGTGACACGACCATAGAACCTATTCGTGTAGTTCTTTGGACACCATTCACCCGATCCCGGAATGCTGACGCAATAGGGCTCGTCCATCACCGTGGCATAAGGTGAATACCCAAGCTCAAGCGCTGTGGCATAAACAAACGGCTTGAACGAGGACCCGGTCTGGCGCAGCGCCTGAGTGGCCCGGTTGAACGCGCCCGAAACACGGGTTTTGCGCCCGCCGACCATGGCCCGCACCGCCCCATCCGCTGACATCACGACAATCGCCGCCTGCGCCTTGGACCCTTCGCGCACCTTTTCCTGAAAGATGTATTGCAGCGCCTCTTCGGCAGATTTCTGGATACGCTGATCCAGTGTGGTGCGGATCACGACATCTTCGGTGGTGTTGCGCGTGAAAAACTCCGGCCCACTGGCCATGACCCAATCCGCAAAGTACCCACCTGCTCGGGCCGCAGCGGCCTCGGAGAGTTCCGCCGGACGACTGCGCGCCTCGCTGGCCTGCGCGCCGGACAAATAGCCTTGGTCTTCCATCAACCCGACCACAAGGCGAGCGCGATCCTGAGATCGTTGCAAGCTGTTGGTGGGCGCATAGCGCGTGGGCGCAACCAGCAGTCCGGCCAACATGGCCGCTTCGGCCGGAGAGACCTCGGCTGCTGATTTACCGAAGTACCGCTGGCTGGCAGCTTCGAACCCACGTGCACCGGCCCCCAGAAACGCACGGTTCAGATAGATCGTCAGGATTTCGTCCTTGGAGTATTTCACCTCCATCGCCAGCGCATAGATCGCCTCTTTGCCCTTGCGCCACAGCGAGCCCTGACGGCAATCCGCTTCATACGCGGCTTCGGACTCCCATTCGGTTGGGTCATAGGGAACGCCCAGACACAGCAGCTTGGCTGTCTGCTGAGTGATGGTCGAGCCCCCATGGCCCGACAGTGGCCCGCGCCCTTCGCTCAGGTTGATACGCACCGCGCTGGCAACGCCGCGCGGGCTGACGCCGAAATGGCGATAGAACCGCTTATCCTCAGTCGCAATCACAGCGTTCTTCAGATGGGGTGAGACCGTATCTGCCGTGATCACCCCGCCAAACTGGTCTCCGCGCCAGGCAAAAACCTTGCCATCCCGATCCAGCAGGGTCACCGATCCGCGCGCGCGCCCATCCAGCAGGGCGTCCGCATCGGGCAACGAGGTATACACAACACCAACTGCCAAAGCGATCAGCATCGCGACAACAGCGCCCACGCGCCATGTGACACCCCAGATCAGTCGCCAGACCCAACGGAACAAACGGCGGAAAAACCCCCCGCCATTGCCGCCCGAACGCTTGCGGGTTTTCTTTCGGGCCGTCTTGCGCGTTGCCGTCTTTCGGGCGGTGGATTTCTTACCCGCCGGTTTCGCAGCCCGCTTGGTCGTCGAAGGCTTGCGCCCCTTCGACGGGTATCGTTTATCCGCGACCAATCTCGGCTTGCGGCGCTTGGACTCAGTCATGCTCAAACTCTGCCCGGTTATTCTTTTGGCACACCATACCCCGGCGACATAGCTATGTAGAGGTCCGATTTTCCGGAATTTCCCCTCTCATATTCGCCTAATTTTTAGCCGTTCGGCAAGTTTTGTGCAAAAATTGTGCAACTTTGCGTCATTTTCGAACCGTTTAACGACGGGGAATCGTTCCTAAACGCCCCTCCTCAGGCTCTTTTTCTGCAGGTGCAAACAAGCCGGTGTGACCGGAGAAGCAGAGGGGACTGACGTGAAACTCATCATTGCGACAATCAAGCCGTTCAAGCTCGAGGAGGTGCGCGAGGCACTGACCCAGGCTGGCGTGCGCGGCATGATGGTGACCGAAATCAAGGGCTTCGGCTCGCAATCCGGTCACACAGAAATCTATCGCGGCGCAGAATACGCCGTGAACTTCGTACCCAAGATCAAACTGGAAATCGTGGTGCCCGCCACGATGGCCGACCAGATCGTTGAGACCATCACAAACACTGCCAAGACCGGCAAGATCGGTGACGGCAAGATTTTCGTCCTCGATGTCGAGCAGGCGCTGCGTGTGCGGACCGGGGAAACCAACGAGGACGCGCTGTAAGGCGCCGACACTCATATCATTCGAGGACTGACAATGAACCTGATGAAATCTCTCATCCCTGTTGCCGCACTTGTCGTGCTGCCGCAGATGGGTCTGGCGCAAGAGGCCGCCACTGGCGAAGCCGCGCTGCACACCCAATATATCTTTACCACCCTGCTGTTCCTGATGGCGGGCTTCCTGGTCTTCTTCATGGCGGCAGGCTTTGCCATGCTGGAAGGCGGTTTGGTGCGTTCCAAGAACGTCGCCATGCAGATGACCAAGAACGTGGCGCTGTTTTCCATTGCCGCGATCATGTACTGGCTGATTGGCTTCAACACGATGTATCCGGGCGACTTCAATGGTTTCTTTGCCATTGGCGGCCCAACCGTACTTGATCCGGTTGGTGTTGACCCTGCCGAGGCTGCTCTGGATTACGCCTCAATCGGTTCGGACTTTTTCTTCCAGCTGGTCTTTGTGGCGGCAACCGCATCTATCGTGTCGGGTGCCGTGGCGGAACGCATTAAACTGTGGCCGTTCCTGATCTTCGTGGTTGTTCTGACCGGTATCATGTATCCGATCTCTGGCTCCTGGCAGTGGGGCGGTGGCTGGCTGTCTGAAGCTGGCTTCTCGGATTTCGCTGGTTCTACAGTTGTTCACTCGGTCGGTGGCTGGGCGGCTCTGGCTGGATGTCTGATCCTTGGCCCGCGTATCGGCAAGTATAAAGACGGCAAGGTTCACCCAATGCCCGGTTCGAACCTGGCGCTGGCCACCTTGGGTACTTTTATCCTGTGGCTGGGTTGGTTCGGCTTCAACGGCGGCTCACAGCTGGCCATGGGCACCGTGGGTGACGTAACCGACGTGTCGCGCATCTTTGCCAACACCAACATGGCTGCCGCATCTGGTGCTGTTGCTGCCCTGATCCTGACCCAAGTTATGTATAAGAAGCCTGACCTGACCATGGTGTTGAACGGTGCGCTGGCTGGTCTGGTCTCGATCACCGCTGAACCTCTGGCTCCGACCCTGTTCGGCTCGCTATGGATCGGTGCAGTTGGCGGTATCATCGTGGTCTTCGCGGTTCCGATGCTGGACAAGTTCAAGATCGACGACGTTGTCGGCGCGATCCCGGTTCACCTGTTCGCAGGCATCTGGGGCACCATCGCCGTGATCTTCTACGGCGAGGCCAGCCTGATTACCCAGCTGACCGGTATCGTCGCATACGGTGTGTTCACCTTCGTCGGCGCTCTGATCGTATGGTCGATCCTGAAAGCGGTGATGGGCATCCGTGTCAGCGAAGAGGACGAGATCAACGGCCTCGACATGGCAGAACTGGGTATGGAAGCCTATCCGGAATTCTCGAAGGGCTAAGAACTTACCAAGCTGAACAAAAAACCCGGGCGTTCGCGCCCGGGTTTTCTTTTTTCCTGAGACAGGGCTCAGACGCCGACGTCGACAATCGCCTGCGCCAGAATCGGCACGGTCGTCGCGTTCAAACCGGCAATGTTCAACCGGCTGTCGCCGACCATGTAGATTCCGTGATCGTTGCGCAGTTGCTCGACCAGTTCCGGCGCCGCGCCGAGGCGCGAGAACATACCGCGGTGCTGGGCGACAAAGCCGAACCGGTCTGATCCGGTCAGCCTCTGCAACTCGTCTGCCAGTTGCTGACGCAGGCCCAGCATAGAGAGGCGCACCTCCTCCAGCTCAGCGGCCCAATCTGCGCGCAGGGCATCGTCGGTAAGGATGGTGGTCACGACCCGTGCGCCATGGTCCGGCGGGAACGAGTAGTTCTGGCGGTTCAGGAAGGCCAGCGTCGACTGGTTCAATGCCGTCTGCGCCGCATCATCGCTGATCGCCATCAGCAGGCCGGTACGCTCACGGTACACGCCGAAGTTCTTCGAGCAGGACGCCGCGATCAGGCAGCGCTTGACCGACGAGGCCACCAGGCGGGTTGCTTGCGCGTCTTCCTCAAGACCGTCGCCAAAACCCTGATAGGCGACGTCGATCATCGCCACGAGGCCTTGCGCATTGATCAGGTTCACAACCTCTTGCCACTGCACGAGGTTCAGGTTTGCACCGGTCGGGTTGTGGCAGCAACCGTGCAGCAGAACCACGTCGCCCGCCTTGGCAGTTTTCAGGTCCTCGATCATACCGTCGAAATCGACGCCGCGGGTTTCGCCGTCGAAATAACGATACGGAACCGCCTCGATTCCCAAGTAGCTCAGGATCGACAGGTGGTTCGGCCATGTCGGGTTCGATACAAACACGCGCGCCTCAGGATTGGCCATGCGGATCATCTCGAACGCCTGACGACAGGCACCGGTGCCGCCGGGTGTTGCCGCAGCGGCGATGTTGCCGCGCGGAACAGCGTCGCCAAGGATCAGACCGATCATCGCATCAGCATAGGCCGGATCACCCGCCAGACCGGTATAGGCTTTGCTCTCCTGCTCCTCCAGAATGCGTTTTTCGGCGGCCTTGACGGCGCGCATCACCGGGGTCACGCCTTCGGCATTCTTGTAAACGCCCACGCCCAGGTCGATCTTCTGATCGCGCGGGTCGTCGCGGTACATCTGCATCAGCGCCAGGATCTTGTCGGCAGGTTGCGGTTTGAGATGTTCGAACATCAGGTCTCTCCGGTTGCGACGGGCAGGGTTGGGAAGGCACCCCATTCAGCCCAGGAGCCGTCATAAAGCGCGTGGTCTTTTTTGCCCATGCGTTCAAGCGCAAGGCTGAGGATTGCCGCCGTCACCCCTGACCCGCAGGAGGTGATCGCGGGTTTGGACAAATCGACACCAGCAGCCTCGAACACGGCGCGGCACTCTTCGGGCGATTTCATCGTATGGTTCTTGTTCAACAGCGTCCCAAAAGGCACGTTGCGTGAGCCGGGTATATGGCCCGAGCGCAAACCTTCGCGCGGTTCAGCCTCGGTTCCGGCGAAACGGGCGGCAGCACGGGCATCGATGATCTCATGATCAGCCAGTTTGGCGGCGGCAGACACCTGTGTCACGTCGCGTACCAGATGATTCTGAACCCGAACGGTCATATGCCGATCCCGGATCACAGGGGGCAGATCTTCGACCTCTCGCCCTTCGGCCTGCCATTTCGGCAGACCGCCATCCAGCACGGCAATGTTGTCCTGCCCCATCAGGCGGAACATCCACCAGACGCGCGCTGCTGAGGATAGGCCCGAGCCGTCATAGACAACCACCTGATGTCCATCCCCCACGCCCATCGCGCGCAGGCGGGACATGAACTTCTCGACCGGCGGCATCATATGCGGCAGGTCCGAGCGGTGATCCGCAATATCGTCGATATCAAAGAACCGCGCGCCCGGGATATGACCCGCATCATACTCGGCTCTGGCATCGCGCCCATGCTGCGGCAGGTACCACGACCCATCAAGCACCCGCAGATCGGGGTCCTTGATATGGGCGGCAAGCCAGTCGGTGGAAACGAGGGTTTTGGGATCGTCTTGCATCAAAGCCTCCCCTAAGCGAGTCTGAGTTTCCCTATATCCGAGCGGCGAAACGTGCAAGCCATGCCAAGGCCTGCACGCCCCTGAGCACTGACAATTTTTTCCAAACATCCACGTTTGACTGCTTGACAGGTGGCACCCGGTGCCAGACACCTGCCTGACATGGTTTCCAAAGGGGAATTTCCCCGGAGGAATGAAAAGGGAATCCGGTGCGACAATACCCGTCAATTCCGGAACTGCCCCCGCAACTGTAGGCGGAGTTTCGTCCCAATTGGGCCACTGACCTAAGCAATCGGTTGGGAAGGTCGGGATCGAAGCCAATCCGCAAGTCAGGAGACCTGCCATGTGCAAACCGGGCGGAAGCCCAATTATTAAACCTTTCTGCCGTCGGGTGTGACGGGAAGGAGACCAAACTATGCATATCGAACCGGGCGTCGTAAATGGCGCCAAACTTGTCCTGAGCTACGCCACCGCAACTGGCGCAGGGCTCTATACCGCTAAACTGGCATGGGACAGCCTGAAAAGCAGCGGCATTGCCAGCCTTGCCATTCGCTCAGCCCTGACCACCGGGCTGGTTTTCACCTTCTTTGAGGTGTTGCCGCACTTCCCGGTCGGGGTGTCAGAGGTTCACTTCATTCTGGGATCGACCCTGTTTTTGTTGTTCGGTGCGGCCCCTGCCGCCATCGGTCTGATCGCGGGCTTGTTCATTCAGGGGTTTTTCCTGGCGCCTTTCGACCTGCCTCAGTTCGGGATGAACATGACAACGCTGCTGGTTCCGCTGTTTGCCTTGCAAGCTTTGGCCAATCGCATCATTGCGCCAAATTCGGCCTATATTGATCTGAAATATTCTCAGGCGCTTGCGCTGTCGACGGCCTATCAGGGCGGTGTCGTCATCTGGGTGGCATTCTGGGCCTTTTATGGCCAAGGATTTGGAGCCGAGAACTTTACAGCGATCGCCAGTTTCGCCGCTGCCTACATGCTGGTTATTCTGATCGAACCGCTGGCCGATCTGGCCGTTTTGGCCGCAGCAAAATCCATGCGGGATCTGGGCAAGTTTGGCCTGTTCACACCGCGTCTCCACAACGCTGCATAACCCTATTGCGCCGTGTTACCCTGCGCGGCGCAACCTGAAATGCTGAATAATTCCGATCACGCTGATGATGATCCAGAAGCCTTCAATCAGCATCGACGCCAGATTGAAGTTCTGAAGCAGCGAATAGACAATCAAAACAGACCCCAGCAGGTTCACTACGGGAAAAGCCAGATCTTCGGAATTCATGTACCGCATCTGCGTGGCGAAATAGGCGGCAACTACGATCAAGGCTCCGAAGGAACCGATGGCGTCCACGATGGTCAGGCTGTTGAAAAACTCGCTCATCAATGAACCTTGCCGTTTTCCTGAACATCTGGCTGTTGCGCATAGTGATGCATGTTCAGAAACGCCGCCCCTTCAGAACCTGCGCGATATCCGTGCGGGACATCCGCTGCAAATCGAAGTCCCTGCCCCGATTGCAAGGGCACCCAAGCCTCACCTTTCAGAATGTCCAGCGTGCCGCTGAGCACAAAGACCTCCTCGGTCACACCTGCGGCATGGGCAGGGGACTCATGGCTTTGGTTCGGGTCGAGGTTGACGTGAAATGTCTCTGCCCCCAAGGCCGGATCAAAGGGGAAGACGATCTTGACCTCGATGCTGCCGGGAAAGGTGACGGTCTGAAAAACCGACGGATCACCATTCACGGTGTCGATCAACGCGCTGAGCGGCAGCTGAAACCCTTTGGCAATCTTCCAGAGCGTGGCGATCGTTGGGCTTGATTCGCCGCGTTCGATCTGACCTAGCATCGCTTTGCTGACACCGGTGATTTCGGCAACTTTCGACAGGCTCAACCCCGAAGCGGCCCGCACGTCCCTTAGTTTCAGTGTTATGTCGTCCGGAGCCATGCCATTGTCTTTCGAATCCTCTTGTGCGTTATAGCGCACATATGGTACGTGCGCTATAACGCACATACCCCGCATATTGCAACCGGGGCAAAAGGGAAACAGCATCATGCCAATGTACCGATCCAGAACCTCTACCCATGGCCGCAACATGGCCGGTGCCCGCGGCCTGTGGCGCGCCACCGGTATGCAGGACGATGATTTCGGCAAGCCGATCATCGCCATTGTCAACTCCTTCACTCAATTCGTGCCGGGTCACGTCCACTTGAAGGATCTGGGCCAGATGGTCGCGCGTGAGGTTGAAAAGGCTGGCGGTGTTGCCAAGGAATTCAACACCATCGCGGTGGATGACGGCATCGCCATGGGCCATGACGGGATGCTCTATTCCCTACCCTCACGCGAAGTGATCGCGGATTCGGTCGAATACATGGTGAACGCGCATTGCGCCGATGCGATGGTCTGTATCTCGAACTGCGACAAGATCACGCCGGGCATGTTGATGGCTGCTATGCGTCTGAACGTTCCAGCGATCTTTGTCTCGGGCGGGCCGATGGAGGCTGGTAAGATCGACATCGCTGATCTTGATGCCAAGAAGATCGACCTTGTAGATGCCATGGTCGCCGCTGCCGATGACCGGTTCACCGATGAGCAGGTTCAGCATATCGAGGAAAACGCCTGCCCCACCTGTGGCTCGTGCTCGGGCATGTTCACGGCGAACTCGATGAACTGTCTGGCCGAGGCACTGGGTCTGGCGCTGCCTGGCAATGGCTCGACCTTGGCCACGCATGCGGACCGCAAACAGCTGTTCCTTGAAGCGGGTCGCCGGATCGTCGAGATCACCAAGCGGCACTACGATCTGGACGAAAAAGGCTTCCTACCACGCGAGATCGCGACGTTTGATGCCTTCGAGAACGCCATGAGCCTCGATATTGCCATGGGCGGATCGACCAACACGGTCCTGCACCTGCTGGCCATCGCCCACGAAGGTGGCGTCGATTTCACCATGTCCGACATGGACCGGCTGAGCCGCAAGGTCCCCTGCCTGTGCAAGGTCGCGCCCAATACCGAGAATGTGCATATGGAGGACGTCCACCGCGCTGGCGGCATCTTCTCGATCCTCGGTGAGCTTAGCCGGGCGGGCCTGTTCCATCAGCATTGCAGCACAGTTCATACCCCAACGATGGGTGAGGCGATTGCCAATTGGGACATCAAGATCGCCAACAACCCCGCCGCGCAAGAGCTGTTCAAGGCCGCCCCCGGCGGCGTGCGCACAACGCAGGCCTTCAGCCAGTCGAACCGGTACAAGGAACTCGACACCGACCGCGAAGGCGGCGTGATCCGGTCCAAGGAACACGCATTCAGCCAGGACGGAGGCCTTGCGGTTCTGTTCGGCAATATCGCACTGGACGGCTGTATCGTTAAAACGGCGGGCGTGGATGCCAGCAGCCTGACCTTCACCGGCTCGGCCTATGTCTGCGAAAGCCAGGATCAGGCGGTCAGCGACATCCTGACGGGCAAGGTGAAAGAAGGCGACGTGGTCGTCATCCGCTACGAAGGTCCGCGCGGCGGGCCGGGCATGCAGGAGATGCTGTATCCGACCTCGTATCTGAAATCCAAAGGTCTGGGCAAAGCCTGCGCCCTGCTGACCGATGGGCGGTTTTCGGGTGGGACGTCGGGCCTGTCCATCGGCCATGTCTCACCCGAGGCGGCTGAGGGCGGCGTCATCGGTCTGGTGCGTCAGGGCGACACGATTGAAATCGACATCCCCAACCGCTCGATCCATCTGGCGGTGTCGGATGAGGACCTGGCGCAGCGACGCGCCGAGCAAGAGGAAAAAGGCTGGGAGCCAGCAGAATCGCGCAAGCGCAAGGTCTCTACCGCGCTGAAAGCCTATGCCAAGCTCACCACCAGTGCCGCCAAAGGCGCCGTGCGTCAGGTTTGAATTAGACACCGCTCAACAAAAACGGTCTACCTATCCGGTGGGCCGTTTTTGTTCTGCAGTGCGGGACGAAGCCGTCATGCGCTTTGCACAAAACTCTCGCTTGTGAAGCAGTCAAAACAAACAAAAACATAGACCATACCTACGTCCGCGAGACACACTTCATCACCAACTGAGTCTATCTGAGCGTAGAATGTCATCTCGCTGCCGCAGCTCTTGCAAACTTGCCTACACCCGTCTTGAACGAGATCAGGCTTACCACCGATTTTTGAGCGTCTTCCGACGGATGCATCAGCCCATTTGAAGCCAATTTCTCGCTCAGCCTCCATTGTAGTTGCTTGCATAACAAGTGGAATTTCAGGAATCTCTTTCATAAAACCTCGCTGAACGTGGGTTGCAGCTATAATGCGAAGATGCACGCTTCGTCACAAGGCCAACAAAGCAATTCGGCTCAAAGTCTCTGGGTTCTGCCCGTTAGGTTTGGGCTTACAGCAGCCACTTACGTGCAAATCATGTTCTAAGCAGATGCATCTCCGCCCCCGGGCACCTATTGCTTCTCAATCACCCAATTTGGCGTGTACCTCGTCCAGATCGATCTCACCGATGGGCATCTTGTTCCCCGGATTCTCGAAATCGTATTTGAACAGCTCGAAATCCTGTTTGTAGATCTCATAAACCAGATGCATTGACAGATCGTCGAAATAATCCTCGACCGGATGCGCACGTTTGGGGCCGTGACCCTCGGATTCGTTGAATCGCGGGATGTCGGACAATGTCACCGGATGGGCGGTTTCGACGTGGTCCAGAACACCCTGCATTCCGTCATTGAACGCCTCGGTCCAGAAAATCCGATCATATTGCCCGCCATTCACAATGAAGGTCGACACATGCCCTGACATGGCAGACCAGTGAATGTCCGGGTCCATCGGGCGGCGCCAGCGGATCGTGTCGCGCGCGAACAGCAGGAACCGGCGGAAGCTGGCGATCTGGTCAAACTCGCCCTTGCCATCATCGCCGCCGACTTCGATCCCGTAATTGTAGATCAGCGTCGGCACCAGATTGCCCCGATAACGTTTGCCGTTGCGCTGAATGCCGCAAATCTTGTCGAAGAACGAGCTGAGGATGCGCGTGTAAGGATTGCGCACGCAGGTAAAGGAATAAGACCCGTGGTTGCGCACATTGGAGGCGATCATGCCCTGACTTTGATCAAAGGCCCATTTGTGCATCCCGTCCTTGGCGTCGTGGATATCGCCGTCAAAGAATTCCCCATGATCCGAATAATACATGATCTGACCAATGGTCGAGCACGCGCATTTCGGCACCACACGGTAAACCATGCTTTCGCTCTCGGTCATCCAGGTGCCGGGAAACCCCATTGGCGTGCCTCCTATGCTAGCCTGCTCTCAGTTTGATATGCCAGCTTTCGACATCAAAAAACCAAAAATATTCTGTTTATTCAATCGCTCATCCTCAGTATCACGGGTGCAGTCCGGCAAAAACGGGAATTGCGACTTCATATGGCAAAGATTGCCTATATCCTGCTGTGTCACAAAGACCCTGAGGCCATTATTGCGCAGGCCGAGCAGTTAACCGCCGCCGGCGACTGTATGGCCATCCATTTCGACGCGCGCGCCCAAGACGCCGACTACGAAACCATCCGCAGGGCGCTGAAAGACAACCCCAATGTAACCTTCGCCGCCAAACGCATCAAATGCGGCTGGGGTGAGTGGTCTTTGGTCCAGGCCACCCTGAACGCCCTGAACGCCGCCGTCGATGCCTTCCCGCGCGCCACGCATTTCTATATGCTGTCGGGCGACTGCATGGCGATCAAGACAGCGGAATACACGCATCGCTTTCTTGATGATCGCGACATGGACTTCATCGAAAGCCACGATTTCTTTGCCAGCAACTGGATCAAGACCGGTATGAAAGAAGACCGTCTGATCTATCGTCACTATTTCAATGAGCGTACCCAATCCAAACGCTTTTATGCCGCGTTCGAGCTGCAAAAACGTTTCAAGCTGACGCGTGACATCCCCGAAGACCTGCAGATCATGATCGGCAGCCAATGGTGGTGCCTGCGCCGCCGCACGGTTGAGATGATCCAGGAGTTCTTACGAGAGCGTCGCGATGTGATCCGCTTCTTTTCAACGACCTGGATCCCGGATGAGACATTCTTTCAGACGCTTGTCCGCCATCTGGTCCCCAAGGGTGAGATCGAAAACCGCACACCAACATTCCTGATGTTCTCAGATTACGGGATGCCGGTGACGTTCTACAACGATCACTTCGACATGCTTTTGGGCCAGAACTATCTGTTCGCTCGCAAAATCAGCCCCGAAGCGCATGAGTTGAAAGAACGGCTGGGCGCGCTGTATGCCAGCACTGGTGTCGACTTCCCGATCTCGGATGAAGGGCGCAATCTCTATGCCTTCCTAACCGGCCGCGGGCGCGTTGGTCGCCGTTTTGGGCAACGGTTCTGGGAAGCCGGGAACACCTTAGGCCCTGAGCGAGAGCTATTTCTGGTTGTTTGCAAAAAATGGCACGTGGCCAAACGGCTGGTCGATCAGATCGCGTCTGAGACGGACATACCATGCGTCGAGTATCTGTTCAGCGAACAGGACACCCCATTGCCCGATCTGGGTGGGATCGAAACGACGCTGAACAAACGCTCGCGCCACCGGCGCGCGGTTGTGCGAATGCTGTTCGAACATTTCGGATCGAACCAGCTGGTTCTGTGTCTGGACCCCGCCAATCTTGACGTCATTCAGGATTTCTGCAGCGATGCGGCACAGACACATGTGCTGGAGATCGAATGCGACTATTCCGATGACTATCTGATCGGTCACGCAAGGCGCGTGGGACTGGCGGGTCAGAACAGCCCAGACCAAACAGTCTCGCGCCTGTTGCCGACGATACGGAATGACCTGTCCTATGAATCCCAACAAATCCGCCATGCCGGGCTGGATGGGTATCTGCGCCTGCGCGAAAGCGCGGATCGGGCCGAGAACGAGGCTGCGATTGCGCAGTTCCTGGGCGTTGGGCCTGATAAGGCGCAATCCATTATGCGACTGGACTATCTGTTCTCTGACTAAGCTCCGGCGACGCCGCTGCACCACCGGAACGATCAGTCAGATGTCGAATTTCACACCCTGCGCCAGCGGCAGCTCTGCCGAGTAGTTCACGGTGTTGGTCTGGCGGCGCATATAGGCTTTCCAGGCGTCTGATCCGCTTTCGCGCCCACCGCCGGTTTCCTTTTCGCCCCCGAACGCGCCCCCGATCTCGGCACCCGAGGGACCGATATTCACATTCGCAATGCCGCAATCCGATCCGGCGGCTGTCAGGAACTGCTCGGCCTCACGCATATTCAGGGTAAACACGCAAGAGGACAGACCCTGCGGGACATCATTCTGCAACTCCAACGCCTCATCGAACGTTTCATATCCCATGACATAAAGGATTGGCGCAAAGGTCTCGGTCTTCACCGTTGCCGTCTGACCCGGCATCTCGACAATGGCGGGTTCCATATAGACGCCACTTGGCACGCCTTCGGTGACGCGCTGCCCGCCAAAGATGGTGCCGCCCTCGGCCTCAGCCGTCGTGAGCGCAGCGGTCATCGCAGCGCCAGAAGCCTCGTCCACCAAGGGACCGACCAAAGTACCTTCTGCCAGCGGATCACCGATGGGCAAACCCGCATAGGCCTTCTTGAGACGCGCAACCAGTTCGTCCCTGATCGAGTTATGCACGATCAACCGGCGTAGCGTTGTGCATCGCTGGCCCGCGGTTCCAACCGCCGAGAACACAATCGCCCGCACAGCCATCTCTAGGTCGGCGGACGGGCCCACGATCATCGCATTATTGCCGCCAAGCTCAAGAATGCACTTGCCAAACCGCGCCGCGACGATGGGCGCAACAGCACGGCCCATACGGGTCGAACCAGTCGCCGAGATCACCGGCACATCTTCGCTGGCGACAAGCGCCTCACCCAAGTCGGCCCCACCGATCAGAGTTTGCAGCAGGTTGTCGGGCGCGTCGCCGAACCGGGCCAGCGCGCGCTCAAAAATCTTCTGACAGGCCATCGCGGTCAGCGGGGATTTCTCGGACGGTTTCCAGATCACAGGATCACCGCAGACCAGTGCAATCGCTGCATTCCACGACCAGACGGCCACCGGGAAGTTGAAGGCCGAGATCACACCAACAGGGCCCGCTGGATGCCAGGTTTCCATCATCCGGTGACCGGGTCGCTCAGAAGCAATCGTCAGACCATATAGCTGCCGCGACAGGCCAACGGCAAAATCACAAATGTCGATCATCTCCTGCACTTCGCCGAGGCCCTCGGAGGTGATCTTGCCTGCCTCCCAACTGACCAGAGCGCCCAAATCATCCTTGGCGGCGCGCAGTTCTTCGCCTAACAGGCGGATCAACTCACCCCGGCGCGGGGCTGGCACGGTGCGCCACGCTTTGAACGCGGTTTTGGCATTGGCAAAGATGGTCTCCATCTCAGAGGCCGGGGTTTCGTGCACCTCGGCCAATATGCGCCCGTCAATCGGGGAGCGCACCGCCAGGGTGCCGCCTGTGAGTTCGGCCGTGGTCAGGTCCAGATTTGCCAGAGTGGTTTCTGCAGTCATCACAACGTCTTTCATATCTCACGCCGCCTTGTTCTGTGGGGTTACATCGCCGACCCGGTAAAGCCGACCAAATTCGGTGTTCAGGAAATCGGACAGCTTCACCTGCTCTTGCCGGACAAAGCCGGTCGAGGGCAAAACACCGGTCCGCATCAGATCGACGACGCCCAGAACACCTGCGGCTGTGGTGACCTGAATGGCGCTCCAAACCTGTCCGTTGATCTCGCGAGCAAAGCTTTTGTTGATCAGGGATTTCTCGCGCAGCGCTCCGTCGATCAAGCCCTTGGCCGTGCAATAGACCAGTACCACATCCTGATCGGTGCGCGGCAGGGCGGACTCGAAAATCTCTTTGAGCAGATCGCGGCGGCGTTCCAGCCCCAGATCATGCAGCAGCAATTTCAGAATGTCACAATGGCCGGGATAGCGGATCGATCGATACGACACCGCACGCGCTTTCCCCTGCAGCGTTTCCGGCAAAGTGCCCAGACCGCCAGAGGTGTTGAAGCATTCGTATTCCACGCCGTCATGACCCAGCACCTCATAGTCCTCCAGCGGCGCCGTCTTGACACGTTCGCCGTTCACGATGGCGTCGCAAGGATTGCAGTATTCATTGATCAACCCATCCGTTGACCAAGTTAGATTGTATTTCAACGCGTTGGTCGGGTAGAGCGGCAAGGCCCCGACCCGCATATGCAAGCTATCGATTTCATCGAATTCCGCGGCCAGTGAGGCCCCCGCCATCCCAACAAAACCCGGCGCCAACCCGCATTGCGGCATAAAAGCGGTTTTGCTGCCTCCAGCCAGCGCGCGCACGGCTCGGGTAGCGGCAACATCCTCGGTCAGATCAAAATAATGCGCCCCGGCCTCTTTCGCGGCTTGGGCAATGTTCGGCGTGAGAAAAAACGGCGCGGCAGAGATCACCGCATCAAAGCCGCTCAACCCTTGTGTCAATTCGTCGATATTCGTCGCGTCGATTTGCATCGTCGCGACGCCCAGCCTGGCAATCTCAGCCAACGCCTTCAGATCATATTCTGCAACTGTGGCACTGTAGTTGGGTGAATCTTTCAATAGCGCAGCAATCATCTGCCCGATCTTGCCTGCCCCAACGATGCATATCTTCCACGACATGTCTCGCCTCCTCTCTTCAGGTTTGCTTTGAGAGTGGCGTAGATTGTGGTCATATCGCAGGGGTTATCTTGACGAAATCAGCGCCTGGATCATCATTTCGTCAATCTTCTTGTCAAATCGACAGCTTGTGCGCTGGGGCCGAACCTACAGTTCAGCGTTTTACGCGTTCTGAACTGATTTCCACTTACGCACAAAGACACCGCCTAGAATGCCGCGGCCTAAGGTTTTCGTTTTGTGTGCGCGTTCATTGCCTACGCCGTCTGAGTCTACAATCGCTTTGCGCTTAGCACCGATGACGTCGAAGATCTGCTCGCGGAACGCAGTGGACGGTCAGCCAGGAATCGATCCGACAATGGATCAACCGCTTTACCTTCCTCCATTCACATTCAAGAAAACTGAATAGAGTGAGCTGGTCGCCGTTGCAAAAAGCCGATTGAGCTTCGCGCCACCAAAGCAGACATTCGAGACAATCTCAGGGATATGCACTTTCCCGATCAAAGCTCCTTGGGAATTGATGCAATGCACGCCATCAGCGGCCGAGCTCCAAATGCGGCCATCGCGGTCCAACCGGAACCCGTCAAAAAACCCGTTTGTACATTCGGCAAAGACATCGCCGCCAGACAGGGATTTCCCATCGCCATTAACCGCGAACTTGCGAATATGCGCCGGGCCACCCGGTGTATGAGTACCACCAGTATCCGCCACAAAAAGCGTCATGCCGTCACGTGAAAAAGCCAGGCCGTTTGGTTTCACAAAATCCGTCGCAACCGCCGTCACCTCGCCAGAATCGGGATCGATACGATAAACATGGCAGGCACCAATCTCGCTTTCGGCGCGCTCTCCTTCATAGTCCATCATGATCCCGTAAGACGGGTCGGTGAACCAGATAGAACCATCTGATCTGACAACCACGTCATTCGGAGAATTGAGCCGCTTGCCGTCCCAAGCATCTGCTAGAACGGTGATCGATCCATCATGTTCTGTGCGGGACACCCGGCGGGTCAAATGCTCGCAGGAAACCAAACGTCCCTGCCCATCTACCGTATGGCCATTGGAGTTGTTCGCAGGCTCACGGAACACCGACACCGAACCATCCGTATCATCCCAACGCATCATCCGATTGTTGGGAATATCGGACCACACAAGATAGCGGCCCGCAGCAAACCAAGCAGGCCCTTCCGTCCAGCGCGCACCCGTCCAAAGCCTTTCAACGCGGGCATGGCCGATGAAACAGCTTTCAAACTCTTTTTCGATAACCTCGAACCCAGTGCCTTCCAAAACGCCAAACACTATTCCGCTCCTTCGCTTGCGGGGTTTTCCAATTGGTCACCGGGTCGGACGGTACCCCATCCCATTTTTGCTCTTTTGTTACCCGGCAATGATGGGTCCGGCCCCCAGATCGCCTGATATGTATCATGAGCCCGGCCAGAGCGTTGCAGGAAAATGGCAACACCAATCAACAGAATCCAATATCCGTTGATCATAATCCACATCCAACGCGGCGCGTTCGACGACCAAAGCCCGCTGAGGATCGCGAGTGCTGCCAGAAGCAGCGCAAGATATCCCAACACGCGGTGAATGTGCTCAAACGCGACCCGCCACGCTGTCATATCGTAGTGATCGCCAGACAGGCTGCCATCGCTTGCGGGTGCAGTGGGGCCCCCTTTGCTACCTCGGAAAATGCCTAAAACAACCTGTGCCGTTCCCAGACCGAGAACTGTATAGCCCAGAGTCGCATGCAGCCAAGCGTCAGGGCGCTCTCCTGTGTTCGCGAGGATAAGCCCAACCCCTACGAGTGATAGTACATAGGCAAAGGTCTGCCCTTTCCAGTGGCACAACCACCAGAACCGATTGTCCAACTCATGCGGCCAATTCTGACCCGGCAGGATCTTGAAGTAACGCGCTGCCAAGACCGCGGCCGGACAGATCACACCCCAGGCAATCACCATGCACCGAGCATGCCAAGACAGGAAGAAACCGACATCATGTCCTCGGGTTGGATCGATAGGTGAAAGCAGCCAATCGATCATCAGCCCTTCACCGCCCCCGCTGTCATACCGGTGATGATCTGCCGCGAAGCCACAAATGTGAAAATGATCGGCGGTACGGCCAGCAACATGCCCGTCGCCATGATCACACCCCAGTCAATGTCATATTCGGTGATCGAGTTCACGATGGTGACAGGTACGGTCCGAGTCGATCTGCCAAGCAGGGCATTGGCCAAAAGGAACTCGTTCCAAGCGATGCGGAAAGTGAAGATCGCGGCCGCAGCAAGGCCGGGTTTGATAATCGGCAGAACCACCAGATAGAATACCTGAAAAGGATTGGCGCCATCCATGCGCGCCGCTTCTTCCAACTGGATCGGAACTTGTACGATGAAGCTCTGTAAGATCCAGATAACAAGGGGCAGGTTCATCGCCGTATAGACCAGAATGATCCCGGCATAAGACTGATCAAGGTGGTACTGAAACGTCCAGATGCCAAACACAGGAACCAGCAATACCGCTGGCGGGACCATCCGCATCATGAGTGTTGTCATCGAAACGGCACCGCGGCCCATAAAGCGAAACCGGACCAGAGCGTACGCCGCCATACAGCCAATCAGAAGGGTAATACCTGTCGAAATTGTCGCCACGATCAGAGAGTTGCGCAAAGCTCGCCCGAAGGTGGGATCGCAATATTGCACGTGATCCGGGTTGTACCACAGCACGTCGCACAAGACCGTTTCATAGTTCCTGATCGTTGGTGTGAAGAAAAAGGCCGACACGCTTTCATCGTATATGTCGACATTCATTTTGAAGGATGTCGCCAGCATCAAAAGGATCGGCCCCGCTGACATGACAACCAGCGCAGCCAGCAAAGCATAGAAAGCCGGGTTTTGTTTTTCGGTCTGAGTTGCCATGGTCTTCAGCTTTCCGTTTGTTCGGCGGCGGCGCGCATTCTTGCGGCCCGGGCCTCTTGAACCTTGGTGTACATGAACATCCCGACGGTCAGCCCCATCAGCATCAGCAACAGGACATTCGACATCGCTGCGGCCTCACCCAGTTCCTGAAACTCCTGAGCGGTGCGGAAGATACGCAAGGCGATGATCTCAGTAGACAGACCGGGGCCGCCATTGGTCAGAACCAGAATGACCTCGAGCACTTTGAACGCATCAATCAGGCGCAACAGCAGGGTCACGATCAAAACCGGCATCATCAGCGGTATCTTGATCATGGTGATCTTCTGCCATTCGCTTGCGCCGTCGATCTCGGCGGCCTCTAACGCGGACCGTGGCAACGACTGCATGGCCGCCAGCGCGAGAATGAAGATAAACGGTGTCCACTGCCAGACATCGGCAATCACAACCGCAATGAACGACCACGTGCTGTCCGACAGCCAAGGGATACCCTCGTCAAACCCCAGGCTTTTAATCGTGCGGTTAAAGATGCCGACCGTCGGATGATACATATAGCGCCACATCAGGCCGACTACGATGGGGGCGATCATCATGGGCAGGATGAAAACAGTCCGCAGCATCGACATCCCGCGAATGTTTCGGTCCAGCAGCAAAGCCAGACCAACGCCCAGAGCCATTTCCAGCGTCACCACGATGAAGGCAAATTTGATCGTGACCCAGAAGCTTTCATGGAATGCACTGTCGTGCAGAAGATTTATATAGTTCTTTAGTCCAACAAACTCGGCCTGACCAATGCGCTGGCTGGGGCTCCAGTCGAGGAAACTGGCGTAGATCATATACCCGATCGGGTAAAGCAACGCGAAGATCAGCACGATCGCTGCAGGCGCAAGAAACAGATATGGGGTGAGCCGATTGGCCCGTGCGACAGCGCTCATGACTGCGACCCTTTGACTTGTTGGAGTATCGTCTTGGGAGGCAGCGCCCGAGCAAGACCTCAGGCACCACCTCAGGGGGAGAACCTACTGCTGCCAGGTGTAGTAGCCGGCGTCATCCATGATCGCTTTGCTGCGTTCAGCCACACCATCCAGAGCTGTCTGAATGTCCAGATCTTCGGTCAGAACCTGGCTGAGCGTTGTCCCCAGATCAGCATTGATCTTACCCCATACCGGGATGATCGGACGCCAGTCGGGATCAGCATGTTTCAGCGCCTCGCCAAACACCTCAAGATGCGGTTGCTCTGCCAGCACATCCGGATCGGAGTGCGTCGAGAACCGGGATGGGTTGCCTCCGGCAATCGCGATGGCCTTGTCCGCCTCTTTCGAGGTCAGCCACTGCATCAGCAGGAAAGCTGCATCCTTGTTCTGGGCGTTTGTCGGGATACCAATGCCAAACCCACCGGTCTGGCTGCCACGACGCGCGCCTTCAGGATGCGGAGCCCAGCCGATTTGACCCACAACCTTTGACTTTTCGGGGTTGTTGACCTGACCTGCAAACACAGTGGAATCGAGGAACATCGCTGAATTGCCCTGCAGGAAAGATGCGCCTGCTTCGGCGAAGCCGAATGTCTCGGCCCCCTCTGCGCCACAATCGACAATTGTCCTCAACGCTTCCGCGGCTTTGACCCCCTCAGCGTTGTTCATAATCGGGTTCCAGTTCTCGTCAAAGATGCGACCGCCGAGAGGGGCAAGGTGCAACAGGTAGGCGTGCGACGCGTGATGCCCCGAGGCCGCGCGCGACGCCAATCCACCCATGCCGGGTTCCAGCTCGGGTATTTTGCACGCCAATTCCAGCAACTCGTCGTAGGTTTTGGGAACCTCAAGACCATGCTTTTCAAAGATGTCCTTGCGATACCCAAGGATTGATGTCTCTGATCCGAAAGGGATTCCGAACAGCGATCCGGTAGGTCCCGGCAGATATCCTTTGCTGCCGCCCGCGACGCCGATGTTGCCGACATAGCCATCAATCAGATCATCCGCGTCATAGGCCGGATCTGCGAGCGCGGGATTCATGAAGTACTTGGCGAGGTTTTCCAACTGGTCGGCATAAACATAGTCAGCCTTGGAAAACACCACATAAGCGATCAGATCATAATCGCCTTTGTTCTTGGTCAGTTCCAGTGTCTGCTTCTCGCGCATCTTCAGGTACTGAAGCTGGTCGACTTCCACGCGAATTCCGGTTTCTTCCGTGAATTTCGGCAACACCTGCATGACCGCATCAAAATGCGGATGGGCTGGGAAGTTCACAACCAATGTCGTGCCTTCGTAAGGTTCATATGGGCTGGCAGCGACCAACCCTGTCGTCAGTGCCAAGGCCGCAACGCCCACACCGGTTTGTTTAAGTAAGTTCAGCATTTGCTCCTCCCATGCTGGTCTTGGGCCGCTGTTACAGGGCGACCTCCCTTTCGCGATCAAAGAGATGAATTGCGTCTGCGTTGACTTCGAACCGAAGAGTTTCACCCAAGGCGATGGGTGTGTCTGATTTCAGTTCGACCTCAGCTTTTTGACCTGCGCAGTCACAGATCAGAACCGATTGCGCTCCGATATATTCCGACACCACAACCTTCAGGTCCAAACTAGCAGCTTCCGGGGCATCCGGGTTGTAGCTTAGGTCAGAAGGTCTGATACCAAGGATCACGTTGCTCAGGTCAGCGTCCGAAAGAGTTTTCTGACGTTCCTGACTGAGACCGATGGCGAAACCTGCACCGGTTACAAACAACTGGCCACTTCGATCTTCGACCGTTGCATCCAGAAAGTTCATCGGGGGCGATCCGAGGAACCCGGCGACAAACTTGTTGGCCGGGCGCTTATACAACTCTTCCGGTGTGCCTTGCTGCTGAATGTACCCGCCATGCATCACCACGATCCTATCGGCAAGTGTCATCGCCTCAATCTGATCGTGGGTGACGTAGATCATGTTTTTCTGCACCTGTTGACGCATCAGCGCCAACTCAGCCCGCATCTGCCCGCGTAGTTTGGCGTCCAGATTGGACAGCGGTTCATCGAACAGAAAGGTACTGCTGTCGCGCGTCAGGGCCCGCCCCATCGCGACACGCTGGCGCTGTCCCCCTGACAACTCGCCCGGTTTGCGATGCAGGTAGTCGGTAAGGCCGAGCATCTTGGCGACCTCGCCCACCTTCCTGTCAATCTCAGCCTTTGGAACTTTCTGCAGCCGCAACGCGAACGACATGTTTCGCGCCACGTCGAGATGCGGATAGAGCGCATAGTCCTGGAACACCATCGCCAGATCGCGGGCCTTGGGCTCTAGATGACTGACTGGTTTTTCATCAATGAAAATCTCACCGTCCGAGACCGTCTCGAGGCCGGCGATCATGCGAAGTGTCGTGGACTTCCCGCAGCCGGACGGCCCGACAAAGACTGTGAACTCATTCTCCTCCATTTCGAGGTCAATTCCATGCAGAACCTCAAAGTCCCCGTACCGTTTCACGAGGCCTTCCAACCGTATCCGGGGCATTGTTCCTCCACCCTTTGTTACCGGTCACAATATCAGCTATGTGACCGGTCACATAGTAAATTATATTTAACCTTATCAATGGTTTAGAAAATTATAGGGGTTTGCAGCTTTCGCGAAACTCGACGCGCGGGGTCAACGTTACGTGGCAAGGCGAATCTGTTGGGCTTTCTTCTTCGTTCAAAAGACGCGAAATAAGCTTGCCGGTTTGCCGCCCGATTTCGATCGGATCAACGACGACGGTGGAAATCGAGGGGGAACTGAACCGCGACACCTCGAAATTGCCGAATCCGACGACAGAGATATCCTCTGGCACTGATTTACCAATTTGTAAAAGACGACTCTGAACGCCAAAGGCCGCCATGTCCGATACGCAAAACACGCACTCCACCTGCGGATACTGTTCCAGAATAACGTCAACAGCCGCAGCACCATTTTCGATAGTAAGCGGCGGTGTCCCCAACATGATCTGAGCGTCGGCGTCCAACCCCGCACTGCGCATGGCTTGCTCGAAACCATCCCGGCGTGCAGCGCCTCGGGTCCAATCATCCTGCCCCTCGCCAAGAAAAACGATATTCTTGAAGCCCCGCTGAATCAGCGCCGTCGTCATGTCATAAGCGGCTTTGGAATTCGAAAACCCAACCGTGTGCGCAATGGGATGTTTCGGTTTTTCCCAAATTTCCACGATGGGCACCGATACGTCCGCCAGCAAATCAAGCGTGCGCTGAGTATGGCCATCATAAGATAACACGATCGCCTCAGGGCGGCGGCGCAACATGGTTTCGACCAACTGCTCCTCGCGCTCGGCTGAATAGTCGGTGTGCCCCAACAGCAGTTGAAGACCCACCTTTTCCAGCTCTTCTGTCAGGCTTTGAACCGTCAACGCAAAGTGCAAGTTATTCAGAGAGGGCAAAAGCACCGCAACAAAGCCGGATTTCTTGGTCGTCAGGGAACCTGCCATCTGATCGGGCACATAATTCATCTGCTTGACGACCTGCAGGATATGGTCCCGGGTTTCTTTGGAAATAGGGCTGTTTTTCTTCAGTGCCCGACTGACTGTCATCCGCGAAACGCCTGCCGCTTTGGCGACGTCTCGCATCGTGACATGCGTGCGACCGGGAATCTTGTTCGTCATGCAACCACCGCCTTTGGGCAGAAGTTAGACCACCTTGTTCCCGGTCACAATCTCAGAACGTCAGCCCTGCAATTCGCTGGGCAAAAGCGCTGCGGGCATATTCTGATAACTGACGGGTCGCAGCCAGCGCACAATGCCCAGGGTACCGACCGATGTGGCACGAACGTCCGTGCTTGCCGGATAAGGCCCGCCATGCATCATCGCGGAACACACCTCGACCCCGGTCGGGAAGCCATTGGCCAGCAAACGGCCTGCCTTTTCTTCCAGCGCCGGCATGAGGCTGCTGGCAAGGTCTGCGTCTGCGTCTTCCAGGTGCAAAGTCAAGGTCAGCTGACCCTCAAGGCATTCGGCAACCGCCCGCATCTCGTCAAGGTCGTCACAGTGGACGAGTATACCCGCAGCCCCAAAGACTTCGTGCTGCAGCTTTGGATTTGCCATCCATTCCTTGGCACTGACTTTGAACAGCGCCGGAACGGCCGCGCGTTTGCCGGTTGCCGCCCCGCAAGACGTGACCTCGACCATCAGGTCGCGAAATTCCCGAACGCCTTGTTCAAAAGCCTCATGGATACCGTCGGTCAGCATCTTCTGTTCAGCCGTATCATTCAGCGCGGCTACACAGGCCGATTCCAGCGCGTCAGACTCAGGCCCGGCCAGCATGACAGCGACGCCGGGATTTGTGCAGAATTGACCCGCGCCCATGGTAAGGGACGCGGCCCACCCTGCCCCGACTTCGGCGGCGCGGGCAGCCATGGCGGCAGGCAGGCAGAACATTGGATTGACCGAACCCAGCTCACCATAGAATGGGATCGGCTGCGGACGCGCATGGCACTGATCATAGAGGGCCCGCCCCCCGGCCAGCGATCCGGTGAAGCCAACCGCCCGAATGTCAGGGTGCTGAACAAGCGCAGATCCGACCTCACGGCCCGAACCTTGTACCATCTGGAACGTGCCCGAGGGCATGCCGCAAATCTCAATCGCTTTTGCGATGGCTTGCGCCACAAGCTCGGCGGTGCCCGCATGCGCGCTGTGCCCCTTGACGATTACGGGACAACCTGCGGCCAAAGCCGAGGCTGTATCCCCGCCCGCCGTAGAAAAGGCGAGCGGGAAGTTCGACGCACCAAAGACGGCGACAGGGCCGATGGCTTTGTGCGTCAGGCGCAGATCAGGACGGGGGAGTGGCGTCCTGTCAGGAAGTGCGCCGTCTTTGCGGATATCGAGATATCCGGTTTTTGCAATTAGGTCAGCGAACATGCGCAATTGTCCGGTGGTGCGCCCACGCTCACCATTCAGACGCGCTTCGGGCAGGCCGGTTTCGGCCATGCCTGTCTGGGTGATTTCATCCCCCAACACATCCATTTGCTCCGCAATCGTGCGCAGAAACGCGGCACGCTCGGCCCGCGATTTGCCAGAGTAAGCGCGAAAGTCCCGGCGCGCGACCTTGCAGGCTTCATCCACCTGCGACGCCGTCGCCTGCGCAAAGCTTTGTCCGTCCAGATCGTCCGACGCGCGTGAATTGTCTGATCCGACCCATTTGCCGTCGATCAGGTTTTTTCCAAGGATCATTCTATTTTCCCCATTTCAGGACCATTGGGTCCAGCGGTTTCAAAAGGTCTATCAAACGGTCGCGAATGGCCGGTTGCAGCGGATCAATCGGGTGGCGGCAGAATTCAGATCGGATCACGCCGCCTTCGACCATTGCGGCTTTGCACGATTGCCAGCCGCATTGACGGTTCTCATGGTTGATCACCATCGCGACACGCCCATACGCCGCCGTCGCCTCATCAATGCGACCCGCATGGTGATGCGTAATCACTGGCTTGATCTGATCCACGATCATGCCCGATGTCATCGACCCCGTGGCCCCTGCATCCAGATCAGCCAACAGAGTGATGCCTTCCTCACCATCAAAGGGTGCTTCGATGGCATCGCCGCCTTCCGCAATCAGCGCGCGCAACTTGTTTGCGGCGCGCGGGCATTCGATTTTGAACAGTTTCACCATGTCGATCTCTTGCGCCATGCGCACCAGCAGTGGCACCGGCAGATCGACGCCCGACAACGGTGCGTCCTGCACCATGATCGGAATGCCAACCTCGCCAACGGCGGCAAACTGTTCGAATGTCTGCTGAGCGTTCCCTTTCAGAAGCGCCCCATGGTAGGGCGGCATCATCATCACAATGTCTGCGCCCAGATCCTTGGCGAATTTCGCCCGCTCTACAGCAATCTGTGTGGCGAAATGGCTGATCGTTACGATCATCGGTACACGACCGGCGACATGCTCAAGACTCAGCCGTGTCAGGATCTCGCGTTCCTCATCCGAGATCAGGAACTGTTCCGAGAAATTGGCCAGAACGCAAATCCCGTCCGCGCCTTGATCGATCAGACAATCCAGAACCCGCTTCATCCCTTCCAGATCAAGTTTTCCGTCATCATTGAACGGCGTCGGCGCAACCGGGCAGATACCAGTATAGCTCATGAGTTACTCCGTAATCTCGAAGTGTTTGAGGTGCTTATCAGTGATCTCGATGCCCAGACCCGGCTTGCTATCATCCAGATCAATGAACCCGTCGACTGCATCGGGATCACCTTCGAATATGTAATAAAACAGCTCATTTCCGACCTCGACATCGAAGACGGGGAAGTACTCGCTGATCATGCAGTTGGCATTAGCCATCGTGAGATGGTAGTTATGCATCTGCCCTGCATGCGGGATGACTGGCACCTGGAATGCCTCTGCAATGGCGTTAATCTTTTGCGCCGCTGTGATGCCCCCCACGCGATTGGTGTCATATTGCAGGACACTGACCGCTTTGCTGGCGATCAGATCTTTGCATCCAATAACCGAGAATTCATGCTCACCACCTGAGATCGGCACGATGTTCATTGCGTTGAGCTCCTGATACCCGGCAACGTCATCACCGATCACAGGTTCTTCCAGCCAGCGAGGCTCATACTTTGCCAGTTTCGGCAGCATGCGCTTGGTGTAGTCCACGTTCCAGCCCTGATAGCATTCCAGCATCAGATCAGCGTCATAACCAACCACTTCACGCACCGCCTCGACGCGTTTAAGGTTTTCGCGCATGCCCGGCATCCCGTCTTTGGGCCCCCAGCCAAAGCGCATTTTATACGCGGTGTAGCCGTGCTTCTTAGCCTCTTCCGCCTCTGCCTGCATACTCTCGATCGAACCGGAATATAGTTTCGAGTAGTAGACGGGGATCTTTTCCTTTGTGCGCCCCCCAAGCAGCTTGAAAACCGGTTTGCCCGCCAACTTGCCCATCAGATCCCAGATCGCCAGATCAACAGCCGAGATCGCGGTCATCCCGATCCCTTTTCGACCCCAGGCATGGCTGCGGCGATACATTTTTTCCCAGAGATAGGCATAATCAAACGGATCTTCGCCGATCACCATGGGCGCAAACCAATCGTCGATGGCCTTCTTAACTACGGTCGGCGCGAGCGCAGCGTTACCAATACCCACTGTCCCATCTTCTGTCTCGATCTCGCAGGTCAGCCATTGATGGAAGCGAAACGATGACATTGCATCGCCCTTGTCCCAAAGCACGTCAGACGCATTTGTGCAGAAATTGCCCGTCGGCGGCACGGTCGGCCCGGTCCAGTTCCAGACGCGGGTGCGCACGGATTTGATCTTGGTCATCTTGGTCTCCTCAGTCCGCGCGGCGTTCTGCGCGATGCGTCTTTGCCATACGCACAAGCAGGTCGAACGCCTGCCGTGTTGCGCCCGGATTGGCCTTGTTCTGTCCGGCGATATCAAAAGCGGTGCCATGGGCCGGGGTCGCCACCGGTATCGGCAACCCACCGGCAACGGTCACACCGCGCTCAAACCCCATCAGCTTGATCGCGATCTGGCCCTGGTCGTGATACATGGTCACAACCGCATCAACCTCACCGCGCTGCGCCTTCAGGAACACTGTGTCCGAGGGCCAGGGGCCGGTCACGTTCATCTGTTTCTGTTGTGCTTTGCGCACTGCGGGCTCCAGAATGTCGATCTCTTCCCGGCCAAACTTTCCGTTGTCTCCGGCATGAGGATTCAGCGCCGCCACGGCGATGTTGGGCCGGGTTTTCCCGGCCTTTCGCAGCGTGTCATTGGCCAGATTGACCGCCTTAAGTATTCCGTCTTCGGTGATATTGGCAGCGACATCCTTGAGGCCGATGTGAGAGGTGACACGCGTTGTCATCAGCTCGTCCAGAACGTTGAGTTCCGAGTGGTATCCATCATGGCCCATATAGCGCGCCATATAGCGGTGTTCGTCCTCGGCGTTCAGGCCTGCCGCTGTCATCGCAGCCTTGTTGAACGGTCCAAACAGGATGCCATCGACCTGCCCGGCCATCGCAAGGTCCATCGCCTTGTCGAGACAGCGAAGGGATGTGGTTCCGCCCTCAACGGTGACCTCGGCGATCTTCACGTTCTCGGGCGCGATCGTGTCGAGCTCCAGATGCGACAGACCCGGTTGATCTGCCACCGCATCCACTGTGTTTAGAGGCACACTCAGTTCTGCCTGTTCCGCGCCACGTTCCCAAAGGTGGCTGTCACCCACCAGAACAATATCTGCGACCTCCCGCACACCCTCCTGATTCAGCAGTTTGGCAATCAGTTCCGGCCCAATCCCCGACGGGTCGCCGGGAACAATAGCGATACGAGGCTTGGTCATGCCGCGTTCTCCCAATGTTTCGAAAATCCATCGGGCAGGATCACCATTACATCCGGCTCCTTGCCCGTATCAAAGGTCTGCACCACCTCGAACGTGTCGAGGTTGAACCGCTGCACCTGCTCGCAATCAATGGCGATATAGGCGAATGCGGCCTCGTCATCGATACACAGCGCCAGCGGGTTCGCAGGTGTTTTCTGTTCGTGCAGCATTTCCCCTGTTGCCTCGTCAAATACAGAGAAAGAGCCGCCGAAGTGGTTCATCGTGACCAGGCGGTTTCGTTTCGCATCATAGTAGATGCGGCAGGGGTCATCCGGCGTTGGAAAGCTACGCTCGATTTCTAACGTGCCCGTGTTGATTACTGCCACCGTGTTGGAAATGCGCTGAGACGTGTAAAGCGTGTTCGCCTCTTCGCGCAGGCAACGCCCTTCGGGCTTTTGCCCGGTTTTTATCGAAATCGGAACAACGGATGCCTCATAGGGGTTGAACACCGTCACATCGCCCGAGATCAGGTTCATCGAATAGGCCGTATGCCCGTCTTTGGTCAGGGCAAACAGATGGCATTTGGTGCCGCCGGTGGGGGTGATGTGATCCCAGCCTTGATCGAAGGCGCGCGGGTTTTCCTTGACCAGCAGATGTCCGGTCCATTCCGAAAGCACATAAAGCCGGCCCTGACCGTCAAGACCGATCCCATGCGGGCGGGCGTGCTCGCCCAGATCATAGGTGTGAACGATTTCCTGCTTGCGGATGTCAATCACAATGACCGAGCGGCCATCGGTGCCATCAATGCCTGAATTCTGCACACCGTAATGTCCGACATAGGCATAGTGAAAATCGTCATCGACCACGAACTCGTGGGGGAAATGCGGCAGATCCAAACGGCCCTGACGGGCCCCTGTTTCAATATCGTACCAGCTTACGCAATGGCTGCATTTTTCGATCAGCATCATGGATTGCGCCATCTTGGATCCCTTCCACATCATCTTTCTTCAATCTGTGTGACCGGTCACATCGTTATTAACCGCTCAAGCAAACGTCAATCCCCAATTCGGTTTGAACCGGGTGAGTATGGGCGGGATTCCCCGCCCAGACCGTTTAACGCTCCAGCGCGCCAACGCCCGAGAAGCGGAACGCTTCCTGTTCCAGCGCATCCAGTTCTTCGGGGCTCATTTGGTCATGCGCGACTGTGATCCGACCAAGGAAGACAAAGGGCAGTTCGTCCTGGCGGCCTTCCATATGCGCCTTGATCGCCTCGGCCGTTGCGGCGCCCACGTCGTCACCCATGCGCATGGGGGTTGCATCCAGCTCACCCCGCCGGATCGCGTCCAGCTCCAGGCCCGTGCCACCCCAACCGGTCGAGAACACATCCTTTTCCTTGCCAACAGCAACCTGTGCTTCGACCGACCCCATCGCCATTGCGGTGTTGGCGTTGTGGATGATCGTGGCTTCAGGGTAGGCCTGCAGAATCAGGCTGGTGCCTTCGAAGCCGCCTTCACGCTGGTATTCGCCATAATGCTCGTAGACCGTGGTCCAGTTGCCTTTCTCCTCAACGCAGGCTTTGAAATCGCCCGAGCGCTGATCGTCGGTGATCCCCGGAATGCCGCGGTTCATCGCCATGGTCACGTCAGTACCCAGACGTTCCAGCATATAGTCGCACATGGTTAGCGCACCGGCGGCTGAGCTGAAATCGAACCATGCATCCGGCTGGTTTGTCAGATCCTTGGGCGGTGTATGGAAGGCCCAGACAAAGGTTGCAAACCCGTCATTGCCCGCCATCTTGTCGATGTTATCCGCCTGAATAGCCAGTTCCGACGGGCCGAAGATGACAAAGTCATACAGGTCAGAATCCTGCACGACCTGATTGGCATAGGTCGATTGCAGGCTGTGTTCGATCTGACGGCTGGCGAACTCGGTGGTCTCATATTCGATACCCAACTCGTCCAGGCGCTTGGTCATGGCCAGATAGTTGCGCGCCCAGAAATCCGACGTGTCCGCTGATGGGTAAATCAGGGCGATCTGCAGCGGCCCGTCCTGCGCGCCCGAATACTTGACCGCCTCGGCCCCCGTGGTGGCTTGCAAGGCCTCCAGCTTGCCGTCGGCATTCACCTCACCCGGCACCCAATACTCCCGATCTTCGATACCCGGCAGCTCTTTCAGCGGCAGTTTTCCGTGCCCGTCGGCAAAGGCCGCAGTGGCACACAGGCAAAACGCGCTTGTCGTTAGTAGTGCTTTGTTGAATTGTTTCACGGTAAGTCCTCCCTTTCGCGAACATTGTGGGGTCTTGCAGGTGCGCCGGGACTCCTACCTCTCGGCGCACCATCTTTATTGCCTTAGCCGCTTGGCGCAGGCTCGGTTGCCAGTCCGGCCCCAAGGGCCAGCAACAGGATGAGTGCTCCGATCAGCGCGGCGGAGAAACGGATCAGTTTTTGCGCCTCTTTGGTGCGCAACCCGTCCAGCAGGCTGCGGGCTCCGTCGCGATCTTTCTTCTGCATCCAGGTGTACAGCGCGACTGAACTGACAATCACCACGCCCGAGGCGACGGATTGCCAGAAGAATTCGATCCGCAGCGTTACCAGTGCGTTGATCATCATCGACAGCAGCAGCACACCGGCCAATGATCCCAGCATTGAGGCGCGTCCACCGAAGAGGGACGTGCCGCCAACCACCACAGCCGCAATCACATGCAAGTTGAAATACGGAGCCGAGGTCGCCTGGATAGCATTCAGCTTTCCGGTCAGCATGACACCGGCCATCGCCGCAGCGGCACCCATCAGCACATATGCATAGATCTTGTGCCGATCGACAGCCACGCCGGTCATTTCACTGGCTTCGGGGTTCGAGCCAATCGCAATCGTGTAGCGCCCGAAATAGGTGCGTGTCAGCACGACATAGCCGATGGCCATTGTGATCAAACCCAGCACCACTGGCACGGGAATAAAACCCGGAATCTGGCCACGTCCGATTTCAGTGATCAATTCGGGGAACCGCGCCAGAACCAGACCTTTTGCAATCACCAATGCCAGGCCGCGATAGACGAGGTCCATGGCCAGCGTGCCGATCAGATCCGGGACCTTGAACCGGGTGATCACCAGCCCGTTGATCAGGCCCATGATCGCACCCAGCAGGATAGCCAAAGGCACCGCGACCCAGGCCGGAAAACCGTATTGCTTGACCAGAAACGCCATCAGGATCGCAGACAGAGCCGCAATTGACCCGATGGACAGATCGATGCCGCGCTGCGTGATGACGAAAGTCATCGCCATCGCCATCGGCATGTAAAGCGCGGCATCCAGCAGGATCAGGTTCAGGTTGGTGAGGCGGAAGTACCGCGCCGGTTCGGCAATGCCCATGAAGATAAGGATGGCAAGAATCATGACCATCGGCCCGATAAAGGCTAGATAAGGCTCCAACCGGTCCATGATGGTTCTTTGTTCAGTGTTTGTCGTCGCCGCGGACATATCGTTCTCCTTCACGCAGCTACGTCCTGGGCGCCGACAATCAGGCCCAGAACGTCTTGAACGGAACTCTCCGCGGTTTTGACAACGCCAACAGCGCGGCCCCGGCGCTGCACATGCACGCGGTCGGCAACTTCGAACACGTCATCCAGCGAGTGCGAAATAAGGATCACGGCCAGACCCTGCTCGCGCAGCGCCTTGATCAGTTTCAGAGTTCTTGCGGTTTCCTGCGGACCCAAAGCTGCCGTTGGTTCGTCCATAACAAGCAAGCGCAGGTCTTCGTGATAGACCGCGCGCGAGATCGCGACCGCCTGACGTTGGCCACCCGACAGGCTTTCCGTCATCACATCCATCGACCGCAGCCGGACACCAAGACGTTCTTCCAGAACCCGGGCGGCCTCGGCCTTCATCCGCTTGTTGTCGAGAAACGGAATGCCGAACACGGTCTTGGTCAGTTCGTTGCCCAGAAACATATTGGCAGCAGGGGAAAGATGATCGGCCAGCGCGAGGGTCTGGTAAACCGCATCAATCCCGTTTGCGATTGCGTCAGAGTGGCTGGCCATCTCCAACGGTTTTCCATCCATCAGAATGTGACCTTCGGTGGGTTGATACACTCCGGTCAGGATCTTGATCAGGGTGGATTTACCCGCCCCGTTGTCCCCGACGATGGCGAGAACTTCGCCCGCATAGGCCGTCAGATCGACATCTTGCAGCGCGGTCACCCCGCCGAAGCGTTTGGTTATTCCTAGCATTTGAACCAATGGCTGTGCGCTCATGGTTTCCTCCTCTGCGCAAAGCTCCGCCATGGCAGTCGAAAGACCGCTGATTTGGCTCTGCGCTGTGTCATCTTTTCGAGCGGGGCCCTTGCCAACTCAGGCAAGGACCACCGGATCGGTTACTTGCCCCAGATCTTTGCGTAGGCTTCGCGATAGGGGCTGTCCGGGTCGAACTGATTGCTATCGCCCAGCTTGGCCAGACCTTCCTCGGTCACCAGTGCGGGCAACGTGATATAGCCCGAGCACGCCTCGCCCTGAATGGCGCGGTTCAGCTCATCGACCAACTGCCAGCCTTGCAAGTTAAGAGGTTCGGCCACAGTGATTGTCTGGTAGTTGCCACTGCGGATGCGCTGGAACGCAGCCTCAGACCCGTCCCCTGCTGACCCTGCCTGAGGCCCGTCGTCGGATGAGATACCCGCCGCCGCCAATGCCGGCCCCATGAAGTCGAAATACAGATCGTTGATCGCAAGCGCGTGGGTCCACTGGTCGCCATATTTCTGCAATAGGCTCGTGGTTAGTGGTCCCATCCGGGCCGAGGTGTCGGCGATGGGCGTATCGACATATTCCAGCACCGTGCCGCCAGCGGCTTCGATGGTTTCTTTGATCCGGTCGGCCTTATCGATGGCGATCTGATAGGTCGAGTCGGTGAAGATGATTGCGCCTACGCTGTCTCCACCATCTTCCATCGCCCATTCTGCGGCCACCTCGGACACCGTCATGGCATCGGTCGAGACATTGGCGAAGATGCCTCCGGGCGCGTCACATCCGATCTTGGGGCCGGAATGCCAGGCCACCATCGGAATGCCCGCGCTTACCACGCCTTCCAGCGCGGCCTGCTGCTCGATGGCGTCAAAGCCGTTGATGATGATCCCGTCGGGTTGCAGCGCCAGTGCCTGGCCGATGGCTCCGGTCCGACCCTGGATGGATCCGGCACCGTCCAACACGCGCACCTCCCAACCGATTGCGCCAACCGCTTCCTCGACGCCATTAGTGACCCCGAGAATACCCCCATTTTTTAGATCCCCTGCGACGACAACAATGGATTTGCCTTCTGCAGCTTTGGGTCCGCTTGTAGGTCCGTCAAACGCCGTCTCGGCGGTCGCTGGAAACCCCAAACCTGTTAGCAGAGCGGCAGCGGATACCGCCATGAAAGTCCGTTTCAGCATAATCTCCTCCCTTATGCTGTTTACTTTTTGGCGCCTTTGCGACGCTGAGCGTAACCGGCGATACCGATTGCGATCAGCAGCGTGACACCGTTGAACATCGGCTCGACCCAGAAGGATCCACCGAATTGCTGAATGCCCGAGATACCAACAGCCAGGATCGCGACACCCACGACTGTTCCCCAAACATTCACGCGTCCCGGCTTGATGGTTGTGGACCCAAGAAAGGCCCCAACCAAAGCAGGTAACAGAAATTCAAGACCGACCGAGGCTTGCCCGATCCGCAATTTTGACGCCAGCAACACGCCCGCAAAGGCGGTGATCAGGCCCGATGACATGAACGCACCAATGACGAATTTCCGGGTCGGAATACCGTTCAGCTGCGCAGCACGCTGATTGGCGCCAATCGCGTAGAGGTACCGGCCAATCGGCGTATATTCGAGGATCAGCCACATCGCGACTGTGATCCCCAGCACGTAGAAGCCGGTGATTGGCAGGCCAAATACAAAGGTGCCGTTGATGGCATAGAAGCTGTCCGGCAGCGCGCCGACCATCTGACGCCCACCGGTATGCCAAAGCGCCAGAGCGTAAAGCACCGTACCCGTGCCCAAGGTGGCGATAAAGCTGTCGATCTTGGCGACCTCGACCAGCAGACCGTTCAGGAAACCGGTCAGCAGACCCAGCAACAGAACAATCGCCACCGCAATCGGCCATGGGATGCCGTACAAGGTCTGCAGAGAGATCGCCAGGATGTGCCAGAGTACGATGCCGTATCCCACGGTTAGATCGATGCGACCTGCCGCCATCGGGATCATCGCCCCCAAGGACAGAAGCGCAATGATCGCCTTGTCCGAGATAATTGCCCGCAGGTTCAGAAGCGTCGGGAAGGTGTTCGGCAGAAGGATCGAAAACAGGATGATCAGAAAACCAGTCAGCAGAACCAGCCCGTAAACCGGCAAGAACCTGAGAATTCGAGTCTTTAACGAGGCGCCTTTCAACTCGGCCTTGGTCGGTTCCAGCGCATTGGATTCAAGCGATTGCATAGTCGTATTCCTTAACTTGCCACGGCGTTCGAGGCCGAGGCAGCCTGTATCAGGTTTTCAGTGGTCAGTTCGGTACCGGTCAATTCGCGCACGATCTGACCCTGGCTGAAGACAATGGCGCGGTGGCAGATGGCAGCAACTTCTTCGAAGTCGGTTGAAACGACGATGATACCGACGCCCTCCTCCATCGCGCGGTTCAACAGCGCGTAGATTTCTGCTTTTGCACCAACATCGACACCCGCAGTCGGGTCTTCGCAGATCAACAGCTTGCGTTTGGTTTCAAGCCAGCGCCCGATGACAACCTTCTGCTGGTTACCACCCGACAGGCTCTCAATCGTCATACTCTGATCGTTGGGTGACAGGGCCACATCAGCACCGATCCGGGCAGCACTTTCGGTCTCGGCCCGATGGCTCATGAACGACAGCAACGACCGCCCGATTGCCGCCGGATTCAGGAACGTGTTCTCACGGATCGTCAGTGACATGGCGACCGATTCTTCGGTTCTGTCCCGCGCCACCAAGCCGATCCCGGACGCCATCGCGGTCTGCGGAGAGCTCAGGTCAGGCGTTTCACCATGCAGGGTAATCTGGCCACTAAACCCTTCCGACCCGAATAGCGCACGAGATACGTTCTCGTGCCCCGCGCCACGAAGGCCCACAAGACCAACGATCTCGTTGGTCCGCAGTTGAAAGCTGACATTATGAGCCGCTTCCATGTTCAACCCGGACACCTCAAGCAGCGTATCGCCCGGTGGGGTATCCGGCTTCATCACCTGCCGAGTCTTGCGACCGACGATCATATAAACCAGCTCTTCAGGCGTGGTGTGGTCGATGCTGCGAAGGCCAACCATCTCACCGTCTCGTAGAACCGCAACACGGTCGGCGATCTGAAAAATCTCGTCCAGCCGGTGCGACACGTAGATCATGCCAACGCCCTGTTCCTTCAAAGGGCGCAACGCTTCGAACAGCCGTTCGACCTCATCCGCTGGCAGGGATGCAGTTGGTTCATCCAGCACCAGATAGTCGCAATCCACGGCCAAAGCGCGGGCAATCGCTACCAGAGATTTTTCGGTCCGCGACAAATCCTGTACCCGCGTGGTCGGGTCGAATTCGCACCCCACCTTGTCCAACGCGTCTTGCGCAAAGCTCTCCACGGATTTCCAATTGATCAAACCGCTTTTTCGGGAATAGCCCAGAGCCAGCGCAATGTTCTCGGCCACGGTCATCCATTCGATCATGCCCAGGTCCTGGTGGATAAAGGCAACAGACTGGCGTTCACCAAAACCACCCGGGCGATGCTCGTAGGGCTCGCCATTGATCAGAACCCGCCCCTCATCAGCTTTGTGAATTCCACCAAGGATTTTGATGAGGGTCGATTTGCCTGCCCCGTTTTCGCCCAGCAGGGCAACAATCTCACCACGCTCGACGTTTAGCGAAACATCCCGCAGCGCATAGGTGCCGCCAAAATGCTTCTTTATCCCGTCAAAGAATAAATTGTTCTGCGCAGTGCTCGGCACAGCTGCCTCCCCCTAGATCTAGGAAACTCCGATGCTCCTCAACACCGTATTGAGTTACCCGTAACGTTACGCTAGCATTCGCCTAGGCAAGGCGGATGTCAACAAAAAAGAGTTACCCGTAACGTAAATGAGCAGCGACCCTGATAAAATCAGTAAAAACAATAAGGTGAGCCTCGCGGAAGTGGCGAAGGCAGCAGGCGTTTCCAAGATGACTGCCAGCCGAGTCTTGCGTGATGAAGGTGGTTTCTCGGAAAAAACGCGTGCCAAGGTCATGGCCGAAGTGGATCGTCTGGGATACCTACCGAATCGTTTGGCAACGGTTTTTGCCGGTGACAAAAAATCGACTTTTGTCGGCGTCAGCATCCCAGAACTGGGCAATGAAATCTTCGCTCAGGTTCTCGAGGGCATCGACCGCAAGCTTGGTGCGTTCGACCACCAAACCGTTCTGGGCCTGACAGAACACGAGATTGATCATGAAGAAAAATGGATAGAAACTGTCCTGTCCTGGCAGCCTGCTGGGCTGATCATAACAGGTCGTTCTCACAGCCAGAAAGCCATTCAGATGCTGCGCGGCGCTGGAATTCCCTTGGTCGAAATCTGGGACTTCAATTCCAGCCCTCTAGATATGTGCGTTGGGCTGAACCACTTTGACAGCGGCTATAGCATGGGCCGTTACCTTGCCGGAATGGAGTACCAAAAGTTCGGTTACGTCGGCACGTCTCATGATGTCGCGAACGCGGCGACCGCAAGGCTTCACGGTTTCTCAAAAGCAATTGAAGACGCAAATGGGCGACTTGAAAAACAGCTACTTCTAAAGGACACCCCAGGTTTCTACACCGGGTTTTACGGCACCGAACAATTGCTGGCAGCCCATCGCGATGTCGAAGTCATTTATTATCAGAACGACAATATGGCGATCGGAGGCCTGCAGTACGCGCAGAAGATCGGCATGAGCGTTCCTGACGACATCGGCATCGCAGGATGGGGCGACCTGCCAATTGCAGCAATACAACCTTATCGGCTGACATCAATCGCGGTCCCTCACCTCAGAATTGGCCAGATCGCTGCGGAGATGGTGTTGGCACAGATCAATGGTGAACCGACAAAATCTACTAAGGACGTCGGATTTCGACTCATTCCTGGAAGTACGGTAAAAAAATCAAAGCAGAGCAGATAGTTAAGCCGGCATTGCCAGCTTGTTTACCCGCGACTGATGGCAGCCTGGTCTGCGTCTGTCAGGCTGTCATTTCGAGAGCGTAACCCTCCCAGAGGCCAAATGCATGGGTTCTTGCATGACGGTGTGAGACGGTGAAGAGTTGATAGCAGCAAGAAACCTTTGCGCTTGCTTTCCTGCTCCCCGTTCAGGTTATGATTCTGACGGGGTTGGAACGTTCAGCGATTGATCTTGGGGATTAATTGTAGAGATGCGGGCTGTTTGGGATTTTCTGACGTTGGTTGCGGGAGTAGGATTTGAACCTACGACCTTCAGGTTATGAGCCTGACGAGCTACCGGGCTGCTCCATCCCGCGACACTTTGGTATGGTCTACCGCCTATTCGGCTA
>NZ_JBDZYF010000011.1:0-139211 GCF_040329495.1 Ruegeria sp. SCP10
GATGCAGCCGAGCGCTGACAGGTTACAGCGGCAGGTACAATTATCCACGCCTGAGTCGTAAATCACAGCTACAGCAGACACTTTAGGATCCGAAACCGGGAGTGCTAAACGGTGAACTACAGGAAGTTCCTAGAAATGCATTGATACATACAACAGAAGTCTGCTTATTGTCCCAGAACCGATCCTTCTCATTCCGATTTGGGAATCAACCGATTTCGTTCACTGCAGACCCAAACGCCAACGACGTGCAACTTTCACTACCTTGCTGATTGCTGTCCATTGTACACTGTTCAGTCAATCGAAACAGATCTGCTCAAGGACTTTGATGTTGCTTTAGTACCGCAGATCCTAGGGGGAGTGGTTGCTTGTAAAGCACTCAATTAATGCGTTAACTAGGTTTCGATTAGGCGAACAATCTGAAAGCAAGCAGATGGGAATCCCATCGGGAATCTTGCAGCACGTGAAACAATTTGAATTCCGATGCTTGTCTAAACCTAACACAGAAATGAAGAACTCCGTACACCGGCAGTCAGCCGATGTTGAATTTCTCAAGTTTGGGCATCACTCTCACGGTTCGCAGTCAAAATTGCTTTGACCAAGTCTTCTGGCACCGGCGCATCGAGAGTTTCTTTGTCGACTTGCAACGCTCGACTTGCTTCCAGGGCTCGCCGATAGGCTGCCATGTATGTTTTGCACGATCCGCAGGCGGCAATATGAACATTAAACAGGATGCGCTGTTTGGAGGAGAGTTCGCCGTCGAAATAGGCCTGCAGAAACTCTTCAAATTCGGCACATGTGATCATGCCCGGGAGCTTAAACATCACTCCACGTATCCTGCGTTTCGCAGCCTCAAGTTTAATGCTCATAACTCACCTCGCCGCATCATCGGCTCCAACAGCTTTTTTAGTGCTGAGCGGGCACGATGAAGCCTAACTTTTACGTTAGCCTGACTAATTTCAAGAGTTTTTGCGACTTCCGCTGTGTTCAAGTCTTCGATGTCGCGCAAGACGAGGACGACCCGGTAGTCTAGAGGTAATTCATTGATTTTTGCATTCACAAGTTCGCTAACCTGCCGAGAATAGACGGCACCCTCTGCCGTCTGGACTACCCTGTAGGGATCTTCAATCCGACATCCGTTTTCGTCGAACTCGGGCAGCAGAGTTTCAATAGACCCCTCTTTCCGACTGTCTCGTTTGCGCAAGATCATCAACGCATCGTTGACTACGCATTTGTACATCCAGGTTTTGAGGCTCGACCGTTCTTCAAAGGTGTGCAGTTTTTTATGTATCTTTGCGAATGTCGTCTGCACGGCATCCTCTGCAAGGGATTTGTCGTTCAGGATACGCTGAGCAACGCCGAGCATCCAAACTACATTCTGGCGCACTATGTCCTCGAACGACAAATGGTGGGCTAAATGCGCACTGTCTTCTGACGTCTCCTGGTACTCGGAAGCCGAATGCAAATCCGTCATTTATCGTTGAACCTTCGATTACTACTTCTCTGGATACCGATTAGGTGTAAGTTAATAGAAAACGCACGAGTTTTGTAATGTTGGTTCTGGAAGCGGCCTATGAAGCGACATCTTGCGCATGAGCTTTACCATAGCGCAGCTGTCACGTATTTGCCAGCTAAGCTATCCTTGCATCCCATTGAGTGGACCGCAGCATCGACCCTTGCGATTGATCACCTAACTTCAGTTCAAGTTTCTGATAGCCCCACACATTTGGATTTGTGTGAAACAAATGTGTAACCTTTCGGTCGGTTCCTCCATCTAAGCGTTAACAAGCGTCAAAAATTCTTAACACGCTCAGCTTCGAGGAGAACAACTATGGGGCACAATAGTTTTAGCGCGGCATGCCTTGTATTCGCCGAGGTGATTGCAGTCCTTTCCGGATCGGAACTATCCGCGCATCCTGCGGATCATCACCTCCAAGGCACCCGGACAGGCACACTGCAAGAGCTGCTCAGAAATTTTTTGCCATCACCTGCTTACGCTGAAGAGTTTAGCGGCCCGACAAAGCCCAAAGGCATAACTTCCAAAGCGCTTGGCAAAGCCAGCCTGACTGATGAGCTGCCAGGTTTGGAAAACAAAAACTTGAGGGCTCGGTTTTGGACGATGGAACCCGGAGGAATTGTCCCTGTTCACAGCCATGTTGACCGCCCGGCTTTTGTCTACGTTGTTCAAGGCGAAGTGACCGAACACCGCTCTGATAGTGAAGAGCCGCACGTGTATCAGGCAGGTGATCTCTCAACAGAAGATGGTGGCGTTGTTCACTGGTGGGAAAACACTGGCGACATCGAGGTCCACCTCATCGCTTTTGACATGTTCACAAGCAATTGAAACAACCAATTCAAGGAGCGCTCTCCCATGTTCAAAAAGCACAGCTTTTCGACGGCCATCCTGATCGCCACAATAACTATCGCAAGCGTAGCGTACGCAAAAGACAATGTTGAACTGGAAACGATTGATGGATTGACTGGACCGGCTAAACCGGTCGGACTTTCGATAAAGACGCTTAACAGTATTTCACTGTCGAACGAATTTGCGGGTCTACCAGACTCGGCTGACCTCAAATTTCGGATGCGCTACGTTACGCTCAAACCCGGCGGTGTGGTCCTCATTCACAGCCACAAAAGCCGTCCGGCCATCACCTACATCTTGAGTGGATATGCAACCGAGTATCGGTCCGATGAAGAACACCCAATCATTCGTGAGGCTGGTGACGCAACGATGGATGTCGGCGGTATATCACAATGGTGGGCAAACAAATCCGACGAGGAAGTCGTGATGCTGGTCGCCGATGTCATCAACAACAACCAACCAAGCGACCACTAACGCAATCAACTCATCTAAGAAAAAGGTGATAGAATGAAGCGCAATTTATTCCTGATGGTCACCGTTGTTACTGCGGCGACTGCTATCAGTTCGAAAGCTGAGGAATCGGCAATTCAATCGAATTTCCCGCCAATCCTCATGCAAGATGCGCCGCAAGAGGGTGCGCACCCATTGGGTGGCCCCACGTTGCGCTTCATTATGACGGCCAACGGGGCGCTGGCTCACACAGATCGTCGCCTTCAGTATCATGTAAGCGGCGAAGTTCCCAAAACAGACACCAAATACGTCGAAGGACCGGTCGCCGATATATCTGAATTTGGAAACATCCATGGTGCGGTCGCCGCAGGTGCTAAAAGAGGTGGTTTAGACCTTGGTGTTGGCATCGCCAACCAAAACGGCCTCAGTTTTGGCGAACTTTTTGTAGCGGGTTTACCTTTTGGTCTCGAACCAGATGAATATGTATCATACCTCTTCGACGGAGGCGGGCTTGAACTTCAGCAAGAGCTCTATGACAAGCATTTCGACGACAGAGTGCTTGTCATGCCCATTGCAATTACCCCGACCCAAGGTGGTGGTTGGTTCCCGGAAGCCCTGCCCGATCCAGCCGTCGATCCGACTTTAACGCCAAATGCCGCAATGGCAGAACTCTGCATGAAGCCTTGGATAGTCCGATGGCCGGAACCAGGCGCCGGGATCTGGAGATACGCATGTGAAAGCATTGGCCTGGAAGCGGATGAGATTGGCGCGAGCGCCAGATGTAAGCGGCCGGGCACGATTTGCCCGTCGTCCGAAAACCCCGTTGTTTCGGACGTTAATAGACTTACCTTCGGGGGGTTCGTCCCAGGTGTTCCACCACATGTGTTTGTCGAAACCGGAAATGTGGACGCTTATGAGTTAAACCTCCCGTCCACCGAGGTTTTGATGATCCGTCTGGCAACGGAGCAAACAGATCTGGGTAATAACGACGCCGATCTGAGATCCATCATTGAGGCCGCTCCCTATTATTATGGACAAACCTGGCACCAGCCAGTCACTTACATTGAATTACTGATCAACAAGGAGTTTTGGGCGACGCTCTCACCGGCTGAACAGTGGGCCATCCGTATTGCTGCGGAAAGCTCGACCCTGCGAAGCTGGACGGCCGCTCTCGATCGACAGGGCGAAGCAATCGAAACGCTAAAACGCAGCGGCGCCAAAGTTGGTCGCTGGCCGGACGCTCTGCTTGGCGTTCTAAGACGCGCAACGGGTCGCTTTCTCGAAAGGAAAGCACTGAGCCTGCAACGAAATGGTGACCCGGACTATCTGCGCGTGCTTCAGCATATGCGCGTATATCAACATAAACAGCGCATTTTCTCTGATTTCGGAGACATTAACCAGGGCCGCGCGGCTTTGCCAACAACACCAAACTAACACAGCAATTTACGCGCAGTCCCAAATTGCCACCCTGCTCCGGCCAAACGGGTAAAAGTTCTTTCAACGGCCGGATAAAACATACAATCTAAGGATCAATGAAATGAAACGAGTTGTTTCTGCACTCACATCTAACCCTAAGCGGCTTCTTTTTGCGGGTGTCTCTTCGACCATAGTCTTGGCGGTATTCATGGAAGGAATCGCAAGGATTGTTTTGGGCGGACCAATGAAACCAGCCATGCTGATCTGCCAGGCGCTAGGTCTGGACGCTAGCTATCTTTGGCTGGGAGAAATACTACATTATGCATTGGGAATTGTATTCTTCCCGATCGGCTACGTGGTGTTTCGGTCGATCACCAATCTCGGTTCACCGGTTGTTTCTGGTTTCATTTGGGGCGTTATTCTCTGGATTGGCGCTGGGGTAGTAATGTCACCGATGGCAGGCATGCCGCTTTTTTTCGGTGGCGGTAAGATAATGATCGCATCTTTAGTTGCACACATTGCCTATGGGGCCGTACTTGGCGGTGTTTACGGGCGCCAGGGACTTAACAATGCCTAAAGGTAAGCAAAGCCATCGCGTCGTAGTTGTTGGTGCTGGGTTCGCAGGGCTAAGTGCAGTGCAAGCACTGGCTAACGCACCAGTGGAAGTAATACTGATTGATCGGCACAACTACCATCTGTTCCAGCCTTTACTTTATCAGGTGGCAACAGCAGCATTGACGCCTGCCGAAATCGCGGCGCCAATCCGGAAAATTCTTCGTAACCAGAAGAATGTCACGATATTCATGGATGAAGTCTGCGGAGTATCTCCGACTGACAAGTCAGTAACAACTTCGAGCGGTCGCGAGTTTTCCTATGATACGCTGGTTCTGGCGACCGGAGCAAGGCATGGGTATTTTGGAAATAGCGCCTGGGAACAGCATGCGCCTGGATTGAAAACAATTGATGACGCATTCGAACTACGTATGCGAATCTTGTCGGCTTTCGAAAAGGCTGAAGCGGCCGAGACAACAGAAATGCGCCAAGCTCTGCTCACCTTCATTGTTGTAGGGGGCGGGCCGACCGGCGTTGAAATGGCCGGTGCAATAGCGGAGCTTTCGCATTCCATGGCCCGCGATTTCCGAAGAATTGACTCAACCTCCGCAAGAATAATCCTGATTGAGGGGGGTGATAGGGTATTGCCGACATTCCGCAGAAAACTCTCTGAAAGTGCGCGAAAAGCACTCGTTTCATTGGGTGTGGACGTTCGAACAGACGCCCGGGTCACCGATATCGGTGACTGCCGTGTCACAATAGCTGACAAAGATGTTCGCGCAGGTACTGTTATCTGGGCAGCTGGCGTTCAGGCTTCACCCGCCGCGACCTGGCTTGGGGTGGATACCGGTCGATCTGGTCACGTCCAGGTTGGCAAGGACCTTCGAGTAGAGGGATTTGATGATGTTTATGCTATAGGAGATACAGCCGCCCATATTCCAGATGGCGCAGACCAACCTTTGCCCGGCGTGGCACCGGTGGCCAAGCAAATGGGGGCGTATGTTGGGACGCGAATTAGCAAGTATGTTCAAGGTAAGAGCACTGTTAGTAACTTTGAGTACAAGAACTTCGGATCAATGGCGACAATCGGCCGAAATCGGGCAATCGCAGAATTGGGAGCTCTGAGTTTTCGAGGGCTAGTGGGATGGCTCTTGTGGGGTATCGTTCACATTTACTTCCTCGTTGGGTTCCGGAACCGCTTGATTCTAATGTTAAATTGGTTATGGGCATATGTGACTTGGCAACGTGGTGTCCGATTAATAACGGGGGAATCTGCCTACCAACCAAAAAAACATGTAACCAAAATCGACTAGGATTGCAGCTACGCTTCTTGGCGTTTAGTTTGGGCCAGTAGGCATTTGGTCGCGTCTAGTTTTAGTTTTCTGCCCGAGTTGACCCTACTAACATAATGCTGAGTTGTTCATATAAGTCTTCAAACTCAACGCCTACGAATAGCGTGCCCGTTTTTGCCTCTTCTATAGCTAAAGGGAGCACAACATAATACCGCAGTCTATGTGAAGGGACAATTTCCGAACCTGACCTGCACCTTTCGGATCATCTGAGCCACTTTGATTCCACCATGCCTAGCAGAGGCGGAAACAAACGCGTTGAAACCAAACAATGGTTGGATTCGGCGTTAGATAAATTGGTGGTAATGCTCAAGACGTTATTTGAGAATTTCCGACTCACCATCTTGGTTGGGTTCGGGGAACCAAAGCCTGGGCGTTTCAAATCCGGTAGATTTCAGGTCTCAGGCTGGTACCTAGCCCCTAACGCACGTCGCATGATCTTGCCGGTAGACGTTTTTGGAACGTCGACAACAAAGACGACATCGCGCGGGCATTTATAGGCCGCAAGGTGATCCCGGCAGTGCGCGGTAATCGCGTCTTTATCGGGCCCGGCGTTCTGTTTGGGCACAACAAAGGCGATGGCAATCTCACCTTTCACCTCGTCATCCTGCTTACCGACAGCGGCGAGTGCAACATCGGGGTGCATTGCAAGCACCCGCTCGATTTCAGCCGGATAAATATTGAAACCGCCGGAGATGATCATGTCCTTCAGGCGGTCAACGATGAAAACCTTCCCGTCTTCTTCAATCCGTGCTATATCGCCGGTGCGCAGCCAGCCGTTCGGTAAAAGCGTGGCTTTTGTTTGTTCCTCATTTCCAAAGTAACCCATCATGGTGATTGGTCCGCGCAGTTGCAGTTCGCCATCTTCACCCTCGGGCAGAGCCACGTCCGGTGCATCGGGCGAGGCCACCCGTACCTGGCAATAAGGCAGAGCGACACCGATTGAGCCAGGCACCGCTTTCCCGTTCAGGGGGTGCGTGGTGCCGAGACCTGCGATCTCTGTCATGCCCCATAGCTCGACAAGTGGAACGCCAAAAGTCGCTTCGACTTGTTCCATCGTTGCAACCGGCATGGTTTGACCGCCAACATAGCAACGAGTCAGACTGGAGAGATTCGCCTGTGACAGGGCCGAATCGTTGAGCAGAAACATATACATGGTGGGCACGCCGTCGATAACCGTGGCTTCATACGCGGTGATGTCGGCCAGAAAGGTGGTCGGATCAAAGCGGTCGTGCAGGATCAGGGTGCTGCCGTACAACATCATGCTCTGCATCACCACATTGGCATAAACATGAGGGCAAGGTAGGGCGCTAAGTACCGTATCGTGTGGCCCCCGTCCCTGCATTTGTGCTGTCATGGCACCGTTGGTGATCACTGCCTTGTGTGATTGCATCGCCCCTTTTGGATGCCCGGTTGTGCCGGAAGTATAGCAGATCGTCGATAGGCTATCTTCGTCCACCTCAATATCGTGCAGCGCTGGGGAATCACCGCCAATCAGACTGTCAAAACTGGTCAGTGTTTCGGTGCCTTCGCCAATGACCACAGCCAGTTTCACGTCCTCCAGAACCGACGCGGCCGCCTCGGCCTTGTCTTCAGAGACAATGATCGCGCTAGCCCTGCAATCCGATACAACAAACCGAACCTCATCCGGCGTCAGCATGGTGTTGATCGGGTTTATCACAGCCCCGGCCCGAGCGATGGCATAGTAGGAAACGATCCATTGCCAGGAATTCCCTGCATAGAGCGTTACGACGTCGCCCTGATCGACTCCCGCCGCTACCAAACCTGCTGCAACCTTTTCGACCAGATGGTCCAGCTGGTTGAAGGTGAAAGCCTCGCCGTCAAAAACCAGAGCCTGTTTCTCTCCGAATTGCGCGGCAGCCGCCCGCGCGGCTTGTCCGAGATGGGTGATTTGGGTCATTTCTAGCACCTCAAAGGGATTACAGGGTCAGGCGAGCATAGGATCTTGGGGATAGCGCCGCTTTGATCGGCGCCACGTACAGAAATGGGATACAGCAAGCGCGTTCGATGCGTTGGGTTGATATGGTTTACTTCATACGCCATCACTGCCGGACCTAAGACGCTGCCCAAGGATCCTCGTCCTTGGGCCACCACGCGCCAGTGCGCCTCGTGTATGGAACGGTTGTCGCATCCGGTGTCAGCGTGCCGGGGGTTGCGCAGTGGATGATCTCTTCGGCGACGGGCACGAAGCCTGCATAAAAGTGGTTTGAGGATTTCACGACCACGATCTTGCGATCTGCCAACTTGCATCCCAAACGTTCGAAAACCTGCGGGCTAAAGCACTGGGTGCGTGTATCGTTGACGATGATGTCGATCCCGTTGGTTTCCAGCCAAACCGCTTCGCCGAATTCCATCTCGCCACCGCCAAAGGGCTGGGAGAGATCCGTCCCGTGACCACGCACTGTTACATCAAGATCAATGGGATCACCCGAGGCTGGGCCATGTTTGCCTCCCAATCGCACAGGCAGCGTGGCTCCAACGCCAGCGTCGGCACAAAGACGCACGACATTGGGGTCATAAAAGATGGCCATAGCAACACTGCTCAACCCGCGAGCCAGCACCTCGCGCAGAACGAACGTCGAATCCGAAGGCGCGCCACCGCCTGCGTTGTCAGCCATATCCGCCAGAACAACGGGCGCCCCATTGTGTTCGATGGCTTTGGTCAGCCCGTCTGACAAGTTGGGGGTAATCAGCCGGGTCTCGTGCCGCAGATCCCAGAACTTGCGACCCCAACGTGCGGCGGTTTCGGTGGCCTGTTCTGCATCGCCGTCCACAATAGCAATCATCCGTGTGCCAACCTCGGGCACGTCGCCCCAAGGGAAGCCATGCGTTAGCGTCAGGTGCAAAAGGCCCGGCTCCTTGTCTGGCGCCGCAATCATCTCATCTACAAAGTCACGCATTGGGCCCTCGCCTCCGGGATTGGTTGGGTAGAAACCAATCATTCGGCAATCAAACATGGCCATCACGGGTTTGGTGCGTCCTTCGACCATGTCAGCGGCCATGGAAAATAATTCCTCAGCCCGCGGCGTTGCGTCGATATGCGAGTATTCCTTGAAGTTCACAATCAAGTCGCAGGCCGTCATCATGCGATCGGTCATGTGATTGTGCGGGTCCAGCTCCAGTCCGACCACCGCGTCAGGGGCAAGCTCTCGCAACTTTGCCATCAGCTCTCCTTCACAGTCGAGACATTCCTGGCTTGCCATCGCGCCGTGGCATTGGATCAGGATCACATCGACAGGACCCGCCGCCTTGAGATCATTCACGATCATGTCGCGATAGTCCTCCCAGACCGACTGAACCGTCAATCCGGCGGGCTGGGCAAAAGCCGCGATACTTTCGACAACATCCCAGCCTTTCTCTTCGGCCCTGCGCCGCCAGACATGTAGTGCCTCGGTAAAGAGGTTCGGTGCCTTCTTGGAAGCGTCCTTGTCCAGGTTCAGAAAGGTGTCCGCAAACCCCGCACGCGCCGTCGGAATCGGAGAGAACGTGTTTGTCTCTGTTGCCAGCATGGCCATAAATAGTTTCATGTTCGTGTTTCCGTTTCATTGGCTACAAGCCGCTGCGCGAGGTCAGCCGCGAGGTGGATAAGGATCAGGGTGAAGGCAACCGGAATGGCCGCCGTGAACCAGACAAGGGGGATGTCGAGCATCTCTGCGGGGCGGTTCGCAGTTCGATCAAGGAACGATCTTGCGAATCCCCCCCCAGGACCGACAAAGCAAAACCAAAGGACCGGTAGAGCCAGCAGCAAGACACCGGCTGCGCGTATCGCCGCCATTGCGACTCCGATGCTGCCTCCGGTTGCGACTGCACCAGGAAAGAGAGTGGGTTCCGTTTTGCTGTGAAACGCCGCAGTCGCGCCCAGCAGTCCAGCCCAGATCATTGCACGCCGTGCCAGTTCTTCGGTCCAGATCGGAGGCTGGTCAAACACATAGCGTGCAATAACCTGCCATCCTGCGGATGCGACCATCACCAGCAAGGCGATTGCAGCAGCGACGATCGCGATCCGGTTAAGCGTGGCCGAGGCCACCACCAAAGAACTGGCAACCCGCTGCATGATCAACGACCGGTTGCTGCAAGCCAGGCGGCGACTTCTTCCGCGTTCAGCACCCCATCGGTGTAGGTTTTCTTCGAAGCTTCAACGAATTCGTCACGTGCCTCGGGGCTGAGTTGGGTAACGGTGATCCCGGCAGCCTTGAGTTCCTCAAGAATGTTGACGCGGGATGCCAGCCATGCTCGGTTTGCTGCGGTTGCTTTGGCTGCCGCCTCATCTACCGTTGCACGCTCTGTATCAGAAAGGCCTTGATACCAGTCCTCGGAAACAATCGCGGTGCGCACGGATGGATTGACCGATGCATCAGTGAAGTGTCTGATAAAGTCGGTATGCCCGAACATCAGTGGTACAAACGGCGGGTTCAGATAGCCATCGGCCACGCCAGTCTGAAGCGCATTTGGCACCTCGGACCAACTGACCATAGTTCCGGTCGAATTCCATGCTTCATACAGCTTGATTTGCACCTCATCGAGCGCCCTCATACGCAGCGACGACATGTCGTCGAGAGAGACTACGGCCTGTTTGGTGTTAAAGATGCCCGATGCCAGCCCAAGCGCGGGGAAAGCAAGTACGCGAACACCCTGCTGGGTCGTGTCTTCGTTGATTTTTTCAAGCATCCCGCCTTCGATCAGCGCTGCGTCCAGTTCAGCTGCGTTTGCGAACAGGTAAGGCAGGTAGACGCCATAGGTGATATTGGCCAGTTGACCCGCCGATTTGAGGTCTGACATCGAGACTTCTAGCAAGCCCTGCGACACCTGGTCGAGCTTTTCTGCTTCCTCACCCAAAGCACCGCGCTCATACTCGACGGCCTGCATGCCGTTGGCATTGAGGTGTTCGGCAAATGTGTGCGCCCAAACATATGTCCCGGACCCTTCAAGGTCTGCGGGGCTGTCGAGCGCGATTTTCACCTCGGCGGCCACCTGCCCGGAACAGGCGATTGCAAAGCCGATAGCGGCCAGCGTTTGGAATGATTTCATGTCTTTTCTCCCTTTTTGTAGTAGTTTAACCACCAAGGCCCAATGCCCGTGGCAGCATTAGTGAAATTTCAGGGAAGGCAATCAGAACGCCCAAAACGAGAATCTCGACAATCACAAAGGGCAACACGGCGGCGGCCAGCCGCCAGTAGTTTACCTTGGTCACGGTCGAAACAACCAGCAAACACCCGCCCAATGGCGGAGAGACCAGTCCGATGCAGAGATTGAAGCAAATGACGATGCCCAGATGCGTCGGATCCGCACCCTGAGCCAAAGCGACCGGAGCGAGTAGTGGAACGAGGAGTGCGAGAGCCACAGGAATGTCCAGCACCATACCGCCCAGTATGAAGATGACGTTCATCACCAACATGAACTCAAGCGGCCCTAAGCCCAGACTGGTCACGCCCGAGGCAATTGCCTGAGGAACCCTTTCCAATGCCGCGAGGTGGCCGAACGCCGCGACCGCCACGAGGATCATGAAGATTGAACCGGTCAGGATGGCGGTGCGGGTCAGCGCCTCTGAGACATCACCAAGTGAAATGCCTTCGTAGCATCGCCCGGCTGCGTAGGCTGCGACAACTGCAACAGCGGCAGCTTCGGTTGGTGTCATCCATCCCAGCACGATGCCACCCACGATGATCACTGGCAGCGACAGTGCAGGCAAAGCCCGAATGGCCGTCACGGCAACCGGCGGGGTCTCATCAGCGGTAAGGCGGGGGTGATCGCCGATGCGGGCCGCGATGACATTGGTCGCAAACAAAGCGGCAGCAAGCAACAACCCAGGCAGGATTCCGGCAATGAACAATGCCGCCACCGAAGTCTGCATGATTGCCCCATAAAAGATGAGGATGATCGACGGCGGCACGATGGGACCAATCACAGCCGACGCCGCTGTTATCGCGCCGGCATAGGTGGCGGAGTAGCCGCGTTCCTTCATCGCCGGAACCAGTGTGTTCGAAAGGGCAGCAGCATCTGCGATGGCCGACCCAGAGATGCCCGCGAAAAACACGCTGGTCATGATGTTGACATGTCCTAGCCCGCCGCGCAGTCGTCCAACCAGAGCCATTGACAGATCTATGAGCACGCGTGTGACGCCGCCTCTGTTCATCAACTCGCCAGCCAAGATGAAGAGCGGCATCGCCATCAGTGAAAAGACGTCGATCTGGCTGAAGATCTTTTGCGGGAGGATCGCGAGGTATCGGACATTGTCGGTGGCAAAAAACGCAAGAACCGCGGCCCCACCGATCACCCAGGCAAGGGCCGCCCCAGATAACAGGAGCGCTAGTGCTGCAATTGGTACAAACCAAATCATACGGCAGTTCTAAATCGGGCGGGTGCAATTGCGCTTGGCTCCAACCCGGCATCAAGGATGTCTCCAGGTATGTCTCGCCCCAAGGCCAGCGCGGCCGCGGCGCGCCCGGCTGCTGGAGCAGATTGAATCCCGTATCCGCCCTGTCCGGCTAGCCAGAAGAATCCGGGAACAACCGGGTCAAAACCAATCACTGGATTCTTGTCCGGCGCAAAGCTGCGCAGCCCCGCCCATTTGTGTTCGATCCGCTCGATCTTCAAGGTCGTAACACGCTCGATTCGGTCCACACAGATCGCCACATCGATGTCTTCGGGTGCGGCATCGCAGGGCGGTGAAGGTGTTTCATCCGCAGGTGAAATCAACAGCTTGCCACCTTCGGGTTTGACATACCAGTCTTCTTCGACACCCACAGCCATACGTGATGTGGTCAGGTCTATATCGTCCGGCGCTGCCACAATCATCGCTGTCCGCCGTTTGGGGGTGATGTTCGCCGGAGCCACGCCGCATATCCCGGCGAATGTGTCGGCCCAGGCACCGGCCGCGTTGACAACCACCTGAGCACGGACCTCGCCGCTGTGGGTTTCCAGTCGCCAGCCGTCGCCGTCGCGCACCGCTCCTATAACCTCCGCACGGCAGCGCTGGGTTGCGCCGATTGATGTCGCTTGCCTAAGTAGGCCGCGATGCAGCGCATCCACATCGATCGCGTGGCTTTGGTCATCCCACAGAGCAGTGACTAGTGCCTCACGCCGCAACAGCGGGCACAACCGGATGGCCTCATCCGACGATATGCGTGTTGTCATTGTGCCGAGCTCGGCTTCCAAAGCGTCGGCTGTGGCTTCCTGACCGGGTGCAGCTGCGAATATGACGCCCCGAGGGCTGAGCAACGGATGCTTAGAAAATCCTTGCGGTGGGTTTGCAAAGAACTGTTTAGAGGCACATGACAGCGCCCGGATTGGAGGTGGGCCGTATGTCGTCGAGAACAAGGCAGCCGACCGCCCCGTTGTGTGATAGCCGGGCTGAGCCTCCATCTCGAGCAGTGCAACAGAACCATGATGGGCGAGTTCCGCAGCGACGGATGCTCCTGCAATGCCGGCCCCCACGATCGCAAAATCGACTTTCGCTTCCTCACCCATTTCGCACTCCAGCGCACTGATTCTTTTCCGGAGGCTAGCGGATTTTTTCGTATTGGAAAAGACAATTTTCGAATACGAAAAACTCTGGCACCCGCTTTCAATGTGCGCTAGGCTAACGGAATGGAACCTGTAAAATCTGACTCTCCAGATCCGGTTGACGGCCGTTCTCGCATGGGGGATAGATTGCGTGCGCTCCGGCGGGAACGCGGTATGACACTGCAGCAAGTCGCTGATCGGACGGGTATATCAATCGGTACGCTCTCTAAGGTTGAACGCGGGCTTGCATCGCTTGGATATGACCGGTTCGAACGTCTGGCGCAGGGTATGGACGTGGATTTGGCAGCTCTTTTTGCCGAAGGCGCAACGATCGCTCCGGGCGCAGTCGCCGCCGCACGGCAAGGCGAGGTCACACCGCATTCAACCGAGAACTACGATCTCGGCTTCCTGTTTTCCGAGGTCTGGGGCAAGACCATGACGCCTGTTATCGCTGTGCACCGAGCTGATCGTTCGATGAACCTCGATAGCTGGATGCGCCACCCGGGCCAGGAATTTGCCTATGTGATAGAGGGGGTGCTGGAACTTCTCTTTGAAAACCGGCCGCCCTTGCGGCTGTGCGCAGGTGATAGCGCTTATTTCGACAGTTCCAATGGACATCTGTATACCTGCGGTGCGGGTGAGCAGGTGACGGTGTTGGTTGTATGTTCGACACCGCAGGAAACTCTCATTGACCATCTTGGGAAGCGCGGATCAAATTAAAGACGCCAAATGTAGTCGGTACTTGGGTGTAAATTAGCAAGTTTACAAATGTACCAAGATATTCCTCGGCATGATCTGCTTCGGCGTATTCCGTTGAACAACCCTGGATTGTTCGATGGGTAAGTAGCTAATTCAGCTTTTTAAGTGGGATTGGCGATTATGGGTCAATCAAGAAGAATTAGCTGGCCGGGACCGGAGCCAGTATGAGGCGCCTAATGAGCAGCAGAGCAGCAGATGTGAAACAGGCAACGTTGCACTCCGTATTTCCAGGGGTCTAGCAGGGCAGATTAGTACCAGTCCGTGGTTTTGGGCGGTCTCAGTCCGGCCATGTTCGCGGGAAAGAGTGGTTGCTAGCTTCTCCGCATCGCAGTTCACAACTCGACAAACCTCATCAGAACCCAAGCTTGGCGCAGCGAATTTACAGCCGCTCAGACAGGCGTCGCTGCTACCGCTGCGACCAACGCACCACTCATCTACGCTGGCCAATGGTATTTGTGCTTGAACTTCTCAAGTCGCTGGGTTGAAGACGTCTGCTAATCGACTCGAGGTGCCATTTACATGTTCACCATCGGAGTAGTGGGTTGGTTCGCGCATATCGTTCTCCAATTGGATCAAACATTCAAGGCCACGTTGGAGTGGCTGTGATTCAGTCTTCTTTTAAGTTTTATTCTGAAATTAGCCATATTTTCAGCTGTGTCTTCGGTTCAGTTCGCAATTGAAGAACAAATAGTTCTGAGTTCTCCAACTTTAAAAAATTGCCAAAATGTCGATGCTATTTTTCGAACAATCCAAGATAGAAGGCTTTTGTTCGTTCTGGGAATTCTCGCGTTGTGTTCAGAGCATTGCGACAGATCTCTTCGACTGCTTCATAGGGAACCCACAAATCGGGGATGCAACTACTTGCATTGAGGCCTTAGCACACACTTCAAATTTAAAAGTTTAAGCTTGAAGATTATTCATATCTGAGTTACGAATGTGGTCAATCGAGTTGGAAATTTAGGCGACTATGGATCTTGGGAACATCTGATCGAATGGCCTAAGAAAAGTGCAGCTACGAAGTACCTACGATTGTCTGTGTTCCGCAAGAAAAGCGTCGGCCAACTGATCAAACTGAAAAGCTCGAAATAGAGAAGAAATAGAGAAGAAGAGGAGGACTCTATGAATCTGAAACCGTTACTTGTTGCGGCCGCAGCTGCTGCATTGGCCACTTCGACATACGCCAAAAACCTCAAAGTTGGGATGATCACAACGCTTTCGGGTGGTGGAGCCGGGCTTGGCATTGATGTCCGTGATGGCTTTATGCTGGCGGTGGAGCAATCTGGCCGCAATGACATTGAGGTCGTAATTGAGGATGATCAGCGAAAACCGGACGTTGCAGTCCAACTGACAGACAAAATGATCCAGTCCGAAAAGGTTGACGTACTCACCGGCATCATCTGGTCCAACCTTGCGATGGCAGTGATTCCGGGTGCGGTTGCACAAGGTAAATTCTACCTTTCTCCCAACGCAGGACCCTCGCCTCTGGCTGGCAAAGGGTGTCACCAGAATTATTTCAACGTTGCCTGGCAGAACGACAATTTGCATGAGGCTGCAGGGGCCCACGCCAATTCATCAAACTACTCCAACGCCTTTATTCTGGCTCCCAACTACCCTGCGGGCAAAGACGCGCTGTCAGGTTTCAAGCGGTTTTACAAAGGTGATCTAGCGGGTGAAATCTACACGAAACTCGGCCAGACAGACTATGCCAGCGAGATAGCGCAGATCCGTGCCTCGGGCGCGGACAGCGTGTATTTTTTCCTTCCCGGAGGAATGGGAATATCCTTCCTGAAACAATACGCGGACAGTGGCGTGGATCTTCCGATTGTCGGCCCCGCTTTCAGCTTTGACCAAGGTATTCTTCAGGCTGTCGGCGATGCTGCACTAGGCGTACACAATACCTCACAATGGTCGAAAGACCTCGACAACGCGACGAATGCTGCATTTGTCGAGAGTTTTCAGGCCAAGTACGACCGGCTTCCCTCGCTTTATGCCAGCCAAGGCTTCGATACCGCCAATCTGCTGATTTCCGCCATGGAAGCTGCGGACGTCAGTGACCAGGATGCCTTCCGCGCGGCGCTGAAAGCGGCCAACTTCGAGTCAACACGAGGAGATTTCGCGTTTGGTCCGAACCATCATCCGATTCAGGATATCTATGTTCGTGAAGTCATCAAGGAAGGCGACGTTTACACGAACCGGATCATTTCGCTGGGCCTGGAAGACCACAGCGACGCTTATGCGGCCGAATGCAAAATGTAACTACCAATAACCCGCGCCGTCTTTGGGACGGCGCGGAACAAGAATATTGCAGGGGTGGCAATGTCCTGGGTCCTTCTTATTGAGCAGACGTTAAATGGGCTACAGTTTGGCGTAATGCTGTTTCTGATGGCCGCCGGCCTGACGCTGATCTTTGGTGTCATGGGGTTGATCAACCTCGTTCACGGATCGCTTTACATGATCGGCGCTTTTGCCGCAGCGGTTGTGGCGGCGGCGTCGGGTTCGTTTCTGCTTGCCCTGGCCGCAAGCCTTGCGGCGGCTGCGGTTGCCGGGATTCTGGTCGAAGTTACGGTGATCCGAAAACTCTATGACCGGGATCATCTGGATCAGGTGCTTGCGACCTTTGCGCTGATCCTGATTTTTTCCGAAGGAACCCGCTGGGTGTTCGGGTCCTTCCCTCTCTTTCTGGACCCGCCTGATTACCTGTCGGGAACAGTGTTCCTGCCCTTCGGGATCGAATACTCACGTTATCGTCTCAGCCTGATCGTGATCGGACTTGCTGTTGCAGCCGGATTGTTCTGGATGATCGCCAAGACGCGGATCGGCATTCGCATTCGGGCGGGTGAGAATGATCGCGAAATGATCGGGGCGCTAGGTGTGGATATCACGCTGCTTTACACGCTGGTTTTTGCACTGGGTGCCGCGTTGGCCGGATTTGCAGGCGCTTTGATCGGTGCAATTCAATCGGTTCAGGTCGGGATGGGAGAACCGGTTCTGATCCTTGCATTCGTTGTTGTTGTGATCGGTGGAATTGGCTCCATCAAAGGGGCCCTGATCGGGGCAATCCTGGTTGGCCTGACCGATACATTGGGCAGTTTCCTGTTGCCCAAACTCTTCTCTTTGATCCTGGCACCGTCCGCCGCCACTTCGGTCGGTTCATCGCTGGCTTCGATGTCTATTTATGTCCTGATGGCTGGTGTTCTGCTTGTGCGGCCCAAAGGTTTGTTCGGAGGCGCATGAGATGAAAAAGGAAACCACTCTAAACGCCGGTCTGATGCTTCTGCTTCTGGCAATACCAGTTGCCGCCTGGTTCATGGACGAGCCTTTCCTGGTCACGCTGACAACACGGGCCGTTGTTTTTGCGATCGCTGGCGTCGGGCTGAACTTTGCGCTTGGTTTCGGCGGGCTGGTCAGCTTCGGCCACGCGGTCTTCTTTGGCCTTGGCGGGTACGCAATGGGCATTCTGGCGCATCATGCGCAGACTTATACCCCCCTAATGGAGTGGCCGTTTGTCATTGATGGTTCAAACTCCATGCTTGTGATCTGGCCCGTGGCTATCGTGATCAGCGCACTGGCAGCCCTCGCGATCGGAGCGCTCAGCCTGAGGACCACGGGTGTCTACTTCATCATGATCACGCTCGCATTCGGCCAGATGTTCTTCTACTTCATGATTTCCTGGTCGGCCTATGGCGGTGAGGATGGGCTTTCGATCTATGTCAGAAACGGGTTTCCGGGCCTCAATACTATGGACCCATTCCAGTTTTTTGTGATCTGCTACGTTCTGCTCGCGCTGGTCCTTTTTGCAGTCCATCGGGCGGCGCATTCTTCGTTTGGTCTGATGCTGCGTGCCGCACGGCAAAACGAGGACAGGGTGCAGGCCGTCGGTCAGATTCCCTATCGCCTCTATCTGATCGCCTTTATGGTTTCCGGCGCCATAACCGGATTGGCAGGCGCCCTTTTTGCCGATCTGAACCGGTTCGTAAGCCCGACCATGCTAAGCTGGCACACCTCGGGCGAGATCATGATCTTTGTAATCCTCGGCGGTGTCGGACGCGTCTTCGGGCCCGTTGCCGGTGCAGCCCTTTTCATTTTGCTGGAACACAGCCTCGGGGGCCTGAGCGAGTACTGGCACGTCTATCTCGGCGCGATCCTTCTGGGGGTCGTACTGTTTGCAAGAGGTGGACTGTTTGGCCTTCTCGCCGGTCTGGAGGTGGCGCATGATTGACCCCATCCTCGATGTTCGGGGCCTGACCAAAAGCTTTGGCGGGCTGGTTGCAAGCAAGAACATCAGCCTCGACCTGCGCCCGGGCGAAATCCACGCCCTGATCGGGCCAAACGGGGCCGGAAAGTCGACATTGATCAAGCAGATCGCGGGTGGGCTTCGACCGGACGAGGGCAGCGTGTTTTTTGACGGTCAGGACGTCAGCCCCCTGTCCACGGCCAGCCGCGCGCGGCTGGGAATGGGCCGGACATTCCAGATCTCGTCCGTCGCAATGGAATACACGGTTCTGCAAAATACCGTTCTGGGCGCGCTTGGCCATCGCGGCAATACGTTCCGCTTTTTCAACCGGGTCATGAAAGACACCGAGTTGCTGGCCACGGCGGAAAATGCGCTGGAACAGGTCGGGCTGCAGGAGTTCCGGACGTTTCGGACCTCCGACCTGTCACATGGTCAGCGCCGGCAGCTTGAAGTTGCGGTCGCGCTCACGCTGGAACCCAAAGCCTTCCTGATGGATGAACCCATGGCTGGTCTTGGCGCCGAAGGGTCGCATCGTTTGATAGGTTTCCTCGACGCTCTCCGGCAAAAGGCCCCGATCTTGCTGATCGAACATGACATGGATGCCGTTTTCACCCTCGCCGACCGGATCAGCGTCCTTGTGTACGGGGAAATCATCGCCTCCGGCTCGGTCGATGAGATCCGGGCAAATCCGGACGTACGCAGCGCCTATCTTGGAGAGGAGAGTGTGGAATGAGCCTTTTGAAACTCGCCCATGTTTCAGCGTTTTATGGCCATTCCCAGGCACTGTTCGATGTTCATCTCACGGTTGCTGACGGTGAAGTCGTCGCGTTGATGGGCCGCAACGGCATGGGCAAGTCAACAACGATCAAGGTGATCTGCCGCTTGCTGAAAAACCGGGGCGGAACGGTTTCGTTCGGCGGCGAAGACATCGCTCGCCTTCCGGCATATAAAGTTGCCCGAATGGGTGTCGGGCTGGTTCCCGAAGGACGCCGTTGTTTTACCGATCTGACGGTACATGAAAACCTGATTGCGGCCGCACGTCGCGGCGAATGGGATTTTGCGGCGGTATCGAAACTGTTTCCTCGATTGCAGGAGCGGAAGGACCAAACCGCAGGCACTTTGTCAGGTGGCGAACAGCAGATGCTGGCGATTGGCCGCGCGCTGATGACCAACCCCCGCCTGCTGGTGCTGGATGAGGCAACCGAAGGGCTTGCGCCGGTGGTCCGGCAGGAAATCTGGGCCGCGATTTCGAAGCTGAAAGCCGAAACCGGTATGGCGATTGTCGTCGTGGACAAGTCCCTCAAGGAATTACATTCGGTCGCGGACAAAGCGGTCATTCTTGAAAAGGGCAAATCGGTCTGGGTGGGCGATTTTGCATCGCTCACGCATGAGATCACCGACAAGTATCTGGGCGTGTGATGCGGACCGCATCGCCAACGAAGATCACCCGAACCAGTTGGAGAGCGGCAAATGAACCGAGTACTTATCTGTGACTATGTCCGCACGCCAATCGGGCGGTACGGCGGAGCATTGTCCTCGGTGCGCGCCGATGATCTTGCAGCGATTCCGATCCGGGAGCTTGTTCGCAAGAACCGGAATCTCGATCCCGCCGAAATTGACGAGGTATTCCTGGGTTGCGCCAATCAGGCGGGGGAAGACAGCCGAAACGTAGCGCGAATGGCGTCACTGTTGGCCGGTCTTCCCGAGACAGTTCCAGGCGTGACCGTCAACCGGCTCTGCGCATCGGGCATGGATGCGGTCATTGCCGCCGCGCGCGCCATCCGCTGTGATGAAACGGATGTCGCTATCGCAGGTGGTGTCGAAAGCATGTCCCGTGCGCCTTTTGTCATGCCAAAGGCGCAGTCTGCCTTCGCCCGGCAATCGGCCGTCTATGACACCACTATCGGCTGGCGTTTCATCAACAGGGCGATCGAACAGCAATATGGTGTCGACAGCATGCCTGAGACCGCTGAAAACGTGGCCGAGGCGTTTGGGATCTCGCGTAAGGATCAGGACAGGCTCGCGCTGTCCAGTCAGAGCCGCGCAGCCGAAGCCGTGGCATCTGGCCGGTTCGCCGCAGAAATCGTTCCGGTCGACATACAACGCCGCAAGGACACGCACCGGGTCGAAGCTGACGAGCATCCCCGTGAAACGACGTTGGACAAGCTTTCGTCGCTACCAGCACCGTTCCGCGAAAAAGGTACCGTGACCGCGGGCAACGCGTCAGGCGTCAATGACGGGGCGGCTGCATTGATTTTGGCTTCGGAAACCGCAGTCCAAAGGCATGAACTCAACCCGATTGCTGAAATTCTGGGGGCCGCATCGGCAGGCGTTGAACCCCGCCTGATGGGAATCGGGCCGGTTCCCGCCACCCGAAAACTCTGCGCGCGCCTGAACCTGAAAATCTCCGACTTTGACCTCATCGAACTCAACGAAGCGTTCGCATCGCAATCCATAGCAGTTTGTCGCGAACTGGATCTCGACCCATTGAGTGAGCACATGAACCCCAACGGAGGTGCGATTGCGCTGGGGCACCCGTTGGGAATGACGGGAGCAAGACTGATAGGCACGGCGGCAACGCAATTGAAAGGGCAGGCAGGCGCCCTGGCATTGTGCACACTTTGCGTGGGTGTCGGCCAAGGTGTCTCGGTTGCCATCCGGGCGGTTTGAAAAGATGCGACGGCCGATGCCATTGCATCGGCCCGGAAACAGCCCGGAATGCACTGCTGTCGACGTACCAGCGGTGCTTATGCGATGTGCGCGGTGGCTTCAATTTCGATCAGAGCGTCGTCTTCGACCAGGTCTTTGACAATCAACATCGACATTGCCGGGAAGTGTTTACCAAAGACACGGCGATATGCCTGCCCGACCTCGCGCTGATGCGCCAGGTATTCCTGCTTGTCCTTTACGAACCAGGTCAGACGCGCGACATCCGTTGCCTGGCCGCCCGCAGCTTCGACAATTGATACGATATTGCGCAGGGCCTGTTCCATCTGCGCGATGAAGTCCCGGGCAACGAATTCCTTGTTCTCGTTCCAGCCGATCTGGCCGCCGACATACAAGGTACCATCTGGGGCAAGCATTCCGTTGGCATATCCAAGGGCGGGCGCCCAACCGTCGGGGTGAATTTCTTTCAGTGTCATCACGTTTCCAGTTTCTTGTCTGCAATTCTTTTTCTGATGTCTTGTGGCCATGGCTGTGGACGCCCGTTGGCTGCGACATAAACAAGCGCTGAAGTCCCTTTCAGCCGGATCTCCCCATCACATGCCGCCTGAAATTCAAGCCGCATGCTGGCGCCCCCCAGCTTTGCAACCGTCAGTGAGAACTCAAGCAGATCACCGTGTCGGCTGGGCGCGGTGAAATCCACAGAGATACTGGCTGTGGGGACCGCGGCCTCTTTGTGCAGCGTTTCAAATTGCCAATCGAGGGCTTCATCAAAGAATGCCTCAACGCAATCGTTCAGCATCTCGAAATAGCGGGGGTAAAAGACGATCCCTGCCGGGTCGCAATGCTTGAACAGCACTTTCTGTCGCCAACGAAACCGCATCAGAACGCCCTGTAGGTCTGAGTGGTGAATGTCCGTTCGATATTGGGAATGGTAAGCAGATTGTCGTTGACATATTTGCCCACGTCTTCGCCGTCCGGCACATAGAGCTTCAACAAAAGATCGTACGCACCGGAAGTCGAATAGAGTTCCGAGTGGATTTCCCTGAGCGCAATGTTATCGGCAACCTCATAAGTGGTACCCGGCTTACATCTGATTTGTATGAAGAGGCACGTCATCGGCGATCTCCTCAGGTCACTTTCGAACGGGCTTGATATTTCGGATCGCTCCACAGCCTGTTTGACATAACCGTTTCGATTGTCTTCGCGGCTTCAATCACGTCATCCTCATTGAGGTAGAGGGGTGTGAAGCCAAACCGCATGATATCCGGCGCGCGGAAATCTCCGATCACGCCGCGGTCGATCAGGGCCTGCATCGCGGCATAGCCATTGTCAAAAGCGAAAGACACCTGCGAGCCGCGGTCTTCGGCGTTTCGGGGCGAGGCCAGCTGCAATTGCGGGCACCGCGCCTCTACCTCGGATATGAACAGCTCTGACAGAGTGATGGATGCTGCGCGAACATCTTTGATGTCAACACCGTCCCAGACATGCAGCGCCTTTTCAAGGAGCGCCAATTGCACGATCGGAGGTGTTCCGACACGCATGCGTTCGGTGGACATCATCGGACGATAGGCCAATTCCATCGCAAAAGGTGCCGCGTGACCCATCCATCCCGCCAAGGCAGGCCGGACCTGTTCCACGATGTCAGGGCGCACGTAAATGAAGGCCGGCGCACCCGGTCCGCCATTGAGGTATTTGTAGGTGCAGCCAACAGCTAATTCGGCATTGCACCCGACCAGATCCACGGGCATTGCACCGGCACTATGGGCCAGATCCCAGATCATCACGGCACCGGCCTTGTGCGCGCGGGCCGTGATTTCGACCATGTCATGCTTGCGCCCGGTGCGATAGTCGACCTCGGTCAACAGGACAACGGCCACCTCTTCGGTAATCGCATCGGCCACGTCTTCAGGTGCGGGGATGCGCAGCTCATGGTCTTTGCCGATCGTGTCGATCAGGCCTTGCGCCATGTAGAGATCGGTTGGGAAATTGCCGTTGTCCGACAGGATAACACGACGATCCGGGCGCATTTTCAATGCGGCGGCCAGCGCCTGAAACACCTTTATCGAAAGTGTGTCGCCAGTGGCGACAGACCCTTCGGGCACGCCGATCAACCGCGCAATCTGATCGCCTACTTTTTGCGGCAGCGATATCCAGTCGGCCGTGTTCCAGGCCCTGATCAGCTCATTGCCCCATTCGGATTCGATGACCTCCTGGGCACGCCTGGCCGCATCGCGGGGCAGCGCACCTAATGAGTTTCCGTCCAGGTAAATCTCATCATCCGGGATATTGAAGAGGTGCTTTCGATAGACTGCGTCAACAGACATCAGAGTTCTCCACGCAGGTGCCAGAGTTCCGGGAAAAGCTCGACGCTGAGCATCTTGCGCAGGTAATCGGTGCCCGATGTCCCGCCGGTGCCGCGCTTGAAGCCAATCACACGTTCAACGGTCGTGACGTGATTGAACCGCCAGCGGCGGAAGTAATCCTCAAGATCAACCAGTTTCTCGCCAAGCTCATACAGGGTCCAATAGGTATCGACGTCCTCGTATACCTGTCGCCACCTGGCCTGCACCTCGGGAACTGCGGCGTGCGGGGAATTCAGCTGCGGCTCCGGTATTTCAGCACCCGGTCCGTCAAGCGTCGTGAACAATAGCCGGATCACGTCATCATAAAAGCTGGGCCGGGCCAGTTCATCGCTGAGCATCCGGTGCACGTCCGGCAGATGCTCATGCGGTTTGAGCATGTTGGGATTGCGGTTACCAAGGACGTATTCAATCATCCGGTACTGATAGGATTGAAAACCCGAGGACGATCCCAGCGCTTCGCGGAATTTGGTATAGTCTGCGGGCGTCATCGTGCGCAGCACGTCCCATGCACTGTTGAGCTGTTCGAAGATGCGGGAAACGCGGGCCAGCATTTTGAACATCCGGGGCATATTGCCCGCATTCAGGGCCTCGCGCGCCGCAGACAATTCGTGCAACGCAAGTTTCATCCATAATTCACTGGTCTGATGCTGGATGACGAACAGCATTTCGTCATGCGCATCCGAAAGCGGGGCTTGCTGCGCCAGAAGGTTTTCAAGTTTCAGATAATCGCCGTAAGACATGGCATCCCTGAAACCCATTTTGGCGCCTTCCGAACCCGGATCGTAAGGTGTTTTGCTCATTGCCTTGCCTTCAGCCTGAAGCGCTGGATTTTGCCGGTTTCTGTCTTGGGCAGGGTCTCGGTGAAAACCAGCGAACGTGGATATTTGAACGGAGCAATCGTCGCTTTGACGTGATCCTGCAATTGCTGGGCCAGGCTGTCGCTGGGTGCGTGCCCTGACGAAAGAACGATATGCGCCTGAACTATCGCGCCACGCGCTTCGTCCGAGATTCCGATTACGGCGCATTCCGCTACCGCCTCATGAGCAAGCAGGGCCGCTTCAACCTCGGGGCCGGCGATGTTGTAACCGGACGAAACGATGATGTCGTCGTTTCGGGCAGCAAAATGAAAGTACCCGTCTTCATCCTTGTGAAAGGCGTCGCCAGAGATATTCCAGCCGTTCTGAACATATTCGTCCTGGCGTGCACCGCGCAGATAACGGCACCCTGTGGGCCCGCGAATGGCAAGACGGCCCACCTCTCCTGCAGGAAGTTCGGCTCCGTCGGGGCCAATAATCTTGGCTTCGTACCCTTTCACCGGTTTGCCGGTACAGGCAGGGCGATGGTCCGAAAACCGGTTGGTGATGAAAATGTGCAACATTTCAGTGGCACCGATTCCGTCAAGCATCGGTTTGCCGGTCTTGCGCATCCACTCGTCATAGACCGGTCCGGGTAGCGTTTCGCCTGCGGACACAGCTGCGCGTAAGGATGACAGATCGGCGCCTTCATCCATTGCCTGCATCATCACCCGATAAGCCGTCGGAGCCGTAAAACAAACAGTCGCGCGGTACTTCTCGATCACGTCGATCATGTTCGGAGGCGTGGCGTTCTCAAGCAGGGTTGCCGCGGCGCCAAACCGCATGGGAAAGATCGCCAACCCACCCAGCCCAAATGTGAAGGCCAGCGGAGGAGATCCGATGAAAACATCATCGGGCGTAACGTCCAGCACCTCTTTCGCGTAACCATCCGCGATGGCCAGAAGATCGCGGTGAAAATGCATGGTGCCTTTTGGCTCGCCTGTCGATCCCGACGTGAATCCGATCAGGGCGACATCATCCTGAGCCGTTTCGATCGCCTCGAAGGTGACGGGTTTTTCCAGCGCAAGACGATCCAGTTCGGCATCGTGATTGGCTGTTCCGTCAAACCCGACCACCGTCGTCAGAAAATTGCTGCCCTTGGCGCAGGCCGTCATTTCGTCCATCAGCCGGGTGTCGCACAATGCATGCGTAATCTCAGCGGTATCCACATATTTCGCCAGTTCGGCCGCGCGCAACATCGGCATGGTGTTGACGACCACCGCACCGGCCTTTGTCGCCGCCAACCAGCAGGCGACCATCGCCGGGTTGTTGGCAGAGCGGATCATCACCCGGTTGCCCGGTTTCAGCCCGAGGTTATCGACCAGCGCATTGGCCAACCGGTTCGTCCAGTCGCTGAGCTCCTTATAGGTGCGCCGCCGTCCGTTTCCGATCAGAGCGGTGTGATCACCGAACCCCTTTTCGACCATCGCATCGGTCAGTTCCACCGCCGCATTCAACCGGTCCGGATAGTCGAACCCGTCCAGCAGAAGATCGGGCCATTTCTCTTGCGCTGGCAGATTGTCCCGCGCGAACGTGTCGGTATGAGCTGACGGTCTGAGCATGATTACCCCCTCTGCATGGTGCCAAGCGCCTGCCGTGCTATGACGACACGCTGCACGTCCGAGGCACCCTCGTAGATGCGCAGCGCCCTGATTTCCCGGTACAGCCTTTCGACAATCTCATCGGATCTGACGCCGTCGCCGCCATGAAGCTGCACTGCTATGTCGATGACGCGCTGTGCCTGATCTGTCGCAAACAGCTTGGCCATGGCGGCCTCGCGCGTGACCCTCGGTGCGCCGCTGTCCTTGGTCCAGGCAGCACGATAGACCAGCAAGGCCGAGGCATCGACATCCAGGGCCATGTCGGCGATGTGCCCCTGCACCATCTGCAGATCAAAAAGCGGAGCCCCCTGAACCTCGCGCGTGGTTGCCCGGCTCAGGGCTTCATCCAGTGCGCGTCGGGCAAAGCCCAGTGCCGCCGCCGCCACCGTCGACCGGAAAACATCCAGAACGGACATTGCGATTTTGAACCCGGCACCGCGTTCTCCGATCAGGGCCGAGGCAGGAATGCGGCAATCCGTGAACCGCAGTCGCGCAAGCGGATGCGGCGCGATGGTGTGCAATCGCTCGACCACTTCGAATCCGGGCAGACCTGCCGGGACGACAAACGCCGACAATCCTTTTGCCCCCGGCGCTTCTCCGGTGCGGGCAAAGACCGTATAGACATCCGCAATCCCGCCATTGGAGATCCAGGTTTTTTCGCCATTGAGTACGAAATGATCGCCGTCCTGTACGGCAGTCATGGTCGAATTGGCCACATCCGATCCCGATTGCGGCTCGGTCAGGGCAAAGGCCGAAATCGCCTTGCCTGCGCGGGTCTGTGTCAACCATTCGGCCTTTTGCGCATCCGTCCCGAACAGGGACAGCGCGCCCGTGCCCAGGCCCTGCATCGCGAATGAGAAATCGGCCAACCCATCGTGACGCGCCAGAGTTTCGCGGATCAGACACAGGCTGCGCACATCCAGCGGCTCGGCCGCGCCGGGGTTGACGGCGGAATGGGTCAACCAGCCGTCGCGCCCAAGGGCGCTGACCAGATTGCGACAGGCCGCGTCGGTGTCGCTGTGATCAAGTCCGGCCAGTTCGGATACCGCCCAGCTGTCCAGCCGTGCGACCAGGTCCCGATGGCGGCCTTCAAAGAACGGCCAGTTGAGAAAACTCTTATCTGCCATCAGTCACCCTCGAATACCGGCTTTTCTTTTGCGACAAACGCATTGTAGGCTCGGTGAAAATCCTGACCCTGCATACAGATCGCCTGTGCCTGTGCCTCGGCCTCGATCGCCTGTTCGATCGACATCGACCACTCCTGCGCCAGCATGGTCTTGGTCATCATGTTGGCGAAACCAGGCCCTTCGGCGATCCGGCGGGCCAGATCATTGGCGACTTCCAGCAGTTGATCCTGCGGCACGACGCGGTTGAAATACCCCCATGCCGCGCCTTCTTCGGCGCTCATCGAACGGCCAAGGTACAGCAGCTCGGCCGCCCTGCCCTGCCCGATGATCCGCGGCAGGATCGCGCACGCCCCCATATCGCAGCCGGCGAGACCCACGCGATTGAACAGGAAGGCGGTTTTGGCCTCGGGCGTGGCAATCCTGAGATCGGACGCCATTGCGATAATTGCGCCCGCTCCGGCACTGATGCCATCCACCGCCGCAATGATCGGTTTGCCGCAGTTCACCATGGCCTTGACCAGATCGCCGGTCATGCGCGTAAACGCCAACAACTCTTTCATATTCATCTCGGTGAGCGGCCCGATGATTTCGTGCACGTCCCCGCCCGAGCTGAAATTACCCTCATTCGGGGCAAAAACGACGGCCTTTACATCATCGCTGTAATGAAGGTCGCGGAACCAGTCGCGCAGTTCCGCATAGCTGTCAAAGGACAGCGGATTTTTACGCTCGGGCCGGTTCAGCGCAACTGTGGCAATCCCGTTCTCGATCGTGCAGATAAAATGAGTTACGTCGCTGCGCATTCCCCGCCCTCCATCAAATTTCGCCGCCCGAGAGGCTGAGCGCGTGTCCATTCACTGATCTGGCCGCATCCGAGCACAGCCACAGCGCCGTCCCGGCAACTTCATCCGTTTGGATGAACCGTTTCTGCGGATTGTTCCGCCACAATGATCTTGCTGCATCCTCGGCGCTCATCCCGGTTTTCTCCATGATATTCGCGATTGAGCGGTCCAGCATCGGCGTTTCGATGAAGCCGGGGCAGATCGCGTTGACCGTGATACCGGTCGAGGCGAGTTCCAGCGAAAGCGCGCGGGTCAAGCCAACGACACCGTGCTTGGCCGCACAATAGCCCGAAACATAAGGATACCCCTTGAGACCCGCAGTCGAGGCGATGGCGATAATCCGCCCCCATCCGCCTTGTTTCATATCCGGCAGTGCCTGCTTCCAGACATTGAAAACACCCGTCAAGTTAACACCGATCATGTCGTCCAGATCCTGTGGCGACATTTTCGCGAAGGGTACCGATGTTGCTGCGCCGGCATTGGCGACGACGATGGCGATTGGTCCGTGTTTCGCGCGGGCAGCCTCGAACGCAGTTGCGACCGAGACCGGATCGGTCACATCGCAGACCTGCCACGAGAGGCCCTGTTCCTCCAACGCCTTTTGCTTGCGGCCCATGATCGTCACGTTAGCACCGTTTGCTGCAAACTGATGCGCTGTTTGCGCCCCAACTCCGGACCCGCCACCGGTCACAATTACATGTTTGCCTGCCAGTGTCATACCTTGCCCACCATCTCGGCCTCGCGGTCCGCCAGCCGCCAGCTCTGATCGCGGCCTGCCAGATAGGGCAAAGGCCAGTCGGCGTGGCGGTCGCCGATGGATGCCCCTGCGTGCAGCGTCCAGTACGGGTCCGAAAGATGCGGGCGTGCGAGGCAGACCAGATCGGCGCGCCCTGCCATCAGGATCGAGTTCACGTGATCGGCCTCGTAGATATTGCCGACCGCCATGGTCCTGATCCCGGCCTCGTTTCGGATGCGGTCGGAAAACGGTGTCTGGAACATCCGCCCATAGACGGGTTTGGCGTCGGTGGTTGTCTGGCCTGCAGAAACATCGACGACATCCGCGCCTGCGGCTTCGAACGCCTGCGCAATCCTCACGGCCTCTTCGGGCGTTACGCCGTCTTCACCAACCCAGTCATTTGCAGAGATTCGCACAGCCATCGGCTTGTTCTCCGGCCAGACCGCGCGCATCGCGGCGAAAACCTCGAGCGGGTACCGCAGGCGGTTTTCCAGACTGCCCCCATAGTCATCTTTGCGCGCGTTCGAAACCGGAGAGATGAAGGACGAGATCAGATATCCGTGCGCCGCGTGCAACTCGATCATGTCAAACCCGGCCCGTTCCGCCATCTGTACAGAGGCCACAAACTGCGAGGCGACGTTGTCCATATCAGCCCGCGTCATCGCACGTGGTGTCGCATTGTCCGGGGACCAGGGAATGTCGGACGCCGAAATCAGGTCCCAGTTGCCGCTTGCAAGCGGTTTATCCATACCTTCCCACCCGAGTTTGGTTGACCCCTTGCGGCCTGAATGGCCGATTTGGCAACAGATCTTGGCGTCGGTCTCGGTGTGGATGAAATCGGTGATCCGTTTCCAGGCTGTTTCATGTTCCGGCAGGTACAGGCCCGGGCAGCCCGGTGTGATACGGCCGGTATCCGACACGCAGGTCATTTCCGTATAGACCAGCCCTGCCCCGCCCTTGGCGCGCTCTCCCAGATGTACAAGGTGCCAATCCGTGGGAGAGCCGTCGACAGCCTTGTACTGCGCCATCGGAGAAACGACGATGCGATTGCTGAGTTCCATATCCCGCAGCCTGAACGGCGCGAACATCGGCGTGCGGACGGGCGCATCAGCGGCCACACCGGCCTGGGTCTGGAACCAGCGCTCGGCGGTTTCCAACCATTGTGCATCCCGCAGGCGCAGGTTTTCGTGGCTGATCCGTTGCGAGCGTGTCAGAAGTGAGTAGTTGAATTGCACCGGATCGAGGTCCAGATAACGCTCCACATCCTCGAACCATTCCAGTGAGTTGCGCGCAGCCGATTGCAGGCGCAGAACCTCCAGCCGACGTTCGTCCTGATATCGTTGGAATGCGGCTTCCATATCCGGTTCCGAATGCAGATAGTCGGCCAGGGCAATCGCACTGTCAAACGCCAGGCGCGAACCGGAGCCGATCGAGAAATGGGCCGTCGCCGACGCATCGCCCAGCAGCACGATGTTCTCGTGATACCATTTTTCGCACAGGACGCGCGGAAAGTTCATCCAGACAGCCGAACCGCGCAGGTGATCGGCATTCGACATCAGGGCATGGCCGCCCAAATGGTCGGCAAAGATATCTTCACAGGATTTGACAATGTCTTCCTTCGACATTCCTTCAAAGCCGAAGCTGTCCCAGGTCTCCTGCGCGCATTCCACGATGAAGGTCGCAGTGTCATCATCGAACTGGTAAACATGCGCCCAGATCCAGCCGTGGCGGGTTTTCTCGAAGATGAAGGTGAAGGCATCATCAAACTTCTGATGCGTGCCAAGCCAGATGAACTTGCAGGCGCGCACATCTACGTCCGGCTTGAAATGTTCCGCATAAGCCGCTCGGGTCTGGGAGTTGATCCCGTCGCAAGCCACGACAAGGTCGTAGTCATCCTTGAAATCGGCTGCGGTGCCGAATTCGGTCTCATATCGCAACTCGACACCCAGTTCCTGTGCACGCTGTTGCAGTAGCAGCAGCATCTGTTTGCGGCCAATCCCGGCAAATCCGTGACCACCCGAGACAGTGCGCACACCGTCATGCACAACAGCGATATCGTCCCAATAGGCAAAGTGGTCGCGGATCGCCTGCGCGCTTGAAGGATCGTTTTCCTGCAGGTTCTCCAACGCGTCGTCTGACAGGACCACTCCCCAGCCGAAGGTATCGTTGGCACGATTCCTCTCAATCACCACAACGTCATGCGCCGAATCGCGAAGTTTCATCGAAATGGCAAAATAGAGGCCCGCCGGCCCTCCCCCTAAACAGGCAATCCGCATTTGCCCCTCCGTGTGACGTTGGCGTTGCATATCGTAGAAGTGGTGCACAGACGGTAGCTGAGTTTGCACAATGCTTCAAGCTTGAATTTTTAAGTTTGAAGCATTATTGCTTGCCTGACGAATCTGCACCAGAGAGAACTCGGATCCATGACACCAGAAATTGCCCGTGCCAAACCCGCCAACCTGACCTGGGAAGACCCGTTCCTGATGGATTCGCTTCTTGAGGAAGACGAGCGGATGATCCGCGATGCAGCGCATTTATACTGCCAGCAACAGCTCGCCCCACGTGCGATTGACGCAAACCGCAACGAAATTTTCGACCGGACAATCATGGAAGAGATGGGTGAGCTGGGTCTGTTGGGGTCAACCATTCCCGAAGAATACGGCGGGGTCGGCGCGAATTACGTCTCTTATGGGCTTGTCGCGCGCGAAGTGGAGCGCGTCGACAGCGGCTATCGCTCGGCCATGTCGGTTCAGTCGTCATTGGTAATGCATCCGATCTTTGCCTTCGGAACCGAAGATCAGCGCCGGAAATACCTGCCGAAACTCGCCAGCGGCGAGTGGGTTGGATGTTTCGGACTGACCGAGCCGGACCATGGCTCGGACCCTGGGTCGATGATCACGCGCGCAAGAAAAACTGACGAAGGCTATTTGCTGAGCGGGGCGAAGAACTGGATAACCAATTCTCCGATTGCTGACGTGTTCATCGTTTGGGCCAAAAGCGACGCACATGGCAACAAAATCAAGGGCTTCATTCTGGAAAAAGGAATGAAGGGATTGGAGGCGCCCAAGATCGAAGGCAAGTTTTCATTGCGTGCCTCGGTAACCGGTATGATCCAGATGGACGACGTATTCGTTCCCGACGAAAATCTGTTGCCCGAAGTCTCGGGTCTGGCCGGGCCGTTTGGCTGTCTGAACCGCGCGCGCTATGGCATCAGTTGGGGCGCAATGGGCGCAGCCGAGGCTTGCTGGCACTCGGCGCGCGACTATACCATGGGTCGCAAGCAATTCGGCAAACCTCTGGCGGCGACGCAACTCATTCAGAAGAAACTGGCCGATATGCAGACAGAGATTTCTCTTGGACTTCTGGCGTCTCTCCGCTTGGGCAGAATGATGGATGATCACACGAATTCTGCCGAGCTGATCTCGCTGGTAAAGCGTAACAATTGCGGCAAAACGCTTGCCATCGCACGCGAGGCGCGGGACATGCATGGCGGCAACGGAGTATCCGACGAATATGGCGTGATCCGCCACGTCATGAACCTCGAGGCGGTCAATACCTACGAAGGCACACATGACGTGCATGCCCTTATCCTTGGCCGCGGACAAACCGGGATGCAGGCGTTCAAATGACAACAGATACAGGTATCGACTGGACCGAGGCGTTTGCCAACGCCAGTTACATTCCCGGAGGGATGGAGTTTCCGGCCCGCTGGGAACAACAGGCGGCTGCGTTCCGGAAATCAGCCAGCCGCGCCCAAATTGACATCGCCTACGGCAATCACCCGCGCGAGCGTCTGGATCTGTTCCTGCCCGAGGGAAAGCCAAACGGGCTCGCCGTGATCGTTCACGGGGGATATTGGCTGAATTTCGACAAATCATACTGGTCCCATCTGGCGAATGGTGCGCTAAAGCGGGGCTGGGCTGTTGCGCTCCCCAGCTATGTTTTGGCGCCAGAAGCTGCGATTGCAGATATCACGCAACAGATTGCGCAGGCGATCGCCGAAGCGGCGGCAAGGTGCGACGGTCCGGTTTGCCTGGCCGGTCATTCGGCGGGTGGCCATCTGGTGACCCGTATGGTTTGCGAGAACACGCCTTTGCCTCCTCAGGTCGCGGACCGTATCGCGCGTGTCGTGTCCATCAGCGGACTGCATGATCTGCGCCCGCTGCAATTCGCGCAATTGAATGAAAAGCTTTGCCTGAACACAGACAGCGCGGCTGCGGAAAGCCCTGTGCTTCACACGCCGGTCCCGGGGACTGATCTGGTGTGCTGGGTCGGCAATGATGAACGCCCCGAGTTCCTGCGCCAATCTGCTCTATTGGCGGAAACATGGCGCCGTGCCGGCGCAACAACACGGCTGCACTCAGAGCCCGGGCGACACCATTTCAACGTGATCGAGGATCTGTGTGATCCCGAGAGCGCACTTGTGGAAGCTTTTGTCGGAACCCGATCATGACTGTTTCTGTCTCATCACAAGGCGCCATCGCGGTCGTCACAATTGACAATCCACCGGTAAACGCGATCAATCAGGCCGTGCGGCAAGGCCTTTTGGATGCCTTGCGCCAAACCGGCGAAGACGCGTCTGTTCAGGCCGTCATCCTGATCTGTACCGGGCGGACATTCGTTGCAGGGGCGGATGTTCGGGAATTCGGCAAACCGCCACTCGAGCCGCACCTGCCTGATGTTCTCCGCGCCATTGAGGCCACCGGAAAGCCATGGATCGCCGCCCTACACGGCTCTGTTCTGGGGGGCGGGCTGGAACTGGCGATGGCATGTCGCTATCGCATCGCTGCTGAGGGAACAAAAATGGGTTTGCCCGAGGTCAATCTGGGTCTGATCCCCGGTGCAGGCGGCACCGTTCAATTGCCGCGCCTCATACCCGCCGATATGGCACTGGAGATGATTGCGGGCGGCAAACCGATCACCGCCGACAAAGCCCTCGCTGCTGGATTGATCGACGCTCGTACGTCGGGCGATCTGTTGCAGGCAGCCGTTGAGTTGGCTCAGAAACTGGAAACTGGCAAGCTGGACCTGCCGCCTCTGCAGCGGCCCGTCAAAGCGCCCAGTGACATGACTGCGTTTGAAGCGAAGGCCCAGGCGATCATAAACCGGGCCCGTGGGCAGAATTCCCCCGTTGTTGCGGTTCAGGCTGTGAAGAACGCTCTGACCCTTGCCCCCGATGACGCGCTTGTCGAAGAACGCAAGTCATTTCTGGCCCTCAAGGATGATCCCCAATCCGCCGCCCTTCGATACATCTTTTTTGCCGAACGCGGGACCATTCGTCCCGACCGGGTGAAGGCCCGTGCGCGCGGCAAGATTGAAACGGTCGGGGTTGTTGGTGGTGGAACGATGGGCGCTGGCATCGCTGCCGCCTGTATTCTATCCGGCCTGAACGTCGTTTTGGTCGAAAGGGATCAGGCCGCGGCCAATGCGGGCGCGACGCGTGTGACCGACACATTGGCCGGCAGCCTTAGTCGCGGTCTGATTTCGCAGGCTCAGTTTGAGAAAATGTCGCAGAATCTTGCTGCGACTACCGACTACAACGATTTTCGGGACGCCGATTTGGTCATCGAAGCCGTGTTTGAGGACATGACTGTCAAGAAGCAGGTCTTTGCCCAACTCGATACCGCCACCCGCCCAGATGCCATTCTTGCGTCCAATACCTCGTATCTGGATGTCAATGAAATCGCGCAATCCGTCCGCGACCCGGGCCGGGTGATCGGGCTGCATTTCTTTTCGCCTGCGCATATCATGAAGCTGCTGGAAATCGTCGTCCCGGATGCCGTGGCCGATGAGGTTCTGGCCAGAGCTGTCGGGTTTGGAAAAAAAATGGGCAAAACCTGCGTCCTTGCCGGGGTTTGCGACGGGTTTATCGCCAATCGGATCATGTCCGCCTATCGCCGTGAATGCGAGTACATGCTCGAAGATGGCGCACTACCTTGGCAGATCGACTGTGTAATGGTCGGTTTTGGCCTGCCGATGGGCATCTTCCAGATGCAGGATCTTGCGGGTCTGGATATCGCCTGGGCCATGCGCAAACGTCAGGCCGCGACCCGCGATCCCGCCCAACGATATGTCGAGATCGCCGATCGGATGTGCGAGCAGGGATGGTTCGGACAAAAAGCCGGGCGCGGCTGGTACATCTATGATGGCAAGACCCGTGCCCCCAACCCCGATGTCGAAGCGCTGATCCTGTCGGAGTCAAAGCGCAAGGGAATTTCCCGCAGGGTGATGAGCTCTGACGAGATCACGGAGCGCATTTTGCGCCGCATGCAATCCGAAGCGCAATCCATCCTCGACGAAGGAATTGCGCAGAACGCGCAGGACGTGGATGTTGTGATGGTGAATGCGTTTGGCTTCCCGCGCTGGAAAGGAGGCCCGATGTACCTTGCCGAAACCAGCGATTGCGGACAGAAGTAGTGTAGTCTCGGATCGCAGCCGTCAACCTTCTAATCTCGGTGCAGGCCCGATCCCTCTGCCCCGGTATCCTCGACAGTATTGGGCTGACGGCTGCTTTCGAACTTTCGCAGCAGTTCTCGCATCATATCAAGGTCGCTGCCATCGATGTTTTTGAACAGGGTATCGACTTCGTCCTCGTGGGCGCGGGCCATCTCTTCAAACTTGGATTGGCCGAGATCCGTCAGCGAAACCAACACGCTGCGACGGTCATCAGGGCTTTGCGATCGCACTGTCAGCCCGTCTTTTTCCATGCGTTCGACAACCGCCGTCACATTGCCATTCGAGACCAGCAGCACCTTGCCAAGTTCGCTCATTTTCATGGGCTTTTGATGTCGGTGCAATGCTGCCGCAACATCAAAACGGGGCAGAGTTGTATTGTACTGAGTTCGCAGAAATTCTCTCAGATGGTTCTCGGTTCCACGGGTGAAACGGAGAAGCCTGATCCACGCCCTCAGGCGTCTCCGTTTCAGGTCCTCGCAGTCATCGGTCATTCGTACATTCTCATCTCCGGTTGCCTGGTGGGCAACTACGTTGGCTTTCTACATCCATCTTATGTGAATTTACTTCAACCTTAAAGCTTTTTAGCTTGTAATGTTCATAGAACGCTGGTGTCGCCAAGTTGTCTGATGCAAGAGCAGGATCAGTAACCTGTCATTTGGGCGGCGGGGTCGGAAAAGGCTCCGCCGGTCATACCCGGCGGATACCGGCGTTATTCGTTTGCTTCGGGCGGCAGAAAATCGACGTCATGCTCGGCTGAGATCTTCACGACCTGCTCGACATCGGTTAATTCGTGAAGTTCTTCGAACAGATCCTTCAGCTTGCCCATGGGCGAGACCCAGAACAACGCGCGCGCCGGTTTGTCGGACTTGTTGAAATAGCCATGCGGAATACCGCGTGGCATTCGAACCAGATCACCGGCATAGGCCTTGGTCCAGACTCCATCCAGTTTCAGGTCCAGCTCACCTTCCTGCACGAGGATGAACTCGTCCTGCGTCGGGTGGATGTGGACAGGAACAAAATCGCCGGGGTTCGAGTTTGTCTCGAACGCAAACGTGGTCTCGCAGACGGCCTTTGGGTAATAAACCTGCCCCAGAATGTTCCAGGTCGTTTCTTTATATCCAACACCGTTCTTGGTGATGCCTTTTTCCAGATCTTTCATCTTGTCCTCCTCAGTTCATGTCTTGATACGATCAATTCGCCTTGTATTGCGGCGCGGATGCGAGAAATTCGCCATAGGCCGCTGCGTCCGGATATCGAAACTGTTCCGCCAGCGGATTGCTGCGTTTCGTTTTTGCCGCGCCCATATCCGCCAGCAATTCGTCGAAATGCTTGAAATGAAACGGGGCCGAGCACAGCCCGCCGTAAATCTGCGCCGCAGGACGTTCGTTGCGCCGCCAGTCCAGCATCATCTCGATATTTGCGTTCATCTCGGCACGCGAAGGCTGGTTCGCCAGCTGGCCATCGGCATAGCGCACCAACCAGTTGGCGATCATCTCGGCCGACAGGATTGTGCAGAAGCTGGAGTTGAAGCCGACAAAACCCATATCCGGCAGATCGGGATTCACCGATAGACGATAGACCCGGTACTGGCCGTCCTGTTCAATCAGCTTGTCCTGACACTCCCGCGGCAGGTAGGGCACGCCCAGTTTCCAGCCCACGGCCAGAACTGCCACGCCGCAGGGAACAAACTCGCCCGTCGTCAGCTTCAGCCCGTCATCGGTATAGCTGTCGAACGATCCGATCGTGGTCTGCAACTGGCCCGAGTTCAACGCTTCGAAAAATCCGGGCGTGACAATCGGAACGGAACAGGAGACATCTTTTTCGATCGGAATGTCCGGCACCATATTGTGCTTTTTCAAACCCAATTGCAGTTTGAGCAGCGTCTCAAGCCCTCGGAAATTCGCCCAGACGAACGGTTTGAACAAGGCCGCAACAGCGCGCCGAACGACGGATTTGCCCCATTGGTTGAACTGCTGCTCCTGCGCGCGCATATAGAGCAGGTGTTTGAAGTTGATCCCAGCGACGAAATAAGGGATGCGCCAAACATTCTCGCGATAGACCAGCCGCACAGATTTTGCGCCATTCTTCGTCGCATTCACCGCGATATCTGTTGCCGATTTCGACCCGCCCAGCACCACCACGTCCTTGCCCCGTACAATACCCGGGTCAGTATATTCGGATGAGTGCATCACCAGCCCGCCGCGCTTTGCAAACCTGTCCTGACCTGGATGTGTTATGATGTTCTTTTCCGAGAACTGACCAGTGCAGACGGCGACGAAATCGAAGTCCTCACGCTGTTCAGCCCCGTCCGTTTCAATCGTCAGCGTCCAGCCCGGTTGTCCGTCTTTGCGACGTTCCATCGACTTGATGTTTCTGTTCAGCCGAAACAAACGTGCCAGATCATGTTTTTCCGCGTAGGACAGCAAGTAGTCGTGCACCTGCGGACCCTTAGGCCATTCGGGATAGTCCTGCGGCATCGGGTGGTCAGTATAACAATAGAGATCCTTGGGTGATTGCGTCTGCACATCTGGATAGGAACGCGACAATTCCCAGACGCCGCCGAAATCATGACTTCGCTCGAACCCGGTTACATCGTGGCCCCTCTCGGCAAATGCTTTGGCGGCGGCTAACCCGCTCACCCCGCCCCCGATCACCGCAACCGATTTCCGTCTTGCTGCGCCTGCCGACATAAACATTCTCCCTGCATGTGCTGCGTTTGGCCGAGTGTGCAGGAGGTTTGCATATCCGTTTATCCAAAAAACGAACCATTCTGCGTCCAATTAGTTCAGGCTTGAAATAAACCGGCTGCCTGTTAGCCTGATCGCAGGAGTTCTTAAATTTGGCGCGCACATCTCATCAGAAAACTTCTGGTCTCCTGAACCGATTCCCGTTGTTTCAAACGGGTGATCTTGATGAGGCGCGCAGCTGTGTCGCTCAGAAATTCTGCGATCACCGGCTGGAACAGCTTGGCCGCTGCCGGACGCTGGCGGTGACGCATAATCATGTGGCGGGGCGCGAGGTTTCGCTGAACTATCTGCACTACGGTGCGGATGTGCAGATAGATCCGGGCCTGCTCCGATCTTTCTATCTGCTGCAAATACCGTTGTCGGGCCATTCAAACGTGATCCATCGCGGCGAAGAGGTTCTGTCGGATGCCTCGATCGCCACCCTGCTCAATCCCGACCGCGAAACGCAGATGACTTGGCAGGGTGAGTGCCGAAAGCTGATACTGCAGATCAGCAAATCCCACCTTCAGGCGGTCGCCGAAAGCCTGAGTGGCGCTCCGCTGCCCGGACCCGTGCGTTTTGACACGCGCGTCGATCTGAGGTCTGCGAACGGCATTCGTCTGAAACGGATAGTGCAGGCCTGCGCCGCTGCAACGGACCGCGGTGATCTGAGTCTGGGCGATGGAAACGGCACAGACCTTAAGGTCGAGATGGACCTCGCCCAAGCTCTGCTGACCCTGCAACGTAGCAACATCTCACATATTCTTGACAAAGCCGACACCGGGCCGACCCCGCGCGCATTACGGCTTGCAGTAGAGTATATCCACGCAAATTTAGCCGAGCCGATCACACTGAACGACATCGCGACGGTGGCCGGTGTGAACGTGCGCACCCTGCAAAAGGGATTTCGTCAGCGCTATGACCTGACGCCAATGCAATATCTCAGGAATGCGCGTCTGGACGCGGCACACTACCAGCTGATCGTTCGGCAGAACGAACCCAGCGTCACTCAGGCAGCCTTTGGAAACGGTTTCTCGCATTTAGGTCGGTTCTCGCGAGACTACAAAAGACGCTTTGGTGTTTTACCGAGCCAACGAGCAACATAGACGCTCTTAAGGCTGTCTGCTGTCATTGCAACGCTTTAGCACGTCGAAAGAACACGATGATTTTTGTGCCAACTAGCAACAGCCGCGCGTTTGAGGTCGTTCTTTCTTTGCTCGGGTTCGAGATTCACATCCGCACGACGCAATCGGCTGAAATGTGGGTCAGGATAGCTTTAGCAGCCTTTATAAGAGTCCTCGCAAATGACGACTGCCGCGTCGGGATACGTGACATTCATGATCGACTTCTCCGGCTTAGTTACGCGTGGGAGTTACCCTAAACCAAGCACCGACCGAGCGTGACTATCGAAAGTTACTCGGCACTTCAATTGTCGTAACGTAGGAGGTCGCTGTGGTGGCGCCGAAGCCCGCTGCCTGGCAGCGCATGCTTGCATGTGCAAAAAGGGAGGGCCACATGAGGCCCCGCTCGACTTGGCATTGGCACGCCATGGCAGCCCGGCGCCGAGTGAGTTCCGCAATGCGGGTGTGCACGCTGCCCCGGGTCTCTAGCATCAAAACAACTGTGGCGAGTTCGAGTCGTTATCTGGCTGCGCCTTCAACTTGCCCGCCGCTACCGGTGCTTGAACCGGTGGCGCACTTCGGTAGCGACCGCTGCGAGCGCAGATCCGTAGTTTTTGTGTGGCCCGCCAGCTCCCTTCGTTACTTACCTTGGAAAGAGGAGCCCGTTATGAAAATCATTGCGCTTGATGTGCTTTGCACCTTTGCTCAGGTGGCGATTCTGGAGAATGGAAAGTCCGAGATGCCGGTCGCCTCGAGCTTGAACGAGAACACATCCTGAAGCTTGCAGAGCGGCTAAATTTGGAGGACGAGGTCGTTCTGGAAGCGACGGACAACACATAGGATAAAGTGCGGCTGCCGTTCTCGCTTGTGGGTCGTGTTATCGTCTCAAATCCACTGCTCGTTAGCACCATCGCTTGGGCGGGGGTGACTTGATCATTCTCGACCACCTGCTCGGCCAAAAAAGTCGGTGGGACACGAAATCCTCCGTGAACGCGGTGCTTGATTCTTGTTCCTGCCACCTTATGCGCCTGACGAAACCCGATTGAGATGGCGTTCTCAAAGCTCAAATCTCTGATCCGAAGGACCACCGCGCGGACATACGACGACCTGTGGCAGGTGGTCGGCCACGTTTGTGGTCTCTTCACAGACGACGAAAGCTACAATTTCTTCAAAGCCGCGGGATACTGATCGAATTTAACGCAAAACGCTCTAGTTAACCAACACTTCGAACTGTTTGAATCGACCGATACCGGACGTGAATTGGCCTTTGCAGATCACCTGCAACAATTCGATCCGAGCAAGCATTGCCGTGGCCTAGGCAAAGGAATTGAAGCCGAGCATCGGGCGAATTCGACCTTTCTTGAAACGATGACTTTGTATCTTGAAGCCGATGAAATCTGAGACTTGGAACGCCGCCCCTGTTTGGGGCGGCGTTTGCTGTTTTGGTTGCGCAGATTGGCCTATTCGGCGGCCTGTATCTCTGTGTCGTCATGCTTGTCACGCAGGCCGTCACGGAACAGCGCCTTGGCCAATGAGACACACATCAAGCCCATCACCAGGGTGAACGGCAGCGCGCCGATGATCATCGCGTTGCGCAGTGCATCCAGCGGGTTGTTGTCGCCCGCCGCCAGGAACAGCGTACCGATCACTGCCGTCAGGATCAGACCCCAGATGATGCGGTGCTTGATGCCCGTCTCCTGGCTGCCGCCCGACATGATCGTGTTCATCACCAGGATGCCCGAGTCTGCCGAGGTCACCAGGAAGGTCATGATCAGGATCACGCACATCACATTCAGCATCGACAGCAAACCACCATCAATCATGTAGGACAGCGTCACGAACAGCTTGTTGGTGTTCGACGCGCCGATGATCGCGCCTCCGGCTTCACCAGCCAGCTCCAGATCGATCGCGGTGCCTCCCAGAACCGTCATCCAGGCAAAGCACACCAGCGCCGGTGCAAAGACGCAGCCCAGGATGAACTCGCGCACGGTGCGGCCCTTGGAGATGCGGGCTAGAAATAGCCCCACAAACGGCGAGAACGCGATCCACCAGGCCCAATAGAACGTGGTCCAGCCCGACTGCCAGCCAAACTGGCGGCCCTGCTCACCGGCGGCATAGGCCGCAGCCAGCGTTGCTTCGTCCAGCTCTGCGGCAGCGCCTTCAAGGCCACTCTTGAAGCCGTCAAAGCTGCCCCAGGCATTGGTTGCACCACCCATCAGGGCATCCGCATGGGCCTGCGCTTCGGCAGGCAGGGCCGCCGCAAAGGCTTCCGCAGACAGCGGGCCATAGGCGCTAAAGCTCAGCGAGATGAAGTGCAGAATGTAATCCACCAGCGCCGTGCCATAGGTGGTCATCGCAAAGACGAACGAACCAAACACAACGAACGTGACCAGCAGAATGATCGATAGAACCAGGTTCAAGTTCGACAGATACTTCACGCCCCGGCCAACACCCGACACAGCCGAGATGATCGACAGGCCCATGATCACAATCAGACCGGCAATCAGACCCACTTTAGACGGGGCCGGAACCTCGCCGCCCAAATCCATGATCCACTCCATCCCGGTGATCGCATAGACCCCGTCAATGAACTGGCTGACACCAAAGCCGATGGTCACCGACACGCCCAGGATCGTTGCCACAACGCCCAGAACGTCAACTACATGGCCCAGGACGCCGTTCATCAGCTTGCCAAACAGCGGCGTCAGCGCCGCCCTGATGGTCAGCGGCATGTTGCGGGTATAGGCGTAGTAAGCCAGCGACAGGCCGGTCACCACATAGATCGCCCAGGCGTGAAAGCCGTAATGCAGATAGGTGTAGCGATAGGCCGACTGCACCGCCTCGGGCTCATTGCCCGCAACGTCGCCCGCAACCACCACAGGGTTCGACCCCCACAGGCCCAGCGGTTCAGCCGTGGCAAACACCATCAGCCCTACACCCAGACCGGCGCCGAACATCATCGAGAACCACGAGAAGTTCGAGAACTCGGGTTTCTCGCCCTGCGTGCCCATGATCCGCTTGCCCGTGCCCGGCAGGATCGCAACCACCGCAAGAAAGAAGAAAAACAGCCCCACAATCACCACGTAAAAGCTGTTGAACACCTCAAGCAGCTTGAAGTTCCAACTGCCAAGGGTGCTGTTGGCATTGGCCGGAAACACCAAAGCCCACAGCACCAGCGCAACCATGATGCCCTTGCTGATCAACGCAATCGGAACGCTGTTATTCTCATAAAAACCGCTATCCGCCGTCTTTATCTCCAAATCCGTAAACGGTTCCTTTATCGACATCAGTTTCCTCCCGTGTTGGTAAATGTCGCGCCCCAAAACTCTCTGGTTCAACCTTGTGGCATTGGGATTCTTGGCCGCGCCGACGACTACAGCGCCAGGACCAGACGATCTGATTTTGCCCGCGAAACGCAGGTGCACATGAAACTGTTCGAGGCCTGTTCCTCCGGGGTGAGGATGCCATCTCGATGATCGACCTCGCCTTCGACGACATCAACGATGCAGGATCCGCACAGGCCTTCGGAGCACCCGAAATCCACGTGCACACCATTCGCCTTGAGCACCTCCAGAATGGTGTCATCGGTCGAGACCGTATAAACCGCGCCGCTGGACTGCACTTCTACCTCAAAACTGTCATTCGGCGCGTGCTCGATATCGGATGCGGCGGCGAAGCGTTCGAAATGGATCGCGCCGCCGCGCAGGGCACTGCCCGCCTCAAGGATCGCGTTCAGCAGCGGTTCGGGCCCGCAGGTGTAGACATCGCTGCCCATCGGCATCGACTGCATGACGGCGCTTAAATCGAACTGACCGTCGGTGTCGTCGCAATGTAGATGGTACCACTCATCCAGCCCTAGATTGCGGAACTGAGTATCCATGGCGGCATAGTCGCGCGAGCGAACCAGATAGTAGACGCGGAAATCCTGACCGCTGTTCAGCAATTCGCGCGCCATCGCCACCAGCGGCGTCGCGCCGATGCCTCCGGCGATCAGGGTGACATGACGATCATGGCTTTCGAGACGGAAATGATTGCGGGGGCCGCCGAGTTCGACAACGGTCCCCTCGTCCATCGTATGCATGGCCGCGGAACCGCCCCGCCCGGCATCCTCGCGTTTGACGGCAACGTTGAGCCTGCGCCCGTCCTGGCTCCAGTCCCAGATCGAATACTGGCGCACCATATCATCGCTCAGATGCACATCGATATGTGCGCCTGGCTCAAGCCCGGTAAAGCGCCCGTCCGCGACCTCGAAGCAGAAATCGCTGGTATCGGGGCTAAGCGCCGTTTTGCGAACAAGACGTGCGGATTTGGTGTCCATCAGATTTCCTCTTTGCTTTCCCAGGCCGCCAGCTTCAACCGCGCCCTCACTCCAAGCCCAAGAAAGGGGTCCGGCGGGTTGAGCGACGGTGTGTTCGATACAGCATACATCTGCTTCAGCAGGTCACTTTTGTGGCCCGAGGCCGCCTCAGCCAAAAGCCGGCCTGAAATGGTGCCACGCGCAACGCCGACACCATTGTGGCAGGACGAGTTCCAGACATTCTCGGATACTTCGCCAAAATAGCTAACGTGATTCCGGGACAGGCCGCAGACCCCGCCCCAACTGCTGGCGAAGGGCACTTTGTTCAGCATGGGATAGCGCTTGTTGAACGCCTCGCGGTGCTTTTCGCGCATGCGGTCAAGCTCGGTATCAGCGACACCATAGTGCCCGGCATAGTCGTATTGGTTGCGCACCAGCAGACGCCGGTCGCGCGTCATGCGCAGAGTGGTGCCGCCGGGATCGGCAGGGGTCAGGCCCCAGTCAAGCTGACCGCCATAAGCCTCGATCTCGGTATCGCTGAGCGGGCGTGTCATCGAGGCGAAGGTGATGACCGGAACGATACGGTTTTTCAGCAGACCGAATTCGGGCGTGAACGCGTTGGTGCACATCAGGGTCGAAGCCGAGGCAATCTCGATCAACGTGCCCTGACAGCGCAGCGTGATGCCAAAACCACGCCCTTCACGGGCAAAGCGGACTACCGGGCAGCCATCCATCAGAGTCACGTTTTCTGGAAGGGATCTGGCAAGGCCGCGTGTCAGGCGAACGGGATTCATCAGCACGCATCCTGGCGTGTGGATTGCCCCGGCATAATAATCCGTTCCGACAATGGTAGCCACCTCAGCCCGGTCCATCACAGTGTATGGTTCGCCAATCTTGTCCAGCGCCTGGGCAAAGGCGCGCATTTTGCCGGTGCCTCGTTTCTGCACTGCCCCCTGCAGCTTGCCTACTTGAGACCAGTCACACGCGATATCGAACCGTTCGACATGGTTTTTCAGGTCTTTGATGGCTTGAGTGTTCAGTCTGAGTATTGATGCCAGCCGCACGGGATCGGCGCTGTCCAGATCAAACTTATGCGGCAGATCGATGATAAAGCCCGAATTGCGGCCCGAAGCGCCCCACCCCACAGGTTTGGCATCGATCAGCGCGATTTTGGCGGCGGGGTTCATCTCTGCCAATCGGCGCGCGGCAGCAAGGCCGGTGAAACCAGCCCCAACGACCGTCCAGTCGAACCAGTTCAGCCGATCATAATGCCGTGCGCTTCCGATGACGCTCAGTTCGGCGGGCTCAACCCAACCTGACGGGGTGTCATTCGGCGGAAGCCGATCTACCGCTCCAAAACTATGAGGCATTTCCACCCTCCCAATTTGGCGTTGCACAACATAGCAAAGGTGGCTGGTCTTCAACGGTAAAAAAACTCATACTCGCATGAAGCAACCTAACCTGTAGCCACATTCGAAAAGCCAAATTTCATGTCGAGACGCCACTACAACTTGCCGCCGCTGACCACCCTTTCGGCGTTCGAGGCCGCCGCGCGCCATCTCAGTTTCAAGGATGCTGCTGTGGAACTATCGGTCACTCCGGGCGCCGTGAGCCACCAGATCAAAGCTCTGGAAGGTGAATTGGGAACTCCGTTGTTTCAGCGTAAACACAGGGGTGTGGATCTGACGGATGAGGGCAACGTGCTGCTAGAGACGCTTTCCACGTCTTTTAGCAGAATCTCGAAGTCCCTTGAAACGATCCGGGAGGGGGTCACCAGCGACAAGGTAACCGTTGGATCGACGACGGCCGTGGCGGCGCTTTGGTTGTCGCCATCGATAATTCGGTTCTGGCGCGACACACCGGATCTGAACGTCAATCAGGTGTCCCAGGACCGACCGTTTCGAAACCGTCCGGACATCGATTTTTTCATTCGCTACGGGCGCGACGGTGACCGTTCACTGCATCATACCCCACTATACCGGGATCATCTGGTTCCCGTCGCAAGTCCGGAATTGGCTCAAAAGCTGACCGGTGCCAGTTTAGACGTTCTGGCGAAACAGCGGCTGATACACCTGGACACAGAGGACCGCACGTGGACCAGTTGGGCCGACTGGTTCCAGCAATTGGGTTATAGTGGATCAGTTCCGGTTGAAAGCCGCGTGAATAGCTATTCCGTCGCGTTGCACCTTGCCCGAAAGAGTGCCGGCCTGGCACTTGGATGGCAGCGGCTAATCCAACCTATGCTCGCTTCGAGAAAACTCGTACCTGTCGGCCCACATCAACTAAATGCACCCAATCAGTTCTATTTGGTCGGTCGGCCTGATGAGGAGCTGTCCGACAGTGCGCGCGCATTGAAAAAGTGGATCATAGAAGAGGTTCGCGCAACTACGGTTTAGGTCAAATCAACTCTGGATGAGCTTTTCTGATATTGAGATAATGCCCTTTTTTCCGCCAAGTCAGGTCAAACGCGCATGATTCCTACTCAACTCAAATTCAGGAGAGCTCGATGAACAAGCATAGCCCGCTGTCGTCCGTCCTTGTAGACGTGAACACCGCAAACGGCCTGCCGAACGCACATTATATCGATCCAGCCATCTTTGCCGAAGAAAAGCGTTCGGTGCTGTATGCGAACTGGTCGGGTATTGGCTTTGGCAAGGACGTCCCGGAAGCCGGTGACGCTAAGCCGGTGGATTTTCTGGGCCAACCGTTGCTGATCGTTCGCGATCGTGACGGCTCGATCGGGGTATTCCAAAACACCTGCCGCCATCGCGGCATGATCCTTGTCGACAAGCCGCAGAAAATACGCGGTGCGATCCGTTGCCCCTACCATAGCTGGTGCTACGGCCTGAACGGCGAGCTGCGCACGACCCCTCATGTCGGTGGCCCCGGACAGAACACCCACGAAGACGTCAAGCTGAGCGAACTGGGCCTGATCCGTATCCGCTCCTACGTCTGGCGTGACGTGATCTTCGTTAACGTTGACGGCAACGCGCCCGAGTTCGAAGAAGTTCATGGCGAGTTGATGGAGCGTTGGACCGAATTCGACAAACCGATTTTCCACGGCGGCGAAAGCTCTTCGTTTAAGCTGGAAGTCAAAACCAATTGGAAGCTGGCGGTCGAGAACTACTGCGAAAGCTATCACCTTCCGTGGGTGCATCCGGGCCTGAACAGCTATTCCCGTCTGGAAGATCACTACAATATCGAAAAGCGGGGCCACTATTCCGGTCAGGGCACGCTGGTCTATCGCCAGCTGACCGATCAGGACGGCAACAAGCTGCCCGACTTCGATGACCTCAGCGATAAGTGGGACGAAGGCGCGGAATACATCGCCGTTTACCCCAATGTTCTGCTGGGTGTTCAGCGCGATCACGGTTTTGCCATCGTTCTGGAAGCGGTGGATCAGGAAAACACCGTCGAGCATATCGAGCTGTATTACGCCAAGAGTGAGCGTGAGACGCCCGAGCATGACGGCCTGCGCGCCTCGAACGCGCAACTGTGGAAAACCGTGTTCGAAGAAGACGTCTTTGTGGTTGAAGGCATGCAGAAAGGCCGCCACGGCGAGCTGTTCGACGGTGGTCGTTTCTCGCCCGCCATGGACGGACCGACACACAACTTCCATCACTGGGTCGCCACGCAGATCGAAAAAGGTCGGGCGGCGTGAGCGATTTTATCAAAGACGGGCTGGCCAGGAATTTCCTGGCCGGTCAATGGGTCGAAGGCGATGCGGGTGCCGTGATCGCAATCGAAGACCCTGGAAATGAAGAGCATGTTGCCGATTGCGCACAAGCGGGCGAAGCATCGCTCACTCAGGCGCTTGAGGCCGCGCGCGCCTCGTTCGAGCGGGGCGATCTGGCGGATATGCAGCCCTCGGCGCGCGGGCGGTTGATGATCGGCATCGCGGCTGAAATTCGCGGAATTGCTGGCGAAGGCGCACAGTTGCTGTGCCGGGAAAGCGGCAAAACGCTGGAAGCAGCCCATGACGAATTTGAAGAGGCCGCGCAGTACTTCGAATATTACGGCGGTGTGGCCGACAAGATCGAAGGCAAGTCCATCCCACTGGGTCCGGACTATGCCGATTACACGGTTTTAGAACCTTTCGGCGTGTCCGCGCAGATTGTCCCGTGGAACTTTCCTGTTTCCATCGCGGCACGGTCGCTGGCCCCATCAATGGCGGCAGGCAACTCGATCATCATCAAATCCCCGGAACTGGATCCGATCGGGCTGGCCCTGCTGGGTACGGCACTGCAACGCGCTGATGTGCCCGCCGGAGCGGTTTCTATCCTGAACGGTGTCGGTTCCGATCTTGGGGCAAGACTGGTCGCCAGTTCCGAAGTGGATCAGATTGTGTTCACGGGCTCGGTGCCGACCGGTCAGGCTATATTGCGCTCTGCTGCAGATACCGTGACACCGTCGCTGATGGAGTTGGGCGGCAAGTCGGCTGCCGTTGTGTTTGACGACGCCGATCTGAAAACGTTCCTAACCAGCCTGCAAAGCGGCATCTTCTACAATGCCGGTCAGGTCTGCTCGGCTATGGCACGCGTGCTGGTGCACCGGTCAATCTATGATCAGGCCGTGGAACGTGCGGCTGAGCTGTCCAATGGGTTGAGCGTTGATCACGGTTTGAACAACCCCGAGCACACGCCGGTCATCTCAGCGCTACAACTGTCGCGCATCGAGGAGATCACCTCGACCGCGCGCCAGGATGGCGCACGGATCGCCGCAGGCGGTGCCCGGCTGGAGCGCAAGGGGTATTTCATGGCCCCTACTATTCTGGCCGATGTCGACCCGGCAAGCCGCGTCGCGCAGCAGGAAATCTTTGGCCCAGTCACCTGCTTTTCGCCATTCGAAACCGAGGCTGAAGCCATCGCCATGGCAAACGGGACCGAGTTCGGTCTGGTTGCCGGTATCTTTACACGCGATCTAGCGCGCGCGCATCGCGTCGCACGCAAACTGCGGGCCGGTCAGGTCTTTGTAAACGAGTGGTTTGCAGGCGGGATTTCCACCCCATTTGGAGGTGTGGGCAAATCCGGCTTTGGCCGCGAAAAGGGGCTTGAGGCGCTCTACAATTATGTCCGTACCAAAAACATAGCCATTTCTCTGAAGGGATAGCCATGGACCGCGATGTACTGGACCGCGACTTGCTGGATGCGCATGAAAGATATGATCAGGAGGCGCTGGTGCGCCTCTACACGATTGCCGCGGACGAGCGGGAACTGGCGCAAGACATTGATGCCGCTTGTTTTTATTTGACCCACGCTTTTGTCTTTGCGCTGGAAGCCGGCGCACCGGAAGCCGACAATCTGAACCAGCGTCTGGCTGAGCGTGGCCGGGCGCACAGGCTGGAGTTCTGAGCGATGCCAGCGCAGCTTATCAAGGGCGACCAGATTGAGATGACCCATCGCGGCGGCCCCCCGGGGATTGGCCGGGTGGGCCGCGCAGTTTCGTCTGACCTGAGCCCAACCATGGCGGCGGGATTTGCCGAGTTTGATGAATGTGCGATCGCGTGGACCGTCCACTATGACGAAATCGTTTATGTCATCGAAGGCGAGTTTACGCTGACCACCGATGATGGGGTGATCGATGCCAAGTCGGGTGATGTGGTCTGGGTTCCGAAAGGGACGAGGCTTGAATATGGAGGCAGGAAAGCCCGGATTTTCTATGCCGTCCAGCCGGGCAACTGGCGCGAGGTGATGGAGGCCCGGCAGACCTAACAACATGCGCGGTGCCCTGCGGTTTCCGATCCCGAAGATATGAACGCCAGGCTGAACCTCTGGTCGGAACGGGGCTCTGTTGACGTGTTCGAAACAGTTACGGACCTTATTCGACATATGACGAAAAGCAGGCAAGGTCTGACGCGACACAGCAAATCAGGGAGATGAAATGCGTACAGAAGCACAGGCGGTAGTGATCGGTGGTGGGGTGATCGGGTGCTCGATCCTTTATCATCTGACAAAACTGGGGTGGTCCGATGTGGTGCTGCTGGAACGGGATGAGCTGACCTCAGGCTCGACATGGCACGCCGCCGCGAACATCCACGGGCTGCATGACAGCACCAATATCAGCCGCATCCAGCACTATACGATGAACCTGTATAACTCGCTGGAAGAGGAAACCGGCCAAAGCTGTGGCGTGTTCCAGCCCGGCTCGCTGTATCTGGCACAGACCGAAGAGCGCGAGCATCAGCTCAAGCTGCAGGCCGCCAAAGCCAAGCTCTATGGCATGAACTTCTACGAAATCAGCGTTGAAGAGGCGCAAAAGCTGAACCCGCTGGTCAATTATGACGGCATCCGCTGCGTGATGTTCGAACCCGATGGCGGCAATGTGGACCCGTCCGGCGTAACAAACGCTTACGCGGTTGGCGCGCGGCAGCGCGGGGCCGAGATTCACCGCTTTACCCCCGTGACGGCGACCGAGCAGCAAGAGGACGGCACCTGGACCGTCCGAACGCCCAAGGGTGACATCCGCACCCCTTGGGTAGTGAACGCTGCCGGATTGTGGGGGCGAGAAGTCGCCAAGCTGGCCGGGATCGAGCTGCCGCTGCAGCCGACCGAACACCAGTATTTCGTGACTGAAGCCATGTCGGATGTGCAGGCCCACGGCACCCGCCTGCCCTCAGTCTCGGACCGGGATGGCGAATATTACCTGCGTCAGGAAGGCAACGGCCTGTTGGTCGGCGCTTATGAAAAAGACATGAAGTTCTGGGCCGAAGAAGATACGCCGCTGGATTTTGCCCATGACCTGTTCCCCGACGATCTGGAGCGGATCGAAGAGAACATGATGAACGCCATCGAACGTCTGCCCGCCGTGGGTGAGGCCGGGATCAAGCGGGTTATCAACGGGCCGATGATCTGGTCACCGGATTCGAACGTCCTAATGGGGCCGGTGCCTGAGGTTGACGGCTATTTCTGCTGCAACGGTATTATCCCTGGCTTTTCACAATCGGGCGGCATGGGGCTGATGGCGGCGCAGTGGATCATCGAAGGGGAAACCGAATACGACATGTTTGCCTGGGACATGGCGCGGTTCGACACTTGGGCCACGAAAGAGTTCACCAAAGCAAAAGTGCAGGACCAATATGCCCACCGCTTTGCGATCCACTTCCCGAACGAGGAACGCAGCGCAGGCCGCCCGGCCCGTGTGCGTCCGATCTATGAGACACAGAAAGCCATGGGCGCAGTCTTTGGCCTGAACGTCGGCTGGGAACACCCGCTGTGGTTCGCGGATGAACCGGGCACCGTGGATACCAACGGTTTCACCCGCCAGAACTGGTGGGGCCCTGTGGGCGAGGAATGCAAGATGCTGCGCGACCGTGCGGGCATCATCGATATCTCGAACTTTGCCAAATACATCTGCAACGGCCCAGGGGCCGCCGATTGGCTGAACGCGGTCTTTGCCAACAACATGCCCAAGGCGGTTGGCCGGTCCTGCCTGACGCCGCTGATCTCGAAACGCGGCGGTATTGCCGGGGACTTCACCGTCACCCGCGTGGCCGAGGATGAGTTTTGGATTATCGGTTCGGGCATGGCCGAGCGCTATCACAAGCGGTTCTTCAAACAGGTTCCGCTGCCCGACGGCACCACGTTCGAAAGCCATACCGAGGCGATGTGCGGCTTCAACGTCGCGGGTCCCAAATCGCGCGAGATCCTGCAGCGCCTGACCAACACCTCGCTGGCAACCGAAGACTTCCCCTTCATGCGTTCTGCGAAGATCGAACTGGCGGGGGTCGAGGTTCTGGCCCTGCGCGTGTCCTTCACAGGTGATCTGGGCTGGGAACTGTACTGCAAGACCGAAGATCAGGCGCGTCTGTTTGAAGCGTTGCTGGAAGCAGGCAAAGAATTCGACGCAGGCCCGGTTGGAAGCCGCGCGTTGATGTCGATGCGGATGGAAAAAGGCTATGGTTCGTGGAGCCGCGAATACAGCCCCGAATACTGGCCGCATGAGGTGGGTCTGGACCGACTGTGCAAATTCGAGAAAGACTTCCTGAACAAAGAGGCCGCGCTGAAGGTGCTGGACACTCCTGCGCGCGAACAATTGGTGCTACTGCATCTGGACGAGTCCGACGTCACCGCCTCGAACGCCGACGCAACCGGCGGCGAGCCGATCTTCAAGAATGGCGAAGGTATCGGGCGCGTCACCTCGGGGACCTATGGCTACACCGTCGGCATGTCGCTGGCGCTGGGATACGTCAGGAATGCTCAGCCCGGCGATGAGGTCCAAGTGATGGTGTTGGGACGTCCTCACAAAGCGATTATTTTGCAAGAACCGCCCTTTGACGCTCCGGGCAAGATCCTGCGCGGATAAGCCAAGGTGGGTGGCTGAAAATAGCATAAACCGGTCCCGAGGGACCGGTTTTTCAATTTTGCGTTTATGTATACTAACGTAGACAATGATCCCGGGAAAGGTAACTATCATAATTTATACGTGTTTCACGAGAGCGATTGTATTTAACATGAATACAAGTCACTCATAAACGAATATTAGTACTATTGTCAGCAGCTAGTTTGTAGGGAAACTGGTGTCGTTATTCCGCCTCTCCTAAACGCAAGCGAACACGCCATGACACAAAACCTCATAGCTCAACTCGACGACAAACTCCGCGCCAAGCGTGAATCCTTCGACAAGATCCCGGTGATTGACATTGCGCCATTGCTGGATGGTTCGGACAAGCAAAAGGTCGCAAAAAAAATCCGCTGGGCCCTGTCCAATGCCGGGTTCATGTATGTCAAAAACCACAATGTCGCGCAGGACTTTGTAGAAAAGGTTTTTGATGTTACCCGCCGCTTCTTCGATCTTCCGATGGAAGACAAGATGAAACTGCATGTCAGCAACTCAGACGTCGCCCTGCGCGGTTACATCGAGCCATTTGGCGAAAACACCGACCCGACCAAGACCAAAGATTTGAAAGAGTGTTTTGACATAGGTCCGGAACGCGCGGCGCTGGAAGGCCCGTTCTTCGGCCCCAACCAGTGGCCCGGCGCTCTGCCCGAATTTCAGGACCTGGTCTATGACTACCATCAAAAAATGGTCACGCTGTCCAGGCAGTTGCTGCAAGGCATTGCCATCAGCCTCGACCTGCCTGAAACGCATTTCGAATGCTTCATGCAGAATCCAATCAGCATTCAGCGCCTATTGCACTATCCACCGCAAAACGGTCAGATCGATGAAACGATCATCGGTATTGGTGCTCATACCGATTACGGCAACCTGACTATTCTGGCGCAAGATGACGTAGGTGGTTTGCAGGTGATGAACCGCGAAGGCGCGTGGGTCGAAGGTTCGCCCATCCCCGGCACCTTCGTAATCAATATCGGTGACCTGATCCAGCGCCTGACCAACGATGTGTATCTGGCCAACATGCACCGGGTCATCAACACGTCAGGGCGTGAAAGATACTCGATCCCGTTCTTTATCGACGCCGATTATAGTGCTGAATTCGCGCCACTGCCCTCGTGTGTCAGTGCCAGCAATCCACAGCGATATCACCCGGTGACATGTGGTGCGCATAAGTTTGGGCGGTTCTCAAACAGCTACGCGCACCTGAAAGCAGCAAGTTAACCCGCACTCTCTCCCCGACTCTGCCACCCGAACACCTGGGTGGCATTTTTTTTGTGCATTGCCTTTTTCATACTGCAATTGGAGTGGCTGGTTCTACCTCTTCATCCGAACAAGCCCGCACCAACTCTTTCTGTCAAAGGTAACAGGATCAAACATCTTCGTGTTCTTTCCAAAATCATGTCGTTTTATTCTGAATTGAACCATACGGTCTTGCAAAAGACCTCAAGGAACGAGTCGGCGCGCAACGCAAAACCAGAACAAAAGGAACCACTGTATTGGAAAACCCCATGACCGGACTGGGCTTTCTTGCCGTCTTATTCATCCTCTTCGTTGGCTTTTTTCTTCTGGCCATTGTCGTCTTGTTCGTCATCGACATAACGCAGACTAAAGACGCGGTACGTCGCAACTACCCGGTTCTTGGGCGATTTCGCTATCTTTTTAGTACATTGGGTGAGTTTTTTCGTCAGTACTTCTTTGCCATGGACCGTGAGGAAATGCCCTTCAACCGGGCCGAGCGCGAGTGGGTCGACCGTGCAGCAAGAGGAGAAGATAATACTGTCGCGTTTGGGTCCAGTAAGAACCTGACACCAACGGGCAGCGTAATCTTTGTGAATTGCCCGTTTCCGACCCTGGACGAAGATAGCGCCGCCGTCCAATCGCTGGTGATCGGCCCACATTGTCGCTTGCCCTATGACGCACCCTCTTTTTTTAACATCTCCGGTATGAGTTATGGCGCTCTCTCGACACCGGCGGTTATGGCACTGTCGAACGGGGCCCGGATGGCCAAATGCTGGATGAACACGGGCGAAGGAGGCCTTTCACCCTATCACTTGGAGGGGGGCGCGGACATCGTGTTCCAGATCGGGACCGCGAAATACGGCGTACGTGATCTGGAAGGCAACCTGTGCGACGACAAACTGCGGGAAGTTGCCGCCCACAAACAAGTACGCATGTTTGAACTGAAAATGAGCCAGGGCGCCAAGCCCGGCAAGGGTGGTATTCTGCCTGGCGTCAAAGTCACCTCACAAATCGCAAAGATTCGCGGCATACCAGAAGGTAAGGATTCCATATCTCCCAACCGACACCCTGAAATCAACAGCACAACCGAGATGCTGGATATGATACATCATATCCGCGAGGTGACTGGTAAACCTGTCGGGTTCAAAGCCGTGGTGGGTGCCTATGGTTGGCTTGAAGAGATGTGTGAAGAAGTGCGAAAAAGCGGGCTGGATCGCGCCCCCGATTTCATAACGATCGACGGTGGTGATGGCGGTACCGGGGCCGCGCCTATGCCGTTGATGGACAATGTTGGCCTACCGCTCCGTGAATCGCTACCTCTTGTGGCGGACATACTGCACAAGTATGGGCTGCGCGATCGGATTCGACTGATTGCCTCGGGCAAGCTGGTCACCCCGTCCGAGGTCGGTTGGGCCATCGCCTCCGGCGCCGACTTTGTCGTGTCCGCACGGGGGTTCATGTTCTCACTTGGCTGCATTCAGGCAATGAAGTGCAACAAGAACACCTGCCCAACCGGCATCACCACCCACAACAAACGTCTTCAGAGAGGGCTGGATCCCGCAGATAAAGCCCTCAAAGTCGCTAGTTTCTGCCAGAATATGATCCATGAAGTAGAGGTAATCTCTCATTCCTGCGGTGTCGCACGTCCAAGACTGATGGGGCGCAAACATGTTCGCATCGTTCAAAGCGATGGTAAATCGATACCGATGGACGAGTTGTATCCCCAACCAGAATTACTCGTGGAAGATCAGCAACACAGCAATTCTGCTTAGTCCCCAAACAAGGTGAGACCTCATGCCCAAATTGACGTTCCCGAATGCCAAAGGCGAAAGCCTCAGTGCTCGCCTCGACGAAGCCGAGGGAGACCCTCGCGCCTATGCCCTGTTTGCCCATTGTTTCACTTGCACCAAAGATATTTTTGCCGCTTCACGGATCGCCAAAGTGCTTCAGGAACACGGCATATCAGTCCTACGTTTTGACTTCACAGGTCTTGGCGAAAGTGAAGGGGACTTTGCAAACACAAACTTCACTTCCAACACCGATGATCTTGTTTCAGCGGCAGACTACATGCGCGACAACCTGCAAGCCCCTGCCCTAATAATTGGCCATTCTTTGGGCGGGTCGGCCATCCTTGCCGCCGCAGCTCGAATTCCAGCCGCAAAGGCCGTCGTGACCCTTGGATCTCCAGCAGATGTGGCCCACGTCGCGCATCATTTTGACAGCAGCCGGGAAGAAATCATCGACACTGGTGAAGCTGAGGTCTGCTTGGTGGGGCGACCGTTCAAAATTCGAAAGCAGTTTATTGAGGACATTGAAGGGGCTTGTATTCAATCCTCCGTGGAATCTCTGGGCAAAGCCTTGATGGTGATGCACGCTCCTCTTGACGCCACAGTAGGAATTGAAAACGCACAAAAGATTTTCGGTTGGGCGAAACATCCCAAGAGCTATGTTTCGCTGGATGATGCCGACCATCTCCTGTCCAAAAAAGCTGATGCCGAGTATGCAGGTCAGCTCATTTCCAGTTGGTCGGAACGATATATTTGAACGGGCGTTGATCGGTCCGACTACTCGGCTTTCTGATCGCAGCAAAGGCTAGTTCGAAAACAACATCTAAGGCGGGCCAAGTAAGTAGGAAAGGGAAATTTATCGTAATCGACCTCGTTTAACAGAGGTGAAACACAAAACCTGAGGAACTGCGCACTTGGCGTCCGGTTCGCATAAGTGATCAACAAGCTTCCGCTGAGGTCACACCTTGCTAGAAGAGGGTTGGTGATGGCCCTTAGTGTTTTCGACCGATCCAGGTCGGAATTACAAAAGGAATAAAGCGCAAGTCCCAAAGCCATCGCTCCATTCAAGCGCGGATAATGGTGGGTGTAAACGACTTCGCCGCCTTTCCGCACATCGTAAAAGGCACGAGGATCGAAAACGCCCGGCTCCTTTTTTGGGTCGGGCGATCGAATTGACCTCGAGGGTAAATACCAACACTCAGCGCGCGTGCTGCAAACGCTCGATGTAATTAATCGTCGCAGCAGTAACGACCGAATAAAGAACATGTGCAACCAGAGCAACCCAGGCGATGGGTGCAAAACCTAAAAATGCGGGGTTGCCAGCAAACCATGCGATTCCGCCAATGGCAAAGACCCACAATCCAACCCCGTAGGCAGCCGAAGCGAACGCCCAGTGCAGTCCCACCAACACACGTGAAAAAACGGGACGCGCGACAAAAAGCCAGCCAATCGGATATGCCAGAAGCCCCACAAATAGCAGATGCATCAAATGGCCGTAGGCCCCGCTATTGGGTAGACCAAGCGTTCCCAGAAAACCACGCGCAAGACCGATGGGATTTAAAGAGGCAAATCCTAGAATAGGCGATATCGCACGACCGAAAAGATCGAACGCGATGGTTCCAGCGGCACCGCCGATCAAAACCAGCATCAAGGTATCGACTGAGATTGTCGGCATGATGCCAGTGCGGATGGTATGTGCTGTGGTTTCTGACATTGAATTCTTCTCCGGTTGCCAAATGAATGTGAAACAAGTCGGACGGGGAACGAGAAATCTCAACCTACAGACCCGTGAGCACGCGAAACAGTGAAAAGTGTTTCAACGGTGTTCGGCGGTGTATTCGGGAACCCAGAAACAATATGATAGAAGCCCAAGCGCCCAATGCAAACGCATTTCGCTTTGGACGCAAGGCGCTTTCATGAAAGCTTGTTCGCAAAGAACAAGCTGGGGCACCAGTGTTTAGTCTACTATCACCATCTGATCTGGGCCACCGAGAAGACAATGGTCGCTCATACTCTTTGTGATCTGAGCGACAATCCGAACGCCCCATCAGACGAATCGATTGACAATGTTTTCCAAAACCTCCTGTCGGCCGGAACGCGGCATGGGATTGATATCTTCAGAAACGACCCGCGCGGTGATGGACTCAAGATCGCTTTCCAACATCGCTTGTGAGGACGGCGTATTCCAGCCCTGATAACGCGCGGCCAAATTCGTGTCCAAACTACCATCTTCAATCATTGCAGCAGCGGCCTTTAAACCTCGGGCGCAAACATCCATACCTCCAATATGAGCGGCGATGAGGTCCACGGGATCGAGCGACTGACGTCTAAGTTTCGCGTCAAAATTGGTTCCACCTGTCGTTAGACCGCCGGCTTTCAGGATGTAATAATAGGCCAGCGCCACTTCTGGCAAATTGTTCGGGAATTGGTCCGTATCCCAGCCTGATTGATAGTCGTTGCGGTTCATATCGATAGATCCCAGCATCCCCTCGGAGGTTGCAACCGCAATTTCGTGTTCAAACGAATGCCCGGCCAGAATCGCATGACCCTGTTCCAGATTCAGTTTTATTTGTCCTTCAAGGCCGTATTTGCGCAGAAATCCGATACAAGTCGCAGCATCAAAATCATACTGGTGCTTAGAAGGCTCCTGTGGTTTCGGTTCGACCAGAATAGTACCTTTGAACCCGATCTTGTGCTTATACTCGACGACCATGTTAAGGAACCGCCCCATATGGTCGGCTTCCCGCTTCATATCGGTGTTGAGCAGGGTCTCATATCCTTCGCGCCCGCCCCAGAGAACGTAGTTTTCGCCATTCAGTTTGTGGGTTGCGTCCATGCAGGACTTAACCGTCGCTGCGGCAAAGGCGAAAACATCCGGATCGGGATTGGTTGAAGCGCCGGACATCCAGCGCCGATGGCTGAACATATTGGCAGTACCCCACAATAGCTTGGTGCCAGCATCTTCCATTTTTTCACCGATGTAGTCTGTGATCTCATTCAGAGTGCGAACGTTGTCGGTGTAGTTGCCCTGCTCGGGACGGAGATCTGCGTCGTGCCAACAGAAATATGGTACTCCGAGGAGATCGAACATCTCGAAGGCAACATCAGCTTTGAATCTGGCACCGGACATGTCGTCCAGAGGATGCCAAGGACGGATAAAGGTCTGCCCACCAAACGGATCCCCGCCCTCCCAGGCAAAAGAATGCCACCAGGCAACCGCAAAGCGAAGATGATCTTCCATCCGCGTGCCCAGCACAAGCTCGTCCGGGTTGTAGTGGTGAAAAGCCAATGGATTGGTGCTGTCGGGCCCTTCAAAGCGAGCTTTGGAGATGCCGTCAAAAAAGCCAGTGGTCATGTCAGTTCCTTTAGGGCTGGATAGAGACGCCGCCACCTACGCCATGCGGCATCGTAATTTTCGATGAGGTCGGCGCGGGGTTGCACGCTACGCGCGATCTTGGGGTTGGTCATGATTGTTTGGGGGTTTGCGCCGGTATCGGCACAGAGGCCTAGCCGGGCCGCGCCAAGCGCCGCTCCGAATTCCCCCTGTGCCGGTAGGTCGAGTGGTAAGTTGAGAATGGTTGCCAAAAGCTCAAGCCAGAACTGCGATGCAGTCCCTCCGCCAATGGCTAGCAATCGTTTGGGCCGCGCGCCTGTTGCCTTGAGCGCTTCCAAATTGTCGCGTAACGCGAAACTAACACCTTCGAGCACGGCGCGGGTCATCTGTTTCAGACCGTCAGCGACGTCGATGTTCAGAAACCCGCCACGAATTCCCGCATCGTTGTGAGGAGTACGTTCACCTGACAGATACGGCAGAAACTGGATTTCTCCTGCACCGGATATCTTTGTACTTAAATCACCGGTCAATTCAGACGGTGTACGCCCAGTTAGTTCTGACAACCAATTCAGGCAATCCGTTGCTGCTAGGATCACACCCATCTGGTACCAGCGTTCAGGAACTGCGTGACAGAACGTATGCACAGCAGTTTCAGGCATCGGCGCAAACCTTTCACGCGCGATCACTAACGCACCCGAGGTACCAAGAGAGACAAACCCGTCACCTTCGTTTAACGCCCCTACTCCGCAAGCGGCAACCGCATTATCGCCACCTCCGCCTGCGATGGTTACGTTTTTAGAAACACCCCATTCTACGGCTAAATCTGCCCGCAAGGTTCCGATCGATTGCGAACCCTCGACAACATCAGGCATCTGCCCGGAACGCATGCCGCCTGCGGTCAGTAGCCGGTCAGACCAGGCGCGGCGCCCGACGTCCAACCAACTGGTACCAGCTGCATCGGACATGTCGCCAATGCAGTTTCCAGACAGCCAAAAGTTGAGATACGTCGCCGGCAAAACTACCCTCGAAACCCGACGGAATATTTCCGGTTCATGCCGTGCGACCCAGACCAGTTTAGGAGCGGTGAACCCCGGAAACACGACGTTCCCAGAAAGCCGCCTGACTTCGGGCTGAGCATCGAGAGCCGCTGCTTCCTCGTGACACCGCGTATCGTTCCACAGGATACATGGTCGAAGAACTTCGCCATCGTTATCAATGAGTGTCGCGCCATGCATGTGCCCGGAAACTCCAATCCCGCTGAGCCTGGCAAAGTCGTCGGGATGAGCTGATCGCAGGGCAAAGACAACCTTGGTGACTGCCTTGATCCAGTCCGACGGCTCCTGTTCTGACCAGCCTAGGTGCGGGCGCGCCACTTCAAAAGAGGTTTCATCAACACCAATCACTCCTCCCGCGACATCCATCAAAAGACCACGAAGCCCGGAGGTTCCAAGATCAAATCCCAGATATGTCCCAAGCCCGCTCATTGCAGAAGTCCCCGCAACGCCAAATTGCGCATCAGATGACTGGCCCCGAAGGTCCAAGCAGCACAGTTCGGCGACAGGTGGACCTTGTTATGCAATGTGCCAAGCCCCGGCGCAGAAATTGCGACCCGATCACCGATTTTATGGGTGAACCCTTCCCCTGGGACGTCGCGGTCTTCGGTGGGCGCGAAAAGTGTGCCCAAATACAGCATCAAGCCATCTGGATATTGATGATGTGGCCCGATCGTCTGTGCGACCAACTGCTCCGGATCGCGGCTGATTTCGCGCATTGAGGAATGTCCTTCAAGAACAAATCCGTCTTTGCCCTGCACCCGTAAGGTCAACTCGGCCTGCCTGACATCGTTGAGCCCGTACGACTTGTCAAACAGCCGGATCATCGGGCCAATTGCAGCGGATGCGTTGTTGTCCTTGGCCTTTGACAGCAACAGCGCCGATCGTCCCTCAACGTCCCGCAAATTTACGTCATTGCCCAAGGTCGCGCCGGTGATCCGTCCCCTGGAAGATACCACCAGAACGACTTCAGGTTCCGGGTTGTTCCAGTTCGAGACGGGATGCAGCCCAATGTCGGCACCGGGCCCCACAGATGACAGAACCTGCGCCTTAGAGAACACTTCTGCATCTGGTCCGATGCCAACTTCCAGGTATTGTGACCAGAGATCTTCTTTGATCAATGCCTGTTTGAGGCGCGCGGCTTCTTCTGACCCGGGTCGGACGTCATTTAAACTGCTGCCAATGATTGCTCCGACCTTTTCGCGAATTGACTGCGCAAGCGAAGAGTCTCCGGCAGCGCGCTCTTCAATCACGCGCTCCACCATCGAATTGGCAAATGTCACGCCACAGGCCTTGATCGCCTGCAAATCGCAGGGAGAAAGAAAATGATCACAGTCTGTGTCGCCAACAGGTGCGTCACCAATTGCCACGAGCGGGCCGACCACCCTTCCTTTTGTGGATTTCACGTATCCGGCCGGGTCATCCATTTCGCAGATGTCACGGACCGTCGGAGCGAGTTTGTTTGTTAAATCAACAACGTCTCCGTTGCGAATGGTCACAACACAAGGCCCGCCTGCATCGCGCAACCAAACCCGACCCAGCCAGGTTCCGGACATTTCGTCTTCTGTCAGGAAGCTCGCCATCCTTGTATTCCTCATTGTTTGTACCTTCCGTGTGGCAGACCGCGGACCGGGACATCGACCGCATATATGCCACCGGCCTCCGGCATTGCTGCCTGTTCGGCTCCAGTCATCCCGGCTCGGGCGGTAGTAATGAACAAACGGTTCATTTCACCGCCACCCAAACAGCAGCAGGTCACGTTCGGAACAGGAAGCGAAACCAATAGATCCAGCGATCCGTCCGACAGGAACCGCTGTACGCAGCTCCCTCCAAACCGTGCGCTCCACAATGCACCTTCGCAATCCACCGTTGAGCCGTCTGGTACCCCGAACTCCGGCTCCATTGCAGCGAAGACGCGCTTATTCGTCGGCTTTCCGGAGACTCGATCATAGTCGTATTGATAGATTTCGTGGCCTGTAGAATCGGCAAAAAACATGCTTCGTCCATCGGGAGAAAACGCGATGGAGTTTGCACAGCCGACGTTCTCGATAATGCACTCGATCCCGGAGGGCGACACTCTCAGAACCGGAGTGATCAAGGCCCCGTCAACATCGTCCATCCCACCCACAATGAAGCGCCCCTGGCGGTCCAGATTGCCGTCATTCATTCGAGTTTGTGGAAGCTCCGGCTGATATTCCTGAATCAAATCGCGTTGTCCGCTACTAAGCTCCAGCCAATACAAGCCGTCTGCAAATGCCGCCAATACCCGTACGTCCGAAGTGAAGACAAATGCGCACAGTCGGGCACCCAATTCCAGGCGCTCAACGGAATAGCCGTTCTCGTCACACGACCAAAGCGCGTTGCCGAATATATCCGTCCAATAAAGCCGACCAAGGGCGTCGTTCCACTGGACGCCCTCGCCCAGTTCACACTTGCAGTCCACAAGCAAGTGCGCAGTCAAAGCCTTCGGATCGTGCACCCGCCCGTCGAAATCTTTGGAAAAACCCTTGTTAGGCTGAATTGGCCTCACCCGCTCCCTCCTTAGCGTTGTGAGTTTTTACTTTACAGATACTATCTAGAAAGTCTATAGATAATATCTAGGGTTCTTGCAGGAGAGAGAATCCTTCGCCGAAATACAGGTGAAATCAGATGGAGGATGCTTTCATGAAACAGAGAATTCTTGCCGCCGGTGCGGTCGTGTTTATGACAACGACGACTGCAGTTGCTGACACCGAAATCAAAATTTTGTCTATCAACCGCGACAGTGAAACCTGGCGGGCGCTCTACGATGACGTTGTCGCAGACTACAATGCCAACAACCCCGATGTGACTGTCGTTGTTGAATATATGGAAGACGAGTCCTTTAAGCAGAAACTGCCGACTCTTCTTCAGTCTGCCGCAGCCCCTGATATGTTCTTCAGCTGGTCCGGTGGTGTTTTCTACGAGCAAGCGGAACAGGGTTTCCTAGGCGCTCTGCCGGACAGCGTCGTTGCGGAATGGCAGCAAGAGCTCTCGCCCGGTGGTATGGCCGCACTTTCGCACAACGGAAAATTCTACGGCGCCCCCGAGGCCTCGCAGAATGTAGCGATCTGGTACAACAAAGACATCGCAGCGCAGCTGGGAGTCGATCCGACAACCATCAAGACATATGACGACCTGCTCGAAATGGTAAAAACCGCTAAAGCAGGCGATGTGACCCCGTTTGTTGTAGGTGGTCAGGACAAATGGCCGCTTCACTTCTTTTATTCCTTCCTCGCCATGCGGATCATGGGTAAGGAAGGTATGGCCGCCTCGGCAGCTGGTGAAAACGGTGGCTTCAACAACGAAGATTGGATCCGCGCCGGCCAGGAGTACATGCGGCTGATCGAGCTTGAGCCCTTCCAGAACGGTTTCATGGGCGTGAAATACGATCAGGCCACAGGCCTCTGGGGAGACGGCGGAAGCCTGTTCCACCTGATGGGTGACTGGGATCTGGGCGCTAGCCGCGGTGCAGCGTCCAACGGCGGCCTGACGAATGACCAACTGGGTGTCATCCCGTTCCCGATGGTCGAAGGCGGCAAAGGTGCTGTCACCGATACGCTTGGCGGTGCGTCCGGTTTCGTTCTGACGTCTAAGGCCAGCCCTGAAGCGATCGATTTCCTCAAGGTCTTCATGGGCGTCGAAGCGCAGAAACGGGCGGCACGCGAAGCGACTTACATTCCGACGGTTCCATCGGCCGGAGATCTTGTGGAAGATCCGATCCTGAAGCAATTCGCGGCAATTGGTGGTGCGTCGACCTACCACCAGTTGTTCCTCGACCAGTACTTCGGATCTTCGCTTGGTGGAGCGATCAACGATGTCTCGGCTCAAATGGCGACCGGCGACATCACACCTGAAGCCGCAGCGGAGCTTCTCGAAGATACGCGCGCCTTCCAGTAACGGCGCGCCCACCTGCATCCCGGTCAGACCTCCCCTGACCGGGATGCGTAATCCTCAGCGGCCCCACGCGGAGCACCAGTCATGACACGCACATCATTCTGGCAGCGCATCGTCCATGACGATCAACTGCGCATGATCCTGATCTTCGTTCCCCCAGCGATCCTCGTCTTCACGATCTTCGTGATGATGCCGATGGTGCAGGCCGGGTTTTTTGCTCCGTGGAAATGGTCTGGCTACGGACCAGCGCCCTGGGCGCTGAACGAAGCCACTGATGCGACCTTTGGCAAATGGGTGGGGGAGCGGAATTTCGAGCGCATGTTCGGACACGCGGCCTTTCAGCAAGCCGTCTGGAATTCGGCGCTCGTGATCGCAGTGTCGCTCCTCATCCAGCTGCCATTGGCTTTGATGCTGGCGCTGATGATCTACCGATCCACCCGTGCTAACACGATTTTCCGGCTAATCTTCTTTCTTCCCTATATTCTGGCCGAGGTCGCCACAGGTTTGATTTTCGCCTTCGCGCTGGACGGGAACTATGGTCTTTCAGCCTGGTTCAGCCAACTCTTCGGCATGGAAGAGGCATGGTTTCCACTGGCAGAGAAACCATGGGCCTTTTACTCCATCCTCGCCGCATTGGTGTGGAAGTATTTCGGCTTTCACATGATGATCTACATCGCCGGGCTTCAATCCATCAGTTCTGCGCTTCTTGAAAGTGCGGAAATTGACGGTGCAACCAACTGGCAAAAGGCCTGGTACATCAAAATCCCGCTGATCTGGCCGGCGATCACCGTGTCCATTTTCTATTCGGTTCTTGGCGCGCTGCAAGTATTCGACCTCGTTATGCCCATGACCGCCGGTGGGCCATCGAACAGTTCTCATACGCTTGTCAGCTATCTCTACAATTTCGGGTTTATCCGCTTGGACGTGGGCTTTGGCTCGGCTGTGGGTGTGTTCCTTTTCGTGACAGGTGTGCTCTTCGCTCTGGTCTATCGCAACACAGTGCAGAGGGGACAGTAAGATGAACCGGATGTTCACTTGGGCTGAAGCCGGGCGGATCATCGTCCTGTTGACCGTCACTTTCGTGATCCTGATGCCGATCGCTGCAACCGTGCTTGGTGGTTTCAAGACCAACGGTGAATTGCGGGTATCGCCATTCGGCATTCCCGAGACCTGGCACTTTGAGTTTTACGGCGAGATTTTAGGCAGCAAGCAGTTCTGGATCTATCTCGGCAACAGCTTTCTGATTTCGGTTCTGACTGTGGTGCTGACACTTTTGCTGGGGTCAATGTGTGCCTTCGCCTTCGCCCAGACCCAGTTCTTCGGATCACGTTTCCTTTTTGGCTATCTGTTGTTGGGGTTAATGTTCCCGGTGGCGGCCGCAATCATGCCGCTGTTCCTGACAGTCCGTGATCTCGGGCTGCTGGACACGGCATGGGGCGTGATCTTGCCTCAAGTTGCCTTTGGTCTGGCCTTTTCGATCATGTTCTTTCGGACCTTTTTCAAGGAGATGCCCGCCGAGCTGTTCGATGCGGCCCGAGTGGATGGCTGCAGTTACATCCGGTTTTTCTTTACCTTTACCTTGCCGCTTTCCACCCCGATCCTTGCGACCATTGCGGTGTTTGTCTTCGTGCAAAGCTGGAACAATTACCTCTTGCCGCTGATCATGCTGAATGATCGCGATGGCTATACCTGGACCCTGGGCGCGATGGATTTCCGCGGTGAATACGCGGCCGAATGGAACCGAACGCTGGCCTTTGTTTCAGCGACGCTGGCACCGGCAATTGTCTTCTTCCTAGCGGCACAGAAGTACATTGTTGCTGGCCTGACAGGCGGGGCGGTCAAAGGATGAACTTGCAAATTCAAAACCCGATCTTGCCAGGATTTCATCCAGATCCGTCGATCTGCCGGGTCGGTGACGATTTCTATATCGCGACCTCAACATTCGAATGGTACCCGGGCGTGGAAATCAACCACTCGAAGGATTTGAAGACCTGGCAATTGGCCGCACGCCCGCTGGACCGGAAAGCCCTATTGGATATGCGTGGTAATCCTGATGGTTGCGGGGTTTGGGCCCCGGCGCTGTCTTATGCTGAGGGGTTGTTCTGGCTGATCTACACCGACGTCAAACGCTACGACGGCAATTACAAGGACACCCATAATTACCTAACCACAGCGCCCTCTATTGAAGGGCCGTGGAGCGATCCGGTCTACCTGAACTCCTCGGGTTTCGATCCGTCATTGTTTCATGATGCGGATGGGCGCAAGTGGCTGGTCAATATGGGCTGGGACTATCGTGGTGCGCATGGGCCGCGCCATGGCGGATTCTTTGCGGGCATACTGTTGCAGGAGTTTGACCACGTCAAAGGCCAGTTGGTTGGCCCAGTTCATCGGATCTTCGAAGGCTCAAACCTGAAGTTCACTGAGGCGCCGCATCTGTTGAGCCATGATGGACGCTATCACCTTTGCACAGCCGAAGGTGGGACCGGATATGATCACGCGGTTACCTATGCTCGCGCCGACAGGATCGAAGGGCCGTATGAGTTGCACCCGCACGCCCATGTCCTGACGGCGAAAGACAACGCCGCGGCCCCGCTGCAGCGTATCGGTCACGGGCAGTTGACAAAGGATCAGGATGGACAGGTCTGGCACACGTTTCTGTGCTCCCGACCTTTGCCAGGGTCACGGCGGTCACCACTTGGGCGCGAAACCGGCATAGCCCGATGTTTCTGGCAAGATGATGGCTGGCTCTATTGCGAACCGCCGGAATTTGATGATCGAACCGACGACAACGTCGAAGACCAGCACGAGTATTTCTTTGACGGGCATTTGCCCGGCGATTTTCAATGGTTGCGGACTCCGGAAGCTGACAGGATTTACTCACTGAGCCAGCGCCCGGGTCACTTGCGTCTTATTGGCCGGGAGAGTGTAGGCAGTTGGTTCGAGCAGGCCCTCATTGCCCGACGACAGACGGGCTGGCACTACACCGCCGAAACCGAAATCGACTTTCAGCCTCGTGACGAGCAGTCGATGGCGGGTCTGATCGCATATTACAACCGCTTTCAGTTTCACTACCTCTACCTGGCCGCCGACGATGGCGGGCAGCGCCGGTTATCGATCCAGTCCTGCAACGGTGACTGGCCCGAAGCAAAACTGACCTTCCCAATCGACATGGGGCTTCTGGTTCCCGATGGACCGCTCGAACTGGGCGTCGATGTCGACCAAAGCGATTTGCAGTTCCGTTGGCGGGCTCAAGGGGAAGACTGGGTCGAAGTCGGGCCAAGACTGGACGCCTCTTTGCTCTCGGATGAGGCGGGTCGCGGAGAACACGCAAATTTCACCGGCGCCTTCATTGGAATGGCTGCCCAAGACATAAGCGGCCGGGCACATCCTGCAGATTTCCGCCGCTTCTCGTATTGCAACAGGAAAGGATGACCGATGGCTGAAGTTCATCTGAGCAACGTAAAAAAGACCTTCGGGTCTGTCGAAGTTATTCCGGATTTGTCGCTGACAATTCCTGACGGGAGTTTCAGCGTTCTCGTCGGACCCTCCGGTTGCGGAAAATCAACGCTGCTGCGAATGATTGCTGGGCTGGAAAACGTGACCGATGGCTCAATACATATTGGCGGCGAGGACGTAACCCGCGCAAAACCGTCTGACCGTGGGATTGCCATGGTGTTTCAAAGCTACGCGCTGTATCCACACATGAGCGTTCGCCAGAATATCGGGTTTGGTCTGAAACTGGCCAAAACCCCCAAGGTAGAGATCGACCGCCGGGTCGAAGAGGCCGCCGAAATCCTGCAGCTCGGTCCGCTTTTGGAACGTAAACCACGCCAACTGTCGGGCGGCCAAAGGCAACGGGTCGCCATCGGGCGTTCGATCGTACGCAAGCCCAAGGTCTTCCTGTTCGACGAACCTTTGTCCAATCTTGATGCGGCGCTTCGCACCCAGATGCGTGTTGAGCTTGCGGAACTACACGCCAAACTCGGCGCGACGATGGTCTATGTCACCCACGACCAGGTCGAAGCGATGACGATGGCAGACCAGATCGTGATCATGAAGGACGGTATAATCCAACAGGTTGGCCGCCCGATGGATCTCTACAACGCGCCGGGTAATCCGTTTGTAGCCGGATTCATCGGCTCGCCCAAAATGAACCTGATCGAAGGCCGCATCGCGGAAGCCCGAAAATCCAGGATCCTTGGCGTGAGACCAGAGCATATCGACGTGTCACCTGACGCCGGCGAATGGGAAGGACGGTTGCGATATGCGGAACACCTGGGATCCGACACGGTCGCCTATGTCGATAGTGAAAGTGTGGGCAGCATCACCGTGCGCCTTCCGGGTGAGGTGCCAATCTCGACCGGGGACAAGATTTTCATGACGCCACGGGCTGGAAACATACACCTGTTCCATGCTGACGGCGCAGTTGAGCGGGCCTGAACATGACAAAAGTTTGTGTGACCGGAGGAAGCGGCGGTGCGGGCAATGCCATCATTCGCGATCTCCTCGCGAAAGGCTACGACTGCCTGAATCTCGATATAAATCCGCCGAATGAAGAGCTTTGCCCCTTCGCTCAGCTCGACATGACCGACTATGACGCGGTTCTCGAGGCAATGACGGGTAGCGACATGCTTGTGCATATGGCCGGCAACCCGCATCCCGACGAAGATCATCGCGGTGCGGCCGATCGATTTGCTAACAATACCGTGGCCTTGTTCAACGCCTTCAACGCGGCTGCAGCACTTGGTATCAAGCGCATTGTTTGGGCGAGCTCGGAAACTATCTTCGGGTTCCCCTTTATCGAGAACCAGCCGCCCGAGGTTCCTCTGACCGAAACCGCGACGCCGGCGCCCCAGACGGGCTACGCCGTGTCCAAGGCGGCTTCGGAAACCATCGCTGAGCTTATGGCTGAGATGCATGGCATGACCATTATCGGATTGCGACTATCCAATGTTCTTTACGACGATGTCGCCGCAGTGCCGTCTTTCCAGAAGATCCCAGGCTACTGGGACGATCTCAACAGCCGCAAGTTTAATCTTTGGGGCTACATTGACTGCCGCGATGCCGCGCGGGCCGTGCGGCTGGCATTGGAGGCAGACCTGTCCGGGGCCGAGGTGTTCAACATTGCCGCCGTCGACACGATCATGAAACAGCCAAGCCGGGAACTGGTCGAGCAAACCATGCCTGAAGTCAAAATCCATCACGGCCTGACCGGTCGCCACGCAATGCTTGACTGCAACAAGGCGCGTATCCTGCTGGGCTGGGAGCCGGAATACACGTGGTCTTCCATATTGGAAATCGATCCGAGCGCGACTAACAAGGATGATGCATCGTGAAGATTACTGACATCAAAACCCATTTCCTCAAAGAGTGGCGCACGCTTCTGATTGTCGTAGTCGAGACCGACGAGGGCATCTACGGGCTCGGTGAAAGCGGGCTAACCAGCCGAGAATACGCCGTCGAAGGTATGATCCGCGACCTGAAAAGCCTGTTGATTGGTCAGGATCCGTTCAGGATCGAGCATCTTTGGCAGACGATGTGGCGGTCTGGCTTTCACCCGTCGGGCCAGGTGCTATCCAGTGCGATTGCCGCTATTGATTTAGCGCTACATGACATCAAGGGTAAGGCTCTGGGTGTGCCGGTTTACGAGTTGCTGGGGGGCTCAACACGCGAAAAGGTCCTAAGCTATTGCCATATCGGGGGCGATACGCCTCAAGAAACACTAGAAGCCGCCCGAAATGCTGTTTCGGAAGGCTGGAAAGTGTTGAGATGGGAGCCCTCCTACAAACCAGATATGGTCATGCGCGGGCGTTGGGCCGTGGACAAGGCAATCGAGGAGTTTCGATTGCTTCGTGCAGAACTCGGGCCCGATATAGAACTGGTCTTCGATGCGCATACAAAACTCACACCTACGGAAGCAACCTATTTCTGCCGTCAGGTTGAAGAGTTCCGACCCATGTTCGTCGAGGACCCGCTGCGATCGGAGTTTGCAGAAGGCTACACTGGGTTGCGACAACAAACTTCCGTGCCGCTCGCTGCTGGTGAGCAACTGGCAAATAAATGGCAATTTCGTCCCTTTGTGGAACAGAATCTTATCGACTATGCGCGCATCGATCTGTGCATTGCCGGTGGATTGACCGAAGCGAAAAAGATCGCTGGCCAGTGTGAAACTCATATGATCGATCTGGCGGTTCATAACCCCATCGGGCCGATTTCCACCGCCGCCTGTCTGCACCTCAACCTCAGCAGTCCCAACGTGTTGGTTCAGGAACTGCCAAGGCGGCCCGGTGAATGCGTCCCGGATTTGATTGCTACCGATCAGATTTGGGAGGATGGATGGCTAACCTGCCTAGGCGAACCGGGGTTGGGTGTAACTCTGCAGGCTGAAGCGCTTGAGAACTATCCCTTTACCCACGAACACTTGCCGATCCTCAAACGAAAAGATGGATCTTTCGCAAACTGGTAACTTCCGGAGAAACCGATAATGCTCAAAGGGCAACATCTGATCGCGGGTCAATGGACCGGCGGAGAAAACACTTTTTCCAACGAACCGATTTCCAACGCGCAGGATAAGTTTGCAGCCGGGACAGTTGCGCTGATTGACCAGGCTGCAAGGGCGGCTGAAGAGGCGTTTTGGACCTTTGGCTGGGCTGACACGGCCAAGAGGGCTGCCTTTCTCTGTCGAATTGCTGACGAAATCGATCGTCGGGGATCGGAAATCACGGAACAGGGCGTGAAGGAAACCGGGCTGCCTGCAGGGCGTCTCGAAGGAGAGCGCGGACGAACGGTTGGGCAACTCAAACTCTTTGCAGACCACATTGAAAAGGGCGATCACCTTGACTTGCGTTATGATCCAGCCTTGCCGCACCGGACGCCAATGCCGCGTCCTGACCTGCATCTCATTCAGCGCCCGATCGGCCCGGTGGCGGTATTCGGCGCTTCGAACTTCCCGTTGGCATTTTCCACTGCGGGTGGTGACACTGCCGCCGCGCTCGCTTCCGGCTGCCCGGTTGTTGTCCGCGGGCATTATGCCCATCCGGGTGTATCAGATTTAGTCGCCCAGGCCATTGATGCGGCGATCAAGGCTTGTGATATGCCTCCCGGTGTCTTCAGCCTGATTCAAGGTGGTGGACTCGAAGTCGGTCAGGCATTGGTTCAGCACCCGTCCATCAAGGCGGTCGGGTTCACCGGATCGCATCGCGGCGGGCGTGCGCTTTTTGACCTGTGCGCCGCAAGACCCGAGCCGATCCCGTTTTTCGGAGAACTCGGGTCAGTCAACCCGATGTTTCTATTGCCGAACGCAGTGGCGGCCAAGGGACAAGACATTGCGACTGGCTGGGCGGCCTCGCTGACAATGGGTGCAGGGCAATTCTGTACAAATCCCGGCGTGGTCGTGCTGGTCGACGGAGATGAGGCGCCGACATTCATCAATGCCACAAGCCAGGCACTCAGAAGGGTCGACCCGCAAACCATGCTCACTTCCGGTATCGCGGCATCCTACGAGACCGGTTCCGAGCGTCTTACGGCCAATGGACTAGTTCAGGAACTTCTCGCAAGCACCTGCGGCCCACGACAGGCCGCGCCCCAGCTCTTCCAGACCACGGCGCAACAGTGGCTAGCCAACGAGGCGCTTGGCGAAGAAGTCTTCGGCCCGCTGGGATTGATTGTCATTGCAAAGAACACAAACGAAATGCTGGCGGTCGCAAAGTCGCTCAAGGGCCAGTTAACCTGCACGATCCACATGGACCGAGGCGATAACCAACTGGCAGGTCGCCTCTTGCCGGTTCTGGAATGCAAAGCTGGAAGGGTGCTGGTCAACGGATTTCCCACGGGCGTCGAGGTCTGTGGCAGCATGGTACATGGTGGCCCATATCCTGCCACTACAAATTTCGGGGCAACCTCGGTTGGAACCCTTTCGATCCGCCGCTTTCTGCGACCGGTTTGCTATCAAAATGTGCCTTCCGACCTGTTGCCGGTGACGTTGGAATGACTCCTCCTCCAACCGCGTTAACCGTCCCTGCCGTCAATGAGGTCGGCGATCATCTTGTTCTGCTTCAGCATGTCGGCCATCCGGTTACGCGCGGCCCCGGAATCCCTCGCGGCGATAGCTTCGGCAACAAGAATATGCTTGCGGCGAGAGACCTTCTCCTCAGGAGCCACTTGCGCTCCAGTTGGATACGAGAACTGCAGCAACGCCAGGATAAAGCCCTGCATTTGGCGCAACATGACGTTGCCGGTTGCCTCAAGGATAGTTGCGTGAAACGTATAGTCCGCCGCAATCATCCCATGCGGACCGGACTTGTCCAGACTGATGTGCTCGGCTGCGCGCAAAATTGTTTGCCGCTGTTCGGCGGTCGCGTTGATCGCCGCCAATGCCGCAGCTTCCGGTTCCACGATATACCGCAACTGTGTACAGTCGCGGTACACGCGTGTGGCCGCAGGACTCGCCGGGTCATGCCAGCTGATCACGTCGGGGTCCATCAGGTTCCAGCTTTCAAACGGCAGAACTCGGGTGCCATAGCGTCGCGCCGTACGCACCATGCCTTTTCCGGAGAGAACCTTCACTGCATCGCGGACAATGGTCCGCGAAACCCCAAGAAGTTGTGCCAGATCCGCTTCTTTCGGAATGGTCGCGCCAATCGGAAACTCGCCTTTGGCGATCTTCGTTCCAAGCGTGTTGACCGCACTTTTCGCGGCACCGGTCGGCAATTCGGAGAGATATATGTCCGGAATCGTGAATGGTGGCTGCGATGCAATGTTCATTGTGGTTCCCTCATTTCTAGATGCTATCTGAAAGAAGAAGATGTTGCCAGCCCGTTTCACCCTGATCCGCGAAAGAACGACGACAACATGGCAGGGCAATTCCACGACTCGGGAGTTCAAATCCCACCAAACGACGAACAAGGAGACACTTAATGAAATTCTTTGCTGATACAGCAATCATTGAAGATATCAAAGATCTAACCGCGTTTGGTTTGCTTGACGGCGTTACCACCAATCCCTCTCTGATCGCCAAATCTGGCCGGGATTTCAAAGAAGTGATCGCGGAAATCTGTACCGTCGTTACCGGACCGGATTCGGCAGAGGTCGCTGCTACTGACTTCGACGGGATGGTGGAGGAAGGCCGACATCTGGCCAAGATCGCCGACAACGTTGTGATCAAGCTGCCCCTAACGCTTGATGGCTTGAAAGCATGTCGGCTATTTGCATCCGAAGGTATCGAAACCAATGTGACACTGTGTTTTTCGGCCAATCAAGCGCTATTGGCGGCGAAGGCTGGTGCCACCTATGTATCGCCATTTGTTGGCAGGCTTGATGATCAGAACATCGATGGGATGCAGTTGATCCGTGAAATTCGAACGATCTTCGACAATTTTGAATTCGAGACAGCAATCCTGGCAGCTTCTGTTAGAACCGCAAATCACGTGAAGGACGCAGCAATTGCTGGCTCAGATGCCGCAACCGTGCCTCCGCAAGTTATCAAAGCGCTGGTAAACCACGCTTTGACGGACAAAGGCATAGACCAGTTCACGAAGGACTGGGTCGCAACCGGTCAAACAATCCTCTGACTTTAGCTTCGCAACACCAAACTTCGTCTTACGAACCAGGAAGACCAGGGAGCCATACCAATGAAACTTCTTCGTTATGGGCCAGTCGGCGCTGAAAAACCCGGACTGCTGGATAACCACGGTCAAATCCGTGATTTGTCCAATGTCGTCGAGGACATCGCCGGAGAAGTGTTGAGCGATATGAGTCTGGAGGCCCTTCGGACCATAGTCCCTGCGAACCTTCCCATTGTAGAAAGCAATCAACGTATCGGTCCCTGCGTCGGGCGGGTAGGTAAATTCCTTTGCATCGGGTTGAATTATGCCGACCACGCCGCTGAAAGCGGCCTGGAGTTGCCGGAGGAACCAGTGATTTTCTTCAAGGCGAACTCGGCAATTGCCGGCCCAAACGATGACGTGGTGATCCCGCGCGGATCCGTCAAAACCGACTGGGAAGTCGAATTGGGCGTGGTGATAGGCAAAGAGGCAAAATATGTGCCGGTCGAGACAGCGCTGGACCACGTTGCAGGGTACTGCGTGGTCAACGACCTGAGCGAGCGCGACTTCCAATTCCATCGTTCCGGACAATGGACCAAAGGCAAATCCTGCGATACCTTCGGACCGATAGGTCCTTGGTTGGTCACCCGGGACGAGGTTGCTGATCCCCAGGACCTGGATTTGTATCTTGAAGTCAACGGTCGCCGATTTCAGGATGGGTCCACAAAGACGATGCATTTCGACGTCGCCACTGTGATCTCCCACCTCTCTCAATTCATGAGCCTGCAACCAGGTGACGTGATTTCAACCGGCACGCCTCCGGGCGTGGGCATGGGACACGACCCAGAGATTTATCTGAAACCGGGTGATCAGATAGAGCTGGGTGTGACGGGCCTTGGTGTGCAAAGACAGATTGTGTCTGCCGGGCGAGTTGATTGATGTTTTTGTTGGAACACCTCCTCGGCAATCGACCATTTCCCGTGGTTCAACGAGGTGGCGGTTCCCTGAGAAGGGTGTTACGTGAACCAAGCTTTAGTTGAGTTGGGTATGCTACCGAACCAATTCCAACCGGGGCGCGGTCGGATTTGCGACAATGGCACAACGAGGTCAGTAGTGCGTCTACACTTTCCAAGCCGCCATGAATGCCCCTTCTACGTCTGTGGCTTTCACAAGGCTGCGACCTTCGCAGATCACTCTGCCACCCGTCGAAGTGCAGCTGGCCCAAAGATCGACCAAATGCTTGTCGTCCCGCAAGCGGATGATTTCGACCTTGGCGGTCAAAGGCTGGCCAACTGGCGCTGGGGCTTTGAAACTCAACTCTTGTTTCAGGTAGTTCGTGCCCGATCCGGGCAATTCCACCCCAAGCAGGTAAGAGAACAAGGCCGCGATCAACGGCTCCGGCACCTCGGTGACCTCGGCCCCGCTGAGGACTGAAAAAGCCGCCAAATCGGCAGGGGTGTAAGTGCGAGTGATTTGGGCCGTCTGACCGATGCTCAGCATGAAATTTCCGCCTCGCCAAGCAGGCATTCAGCACCATCAGCTAATCGAATTACGCGCATCTCTACCAGCCCGGGCGCTTTTTCCGTGATCTTCAGTTCAAGTTCCTCTTCGGTGAACGCCGGGTTTGGGAACATCAGCTTTTGGCTGACCTGCCGGATCGCAGAATTGTCGCGTTTCAACATCCCCCAGAGCTTTGTGTAGATCAGCATTCCATGGCTGACCGTTCGCCCAAAGGTGGTCGTTGCGCAAAAGGTTGGATCCACGTGGATGGCGTTATTGTCTCCCGAAACGGCGGCAAAGGCATCGAATTCTGCCTGGGTTGGGGTCCAACTTTCTTGCAACTCAATCACTGTGAAACCCCTCTCGCAGGTCCGGTTTGCGGATTTTACCAGCGGCCGTGCGCGGAAAATCGTCAACGATGCGTAGATGAGCCGGGACCTTGTACCCAGCCAGACGTTCCCGGCACCAATCAAACAAGGTTTCAGGCTCAAGCGTTTCTCCGGGGCGCAGCATGACAAAGGCGGCTCCGGTTTCGCCCCATTTCAGATCCGGCACACCCAGAACAGCGCTTTCCAGAATGGACGGATGGGCATTCAAAATCCGCTCAACCTCGGCCGGATAGACGTTCTCGCCACCCGAGATGAACATGTCCTTTATCCGGTCCACGATAAAATAATACCCGTCAGCATCACGTCGCGCGACATCGCCCGTGCGCAGCCAGCCGTCTTCGGTGAACGTCTTTTCGGTAGCCGAAGGGTTGGCATAATATCCCGGCGTGACACCCGGTCCACGCAACTGCAATTCCCCTGAACCTTCGGCGCCGACCACCACACCGTCCAACCGCACCTCGACTAGGCTTTGCGGTTTGCCGACCGAGCCAATTTTTTCTGCCGCATGGGCGCTGTCCATCAGAAACACCGTGGGACCGGTTTCGGTCATACCCATGCCGTTCAGGACCTTGGCCCCCCTTTTTGCGAAAAAATGGATTAAAGGTTCCGGCAGTGGCGCGCCCCCGCATCCGCAGCAGATCGAGGACCAATCAATCTGATCGATGTCGGGGGACAAAGACAAAGCCTGATAGACGGCAGGAACCGCAAAGAACTGATTAATCTGGCCGCTTTGCAACAGGGGATGGATCGTCTCGATGTCGAATTTTGGCAAAACTGTTGAACACCCGCCGGTCAGAAAAATCGGCAATGTATAAAGATTGATCCCGGCGGTATGAAACAACGGCAGGAAACACGCCGCGCGATCCTTCGAGGTGATGTCGATGGCCTGCCCAATGTTAACGGTATTGGCCCAAGCCATACGTGCTGTTTGGATCACGGATTTTGGCAGACCGGTCGTCCCGGATGTAAACAACAGATACCAGGGGCGCTCTGCCGGGATCGGAGCCGTCAGGGCGGCACCCCCCTGAGTGATCCAGTCCGCCACGTCTCGTTCCAGTGTAAGGACGGGCGCGCCAATTGCTTGACCCAGCCCATGCGCCGTGTCTGCAAAATCTGCGTCGGTCAAAAGCAGCGATAGACCCACTTGTTCAACCGTATCCACCAATTCCGCCACCGGTTGACGCCAATTGAGAGGGCACAGGATCGCCCCCGTTTTTTGGCAGGCAAAAAGCGTGATGAAAAACTCGGTTCGGTTGTGGCACAGGATGGCGACCCTGTCGCCTTCGACCAACCCGCGTGCGCGAAACCCTGCGGCTACGGCGTCGGCGGCTGCGTTGATTGCCGCAAAGCTCCAGTTGCGCCCGGTCGCGGTGTCATGAAAAGCCACATCCGCAGGGCTCAGCTCGGCCCGTTTGGCGGCCATATCTGGAATCACGTCGAACATCACAACTATCCCGTTTCCTGCAGAAACACAGCCATGCGCGACAGGGTCTCTTGTCGCCCGATGAGCTTCTGAAATCCTGCCGCTTCAGCATCCAGCCCGGCTTGCACCGTGGCGCGCCGCGCCTCGGTCCAAATCATGGATTTGGTGGCCAGGGCCGACCCTGTTTCTATCCCGCCCAACTCGGCCAGTGCCCGCATCTCGGGATCAGCATCCACAGCTTGCACCAGACCCATGGTTTCAAGCCTGTCGGCGCCATGACGGGCATTGGTCATAAGCCAGCTTTGCGCGTGCCCTGTCCCAATCAGCTCGGGCAAAAGCGCGGTCCATCCTCCGTCTGGGGCAAAGCCCATGACGCCGTAGTATGGTTGAACAAAGGCACCCGGCGCGGCGGTGACAATATCGGATGCAAAAACAAGGCCCGCTGATCCACCGGTTGCCGCACCCTGAATGGCCGAGGCAATGACAACCGGCAGACTGATCATCCCCAGGATCAGCTTTTGCAGTGCGGGCACTACGGCGTCGGCATAGGTTGCTGCGTCGCCACGCTGCGCAGCGTCAAAAAAACGACCGACATCGCCCCCGGTTGAGAAGTTTCGCCCACCGGTCATCAGCGCCTTTTTGCAACCCGAATGCTCCAGCGCATCAAAGGCATGGTGCAATTCCTGCAACAAAGCAGGTTCAAGGGCGTTGGCTCGTGGCGCTTGCATCCGAATGCGGAAACAGGGTTCGTCATTTTGCAGCGTTAGCTGATCGCAGACAACCAGTTCACTCATGGTGCCAATCCGTTGCATATGAACTTGTGAGCTTCATCCACGACCCTCTCAAGATCCACGTCGTCTTCCCAAAGTACGAACCGTTCCCCCAAGGTTTTGGCCACGCCCATCAGCGCCCAGGCCCGAATTTCGGCATCCCCCGGCGATATCTCGCCTTTGGCGACGGCCTGATCCAGCTGATCGGCATAGGCTTTGCCAAACTCGGTGTAATACTCCCGATAGGCTTGCGGATCGACAAAGCGCGCTTCTTCAACGATGCGGTATTGCATCGGACGATCCCGAACAACGGTCAGGTAGGCCATCAAACCGGCCCGTTCGGATTCAAGCCGGTTTTTCGCTCCGGCCACACGTTCCGCAGCCTGCGCACGTGTGGCGTGGCCCATTTCCTGTACAAGCTCGCGAAAGACCTCATCCTTGCCCGAAAAATAGATATAGAACGTGCCCAGTGCGGTTTGGGCGGCGCGGGTGATATCAGCGATGGACGCAGCTGCAAAACCCTGTTGACCGATCACCTTTTCAGCCGCGGCAAGGATCTGTGCCCGGCGCTCGATCCCGCGTTTTGTTTTGGGTTTGGCGTTTGTGGCTTTGGTCATTGGCTTACTTCTTGGTCCTGGTGTTGCATTGCCAGCCTTTCTGCCGCAACAAAGCCGCGCAACGCATCACAAAAAGCGTCAGGTTCTTCTAGATGTGGCGAGTGTCCGGAATTCGCAAAGCTCTGAATACGCGCATGTTTAGCCTGCGCAGCGGTCCAGCGCGCGACCTCGGGCCGGTACAATCGGCTTTGCGCTCCGGCGCAGATCAGATAGGGGATGTCGATTCTTGAGATGGTGTCCCGCTCATCCATCAACTTGAGTTCCTCCCACATCGGTTGTAGGTGAACCGGGTTTTGCGACAGCAACAACGCTTGGATTTCGCTGCGGCTGAGTGTGGGGGAACTGTCGGGCGCAAACATCAAATGCGCAATGCCCCCCGCCATATTCTGCCAATCGGGGATGATCCGGTCTGCAGTTGCCTGAATCGAAGCCGAGCTCTGACCCAACAGCCCAAGGTCCCAATTCGGGCCCGGCATCATGCGTGGGCTCATGTCGATGGTTACCAGCGCACGCAGTGCAGAGGTTCCGTTCTGGTACACGTATCGCCAGGCGGCTCCTGCCCCCATCGACCAGCCCACTAGAATGGGTCGGTCCAATCGGTCGGTCCAGTGTTTGGCGACGGCTGCGCAGGCGTCCAGACTGGAGACCGCCTTGCTATGCTTGCCGTGACCGGGCATGTCCGGGGCGTGGCAGTCAAAATCTGACCCCAGGCGTCGGGCCAGGTCATCAAACACCGCCCCGTTCATCGCCCACCCGTGCAAAAAGACGACCGGCACAGTCATGAAGCACGACGCGCGCGCAATCGGCCCACGATACCTGTCGGGAAAAAGTAGACGCTGAGGATAAAGAGGATACCCAACCACATCAGCCAGCGGTCCGGGTCCAGCAGATCGGGGATCAGCGGCAGGGCCGAGGTGGCCTCGGACGCGGTGCCCATCAGGTTTTGCAGGTAGGTCTGCGCCAGAATGAACAAGGTTGCGCCAATCACCGCGCCGTACATCGTGCCCATACCGCCGATCACCACCATCAGCAGAATGTCGAGCATTATCTCAAAGCTCAGCGTGGTGTCCGGCCCGACATAGCGCAACCAGATGGCAAACAGGCTGCCCGCCAGCGCCGCGGTCGCAGCCGAAAGACAGGTCGCCACGGTGCGATACCAGACGACCCGGTATCCAATCGCCTCGGCCCGAAAGTCGTTCTCGCGGATCGCTTGCAACACGCGGCCAAACGGCGAGTTTACGATGCGCAGCAACAACAGGAACAAGATCAGCGCCGCAAAGAACACCAGATAGTAGTTAAGTATCTTGCCGCTGATACGTGTGCCCAAGAAATCTCCCATGCGGTTGGCCGAGGTCAAAACCCGTGGGATCTTATAGGTCAGCCCATCCTCACCCCCGGTCAGCCCCGAGAATTGCGACACCAGAACCGCGACGGCCGAGGCCACGGCCAGAGTGATCATGGCAAAAAAGATCGCCCGCACGCGCAGGCTGAAGAGACCGATAAGCAAGGCCAGGACAACAGCGGCTAAAGCGCCCGATACCGACCCCAGCAGCAGCGCGTCAAAGCCGCGCCCCATATAGGTTGACGCCAACGCGACACCGTAGGCTCCCAAACCAAAGAACATCGTATGCGCAAAGCTGACGATGCCGCCGTAGCCGAGCAAAAGATCATAACTTGCCACCAGCAGGATAAAGATACAGATCCTGGCAGCCGTATCCAGCGCCCGCACCCCGTCAAAGATAAAGGGCGCGCCCGCAAGGCAAATCAGGATGACCAGCAGAATGGCCGTCAGGATGGCAGATCGCGGTTGATCTCCGGAAAGTAGTTTTACCAGCATCTTACTTCGCCTTCACTACGGGCATCATGCCTTGCGGCCGCCACATCAGAATTGCCGTCATCAGCGCAATGTTGGACACCAGCGCCAGTTTGGGTTCCAGAAAGGCCACGTAATTCTGCAACAGTCCCACCAGAAGCGCACCGATAAAGGCCCCTTCGACCGACCCCAGCCCGCCGATAATGGCCACGATGAAGACCAGAACCATCATCCTTTCCCCCATCCCGGCGGTAATGACTTCTTGGTACAGGCCCCACATCACGCCCCCCAGCCCGGCCAGAGCTGAACCGGCGATAAAGACACCTACGAACACCAGCCGCAGGCGATAGCCTAGCGCTTCGACCATGGGGCCATTTTCCACTCCGGCGCGAACGATCAGGCCGATCTTTGTGCGCCTCAGAACAACTCGCATGGCAACGAAAAGAACCAGACCGATCCCAACAGCCAGCAGGCGGTATTTCTCCATCGCAGCCCCGGCAAAAGTGACGGCACCTTTCAGGGTCTCGGGACGGTTGATGAAAATCTCGTCCGGGCCCCAGATCACATGGATCAACTGCTCGATAACGATCAAACCGCCGACGGTGACCAGAATCTGTTTCAGATGGGCACCATAGACCGGCTTAACGATGATCCGCTCGAACCCCCAGCCCATGATCCCTGTAACCGCCATCGCGGCAATCACCGCCAGCAGGACCGCAGACATGTTCAAAAGCAACGATGCCGCGCCCGTCCAGTCGCCCAGTGCAATCAGGACCGAAACCCCGACAAAAGCGCCAACCGAGACAAAGGCGCCATGGCCAAAGTTGATCACGTCCATTAGGCCAAATACCAGCGTCAAACCCGAGGCCATGATGAAGATCATCATCCCCATCGCCAGGCCGGACACCGTCAGGGTCAGCCAACTGGCCGGTGCCCCTATGGCAACGAAACCCAAAACCACCAGGATCGGGATCAACAGCAGTGGCATCGCCTCGTCCAGCCGTTCGGTCAGGCTGACATTGGCAAAGGTCGGTCTGTGATCGGGGGCTGCGGTCATGTCAATGCGCCTCCATGCTGAGACCCATCAAACGTTCTTGCAGGCCCTTGTTTTCGCTCAACTCGGCCATGACCCCGGTCCAGATCACCCGGCCGTCATCCATGACGGCGGCGCTGTCCCCAAGGGCCTTGGCAACCGAGAAATTCTGTTCGACCAGCAGGACAGAGGCCCCCTGAGCCTTCAGTTCGCGCAACGCCTGCGCCATGGTCGAGATGATGGCCGGGGCCAAACCTTTGGTGGGCTCGTCAATCAGGTACAATGCGCGATCTTCCGCCATTGTCCGTGCGATGGACAGCATCTGCTTTTGCCCACCCGACAGGTTGCCCGCCTCACTTTTCCAGAATGTTCCAAGCGCCGGGAAAGCGTTCAAAAGCCAGTCTTTTCGCTTGGGCTCCAGCTTGCCCGAAAGGCTGCCAAGCGCCATGTTCTCTTCAACCGTCAGATCGCTGAAAATCCCCATGTCCTCGGGGACAAAGCCGATACCTGCCCGCGCCCGTGCAAACACCGGCTTGCGGGTAATATCCTGACCATCATAGAGAATTTCGCCCGACTTTGCGGTCCATTGCCCCATGATGGTCTTAAGCGTCGTGGTCTTGCCGACGCCATTGCGCCCCAGAAGCATGGTGACCTGACCCCGTGGCACCTGCAGGTCTACGCCTTGCAGAATATGGTATTGCGCGATGTCGGTATGCACATCTTTCAATGACAGGATCAGGTCAGACATGGTCCAACTCCTTCCCCAAATAGGCTTCCTGAACAACGGCCGAGGCCATGACCTCCGCGGGGGCACCGTCAGCGGCCAATTCTCCATTGTGCAGAACGATCACGCGGTCCGCGAGGCTGCGAATAACATCCAGCTTGTGTTCGACAAGCAACACGGTGCGTTCCCGGTCCGCTTTGATCTCGGCGATCAAGTCGAGGATCACCGGAGCTTCGTCGACGCTCATCCCCGCGGTCGGTTCGTCGAACATGTAGACCATCGGGTCCAGACCGATCAAAAGCGCGACTTCCAACTTGCGCTGATCGCCGTGCGACAGCTCGGATACAAGCTGATCCTTTTGGGTGTCCAGCCGCACACGCTCCAGAATGGCCATCGCGGCTATTGTCAATTCAGATTGGCTGTCAGCCATGGAAAATAGGCCAAACCCTTTGTGACGTCTGGATTGGATCACAAGACGCACGTTTTCCAGAACCGACAGGCTGGGGAACAGGTTGGTCAATTGAAACGCCCGACCCAAACCGCGATCACACCGCTCGGCCACGCCCAACCGGGTAATATCCTCACCCATCAGCTCCACACGGCCTGAACTTGCGGGGATTTGTCCCGAAATCAGGTTGAAATAGGTTGTTTTTCCTGCGCCATTCGGACCAACGATTGCTGTCAGTTCACCCGCGTGAAAGCTGCATGAGACCGCGTCCACCGCCACATGGCCGCCAAAACGCACGGTCAGTGCTTCGGTTTGCAGAAGTGTCTGTGTCATGAATCTCTTCCCATATCCTCGGGGCAGCCTGTTGGACCACCCCGGCGTAGATAGGAATCACGCTGCCGTTTACTGGTTACGGACAGGGATGTTCATTTCGTCCATGCCGATTTCACGCACCAGCACCGGAACGCCATAATCTTTGCCGTCCTGCACTTCGGTTCGGAAATGGTACATGGGCTGCATGGCCTGATGATCTTCGGCGCGGAACTGCATGATGCCCTTCGGGGTTTCCCAGATCATGCCCTTCATCGCTTCGATTAGCGCTTCGGTATCGTCCGCGCCACCGGCTTTCTTGATCGCTTCGACAATCGCCAGACCAGAGGCCATGCCACCAGCGGTGAAGAAATCAGGCGGGCTGTCGAAGCGTTCGAAATGCGTTTTCACTAGCCAGTCGTTCACCGGGTTCTGTGGGATCTCGTAATAGTAGTAGGTCGCACCTTCCATACCTGGCAGTTCTTTGTAGGCCTTCAACGCGGCCAGAATGTTTCCGCCAGTTGCGATCTCGATGCCAAAGCGCTCGGGCTCCATCGCGTTGATCTTGCCCATCGGATTGCCGCCACCGGCCCAAATGATGAACAGCTTTTTCTCACCTTCAATGTCACCCATCTTGGTGAAAATCCGCTCGGCTGCAGCGGTGAAATCTGTCGTGTCGGTGGGCACGTATTCTTCATGTGCGACAGTCGCGCCCGTGGCTTCCAGCGCTTCTTTGAACGCCGCGACACCATCCCGGCCAAAAGCATAATCCTGCGCCAAGGTCGCGATGGTCACGCCTTCACCGCCCAGGGCAACTGCGTTTGCAATTGCGTCCTGCGAAGAGTTACGGCCCGTGCGAAAGATATAGGGGTTCCAGTTTGCACCGGTGATTGAGTCAGCTACTGCCGGTTCGACAATTAGAACGCGCTCGTATTCTTCGGCCACCGGAAGCATTGCCAACGCAACACCCGAGCTGACCGGGCCAACCGCGATATGCGCGTCATCGTCACCATAGGCCTCTTCCAGCTGGGCGCGACCGATATCGGGCTTCAGCTGCGTGTCTTTTTCGATCAGGACGATCTTTTCGCCATTGATCTCCATGGTTCCACCAGTGGCGTATTCCAGGCCCAGTTTCAGACCATTGTGCGACTGCGCCGCATAAGCCTCGAACGGGCCGGTTTTGCCATAGACATGGGCAATTCGGATTTCTGCAGAGGCTGCGGACGTCACTAACGCACCGGCAACCGTCAACGCAAACATGCGCAACATGGGGGCTCCTCCCTGTTTTCTTCCTGCCTAACATGAAACATGAATCAGTATTCATGTCAACTCATTTGGCAACCACAAATTTGGGAATAGTCGAGTCGAACACTTCTATGGCGCGGGCTTCATCCAAGTTCCCACTCGCAATGACACGTACGCCACCGATGGCCCCGATGTTCGATTGAGGGTTTGCGAACCTGTTTGTAGTAGTGGTCATTGACCGTATCGTTCGGGTCACTTTCAGTCTTAGCGAGCAGGTGCACCAGAAAGTCACGTAGAGGATACGAAACACTAGCAATGACAGTAGACAGTGTTGGTAATGCCGCGCGCAGAGGTCATGAAACCATAATCGTACCATATGGTTAAGCGGAGTGTGAGCCGGTGCGTAACCAGGCCGAACTCCGGTAGGACAAGATTTTATGCAAGAATTTGTCACACATCTCGCGATCTGGTTGTCTAAACTGATCAAATGACACGGACATAAGGCACAAAGATGAGCGACGTAACACATTCGCAGATCGAATTGGCACGAGACGGTGATGCCTTGGCACTCGAAAATCTAGTACGCGCGGTGCAAGATCGCGTGTACCGCCTGGCCACTCGAATGCTGGCCGATCCTATAGCAGCCCAAGATGCCACGCAGGAAATCCTGATCCGCATTGTCACAAAGCTTTCGACATATCGTGGAGACAGCAAGTTCGAGACCTGGGTTTACCGCGTCGCTACCAACTATTTGCTGACGGCCCGGAAAGTCGTCGCAAACGATCCCAGCCTGACATTTCCGATGTTCCTTGATGATCTTAAAGACGGCTTGGTGGATGAAACTCAGGCCGCGCCTGAAGATCACATCATGATCAACGAACTGCGCATTAGATGCACTATGGCGATGCTACTATGCCTCGATCGGGACCACCGCGCGGCCTATGTTCTGGGCGACATTCTCGAGCTGGAACACAGCGAGGCGGCAGAGGTCCTGGGTATCTCAAGCGCCAATTTCCGCCAGCGATTGTCGCGCGCGCGCAAAAAGGTGCGGGAGTTCACCGCATCAAGTTGTGGTTTGGCGGGTGGTTCCAAGGTCTGCAGCTGCCCGCGCCGATTGAGCAAAGCGATGGCATCAGGCCGCGTGGGCCGTTCACCGACGGCAGAACTCATCCACACCCCGGCTTATTCGGACGTCAAGACTTGGGCCCATCAAACCCAATCGAAGCTGATCACGGCCAAACTGCAGCGCGCCACTGGCCCACTGCGCGCCGTGAAGGATTTCGCTGTCGACATTCTACGGATTGTCGACCCGCCTGGCTAAGGCCCCCTCACCTAAACCCAAAAGGAGAATTTTATGAAACATGCACTTGCGTGGGCGACGACTCTTGCTCTCTCTCTTCCTCAAATCTTGTCAGCAGAAGGACAAAACGTGACACAAGATCAACAAGACGTGCTAGCCGCTGTGGAGCACATGACTCAAAGCTTCATGGACAACAACATCCCCGAAGTTATGGACAGCTATGAACCCAAGGCTACAGTGCTGTTCGAGCCGGCAGTGCCCATTACAGAGAATACAATGCTAAAAGAAATGTTCGCTGGTATGGCGGCGTTGAACCCGGTTTTTGAGTATCCGTCGGGTCACGATGTGGTCGTGAACGGCGATATTGCCATCCACATCTCACCCTGGACGATGGCTGGTAAAACGCAGGATGGACAAGCTGTGGCTCAAAACGGGCTTTCGATTGCGGTCCTGCGTCGACAGGAAGATGGCAGCTGGAAAATGGTTATCGACAACCCCCATGGCGCTCGTTTGCTGGCAACGAAGTGAGATTTTGCTGGGCAAGGCCTAGGTGGCCCTGCCCGGCCTCTGCCGCGGTAGAGGCTAGGACATCAACGTGAAAACCAATGCATCGATGACTTCAATGCCCCTGGCGTTCTTCATGCTTAGTTTTAGTGAACACGGCTGGTTTTTGAAAAGGATCAAAGACCGCTGTGTCTAACCTGCCTATTCGGACAAGTGTTTCTTCTATCTCTCAGACTACCTGTGTGTCTTTCATTTTCCGTTGAGCACTTCGCCGACCAAGTAGTTCATAGCCTCTTTGTAGACGTTCGGATCGCCCCCATAGGCGATCTCTAGCGCGGCGCGATCAAACGCAGCCGACAACAGATTGGTCAAAGCATCGATTCGCTTCGGGGAATGCTCAGGAAGAGCCCGCGAAAGCCCTTCACGAAGTTCTTCTGTTCCATTGGCCCGGGTCAACGCGACAGCGGTGCTGTGCCCTAATACCGCTGGGGCCTCTTCCATCAGGAGGCGTACTCGGCCTGGGACCAACATCGCTTCAAAAAAGGCATTCGATCCTGTCACCAGGGCCTGTTCGGGATCGGCCACATTGCGCGTTTCCTGGTCAATATGGTGTGAGATTGCTTTGGCCTCCTCTTCTGCGACGGCGCGGAAAAGGTCAGCCTTGTCCTTGAAATGATGATACAGCGCGCCTCGAGTTACGCTGGCCCTACGCACGATGTCTGGGGTTGCAGTATCGGCAAATCCCGAATTCACAAACAGTTCTCTGGCAGCCTCTACGAGTTTGGCACGCGTTTCGGCGCGTCGGTTTGCCTGGCTGCGTCGGGCGGGTTTTTCTGGGGGCAATACCAACAACTCCGATTGTCACAACAAATACCTTACATACATCTTGCATGTTTTTACAATTCGATGTTACATACACAGTGCATGTAAGTTAGGGAGATAAAGAAATGCGTGTTACTCAATATTACCCGGTCATTCAGTCTGAAACGGTTTCTGAAACGGCAGAGTTCTACAAACGTCACTTTGGCTTCCGCGCAGCATTCGAGGCGGATTGGTATGTGCATCTACAAAGTGAAGCGGATCCGTCGGTCAATCTCGCGGTCGTCCAGTCAGACCACGAGACGATCCCAGAGGTTTCCCGCGGTGCGTCTAAGGGTATGATCCTCAATTTTGAAGTCGAGGATGTCGACAAAGTGGACGAACGGCTTCGGTCGGAAGGCGTTCCGGTTGCTAAGTCACTTGTGAGCGAGCCGTTTGGCCAGCGCCATGCGATTTATCGCGATCCAAACGGGGTGCTGATCGATGTTATCACTCAGATTCCACCCTCAGAGGAATTCCTCTCGCAATATGCAGCCGACGCAGTACCGTCGTGATTCAGAATGTCCCAAGACCCAATGATTGATGAAGATTGCGCGATCGACCTAGGTCGCGCAATCATAGTCGACCAATACCACAATACTCAGTTCGCCGATCCTGCCGACGCGGGAAATAGTAATCAAGCGACGGACAACGAGATGCACCAAAACTCAAGGCACCTCACCATCACCCGATCATAAGGGTTTCGCCCACCTGCGGCAGAACTATTCTGGGAGCGGAAAAAACATCCGCCGCTTGCTCAATTTCTTTCCTAGCCCGCGTGTTGAAGGAGAACATACCCCAGTGGTGTGGGATCAGGATAGGAACATCTCTAGCTATCTCTATCGCTTCTTCTAGTGTGAAATTGCCAGGGATACCGTTCGCCAGCCGGATCGCATCCCGCCCGTTGACCGGCAAAAGCGCGATGTCTGGTGCAAAATGCCGTATGCGTTCGTCCAACCCCACAAACGGAATGCTGTCGCCAGAGTGATAGATCTTCAGTCCAGCTGCCTCGATCCCGTAGCCGAGAAAAAAGTGCTGCCCCAATTCGTCTCGTCGGAGATCTTCGTGGGCGGCAGGGAAAACGCGCAGCTTCAATCCTTCAAGCGGTGACAAGTCCTGATCCGCATCTGCCAATAGCAGATTGGCAAATGGGCCTATTTTTTGTTTGGCGGTATCCCGACAAGCGGCCGGAACCACAAAAGTCAGCTCAGGAAATCGCCGAAGCAAAGGCCCCAGTGTCTCTGGGTCCATGTGGTCTGTGTGAGAATGCGTAACCAGTACCAAATCCGGTTCCGGTAGGTCGCCCACAAGGACTGGCGCCGGCATCATGCGTTTGTGGTCGTTTTTTTTGCCCGTATATTTTCGGGCAAGGCTGTCTGAAAGGTAGGGATCGATCAAGACCGAGTGGCGCCCTGTCTCAATCCAAAACCCCGCCTGACCCATCCAAAAAAGGCCGGGCACGCCTTTTTTGGGAAACCCGGGGGTCCGTTCAATCAGCATCGGTCGACAGGACTTTCAGCAGATTGCTGACCGCGCGTTCCGTTGAGCGTTGTACAGATTCCCTGGTGAAGCCACCTATATGGCTCGTAAGGATGACACTTGGATGCGAAAGCAAACGTGAAGGTTCGGGTGGCTCAGCTTCAAAGACATCAGTTGCATATGTCCCAATCTGACCGCTATCCAACGCGTTCAACAAGGCCTCTACATCTACAAGACCGGCTCGAGCCGTGTTGACCAAAACACCGCCTTCTGCCATAGCCGCCAAATTCGCAGAGTTGACCAATGGGTTTCCATTTTTTTGCATCGGAGCGTGCAGGCTAACAACATCCGCGCCGTCAAAAACTGCATCAAAATTCTTGCGCCCGAAATTCTCGTGAATAATCAAGTCCTCCGGCGCGAATGGATCGAACCCATGGACCGCGGCGCCCAGCATCAGGCAGAAATCGACAAATTCGGCGCCAATTGCACCGAGCCCGATCACACCAACCTTTGCACCTTGAATTTCACGACCTATCCGTCGCGGCCAGTCACCAGATTTCATCCCGACGTGGGTCGGAACAACATTGCGCAGCCCGGCCATCGCTAGGGTAAGCGCCAATTCGGCGACGCCACGAGCGTTGGTAGCTTGTGCACGGCATACGGTGATGTCTTTGGCTTCCAGAATATGCATCGGTAGATTGTCTACCCCACTACCATTTCGGGAAATCGCGCGCAGGTCTGCTGCTGCTTCGATAGCTTTTTCCGAGACCGGTTCGACGCCAGCGATCCAGCCCACGCAGCCAGGTAGTACCCTGATCAGGTCAGATTCAGATGGTGTAGCTCCAGGAGTGGGGGTAACCAATTCAAAACCAGCCTTCAGCAATGGCTCAAGACCGGGATGCCCACCGCGAGAAAGAGACCGAGGCGTAACGAGAATTCGGCTCATAACACACGCCCCGTCACTTCGGCGGCGATCCGAGAGATGTCGTCGAATTTCGGACCACTCGTGGGGATGTCAACGTCAAACACCTCAGCAATAACCTGGGTCCAACCATGGATGAAATAGGTCCATCCGTCTTCAATTTGTAGCGCTTTTGCTTGTTGCTGAGCGTCGGCCTGATCCAGAAATACCAAATCACCGCGATAGTTCAGTTCCCAGACAACAGCTTTTTCAGGAAAAACTCCATCGATGGTCAGTGGCGATCCCGGCGCATCTTTCCCCAGGCCTGTCGCATTGATCACCAATGACTCGGGTTTAAGCCCCGCCATCACCTTATCATTGTCTTCCGGTGTGGGCGCCAGCACGTACTCGCAGGGCACATCGCTGCCGATCGTTTCGTGGATTTGCCGGATGTGATCCAGCCGCGCCTGCGACCGATTTGACACGACGATGCGGGTGGGCCGGTTACTGTTACGGCTTTCCTGCATCAGATGCCAAGTAAGCGCTATCGTGGAGCCACCTGCCCCCATGGAAAACACCTCGGCGCCCGTTTTGGCAAAATGCTGCTCAGGCAGGAACCCGTCAATCGATAGGCCGGATGAAATTGGATCCTTGGCATGACAGATCAATCGCCCATCGCGTTTTGACAAGCAACTTGTTTCCGCCATCAATTCGGCATGGGGATCGATCTCGTCGAACATATCCCGGGCGGCCGCAAACAGGTCCAGTTTGTGGGTGGTGACCAAAGCGCCTAGCGACAAAGGATCGTGTTTTAGGAACTGAACAACAGTGCGATAGTTATCGACAGTGTCATGCGGCACCAAATCGATCCCGCTCATTTCAACATCACCGAGACCCAGATACTTGGCCCATTCCGGAAAAACCTTCATGATCGAAGATTTTCCCGTCGTGACACCGATAAAGTGGAAGGTAGGCTTTGTAGCAGGTTGAAAGCTCATTTGACGCCCCGGATTTCCTTGACGCGGGCGACGGCCTGCGAGGCGTTGTCGCGGATTCTTTGCCAATTGCCTGCGGCAATGTCTTCGCGCCTAGCGATCCAAGTGCCCCCGACAGCGCGTACCTCGGGAATTGCCAACCAGTCGGGAAGGTTGTCCAATGTGACGCCACCGGTCGGGTTATAGCCCACACCTGTATGGCTGTAAGGTGCCGCGATGTTCTTCAGCATTTTTGGACCGCCCGCAGGCATGGCGGGGAAGAACTTGACCATCTTGCAACTAGTGCGCAGCGTAATCTGAAGATCACTTGGCGTCATGATCCCGGGAGCAAAGGGTAAACCTTTTGCAGCGGCATGGGAGAGTACCGAAGCGTCAACCCCCGGGGCCAGACCAAACTGAGCACCAGCGGCTTGCGCCGCATCCAGTTGCTCTTCTGTTAAAACTGTTCCAGCACCGACCAGAATGTCAGCCCGATGTGCCGCTATAGCCGCGATTGCATCTGCCGCGGCCGCGGTGCGGAAAGTGATTTCCGCAATCGGTAGTCCACCGTCCAGCAATGCATCCGCTAGCGGTAGAGCATCTTTTTCATCGTCTATTGCGATGACCGGCACAACGCCATAACTGGAAAGCGCGTCAAAAATCGCCATAGTAAATTCTCCGGATTTAGTCACATGTTGCGTAAACCGCAGCGACCTCATCTTTGGTTCGCTTGCGATAGGATGTGTTGGGGATCGCCTTCCAACCATCGGCATTCGCAAAAATGCGAGTGGCCATGCCGCCAGAGCGGGCGATGATATCGTAGTTCTGTCCTGAGTCACTTGGGTAGCAGAAGCTCATTACTAAGGGCACGGCGCCTGTGTTGACTGAACGGTGAATCCACAGGGGCGGTACATAGACCATCACTTGCGGGGTAATCTCAACGATTCTGGTTTCACCTTCGGGGTTTTCCATCAGCATCAGCCCCGCACCCGATTCGCCGTAGTAGGTTTCAGGGCGGTTGCCACGCGCATGGATGTGCCCGCGTGTCATAAAGAATTCTTCACCAATACGCCCCGGGCGCATCCAAGTGGTTCCGAAAATCAAGTCGCCCGCCACTTGGGCCGGGCGCATTTCGTCCACTTGATAGACAACGCTATCACCCTGCTCGATGACGTGCGTCTCAAACGCCGCGGCATCGGCATAGAGCCCCTCTAAATCCCGCAATTTTTTCTCGTAGTGACCCGAAGCACCGGACATCGCGCCGGTTTCGGGATTAATTTCATGGGCCGTGGGCTCTACCAGCATCAAGATCTCCAATTTTGGTAGTCTTACTACCTTGTTCGCCAATATTATTCAACCCCGAAAGTTTAAGGAACGCGGCCTTGAACTCCAATAAGACATCGAGCGAGCACTTTTCAGCGCCCGCAAAACTCCCTACATTGTGTATTACCAGGCATTTATCGTATCATTCTGACCGCATCAGCAAGCGTGGCGTCAGAAAGAAAAGGCTCCACAGTGACTGATTCACACACCCACAAAAAGCGCCACATTCTCTAGAATTATACCACAAAAATGTAGTTGAACTACTTTTTTAACTTGACGCACACCGCAATCCAGCCCTAAAAAGAAGCAACTTAATACAGGGAGGCTGCGAATGAACCGCGACACGCTAAGCAAGCACGCATTCATGTGGCCAGCGTTTCTGATCGTGCTTTTAGTCACACTGTTTCCGCTGATCTACGCACTTACGGTGTCGTTTCAGTCTATCAGGATAGTGCCCCCAATCCCGCCGCAGTTTGTCGGCCTGCAAAACTATGCGGACATCCTCGCTTCCGACAGGTTCTGGGAATCCATCGGAACAACGGCCACGATTGTCTTCATTTCGGTCGCCATCCAATATGTCGTCGGCTTTTCCCTTGCCTTGACCTTGCATCACAATGTTCCAGGCGCATCTCTCTATAGAGTCACCTTTCTGTTGCCCATGTTTCTGGCCCCGGTTTGCGTCGCGCTGATTGCGCGGATGCTTTTTCACCCGGTACTTGGGCCAGTGAATGAGCTGTTTACGATGTTCGGTTTGGAAAATGTCCCTTTCCTTACCAACTCGACACTGGCAGTCGCTGTATTGATCACCGTGGAAGTCTGGCAATGGACACCGTTTGTCGTGCTCTTAATGCTCGCTGGATTACAGGGCTTGCCAAGCGAAGTCTTCGAGGCGGCTCGGGTCGACAACATTCCAACTTGGCGCCGCTTCTGGGACATCACCTTTCCAATGTTGCTGCCCCTATCGGTTGCGGTGATTTTCATCCGGCTGATCGAAGGCTTCAAAGTAATCGACACGATCTTTGTTCTGACCGGGGGCGGACCCGGCACCGCGACAGAAACCCTGACTCTCTTTGCCTATAACGAGGGCTTCAAGAAGTTCAACATCGGGATGACGTCCGCGCTTAGCTTCCTATTCCTGATCGTCGTGATCCTGTTCGGAACCTTCTACCTGGCTGCTGCTCAGCGCCTGACGCAGAGATATCAATAATGGAAAACCGTATCTATCGCCGCATTGGCCTGATTGGCGCACTCTTTTGGCTCGCGATTTGTCTTTTCCCTCTGTGGTGGATTGTGGTTACCGCCTTCAAACCGCCTCTCGCTGTCAGTCAGGGTGCAACCTATATTCCATTCGTCGATTTCAATCCGACACTGCAGGCCTTCCGCGATGCGTTCAGCGGCATCAGGGGTGACTTTGCCTCGCCGATCTTCAGTTCACTGGCAGTTTCCATTACCGCAACAGCCTTGTCGGTTCTGCTCGGCTCAATGGCTGCCTATGCGCTTGTCCGCTTCGAATTTCGGATAAAGCTGCTTGCGGGAGTGGTTTTCGCAGTAGTAGCGATAGGCGGCTTCGTAGTCGTGACTGAAGTTCTTGGTTGGAAAGTTCCGCACGCCCTAGGTGCCATGCTTGTCCTGGCCCTGGCCATTTCTGTTTGGCTTAACACGAAAAATCTGCCCGGGCCGGTCATGAAAAACAACGATGTAACCTTCTGGTTCGTCTCGCAGCGCATGTTCCCGCCGATTGTGTCTGCCTTCGCGCTGTTCCTTCTTTATGCCGAACTGAACAAAACAGGTCTACGTATGCTCGACAGCTTCCCGGGCCTGGTTCTTGCCTACACTGCCTTTGGTCTGCCCTTCGCGGTCTGGTTGATGCGCGACTTCCTCAGCACCATTCCGGTCGAGGTCGAAGAGGCCGCCATGGTCGACAATATCGGCCGCATGCGCATTTTCTTTCAGATCGTAATGCCGATGTCTAAACCTGGTCTGGTCGCAACCTCAATGATTGTTCTGGCATTCATTTGGAACGAATTTCTCTTCGCGTTGCTTCTCACGTCGTCCAAATGGCAGACACTCCCGATCCTGTTGGCTGGCCAAAATTCCAGCCGCGGCGATGAGTGGTGGGCGATCTCAGTCGCAGCTCTCATCTCGATCATTCCTATGATCATCGTCGCCATTTTTCTGGGCCGCATGATGCGCTCAGGCCTGCTTGCCGGATCCATCAAATGAATCGGCGCTATTCAACTAAGGAGGAAATGGAATGAAGAAGTTGTTTTTGACCGCAGCGTTGCTGCCGATCGGAGCTGGGGCCCACGCTGCGTGTGCGCCTGATTATTCTGGCGTAACACTAACGGTCTCGACCCAAAATGGTCCGTTTATTGCCTCAGCGCTCAAAACCGCAGCCGAAAGCTGGGAAGCGAAAACGTGCGGCAAGATCGAACTGGTGGAATTCCCTTTCTCTGAGCTTTATCCCAAGTTCCTGACCGCGATGAACCAGCAAACCGGTGATTTTGACGTTATCGGCTTCATCCCTGCCTGGGTTCCTGACTTCGCACCCTATCTGTCATCGATGCCAGTAGAGATGCAATCCGGCGATGCGTGGGACGACATCCATCCAGTTTATCGTGAACGCCTGATGTCCTGGGGCGGTGAAATTAAGTCCGCGACCATGGACGGCGACATGCACATGTTGAACTACCGTGCAGATCTGTTTGAAGACGCTGACAACAAGGCAGCGTTCGAAGAAAAATACGGCTATGAGTTAACTGCTCCGGTTACTTGGGACCAGTACTACGATATCGCTGAGTTCTTCTCGGCCAGTGACGCGGTTAAGTTTGGCACTGCGGAAGCTTATCGACGTGGTGGTCAACAATTCTGGTATTTTTTTAGCCACGCAGCCAGCTACACGAACCACCCCGACCAGCCTGGTTCCATGTTCTTTGATCCAGAAACCATGGATGCGCAGATCAACAACCCAGGTTGGCTGAAGGCACTGGAAGACTACAAGAGCGGCTTGGACTTCAATCCCCCGGGTTCTCTGAACAGCGGTTCGGGCGATGTGCGTCCACTCTATGCTGGGGGCTCCGTTGCGATGAATATCGACTGGGCGGATTCCGGTGTGATGGGGGCGACTGAAGGCACTATCAAGGGCAATGTGCGTACGGCTATGCTGCCCGGTTCAACCACATTCTGGAACTCGAAAACCAACGAATGGGACACTTTTGACGAACCCGTGGCCTCGCCGTTTTTAGCCTTTGGCGGCTGGCAGCTGGCCGTTCCAAGCGACAGCAAGAACGCTGAGGCCGCGTGGTCCTATGTTCAAGAAGTCATCAGCCCTGAGGTCTCAGGCAAGGCGATCGTTACCGCCAACACCGGCGTTAACCCCTATCGCTTCAGCCACTACGAGGACCTAGAGAACTGGTCTTCGGTATTTACGGAAGAAGAAGCTGAAAGCTATCTCGGTGCGCAACGTGCCTCATTGGATGCGCCAAACGTTGCACTCGATCTGCGTCTACCTGGCTTCTTCTCGTACACCGAGATTCTGGAGATTGAGCTTAGCAAGGCACTAGCCGGAGAAGTTGAACCGCAAGAAGCGCTGGACACTATCGCGGCTGAATGGAACAAGCTGACGGATCAGTTTGGCCGCGAAAATCAGCTAGCAGCATACCGTGCTTCGATGGGCCTGCCCGCACTGAACTAAGGCTTTGCGTGGGCTAGGTGGATCCGGGCCCGCGCATTTCGCCATGTAAATTTGACCTGGGACACCAATATGGCCGAACCTCACGTTACTCTCTGCTCCATCGCCAAATCATTCGGTTCGGTGCAAGTCATTCCTCCTCTTGATCTGGAAATCCAGAAAGGTGAGTTCATCGTTCTTGTAGGCCCGTCCGGTTGTGGAAAAACGACAACCTTGCGGATGCTGGCCGGCCTAGAAACCGTCACCAGCGGCAATATCACGATTGCGGGAAAAGATGTAACCGATGTCCGCCCGGGCGAGCGTGACTGTGCAATGGTCTTCCAGAACTACGCGCTTTACCCGCATATGAGCGTGCGCGACAATATTGGCTATGCCATGAAAGTGCATGGCACCGCCAAGGCGGAAATTAATAAGCGTGTCGATGAAGCGGCCAACCTGCTGGGACTTGAACCTTATCTGGATCGCAAGCCCAAGAACCTCTCAGGTGGCCAGCGCCAACGTGTAGCCATTGGCCGTGCTCTTGTTCGTCACCCGCAAGTGTTTTTGTTCGACGAACCTCTGTCGAATCTCGACGCCAAGCTACGTGTAGAGATGCGCACCGAAATCAAGCTCTTGCAAAAACGCCTTGGGACCACTGCCGTTTACGTGACCCACGATCAGGTCGAGGCCATGACCATGGCCGACCGCGTGGTTGTCATGCGCAGCGGGACAATTGAACAAGCTGCCGCCCCAATCGAGCTCTACGAAAAACCTGCAAATAAGTTTGTTGCAAACTTCATTGGATCGCCCGCGATGAACTTCTTTGACGCCTCAATCAAAGACGGCGCGGTTATTCTTGGGGATCAGAAACTGCCCATGCCCGCCGAACGCTTTGCCGAACTTGGCAACCGTGAAAAGGTGGTCTTTGGTATTCGCCCGGAACATATGCGCGAATCCGAGCATACCGCCGACCTCAGATTGATTCCTGATGCTCTGGAGCCACTTGGCGCTCACACGCTTATCCTTGGCCATGTTGCAGGTGAAAGGATCACTGCGCAGGTCGATCCGCGATTCCCAGCGGAAACCGGCAAGCCATGCACAGTCAAGATTGATATGCTGATGGCGCATTTCTTTGACTCTGAAACGGAAGTCCGGCTCTAATGCGCGATCTCTATCTTGCGATTGATGTTGGGACGGGTGGACTGCGCTCTGCTCTTGTGGATCGCCATGGTAAGATCTTAGCCTACAGTCACAAGGAACATGAACAGATTGTTCGCAAGTTCGGCTGGTCCGAGCAACGCCCAGATGACTGGTGGATGGGTACGGTCCAGACGATCTATGACGTTCTGCAAAAAGTTGATGGCGCAGCTGGCCGTATTGCCGCCATCTGCTGCTGCGGGCAAATGCATGGCACTGTACTTATAGACGACAATGGCGCCCTGACCCGGGACACCGCGCCACTTTGGAACGACAAACGCACCCTACCGCAAGTCGCAGCTATGAATAGGGTTCGGACGGACCGGGAATACCTTGATCTGACGGCGAACTTGCCGGCTCCGGCCTGGCCTGCTGGAAAGCTGGCCTGGATTGCGCAAAACGACCCCAACGCATTTGGCAAAAGCGCAACCGTCCTGATGCCCAAGGACTGGATCAACTTCAAACTGACGGGTAAGCGCGCTCAAGATGTGACTGAAGCTTCACTCAGTTTTTTGATGGACCGGAGAACGAGAAAATGGTCGCCCGAGCTTTGCGATTGCGCTGGCGTTCCAACAGCCTTGCTACCGGAACTGCTGGAGCCAGGCGAGATTCTGGGAAAACTCAGCAGTAGCGCCGCCGACGAACTAGGACTGGATCGCTCCATCCCTGTACTCGTTGGTGCAGGTGACTTCCCAATGGCCCTAACTGGCTCTGGGCTGGTCGAGGCAGGAATGGGCTCAGACGTGACGGGAACCTCGACCATCATCTCGCTGATGCACAAAGACCCGGTGCTTGATCCCGAGGTTTCAAACGTGATTTCAGCCAGTGGTCTTTGGGCAGCGTTCACTCTGCTTGATGCAGGGGGAGATGCTGTGAGATGGGCGCGCCGTGCCTTTCATGAAAACAAGCGCTCTTATGCCGAAGTCGCCCAAAAATCTGCTGAGGCCGACCCTGGTGTCAACAAACTGTTCTTCCTTCCCTATTTGTCAGGGGAAAGGTTTGGTGCAAACAGCAATGCACGCGCTCAATTCTTTGGGTTGACTGCCTCACATGGGCTCGCTGACTTGCATCGCGCCGTACTCGAAGGCGTTGCGTTTTCAGTGCGCCAAAAACTAGATGCCCTTCAAGGGGACCACGGGCGTCCGGACCGCATTGTTGCAGCAAGTGGTGGCGCAAAAAACACGCTCTGGTTGGAAATCAAAGCGAGCATGTACAACACACCCTATCTGATTCCCGATGAATTGGAGTGCGGCATCGTCGGGGCGGCTATGCTGATGGCACAAGCGACAGGAGATGTCACCAGTTGCGAAGAGGCTGCAGCTAAGATGGTCTCTTATTCCTCCGAAATCCAACCTAACCCCAAATGGGCGGAAAGATACGATCGCATGATGCCGATCTATGCCCGCCTCTATGAAAGTTCCAAGGCGTTCTATGACGACCTTGATGCCCTTTAAGCCGGAGGTGATCTGACCTCTGGTGTAGAATTGCTCTGCGCTGTCATAAGGGTGCGCGGGGTAGACCGAATTGTTCGATACAGGAGCAGAAAGATGGACAAGGCAATCGAATTAAGTGACGGACACGTCATTCCCCGCCTTGGCGTCGGCGTGTGGCAGATTCCTGACGAAGATACAGCTGGCGTCGTTTCATCGGCGATCAAGGCGGGATATCGCCTGATCGACGGGGCTTTCATCTATGGCAACGAAGTTGGCATGGGTAAGGGCGTTGAACAATCTGGCGTCGATCGCGGCGAACTGTTTATCACCTCAAAGGTCTGGAATAGCGAACAAGGTTATGACGAGGCCCGCAAAGCGGTCGAAGACAGCCTTGAACGCATTGGGCTGGATTATCTTGATCTTTGCCTGATCCATTGGCCCTGCGCGACCAAGAACCAGTACGTTGAGACCTGGAGGGCCCTAATCGACGCTCAGAAAGATGGGCAGGTTCGATCAATCGGAGTATCCAATTTTGACCCGGATCATTTAGATCGCATTATTGGCGAAACCGGTGTTCTCCCGGTTCTGAACCAGATCGAAGTGAATCCACGCCTGGTTCAGACGGCGATGCGCGCTGAAAACGCTAAGCGCAACATCGTTTCGCAGGCTTGGACTCCGCTCGGTCAACTGGCGTCCTTTGATGCGCCGGCTATTCAGGCAATATGCAATCGCTTAGGCCGCTCGCCAGCTCAAGTCATCTTACGGTGGCACCTGCAACAAGGTGTTTCAGTGATTCCGCGTTCCACAGATCTGTCGCGTTTGAAACAGAACCAAGAGATCTGGGACTTTGAACTGACAGAAAAGGATATGGTGGCGATCTCTGCTCTGGACGAAGGTGTGCGCTGCGGCCCGGACCCGGCAGAATTCGAAGACGAGTGAGCTTTTGTAAACACCCCGAACATAGTTATACCTGTGGAGAGACGTGCCAACAATTGGAGCCGGAATGCCCAACGAAGCGCAAAACTTACTGGAAGTTGTTTCCAAATCCGTGGACTCGCTGCGCAAGTCTGACAAGAAAGTCGCGGAGGTCATTCTGGCGGATCCTTCAACTGCCACCCAACTCAAGCTTGCCGAACTTGCTCAGTTGGCCGAAGTGAGTGAGCCAACTGTCATCCGATTCTGCAACGCCGTTGGATGCAGCGGATTTCAGGATTTCAAGATCCGTCTTGCAGGTTCGCTTGCTTTCGGAATGCCTAGCGCACACGCGGCGATCCAGGAAGAAGACGAACTTTCATCCGTTGTTTCGAAGCTGTTTGACTTTAACCTTTCAAGTCTCGATTGGGTTCGCAGCAAACTAGACTTGAACGCGATCGAAGCTGCGGTCGACGCTATTTTGTCGGCCAACAGTCTGCATTTCGTGGGATTTGGGGCCTCTTCTATTGTTGCTTTGGACGCGCAACAGAAATTTCCCCTTTTTGGTGTGAATTGTCAGGCCACGACCGACTTCCACCAAATGCTAATCGCAACTTCGATGATGGGGGAAGGCGACATTCTGATGGCGATCTCGAACTCGGGCTCGACACGTGAAATTGCCCAATGCGTTAAATCGGCACGTGATCAAGGTGCTCTTACTATCGGGCTGACCGGTCACGAAGGCCCCATTTCACGATACTGCAATATCAATATCTTAGTCGAGACACTGGAGAACACTGACCTTTACACGCCGACAATTTCCCGAGTCGCTGCGCTTGTGGTCGTCGACATACTGTCAACTTATGTCGCGCTTTGCCGGACGCCGGAACATCGCAAGAAAATTAATGATATGAAGCGCTTCCTAAGCGAATACCGGTCGTCCGGAATTCTATGAAACGCCCGGGGAGCCTGTTGGGTATGAACCAAAAGAAACGCCCGGAGGGCAATCGGAAGAGGCCAGCTCACGCCCGGACTCTGTCCCTTTCAAAAGTTCGCGGAACTGACCGCTTAACTCAAAGAGTCACCGTGATCTCTTCGGCTAACAAGAAACTTTGCAAGACAATCCCTTCACAGTCTTGCCTTGCTCGCTGATCACGCAGTTCACTGGCTTCGCGCGCGATACATCCAGTCCAATATACAGCCTCATCTCGTCGCCCTCCATGCGGGTTCAGTACGCGAACGGCGACAGCACCGCGCTAATCTGGCAAGTGGCGAGGACATCTCCGGCCAGCTACATGTGCCTGACAACCGAGGCTTCGACATGACGGAGGCCCACAGATCCTGCTGAACCACCAACTCAAGAACCTGAAGCGGCCGACCATCCTGCGGGAATACGACAAGCAGGCTCGGCTCTGCGCTGCTGAAGTGAGAGATTACGTCCAGTTCCTGGCCCGTCTGATCGAGCTCGAACTCATCGACCGGCAACGACGGATGATCGAACGCCAGAGCAAAGCCGCGAGATTTCTGGCGACCAAAAGTCTCGACAGCTTCGATTTTGCCCAGATCCCTTCCTTGAACATGATGCAGGTTCTGGAGTTGGCGCGCGGTGAAAGGATTGACCGCTGCGAAAACGTCATCGCTCTCGGTCCCAGCGGCAACGGCGAGACCTACGTGGCGATCGGCCTCGGTCTGACTGCCTGCCAGAAGGGCCTGACAGTTCGCTTCACAATCGCCGCCGCAATCGTCCACGACTTGATGGATGCCCGCGACGAGCGCCAGCTCCTGCGGCTTCAAAAGCAACTCGTGAAACAGAAGCTCTTGACCATCGACGAGCTGGGTTTCGTACCCCTCAGGAAAACTGGCGCTGTGTTGCTGTTCAAGTTGATCTCCCAACGATACAAACGCGACTCGATCCTGATCACCTCAAACCTGACGTTCGATGAATGGACCGAAACACTCGGATCAGGGCGCCTCACCGGTGCCTTGCTCGACCGGCTGACCCACCACGTCAGCATTCTTGAGATGAACGGAGAAAGCTATCGCCTCGCACAGAGCAGGGCTCGGCAGAATTCCTAAAATACAGAAGAGACTGGTCTTGACGGACCAAGACACCTCGGCAACCGCCAGCTATATGGGAGCGCGTTTGCCAAGGCGCCGGTCACCCAAACAGTGGACGACTTTTGCTTCGCCCAATGGCAGACTTTCTTACCGCCATTGACACAAAGCTCGTTGGACAAACTTTCCCATAAGTGCGATTGCTTGAAACCTCCCCAAGGCTTGCAACAAAGCCCAATCTCAGACCTCAACAGGCGACATTAAAAGCACAGGTTGGAATGACAATCGGATGCCAGCATTCGACTTCGTTTTCCCACGGATGTGTGGCATAAGAAAATCCAACAAAACCTTGTGGATATCTACAATGCAACGAGATCAAGAGGCAAAAGATCAGATCCGCGAAATTGCTTGGATGCACTACGTTGGCGGCCTTACGCAGGCCGAGATTGCAACGCGTAGAGGCCTAAGCAAGATGAAGGTGCATCGCATGGTGCAGGCCGCCCACGACGCCGATCTTGTCAAAATCTTTGTCGACCGTGTGCCAAGCGATTGCATCAAGCTAGAAACTCGAATGCTCAAGCAGTTTTCGCTCACCAGTTGTACTGTTGTCCCGGATTCTGACATGCCACTGACCATGGATGGAACAATGTCAGTTGTGGCGAGTGCGGGCGCGCGTTTTCTTCACGGCAGGCTCGAAAAAACAGAACCTATGGTGATTGGAATCGGGTCCGGTCGAACAATGTCCGAGGTTGTGAGGATGTTGCCGCGCATCAAGCGGCAGAAGGCAGAATTCGTTTCTGCCACCGGCGACTTCGCGACGCTCAGTGCCGCCAATCCGTTTGAAGTGATACACGCGCTGCTAGACAAGACTCATGGGAAAGGCTTCGCATTTACCGCACCATTGGTTGTCGACGAACCGGATGACCGAGAATTGTTTCTCCGCCAGAAAAGCGTGCAACGCTCCTTCGCTATGTTGCGTAGCGCGGCCTTTATCATGATCGGCATCGGACATCTTGGTCCGGGATCTTTCTTTCAACAATTTGGGTTGTTGAACGATGAGGAACAGGCGGATCTTGCTCGTGCGAATGTCACCACTGATTTGGCTGGAAACCTGGTCGATGGCGAAGGAAATTTCATTGACACTGGAATCGCGCGTCGAATGCTCGGCATGGAACGAGAACTTCTCCGCTCACGGGACGTCATCGCAGTTTGCGCAGGCATGGAAAAGTGGAAGGCAGCCCGCGCAGCACTGCGCACTGGCTGCCTGAATGGGTTTGTGACGTCTCGCCGTGTCGCGGAACGTATTCTTGACGAAGACGCCGTTTAGGCCGCCGCTTTCAGCTTAGCCTGTTCTAAGGACCAGTATTCCAGGTCAAATAGGTCGCGTTCATTGATCGGTGTGAACCTACCCAGCGCCTCGGCAGAAAGGATGATCCGAGCGTTTTGCTCGGCTAAGTCGGCAGCGATGCCAGCTTCCTTGCTGTTTCGTCCGATACCAACGATTCCAAGACCGCGGATCAGGGAAACGCGCGGCAAGGGATCAAGCATCGTTTTGCTTTCCCTAGCGTGAACCGCGTTGCGTGCAAAATAGGATTCGTACCAATCTGCGTAGTCGCGCACAGCGGTCTGCCAATCCGTTACCCCGAAGTTCGCTTCACCAATCATCGGACGCGGCTTGATTCGAATAACGTGGTCTGGCGTGGCGGTTCCGCGAGACGACACATCTTCAAGGTTGGCAAGCGCCAAGTAGCGGTCATTTGCGTAACCGATACGCAGGTCAAGGACGGGACCATCGGTGCCGAACGTGCCCCAAGTGGACAGAGCTTCCCGAAGAGCGGTGATAACAGCATGCGCTCCGGGATTTTCGATCCTTGTGAATTGTTCTTCTGGCATCAGCGCTGCGCCAGAACGGACTAGGAATGTTTCACATTCATCAGTGTAGCCAATGATCCGCTCGTAGGAAGTCTTTGCGTCCTCGGCATAAGCAAAGAGACCGTGGTTCACCAGAAACAAGCCGTTTGCGGCGGTGCTGTTCTCCCTAAATATGGTGTCGGCCTCTTGGCTCAAGCGAAACCCGGGCATGACGTAGGGAACAACGCAGAGGTGATCGCCGAATATCTCCCGCGATAGCTCTGCAGCGTTTGGTTGATCGGCAATGGCCAATGCGGCGCAGGAATGCGTATGGTCGACAAATTTTGCGGGCAAAAACGCGTGTAGGAGCGCCTCGACCGAAGGGTTTGGGCCGCTTTTGTCCAGCATTTCGTTGCGTAGGAAAACCACCATTTCATCGTCTGTCATGTTCGGCACCGTGCGGGCGGTCAGAAGCTGGTCCAGCCACATGGCCGGCAGACCTTGCCCTTCGATCGTGGCCAAATCCCAGCCAGACCCTTTTACATGAATGACATCCTTTTCGCTCCCGTCCGGCGCCATCCGTTGCGTCTTGACGGAGGTGTTGCCGCCACCGTGCAATACCAGATCGGGTTCTTTGCCGATCAGACGCGACGTGTAGACACGAAGCGCAAGATCAACATCGGCCGGGTTGGGGCCTGCGTTCTCAATCAAATGCTGGGCTTCAAGATCATTCCATCTGGATCTCATACTGCTATACCTTCCGAATGTCAGTCATCGATGTGAATTTGGCGCCGGGTGGTTGCCAAATCGGTTCAAACAAATCGCACTCGGCCATCCTCGAGGCCGCCATTGTGACATCAGCCCAATTGTTCTGGATGTCGCGATAAAGTTTGTTGCGCTCAGGATCGGGATTGATGTGGCGTTCGATCGGACTCGCCATCGCAGCAAAGGCTGCATCGATACTATCCAGCATACCCGCCCCTACCGCAGCCAGCATGGCGCATCCGAGGGCCGTGGTTTCCTTTTCCACAGGGACTTCAATCTCTCTACCTGTCACGTCCGCCACGATCTGCGGCCATAACGCGCCCCGCGCGGACCCCCCCGCGAACTGAATGGTGTCGTAGCGCTGGTGTGTCAGTTCCTCCAGCTTTTGCAGATGCGAGTTGGCAAGGAAGGCGCCGGTTTCCATCACTGCGCGCGCAAGGTTGCCAAGCGCGTGCTCCGGCGTGTTTCCGTCAAATCCGATGAACCCTAGGGGCGGTTGACGCCAGTTGTCTGACTGCATTGGCGCACCGGTTGTGGCGACAACCCCCATCGCACCAATAGGCGCAGCACTTGCCATCGCCTCGATCAAATCGAAGGCCTCCAGGTCGCTGCCGGCGGCAGATAGGATGGGTTCGAAATAAGCATCGCGCACCCAACGCAGCGCATATCCCGACAGAAACCCAATGCCTTCAGTCATCCACTCGCCCGGACGCGCGTGGCACAGGGTGCGCGGTGCGCGTGACGGATCAACAAGTGGATAGTCAGTCAAAACCGTCATCTGCCAGAAACTACCGCCTACCAACGTGGCCTGCCCGGCCTTTCGGCCCAAGCCAAGTAGCGCTAGTTGGGTGTCAGCACCACCCGCGATGACCGGTGTGCCTACGGCCAAACCGGACCGACTGGCGCTCTCTGGGGTGACATGGCCGATCAGAGTACCTGCCTCGACCACTTGCGGGGCGATTGCGCGATCAAGCCCACATCGTTCGAAAAGATGATCTGACCATTGTCTGGTATTCAAATCGAAAAGAGCACTTGAGGAACCCACAGAGGGATTTGTGAAGAAGGTCCGAGTCAATCGCGTTGCCATCCAATCAGAGAGCATTCCCATGTAGCGGGCGCGCTCTAGAATATCCGGCCGGAATTCCTTGAGCCAATGATAGCGCGCAGGCGCAGTGAGCGACACCCAGTCGCCTGCGATCCGGAACACGTCTTCGGAGATTCCGGCCTGCGTCAAGCGTTCAGCCTGGACCCGCGCGCGGCCATCAATATTGGGACAGGCCCAAAGCGCCTCTCCGTTCGCATCGTAAAGCACGAACCCTTCGCGCATCGAAGTCGTCGAGACCGCCCCAATATCCGTCGCGCCCAACCCTGCGTCCCGGATCGCAGCTGCAACCACCCGGTCGATCAGAGCGCCGTTTTGCCTGGTGTCAAAATCAAGCCCGCCGGGCACACCCTCAACGGCAGAATGCGTCCACTCTTCTTGGGCGGAGCCTACGGCCACCCCGGTGAGATCATAGATCACACAGCGACCGCTTCCTGTCCCCGCGTCTATTGCTGCAACGTGTCTGTGTGACACTTTCATTTCTCCTTCCCATCTCGAAACGACGGGTCCTCACTTAAACTCGTGGTGAAGGGCTTCACCGCGAAGCATACGACCGTAATCCATTACGACCTGTTCCGCGGCAAAATTGGCAACCCGTTTCGACGCACCGGCGATGTGTGGGGTCAACGTAACATTGGGTAGCGCCAGCAGCTCATCATTTTGCGGCGGCGGCTCGGTTTCATACGTATCAAGCGCCGCACCACCCAGATGCCCGTTCGATAAAGCTTCGACTAGAGCGGTCTGATTGATCAACTCTCCGCGTGCAGAGTTCACAATCACCGCGCCGGGGCGCATCATTGCGATCTGTTCATACGAGATCATGTTGTGCGTCTCAGGTGTGAGCCGCGCGTGCAGAGTCAGGATATCTATGCGCGTCAGCATCTCATCCAAATCAACCTGCTGCACGCCATCAAGCGCATCTTGCACCGTTAGTCCGACGAAAGGATCGCAGACCAAAATTTTGCAGCCAAAGGCCTTCAGCAGCCGCACGACGCGCTGGCCGATATGGCTGTAGCCAACAATCCCGATCGTCAGATCACAAAGCTCATCCCCTGTCCGGTCATAACGATATAGATCGCCCCGCCAGACGCCCTGTTTCAGACCTACATGGCCCAGGCCGATACGCCGCAGGTTTGCCAGGATCATTCCCAGGGTGAATTCCGCCACCGCCGATGCATTGCGTCCTGGCAGGTTGCAAATCGTCACCCCGTTCTTCCGAGCGGCCTCAATATTCACGTTCACGGGACCACCCCGCGGCACACCCACAAATTTCAACCGCGGCGAAGAACACAAAAGCTCTCCCGTCACCGGCGCCAAATGGGTCACCAGCGCGTCTGCATCCGCCAGCATATCGGCGATATCAGTAGGGCTTCCGCTATATTCCTTGATCTCTTTGCCTGCCGGTCCGTCATGGGCAAAGAATGGCACCTCGGGCCAATCCAAGTCTCGCTTCAGCACTTCGACGGGTTGGTCGATATGCTTCTCGATCGCAGACTCAAATACCGACGAGGTGATAAATTGATCCCCGATCGCGGCAATTTTGAGCTTATTCATTCTATCCTCCTCACCGTTACTAATAACGTGTATTGAATATATCCCACCTATGGGCGGCTTGTGTCGACTCTTCCGAAAAGCCCACTGTCCGAGGGGCCAATCAAAAGGTTTGGTCATGTCCGCAGTGCAACTTTCGCCTTGCGTTCTATTAGTGTCGCAGGTCGCGTTCTAGCCTGGCGCTTGCCTTTCCTTCCACGCGGTCGTTTGGGCTGATCCTTCCGCAAGTTTCCATGGGTCGCAGGGGAAGTGCACGGTCTGAATTACTCGGAGCAGAAGGAATTCAGACCGGCGCTTCGTCACTTCTCTTTGCGGTGCAGGGCGATTGAAACCGCTCGCCAACGCCGCGAGGCTCAGGGAGGAAGCCTTTAGGGAAGTGACATCCTGGAGTGGCCGCAATAGCGCTGCCCTCAATTCTGAACCCCATCGCCGAGACCCGGATATACCCATTGGATCACCATCAGACGGGCAAGCGCAACGCGCCCAATCCCAGAAACTCCGATTAATAACAACGTCTTGGCGCATGGTCGTGACTACTCGGGTTCCGGATAGACACGCACCGGCTTCAGGTCGATCGCATGGCCCGTTCCGCTTTCGATGATCACCTTCAGGTTCGGCTCACTGTCGAGGTAATAGAATTCGATGGATTCACCGATCTTCCCACCCATCAGCATGTTCGCGCCGCTTTTTGCCATCAAGTCCTTGAATTCATCAGAGTCCTTAGGCGTCGGCTTCATTACTGCGATGTGGTGCAGACCTTCGCCATGTTCTTCCAGCCACTCTTTGTAGATGGAGTCGCCTTCCAGCGGCTGGATCAGCTCGTAGCACATATCCCCTACCATGGTTTCCGCGCACAGCATTGAGTATTTGGACGGCTTGCCACGCAAATGGGTCCCATGCAGCGACGGCTCTTTGTGTTCGTATACATTCCATGGCCCCCAACCCAGCAAGTCGGTATAAAGCTTCATGGTTTTGTCTAAGTCGCGCACGACCACGCCTATCTGAGAGATTGTCGTTTTGGACATTTTTTACGCTCCTCCTTTATTCAAACTGCACGTTGCAGCTGTGCTTAAAACCGGCCCATTCTTCGGGAAATCGCGTCGAAGGCCACGGCCACCACAACGATCAACCCGGTCACAACTTGCTGCAAATAGATGTTAACGCCGCCCAAAACGATGACGTTGCCTATCACCGCGATGATCGCCGCACCCAAAAGCGCACCCCAGATCGTTCCGATGCCGCCTGTGGTGGCGATGCCGCCAATGACGGGGCCGCGATAGATGGCAGCAGCCATGACTGACCCATGGACGCCTGAGCCGAAACCAACCGGAAGCAAAGCAACATGCCCGCAAGACCTGCCAGTGCTCCAGCGATTGCGAAGGCTGTAATCCTGATCTTTTGCTGGTTAATACCAACGATCTTTGCAGCCTCTCGGCTATTGCCGACCGCATAGAGGCGACGACCATAGATGGTCTTGGTCGTGACAAACAAGATAATCAGGAACACGGCCAGCATTATGTAGACTGGGATCGGCACCCCCATCAGCGACCCGCCACCCAGGAAGGTCACATCGGGAGCCAAACCGACGATGGTGCGGCCCTTGGTAATGAAAAGGCTGACGCCCGAGTAAACGCTGAGCATCCCGATCGTCACAACGAGGGAGTTCAGGTTGAAGAGCGTGACAATGAACCCATTCATCGCACCAGCCAGCGCGCCAACCAAAAGGCCAGCGGTGATGGCAAGCACAGGATGAAGATCAACATCCACCAGAAGCTTGGTGCAAACGATGCCGGCCAAACCTGCGATGGCGCCGATAGAGACATCGATGTCGCCCAGAAGCAGCAAGAGCCCCTGCGCGATAGCCACTAAGCCGATGAACGCGAGTTCACGCGAGATGATAGTCAGGTTGTATGAAGTCAAGAATTGCGGGGCCACGAAGGTTGCCACCACGCAAATCACGACCAACGCGCCGAACACACCCAAGATTTGCCCTGCACCACCCAGGTTCAATCCCCGCGGTTTTGTGGCATTAAACGCATTATCAGACATGGTTTTCTCCACCTGTTGATGGGGCAGCACCAGCCTTGATGCCTGCGCCAATAATGGAACTCAGGAGACGTTCTTCGGTCAGGGCGTCGCCATCAACCTCGTCGTTGATGGCCCCTTCGTAGAGCGTCAGCACTCGGTTGCAGCATTTCAGCAGTTCTTCGAGCTCTGATGAAATTACGATGATCGCGATGCCTTGCTCCTCGGCGATGTTCTGCATCAGGCGATAAATCTCATCCTTTGCATTCACATCAATCCCGCGGGTCGGCTCATCAAAGATCATAACTTTCGGGCCTGCCATCAGGCTGCGACCAATCAAAACCTTCTGCTGGTTGCCACCAGACAAATTCATGATCAACGTATCTTCGGAGGCAGTCTTAACCCTGTAGTTGCCAATAATTTCGCGGGCAAGATTTCGTTCGCGTTGAGCGTGCACAATCCCAACGCTTGCAACGTCTTTCAGCAGTCCAATCCCTACATTCTGCCGCACACTCATATGCGGGAAAATGCCGTGAGACTTCCGTTCCTCTGATAGGTAGAACACGCCACGCCCAATCGACCAGGACGGTTTGCCAAACTGCCAGGGTTCATCCTCGAACCAGGCCTCTCCCGATGTCTTTTTTCGAACACCGAAAAGTGTTTGAAGCGCCTCTGAGCGTCCCGCACCAACCAGACCGGCAAAGCCTAAAACTTCGCCCTCATGCAGATCAAAAGAAATGTCGTTGAACCCGTCTCCCGAAAGGTTCTTGACTGAAAGAATGCGGCGGTCACCGATCTTTTCGGACCGGTATAGCGTGGAGAGGTCCATGTCTTTTCCGGTCATCATCTCAACGATCCAGTTCGCATCGACTTTTTCGCCGCCGGAATGGCCGACAACTTTGCCATTTCGCAGGATCGACACCTTAGATTGCAGCCGCAGCACCTCATCCAGACGATGCGTAATGAAAACAATGGATTTGTTGGCAGCCTGCAGTTCTTCCACGATCCAAAACAGCCGGTCTATCTCTGTTTTTGTGAGCGAGGCCGTGGGCTCATCCAGGATTAGAATGTCCAAGCTTTCACTGGCCAATGCGCGCGCAATCTGAAGCAGTTGTTTTTCGGCCACCGAGATGTCGCGCACGATATCGTTGGGCTGGCAAGTCATCCGCAATTGCGCGATGTATCGTTGGGCAGCCAATTCAATCGATTGGCGGCGCAAGATGCCGAAACCGGCAGACTCTTTCCCGTAGGGTAAAAAAATGTTCTCAGCCACGCTCATGTGGTCGAACAGATTTAATTCTTGCGGCACATAGCCGATCGTCGGATGCACATCACCTTCGTGGGCTAGCGTGCCTTCGTCGGGTTTGTAGATCCCGGTGAGCACCTTGACCAAGGTCGACTTACCGGCACCGTTTTCACCGACAATGCAATGCACTTCACCGCGTTCAAAGGCGAGGTCAACATGATCAAGCGCGACGACACCAGGAAACCGTTTGGTGATGTTCTGGGCTTCCAGCAAGCTCATTTGATTTCCTCCCCTGGTAGGCGGCCGAACCCGCAAATGCGAATCCGGCACATCAATTTGTCGTGGCCCTAGAAACCGTCGATGTTTCCATCGGCAACCAGATCTGGGGTCATGTACCCGATGCCGGTGTCAATCCACGAAGGCGTCTCAAAACCCATGTTCTGCAACATCAGGGTGATGGTAGACCATTCGCCAATCATCCGCGGACGGGTGGCAATCGACAAGTCTAGAACGCCCTGGCGCATCAGTTCTTGAAGCTGGGGCACATCGTCGATGCCGACATATTGGACTTCACCGACGCGACCCGCTTCCTGTAAGGCCAGACCGACGCCAACGGGACCGGCAGCGTCAACGACGGCGATGGCATCCAGATCCGGGTTGGCCGCCAGCATTCGCGAGGCTTCCGTTTGCGCCTTCGCTACATCGTCGTAGTCGAAGCCTTCATCCACGATTTCGATGTTGGGATACTCCGCAAATAGATCCGTGAGGGTTTGATACCGATCAGCATGGGCAGAGTTGGTCGGCACACCGTGCAGAATGGCCACCTTCCCAGCGCCGTCGATGCGATTCATCAGCTCTTCGCCCAAAATCCGGCCCTGAACGTAGAAATCGTTCGAAATATACGTGAACTGCGACCCCTGAGGCGCGGTCGACACAAAGAGAACAACCGGAATACCGCGATCGCGCGCTTCGTTCAGAATGGGCATCGAGGCGTTTACATCGATGGCGTCAATCGCAATACCGTCGGGCTGCGTGGCGATGGCGCGTTCCAGCAGAGTGTTCTGCTCCACCAGATCGGCCGAGGCCGGTGCCTGGTAGTCAATGGTGATATTAGTACCCATCTGCTCGCTCAGCTGTTCGGCAGCATCTGCAGCTGCGTCGTGCACAATGTCGAACCAGGCTTGTGCCAGAATAGGGATCATCACGAAGCGGTACTCTTCTTTGATTTCGGGCACATCCTTGTCCGATAGTGCCGCACCCGCTGATAGTCCTACTGCGCAGGCTGCGGCAGCGGCAAGTTTCAAGAATGGTCGCATGTTTTCCTCCTCTTTGAATTACCAAGCTGGTCTTATTTGTTGCAACGCGAGCACCCTCCGCCTCAGCCCCTCATTGCTTGCCAAGCTCGCTGAGATCGATGTCTACGTTTCAAAATCTCAACTGCAATTAATTACAAGATTGATATTTATCCCATTTGCTGTCAAGCGCCGACTTTCTTTCCAATAAATTCAATGCTCTAAAACGTCTTTCCACATAGCGAATCGCAGATCGACTCTGCCAAAAACTTTTGTTGACCTGTTGCGCCGGCGCACGAAAACCCTTTCTGAAGCGGTGGAAGAACGATGTCACTGACGAAAAGTTATCTGTGAGGCTACTAGCCGTCGACCGAGGTTCTGTCGCAATTTTCATTGAAGGCTGGGGAAATGGCGCAAGTGGGTTGATTATCCAGCCAGTTGAACAAACTGCTGAAACGGGGAGAGTTCGGGTGTGAATTGACCTTTGCGGATCATGTTGACCAGCTCGATGCCAGCCAGGGCAGATGCAGCTGAATCGAAAGACTTGAGACCCAACATGAGCCTGATCCGACGTTTGATGACGCGATGGTCTTGTTCAATGATGTTGTTGAGATATTTCCGTCTGACCATCTCATTCGGTACCGGACAACCAAAGCCTTTCAGCTTCTTGTTCATTGCTTTGATGCCAGCTGTGTTCGCACCGCTTTTGTCGATGACGATTTTCCGTGGCAAACCGTTCGCCTCAAGCGCACGAGCGAAGAACTTAGTCGCAGTCGCTTTGTTTCTGCGCTTGGAAAGCATGAAATCAAGCGTTATGCCGCACTTGTCGATCGCGCGATAGAGATACACCCACTCCCCATTTACTTTCACATACGTCTCGTCAATGCGCCAAGAACGGTCGGCAGGACGCTTTTTGTACCGAGAAACATCGGCTACGAGACCGGCATATCGACTCACCCAGCGGTTCAGCGCCGCGTGATCCGGTTTAACGCCTCTTTCCGCCATGATTTCTTCCAGATCCCGATATGACACACCGTATCGGAGATAGAAGAAAACAGAGTACAAGATCACTTCTTTCGGAAAGTGCGCACACTTGAATGAGATTGTCACGGTCTGCTCCTGTAGTTTGGAGCATGGGCTACCAAAACTACGTTTGACCTGACAGGTGGGAACAGATTTGCGGCAGAACCTAAAGCGTTCCATGTGCACGCATCATCCGAGAAATACAGTTACTAGTCTGAACTACCCCAAATGGTTTGATCAAAGTTCACCACTTCACCAGTCATCAACCCGCTTTGCGTCGAACACAAAAAGCCTATGACTTTTGCGACTTCATCTGGCTGTATCAAGCGCCCAAATGGCAATGATTTTGCGCGGTCGGCAAACCAATACTCATCATGGCCCTGTGCCGCATGAAGCGCCATTTCCTGATCGCTCTGCATCCATCCGATATTTAGCGCATTGACGCGAATCCGATGCTTAAGCACGGTCGCGGCCACATTTCGGGTTAACGTAGAAATAGCGCCCTTAGATGTGCTGTACGGCGTCAGGTAACTCTGGCCACAATAAGCTGACATAGAACCAATATTCACAATTGCGCCTTCTATACCCTCTCGGATCATCAGCTTCAGCGCGGCTTGCATCAAAAAGAATGGGCCCTTTACGTTCACGGCCACTATCTCATCAAATAATTCTGGCGTGGTATCCAAAATACCGCCGCGCGCGGTGGTGGCGCCCGCATTTATCAGGCAATCGATCCGACCAAAGGCTCTTTCTGCGGCGTCTACAACGGCCCAACAGTCTTGCGAGTCTGCCAAGTCTGCAGACATAAAGAGAACCGGACATTCTTTGATGCTGCTTGCAACCTGTGCGCCTTTGTCCCGATTGCGGCCACAAATCACCAGCCCTGCAGCGCCCTCGCCAGCAAAATGCCTTGCCGTGGCCGCTCCTAACCCTTGTGTCCCGCCCGTAATGACGGCGACCTTGCCTTCAAGCTGCTTCATTTTGCTCTCCTGTCGAAAAAAGATGATTTTGCCCTGCCAATGCAGCAAGTTACGGGGTATCCTATTTGAATGAACTTGCGCGCTCCGACACTATTTCAATTGCCTAATCCTTACCTCAGTTCTTTGCCGACTGGGGCGGTCAAAGACGTGGTCAACGCATTGGGCCATGCCATCGCAAATGGCGCTTACGCCGAAGGTTCCACGATCCCGATGGAATCGGACCTGATGATGCAGTTTGACGTTTCTCGAACAGTCATTCGCGAAGCAATCAAAGTGCTGTCGGGTAAAGGAATGGTACGTACCGCGCGGCGATATGGAACACGCGTGTGCCCTTTCTCTGAATGGACGCTGCTTGATCCGGATGTGATCCGTTGGCATGATCCGGACAGCCCCGCGGCAGCGCAAATTTACGCTGCATCTACTGACATGCGCTGTATCGTTGAACCCGAAGCGGCCGCTTTGGCCGCACAAAATGCGACACCTGCACAACGCGAGACCATCTTGGCAGCTGCCAAGGCGATCACACCAGATCTTGGTGGCGCCGAGGCCATGATTGCGGCGGATTATGCGTTTCATGCGACCATTCTGGAAGCCACCGGAAACGTGATGCTGGCGCAGTTGCAGGGGTTGATCCAAGCCGTGCTTCAGTTTTCCTACATCGCCGGCCCAAAAGCAGCGCCTGATGAAAAGGTCTCTCGTCGAAACCATATCAAAGTGGCTGAAGCGATCAAAATTGGTGACGATGCCACCGCGAAATCCGCAATGCACGCGATGCTCAAGCAAAACCGGGCAGTGGCAGTTCGAATGAAGTGACGCCCCCAATTTGGAAAGAGCGCCACTTTGTTTTGGTTCACTTCAAATCACCGGGCAACAAGTCTTCCGGCATATTCTGATAGCCAACTGGTCGGAGGAAACGTCGGATTGACAAAGTCCCAACCGAGGTTGCGCCAAAGTTTGTAGACGCAGGGTAAGGGCCGCCGTGGACCATGCTGTCGCAGACTTCCACGCCTGTCGGGAAACCGTTCGCCAAAACACGTCCGGCTTTGCGTTCAAGGATCGGCATCAAGCATTGGGCCATCTCAGTGTCACCATGATCCAAGTGAATCGTACAGGTCAGCTGACCAACCAAAGATTTAGCGATGCTCAGCATTTCTTCGGTGTTTTCGGCCACAACCACCATGCCCAACGGGCCAAACACTTCCTCGCGTAGTTCCTCGTTAGCGAGCCATTCCTTTGCTGTCGTCTTGAACAGATATGGCGTTGCATTTCGCAAGTCGCAGCTGGTGGACAGCACATTTTCCACGCCGGCGCTGGAAGCAACGCGGGCCGTTCCTGTGTGATAGGCTGAGGCGATCCCTTCGGTCAGCATAGTTTGTGCACCAACCTTTTCCAAAGCAGCACCCACAGCGTTTATAAACGCTTCGGCATCGTCACATGCTAGGGCCACAGCAATTCCAGGATTTGTGCAGAACTGCCCTGCCCCCATGGTCAGCGATCCAGCCCAGCCGTCGGCCAAAGCGTCTTTTCGCGCCGCCAATGCCCCAGGTAACAGGAACATCGGATTCACCGACCCGAGCTCACCGAAGAACGGGATTGGCTCGGGGCGCGCGGCGCAAAGGTCGAAAAGCGCACGGCCACCGCCCAAGGACCCTGTAAAACCAACCGCCTTGATCAGCGGGTGTTGCACCACAGCTTGCCCGACTGCACGATCGCCGCCTTGAATTTGGCTGAACACACCAGGATGCACACCGCAGGCTTTGATCGCGGCATAGATTGCTTGTGCAACGATGTCTGACACACCGGGATGGGCCGAGTGGCCTTTTACCACAACGGGGCACCCTGCAGCCAACGCCGCAGCGGTATCTCCGCCTGCCGTCGAGAATGCCAGTGGGAAGTTCGACGCGCCAAACACGGCCACCGGACCGATGGGTCGCTGTACAAGTTTGATGCTTGGGCGTGGCAAAGGGGCACGGTCGGGCAAAGCCTCGTCGTGGCGGCGGTCAAGATAACCACCGCTTTCGATATGATCCGCGAACAGCTTCAACTGCCCCGTTGTCCGACCAAGCTCACCAATCAAACGCGCCTCGGGCAGACCGGTTTCTTTCATACCGATTGCTGTTGTTTCATCACCACGCGCATCAATCTCGTCAGCAATCGCGCGCAAGAAAACGGCGCGTTCCGTACGAGTTGAGTAGCCGTAGCTCCAAAACGCCTCCTCTGCGGCTTTGGCGGCTTGGTCAACAAGCTCTACGCTGCCGATTGCGAAATGATCCGCCTCGCCTTGGACCGGTTCGTTGGCAAAGGTTTTGACCGCGCCAACCCATTGGCCGGCAATCAGGTGTTTTCCAGTGAGCATGAAAGTGTCCTTGGGTTTACCAGTTGGTGAATGAACCATCCGCGCGGCACAGAAGCGGCAGATGTTCGTGTTCGAAAGGATATTTGTCCAACAATCCTGTATTCAATTCGACACCTAGTCCGGGCTTGCCTTGGCAGTTCAGCCATCCATCTTCCCAAACCTGATCCGTTTGAATCAGGTCACCAAGGCTTTCTCCGGGTCGTTTCGGGAGCTCCTGCACAAGAACATTTGGGATGGCGAGGTTCAGATGCAGGCACGCCGCCGTCGACACCGGCCCAATCGGGTTGTGTACTGCCAGGTCAATCATGTGGGTTTCTGCCAACGCAGCGATCTTACGCCCCTCGGTGATACCGCCCGCAATGCACAGATCTACGCGAACATAGTCGATCAACTTGTCCCGGATTAACTCGTTGAACTGCCATTTTGACGCATATTGTTCCCCTGCCGCCAAAGGCACCGCTGTCTGACCCCGCAAGGTGCGATAACCCTCGGCGTATTCACACCGCAAGGGGTCTTCGACGAACATAGGGCGGAAAGGCTCAATCTGGCGGCAGAAGCGTGCGGCTTCGGTTGGAGTCAGCTTGGTATGGGCATCGAAACACAGTTCGATGTCCGGTCCCAACTCGCTCCTAAGAAGACGGTATTCTTCGATGGCCTTTTCGACGGCCTGTGGTCCACGCATAACCATGTCATCTTGGTAGGATGGTTCCCAACGAATTGCTTTCCAACCCTCGGCCACTTTCTCGCGCGCCATCGCCAGTGTCGCCTCGGGCGACTGACCGCCTACGTGGCAATAAGTCAGCACCTTGTCGCGTGTCCGCCCGCCCAGCAGGTCATAAACAGGAGCATCCAGCGCTTTGCCCTTGATGTCCCACAGCGCGATGTCAATTGCGGCAATGGCGGATGACAGGACCTGTCCGGAAGGATGAAAGCCCGATCGCCACAGCGTTTGCCAGATATGTTCAATCCGGAATGGGTCTTGGCCAATCACACGGTCCTCAAGGTCTCGGATCATGCCCTGAACGGCGTATTCTCGACTGGTCAAACCGCTTTCGCCCAGGCCAGTGATACCCTCATCGGTCTCCACCACAACAAACAGCATGGTGCGCCATTCTTTCAGAAGATGGGTTTTGATCCCTGTTATCTTCACGACGCCACCTCAATCTCGTCCTCATTCAGACCCAGTACGTTCTGCCACGTGAATTCAGGCTCAAAACCCAGCATCACCTTGGCCTTACTGCAGTTCAACATGGCGTCCCGTCCTCTTATTCCGGCGCGCACTTCTACGCCTGGCATGACCGTATCGACCAATTCTCGCGTGGATTGCTTCATCAGCGTGTCTTTAGCCGCGATCGAGAACACGTGAGCGCCCTTCAGCGGAGTTTCCAGAGACAGCCGAACAGCACGCGCCACATCGCGGCTGTCGATGTAACCCCACAGATTGAACTTTCGGTGACCTACGTCGTCCCAATAGCCGGGGATCTTCTGAAAACTCGGAATAGCCTCAACATCGTCATAGAGGACGTTGGACAGGCGCAAGCCTACAAAGGTCATACCGTACAGCTTCGCCATCAACTCGGCGATGTTTTCCGATATAGCTTTTGATATTGCGTAGCCATTTTGCGGATTTGGCGGGTCCAGCTCGTCCAACGGAATATGTGGTGGTCGGTTGGTTTCGAACGGGAAGCCGAAAATGGTTTCCGAGCTTGCCCAAACAACGCGCTTAATGCCGTGCGCTTGCGCTGCGTTGAAAGCGTTGAACAGAGAAACAGTATTGTTCGCAGACCGATCCGCCGCACCCCAATGGTCGTCATCTGGATGGGGATTACCCGCAAAATGCACCAGCGCGTCGCAGCTTTCCATGCCGGCGAAAACCGCTGGATAGTCGCACATGTCAGTTTCGATGAACTGGCATCGCTTTTCTCGCGGTGACTTGATGTCGAGGTTTGCACACTCATAGCCTTTGATCAGCAGGTCTTGGATCACGGCATCGCCTGCTCCACCACTGCCGCCTGTTACACAGATCCTTTTCATTTTCAGGCCCTTTCCACCTGACCATCGGGGTGGAACAAATGGATGTTTCCCGCGCGGGGCGTCATGAAAACGGTCTCGCCTGCATCAATCGCCACTTCGCCGTTCAGACGAACCGTGATGCTTCCTGTATCTTCACCATCCACATAGGCCACTGTGTCCGAACCCAAATGCTCGACATAGCGCAGCCTCCCTTTCCACTCACCCGCATCAGGTGACACATCGATATGCTCTGGCCGGATTCCCAGGATTGAGGCCGAGCGCGCAATTGCTACGCCTCCTTTGATCAGGTTCATTTTGGGCGAACCGATAAAGCCCGCAACAAATGGGTTTTGCGGGTTATTGTATAATTCCATCGGGCGTCCTTTCTGCTGGATCACCCCGTCCTTCATAATCACAATCTGATCGGCCATCGTCATTGCTTCGACCTGATCGTGGGTCACGTAAACCATTGTCGCGTCCAACTGGCTGTGAAGTTCCGCCAGTTCCACGCGCATCTGCGCTCGTAGCGCTGCATCCAGGTTGGACAGAGGCTCGTCGAACAGAAAGACCTTGGGCTTGCGCACTATCGAACGGCCAATGGCCACACGCTGTCTTTGCCCGCCAGACAATTGTTTTGGTTTGTATTCCAGATATTTTCCCAGCTGCAGGATTTCTGCCGCTTCTTCAACGCGCTTGGCGATTTCTTCTTTGGGCAGCTTTGCCAGCTTCAACCCGAAGCCAATATTCTGGCGCACAGACATATGCGGGTATAATGCGTAGGACTGGAACACCATTGCGATGCCGCGCTCAGAAGGCTGCATGTTGGTCACGTCTTCGCCACCAATCGTAATCGAACCTGCGGTCACCTCTTCCAGCCCCGCTATCATTCGCAGCAATGTGGATTTACCACAGCCGGACGGACCGACCAGAACGGTAAATGAACCATTTCGAATGGTCAGATCGAGATCAGGAATAACCGTCGCCGCGCCATAGGCTTTGGTCAGATTGGTCAGTTTTACTTCTGCCATTGGACTATCCTTTCACGGCGCCGCCAGTCAGGCCGGCCACGATGTATTTCTGGGCTACGAGGAAGAAGACGATAGCGGGTGCAAGGCTAAGCGTCACAAAGGCCAGAACCTTGTTCCACTCCACGATGAATTCGCCCTGGAACTGCAACATGCCAAGCGGCCAAGTATAAACCTCACGCGAATTCAGCATGATCAAAGGCAGCAGGTAGTTGTTCCAGCTACCGGTGAAGATGAACGTCGCTACAGTCGCCACGATTGGCATGGACAAAGGCAGTGTGAACATCAGGTAGAACCGAGTGTAGCCGCACCCATCGACACGGGCGGCTTCGAACAGTTCTTTCGGCATATCGTCAAAGAATGTTCGGAACAGCAGGACGGAAAACGCCAGACCAAAGGCCACCTGCGGTACGATCACGCCCCACGGCGTATCCAGCAAACCAAAGTCGCGGACCTTGATAAACAGCGGGATGATTGCCGCAGCGAACGGGAACATCAGCCCCATCAGCAGATAGCCAAAGATGTATTCCGACCCAAAGAACCTAATATGGGCGAACACAAACGCCGCCATCGAGGCCACAATCACCGTGATCACGGTCGTCACGATTGAGATGAACAGCGAGTTCCACAGATAAGTCCAGAATGTCGGATCAGCGATGATCTGTGCGTAGAACTCGGAATACCATTCACGCGGGAACCAGAAGGGATTGGTTGCCAAATCACCCTGCGTTTTGAAGCCAGCCAATACGGCTGCGGACAATGGCAGAAGGATTAACAGTGTCATGAATAGAAGGATGATAATGCGCGTTGCTTCGCGCCAGCCAAAGTCACTCATTTTTCAACCCTCGATTTCATCACGGTCGACCGATAGGTCACGGCAAAAACAAAGCTGACGACGAACAGCACAACGCCCACGGCTGAGCCAAAGCCAACTTTTTGGCGTACAAGACCAAAGTTGTAGAGGTAACTGACCAGCGAATGCGTGGTGTTGGACGGTCCGCCGCGTGTTAGGGGAATAATCAGGTCAAACAGCTGCAAGCTGCCAACAACTGCAAAGAAGACGGACACTGCAATAGCAGGTTTCAGTAATGGGATTTGTACGTGCCAAACAATCTGGCCCGGCGTGGCCCCATCAATCCGCGCTGCTTCAATCATGTCTTCAGAGATGGACTGCAGTGCTGCGATAAAAATCATCATATGGAAGCCGAAGTATTTCCAGACAAACACTGTCAGCAGCACCGGCAAGGCCCATGTGCGGTCTGATAAGGGAAAGACCTTTTCCCAGCCAAACCACGTCGAAAACACCGAGGTTACGCCATAATCCCCGTCGAAAACGAAGGACCAGATTAAACCCGTGGCCACCTCGGCAAGAATGAAGGGAACAAAGAATACCAGCCGAAAGAACGTGTTGCTGCGAGTCTTACGGTAGATCAACAGAGCCATGGCCATCCCAATTGGGATTTGGACCAAAACAGCGACGGCCACGAAAATCAGCGTGTTGTTGAAACTACGTAGGAATGTCGAGTTCCCCGCCATGATCTCAAAGTTACGAGACCCAACCCAATCGGTCGGCCCATCTCCATACCCAGACCATCTGTAGCCCGAGTACCAGGCGCCTTCGATCAATGGCAGGAAAACAAATAGAGTAAACAGCAACAGCGCGGGTGGCAGAAACAGAAGCGCCGTCATCAGGCGCCCATCCCGGGTTATACGTCGCTTTTTGGGCGGCGACGCCAGCGTGGATTCAGAAGCGGTCATATCGGTCATGGGAGTCACATCCAGTTGTGGCTGGAGTGGGGAGTTTCTCCCCAGCCACCAAGTTAGCGCCAGAACTCACTGGAACTGACGCTCTTCTTCCATCAAGGCGGCACCGTCTTCAGGTGTGGTTGCGCCAGAGATCAAGTCTACCGCTACATCCAATTGAACAGCATGGATTGAGGGCACCAGGGACTGGTCAAATACTGTGTGACCGGAACTTTCAGACAAGCGGTCGGCGGACCATTTGTTATGCGTATCTGCAACTTCCGCTGCCGCACCGATGGACACCGGAAGATAGAAACCATCGGCACCCGCCTTGGTCTGCGCTTCTGGCCCAACATAGTAGCAAAGAAAGTCCACCGCTGTATCCGAGGCACCTTCGGACACCAGCCAACCATTCATGCCGCCAAAGGTCGCTTTCACATCCCCATTGCCGCCGGTCACGGCCGGGAACGGCACCACTCCAATCTCTTCATTGGTCATTCCTTTGCCATCGGTCGCAACCGTTCGCTGCGAGGGGACCAACCACTCGCCCATCAGCATGAAGATACCGGCCTGATCCCCAAACAGGGTTTGCGACTTGTCATAGGTTGTGTCCAGGTACCCAGCCTGGAACGGCTCCAGTGCGCCTAGTCGCTCCAGTTGTTTGCCCGTCTCAACCCATGTGTCTCCGGCGTATCCACCGTCTTCACCTACTGCAGCCTTGGCATAACCTTCTGTACCGACGATCCGGTTTGCCAGCATGGCGTGGTAGAACATCGCCGGCCATTTGTCTTTTGCACCAATGATAATGGGGGTCTGTCCGGCGGATTTCGCGGCTTCTACCTGATCAAGAAAGTCGTCCCAGGTCTTGATCTGGGTCGGGTCAATGCCCGCCTCATCCGCGAGACGTTTATTGTACCACAGCGCAACATTCGACGCATACATCGGCAGGCCATAGAGTTTTCCGTCAACCGAGTAGGCTGCCTTGCCGCCATCGGAGTGTTGAGCGGCACACCCAGTGCTTTCAGCATACTCGGTTATATCCCTCAAAACACCTTGAGAGGCCTGTTCAGCAACCAAGCCGCCCGAGAAACTGAAGAATAGGTCTGGCTTGTTGGGGGATTGCAGTAAGGTAGGCAGTTTAACCTTAAAGCTTTCATCATCCATGTATTCAACAATGACGTCTGTACCGGGATGTGACGCCTCAAAGGCCGCCTCAATATCCGCAATGAATTCCTTCTCACCCTCTCGATTGGTTTCAATCGACAAAACGCGCACCTCTTCGGCACTTGCGACAGCTGGAACAATCAATGTTGCAGCTGCCAATGTCTTCAGCGATCTCCGCATGGCCTCCTCCAGAAATAGTCCCAGACGGCAAACTAGCCGACCCGGATCGGGCCCTCCCGACTCGATCTCTAGGTACGATGTAGAATATCAAAGACATTTAATTCGTCAAGTAAAATAAATGGCTATTTGCAGCTAATCTCTCACGGTTCAGCACAGAAAATCCGCACTGGGATCGCCGTATTATTGTTAATTTACAATATTCTAGACCGATCCTACGACAAGGCCCGCATCGCCGAGCCCCTCGGGTCCCATGGCCAAATATCCGCCATCGACTGGCAAATCTGTTCCGGTCACGAATGAAGCATCATCTGACAACAAAAACAGCGTGGCCCGGGCGACTTCGACAGTCTCGCCACACCGCCGCAACATGTGGAAGCGCCCCCAAATGGGGTCATATTTTTCCCGGCCGCCGCCGTCGGCTTCTGCCGCGTTCAGGACTTCCCGAGACCAGATCCAGCCGGGGCTGACAGAATTCACGCGGATGCCTGATGCCGCCAAATCTAATGCAGAACACTTGGTCAATTGGTCCACTGCACCCTTAGACATATTATAGGTCCAACGATCCTTTTGCGCGATGTGCCCTGAAATCGATGACATGTTCACAATTGCACCGCCGCCGGTTTTAACCATTTCAACCGCAGCCAGTTGGGTCATACGCGCGAACCCCACGGGGCCAACAAACAGCGACCTATGCCAATCTGATGTCGTTGCATCCACTGCTGCAGCGACAAAGGCGAAGGCGTTATTCACGAGATAATCAACGCGCCCAAACGCTTCTACAGCCTCGGAAACGAGCCTTGAGCAGTCGGCTTCTTCTCCCATGTCACATTGTACAAAGAGCACATTATCGCCCAATCGATCAGCTACTGCCGTGCCGTCGCCATTATTAAGGTCAGAGAACACAACATGCGCACCCTCGGCGACAAGCTGTTCGACAATGGCCAAGCCAATACCATTTGCCCCCCCGGTAACAATCGCAACTTTGTCTTTGAACCTGTCAGCGATCGGGTGATGAATTGGGGGCATGGTAAGTCCTTTGTTTAAACTGAACCTGGTAACGTGACTCCAAGGCGCTCTGCAGCGCCTCGAATATGCGTCGCCATTGCCGCCCTTGCCGCCTCGGCGTTTTTCGCGCGCACTGCCTCCAGAATGGCTTGGTGTTCACCTACTGTTACATCCATCAAATCGGATTTTGCGTAGACGGCCCCGGTTGCCCGTGTAGTGTCTTTGAGGCGTGATGAGAGGTAGTCGATGATCGTAGCCAAATAGTCGTTCCGCGTGGCTTGCCCAAGGCACCGATGGAACCGCGCGTCAGCCTCTAGGCGCTGTTCATCGAAATCCTTTGCACCACGCATGATCTCCAGAGCATCGGCCAGCTCATCAAGATCATCCTGGTTGCGACGTTGAGCCGCCAATCCGGCCGCGTCCATCTCCAAAAGCCCGCGCAGTTCAAAAAGATCACCCAGATTCTCTTTTTGATCCAGTCTCCCGGCATCAATCCGAAAGGTAGTGCGTTCCGACGGGGATCTTACAACGGCGCCACGCCCCTGCTTGGTTTCAATCACGCCGTCCGAACGTAACCGAGCGATTGCCTCGCGCAGCACATTGCGACTCACACCAAAGGCTTCCGCCAATGCCGTTTCTGTAGGCAGAGCGTCTCCGGGCTTTAGGTCACCCGCATCGACCTGTTGCAAGATATGGCTTGCAATCCGATCCGGCAAATACCCCTGCCGGCCGATTTCTTCAAACTGGGCCATGGCTTACCTCTTCTGTGTGCGCATCAGGGACACAGTAGCCAGTTTCGCGAAGTTGCGAAACCAATGGACGTCGCCGTGACAGCGAGCGAGAATTGCGCGCGGTTAGGGTGCGATTAGCAACCCACATTGAACCCGCATTCTCACAGGAGTGCGCTTTCACGGCGACACGCATTTAAAAGCGCCCGCCAGTTTCGGATTGCAACTTCATGTAATCGCCAATGTTGCCTTCGTCGACGATGAACAGTTCTGTATACATCGGGTCTGCCGGATCGACACCGTCCTGAATCTTCGCTAGCAACACATCAACCGCGGCCTGACCGAAGCCCCACCAGCTATAACCAACAAGTGCGTTGGCATAACCCTGATCGACCGCGTTCAACGCACCTTCCAACGCGTCCAGAGAAACGCAAACACCACCGCGATCCACAAAGGCTTTCAACTGTGGCATGGTCTTCAGATCTGCGAAAAACGGCCACATGCCGACAAAGAAGTAGGCGGACAAGTCAGGTGTCGCGTTGATGCGCTGTTCAACGATTTCTACCGCGCGCTGCACATCGTCATTACAAGGATCGGTTGCAATCACCTCAATATCCGCGTGCTGATCGACGACGGAGCGGAAACCTGCCACGCGCTGCTCCAGGTTCAACGCACCTGGTGTGCCCGTCAGGATCGCCAGCTTGCCTTTCGGTGCCATCTTGGCAACCAACCTGCCAGCCTCGGCACCCGCTGCTTCCTGGTTGATGGAAACGTTTGTGGCCCGTTGAGAGGTCGGGCTGTCCGCGTCCCAAGTAATGACGGTTACGCCTTCCATCACAGCACGGTTGATGGCTGGAACTAATGCATCCGGGTCGTTGCAGGACAAACAGATACCGTCCACCCCCTGAATAACCAAGTCGTCGATGATCTGAGCCTGAGCGGCCGCATCTGTAGTCGTTGGACCAACCCAACGGAATTCGACGTCACCACCCAGCTCGTTGATCCGGTCTTCAGCGCCCCAGCGGGTCACTTCGAACACCGGGTTGTTGAGCGCTTTGGGTACAAAGGCCAATTTTATCGGTCCTCCAGCCGCGCGTGCGTTTTTTGGCGAGAACATCGTCATTGTCGTGCCAGCAACCGTCGCCGTTGTAACAGCGCCTATGAACTGTCGCCGGCTCATGCTATTGCGTTTCGTCATGGTCTTCCTCCTCAGGTAGTAGTGCGGCCGTTGATTGACGTTGGTGACCGCGTTGAAACAACTTGGATGGGGATCATCGCCGTCGCATCTGGTCCACCAGTGCGGCGGCGACAATCACAGCCCCTGTAAATGTCTGCTGCCAATAGGTCGGTACCGTCAGCAGCACGAGTGCATTGTTAACGATGCCAATCAGCATCGCTCCCAACACTACGCCCAGCACAGTCCCTGCCCCCCCGGACAAGGACGCGCCTCCAATCACAACTGACGCGATGACGATGAGCTCATAGCCGACTGCAGCATTGGACACGGCAGCCCCTAGTCGGGCGGTAAGAAGCACTCCAGCCAAACCGGCCAAGGCACCAGACAGAACAAACACCAGCACTTGCAACCGAGGGACTTTTACACCCGCCAACCGAGCGGCTGTCTCATTCCCGCCTATCGCAAAGATCTCGCGGCCCCGCGCTGTGTATTTCAGGAATACGGTAAAAGCGATCAGCAGGATGATCATGATCCACACCGGCAGCGGCACGCCCAGAACCCGACCAGAGCCCAAGAAAAGAAAGACATCGCTAAAGCCAGACACCGTGTCACCTTCGGTCAATCCAACGGTTATCCCGCGTGCGACCTGCAAGGTTCCGAGGGTCACGATGAAGCTTGAAATTCCAAATTTGACTGAAAACAACCCGTTCACCAGCCCGACCGAAGCCCCAACCAGGATACCGATGACCACGCCCAAACCAACGGGCACGCCAGAAACCAACGCCAAGGCTGTCACCATGCCGGAGAGTCCCATGACAGAACCCGTTGACAAGTCGATGCGTCCTGTAAGGATCACCAATAGCTGTCCCATCGCCGCAATGGCGGAGAAGCTAAATGCCAATGACACCGACCGAATATTTCGGGCAGACAGGAACGCATCCGAGGCGAAGGACAACAATACGCCACCGATGAGAATGGCAAGGATCAAACGGCTCTCAGGGAACTGGCTGGACCAGATCCAGAACCGCGCCAACGGGTTTTGTGGTGGTTGCAATTGCATATCAGGCTGCGCGGTCATCTGTGACATCCTTTGTCTTCGGGGTCGCCAACTTCATAACGTTTTGGGGGGTTGCGTCTTCGCGAGGCAAAAGCCCAACCATCTCGCCTGCGCTGAAAACCGCAACCTTGTGGGACAGCGCCAAGACTTCGTCCATTTCCGAGGAAATCACGATTACCGCCGTTCCCGCTTTTGCGAGGTCCAGCACAAGCTGATGGATGTCGTCTTTCGCGCCAACGTCTACCCCTCGCGTCGGTTCTGATAAGATCAAAACTTCGGGGTCAGATTGTACGCAGCGCGCAACAACGACTTTTTGCTGATTGCCGCCGGACAACGTGCTGATGGGCTGATTCAAACTCGCCAACCGCACCTTGAAAATCTTCACCAGGTCTTCCGCTTTACTGCGCATTGCCTTGGGTGACAGCAGACCATTGTCGCGGAATGCTCCGTGCCGCCCAATATGGAAATTCTCTTGCACCGACATATCAGGCAGGATTGCCTGGATCTTGCGCTCTTCCGGCACGATGACGATACCAGCTTCTGCGGCCTGCGCCGGAGAGCGGAGACGCACAGGCTTTCCATTCACGCTAACTGATCCACGAAGCCATTTTTGCTCGCCGACAAGCGTTTGTGCGGCGTCGTGCATACCAGAGCCGATCAATCCCGCGAAGCCGATGATCTCACCCTTGCGCAGCGAAAAACCAATATTCGCGACATGCTCGCTTGTCAGGCCTTCAACTCGCAAAACTTCATCTTCGCCATGATCCGGCAACATGTTGCCGTAAAGGGCAACGGGGCGGTCGACCATCAGGTGGATCATGTCGTCCGTTGACAGATCAGCACAGGGGTAATGCCCGACAAGTTGTCCATCTCGCAGAACAGTGATGTCGTCGGCGATGCGCTTGATCTCATTAAGGTGATGACTGATGTAGAGGATGGCATGGCCGTCGTCCCGCAGGCCTTCGACCAATGCTAACAACCGTTCGACGTCGTTGGGCGGCAAGGCCGAGGTGGGCTCATCAAAAATCAGTACCCTGCTGTCGAGCGCCAACGCTTTGGCAATTTCCAATAATTGCGCTTGTGCTGCGGAAAGATTGGCCGCCAAGGTCGTCGGTTTGACGTCCAATCCGACCCGTTTCAACTGGGCATTTACAAACGTTCTTTCTGATGGCGATCCGCGCCAAGTCTTGGGTATGGCATCTCCTGCTACCAGCATCAAATTGTCTGCCACAGAGAGAGTTGGCACGATCTGCAATTCTTGGTGCACGATCCCAACGCCGGCTGACATGGCATCGCCCGGGGTCTGAAATGCCACAGACTCTCCGTTGCACCGAATGCTCCCGGCCGAAGGCTGTACGATGCCCGTCAACATCTTCATCAACGTCGACTTACCCGCACCATTTTCGCCGATCACCGCCCGAATGCGCCCAGGCTCAACCGCAATGTCGATGTCTCTGACAACGGTTACCCCACTATAGGTTTTGCTGAGCCCCTGCCCCTCCAGCGCCAACATCACGTATCCTCCTGCAAGGCAACCACCTTGATGCCTTCGCGCGACGTCACGAGGTCGAGCCCTGCTTCAAACTCGTTCAGCGCGATTGCATTGGTGACAATTCTCAAGGGTTCAATTCGCCCTGTTTCGATCATGGAAATCACATCGGGCCATATATTCGGGCTGCCCAGAGCCCCCTTCAGCGTGAGATCGTTGATTACAATCTGATCCAGATCGAAATCGTTCAGTAGGCGCCCTCCGAAAAGGCCCTGCAACACGATTCGCCCGCCTGGCGCTGTCGTGCGGATCGCAGTAGCTGCGGCCTCAGGAACACCTGTCGCTTCGATTGAAACATCTGGAAAGCCACTGATCCCCAGACGCGCTGACACATCTTCTGAACGGGCATCGACAACCAGATCGGCACCCAGTTCGTATGCCAATCTCATACGTTCCGGATCAGCTCCCACCACCGCAATACGTTTTGCACCAAACACTTTAGCGATCATCAGAACAAGCAACCCAATCGGCCCGTCCCCATGAATTGCCAGATAGTCCTGAGGTGAAACTTTCGCTGCCTTCACACCGTTAAAGGCTATAGCTGACGGCTCTACCAATGCCGCGGCGCTAATTTCCACGTCTTTCGAGATCTTGTGCAAAAACAACGCCGGAAAGCGGATGTATTCGGCAAAACCTCCATCGCGATTCAAGATTCCAGTCTCGGTACGGCTTTGGCAACGATGATAGTTTCCAGAAAGACACAGCTCGCATTGCGCACAGCCGACAGAGCACTCGCCAACAACCCGATCACCGGCCTCAAAGCCCGTGACGCGGTCACCTAAGGCGACCACGTCACCAACCCATTCATGGCCCGGTGTAACAGGAAACTTCGCCATGCCACGGGAAAAATAAGCCATTGTTCCATCACGGATCTCCACATCCGTTCCGCATATTCCTGTCGCACGGATCCGGACCAAAACCTCATCTGATGAGGGTTCAGGTTTGCTCACATCAGACACACGCACGTCATGCGGACCATGAATTCGAATGGCCTTCACGGTTTTCCTCCCTTGCCCAAATCGCCACTGGACGAATCTGTGCTGATTTCAGCATTATCATATTGTATGATTGTTGGACAAATAGTTTTTTTGCACTATTGTCCAACTATCGACGGGAGGAGAGATTCGAAATGGAGAGGGCATTGGCCGACTTCGCGCACGCGGATGCGCTACGGGCGATCGTGGGTGCGCGGTATGTCTTGGAGCAAGAGGCCTCCACCTCATCCTTTTTGAAGGATTGGACAGGCGATTACGTATCTAAGCCGTATTGTGTTATATTACCTGCCACGACAAAAGATGTGTCTGAAGTCGTCAGATACTGCGCCTCCAACGGCCTGCACGTGATCCCACAGGGAGGTAACACTGGACTTGTAGGCGGCTGTCATACAGAAAATGACGAACAGGCAGTGATCCTGAACTTGCAGCGCATGTCCAAGATCAGAAAACTCGACGCGACAAATTATTCGGTCGAGGTCGAAGCCGGCTGTATCGTCCAAAGACTTCAGGATCAGGCCCAAGAAGCTGATCGACTGTTCCCACTCTCTTTTGGCGCAGAGGGGTCAGCGCAGATCGGCGGTGCAATTGCCACCAATGCTGGCGGCCTTAACGTACTTCGCTATGGAATGATGCGCGATCTCGTCCTGGGGTTAGAGGTCGTTTTGGCCGATGGAACGATCTTAAGCACCCTCAACCAACTCAGAAAAGACAATCGTGGATTCGACAAAAAGCAGCTTTTTATTGGAACCGAAGGCGCACTTGGGATCATTACGGCCGCGACGTTGAAGCTACTGCCTCGCATAACCAACAGCGAAACTGCAGTCTTGGCGTTGGAAAGCGTTGAGGATGTGGTTCAGCTCTATAGCCTCGCGCGCACCCATTGTGCTGACTTGATGACTGCTTTTGAGCTTATCCCGCGCGCGTGTTTGGAAATGGCGTTGGAGCATCAGCACGGGTTGCGAGACCCACTTGATGGTTGCCACGAAAACTATGTCATCATGGAGATGGCCTGCTCGGGGCCTTTGAACTTGCGAGAACTCATCGAAAGCTTTTTTGAAACCGCGATGAACAAAAACCTGATTGCGGATGGTGCGCTGGCAGAAAGCTTGACCCAAGCACAAGCATTCTGGTCTATCCGCGAGGCAATGGTCGAGGCACAGGCCGCCCAAGGTCGGCACTTGCGGACCGATATTTCCGTGCCAGTATCAGTAGTTCCGACATTCATTGTGGAGGCCCAGTCTTGCCTTGCTGAAGCCGCGCCAGGTTGGTTGACCGTTAGTTACGGGCATGTTGGGGACGGCAACATTCACTTCAACGCCCTGCCCCCCGCGGGCACCCCTGAGGGCGAAGTAAAACCCGAGATCTCTCGCCTTCTGAGACTGATCTATCCGATCGTTGATGCTCTCGGCGGCAGTATCAGCGCCGAACACGGCATTGGGCGCAGTCGTCTTGCCGATCATCAAATGCGCCAGTCCGAAGCTGATCAAAACATCACGGCCGGTGTAAAACATTTGCTGGACCCAAATATGACCCTTAATCCGGGATGCTTGTTCCCCGCACCAGCCATAGGAGAACAATCGTGAAGACTTATTCCGCATCGCTGTTGGCGGACACCAAATGCATCCTTGGCGAAGGCATCCAATGGAACACCCGAACCGCCCGCGTTTATTGGACGGATATCTTTGGCGACGCTCTTTGGTCCTGCGACGAGAACGGCAAAGATCTCAAAAAGCGCGCACTTCCTACAGGACTGTGCGCCTTTGCTTTTACAGATCAGCGCGTTCTAGCTGCATTTACCGATGGTCTATATTGGCTGGATTTGGACACCACTGAACGCGAGTTGATTAAAGCCTATCAGCCAGAAAGCTCCACGTCGCGTATGAACGATGGTGGGCTGGATCGGCAGGGTCGCTTTCTGGTCGGTGGGATTGATGAAGACGACATGAAGCCGACGACTCCAGTATGGAGTGTTTCACCGGATGGCATTGCGACAGTGATCGAACGCGTCGGCTGCGCCAACTCTATCGTCTTTTCACCTGATGGAAGGACTATGTACTTCGCAGATACGGCCTCTACCCCAATCTTCGCTTTTGACTACAATCCTGACACAGGACAGCTCAGCAATAAGCGTTTGTTCGTGGACAGCCAGATCGGAAAGCCGGATGGATCAACCGTTGATGCTGCAGGGGCGCTCTGGAACACCCGTTTCGGAGGCGGATGCGCTCAACGTTTCCTGCCCAACGGGACCGAGGATAGCCGCGTTGCCCTCCCCGTCCCCAATGTGACCTGTTGTTGCCTTGGCGGGCAGCAAATGGATCGGTTGTTCATTACAACCGCTCGGCTGGCCATGACCGAAGATGAGTTGGCAGCAACCCCCTCCGCCGGCGGCCTCTTTTATTGCGATCTGCCCGTCAGCGGGTTGGAGCACGGCACCTACAGAACTTCGAAGTGAGGAAATACGAATGACGACCTTTCTGACAGAGACCGAACAGCAAGGCACATGGCTGGGACGTGTCTGGTTGCCCGAGGTTGAAGGCCCTGCCGTAGTGACCCTGCGCAGTGGCCGGATCTATGACATCACGTCCAAAGTGGCCCCCTTGGTGCGGGACATTTGCGAGATGATTGACCCACCCGAATATGTGCGGTCCGCCGAAGGTCATAACATTGGTACACTGGAGGAAATTGCAGCCAATCCGATTGCGACCGATCTCGTCCATTTCCTTGCACCTTGTGATCTGCAGTCGATCAAAGCCTGTGGCGTAACATTTGCCAGTTCAATGGTCGAACGTGTCATTGAAGAACGTGCAGCGGGGAATCCGCACCTGGCCGAAGAAATCCGTGCGCGTGTCGGTGAAGTCATTGGCTCGAGTTTGCGCAATATTCAGGCTGGTAGCGACGAAGCTGCGAAGGTCAAAGAGGCGTTGATTGCCGAGGGTTTGTGGTCCCAATACCTCGAGGTGGGTATTGGCCCTGACGCTGAAGTATTTTCAAAGGCGCAGGTCTTGTCTGCAGTTGGTGCCAATGCCGAGGTTGGCCTGCATCCCATTTCCAGCTGGAATAATCCTGAACCAGAGGTCGTGTTAGCTGTCTCATCTTCTGGCCGGATTGTCGGAGCCTCCCTTGGCAACGATGTCAACTTGCGCGACGTGGAAGGCCGGTCCGCGCTGCTTCTCTCCAAAGCCAAAGACAACAATGCGTCGGCGGCTATCGGACCAATGATCCGATTGTTTGATGACGTGTTCACGCTGGACGATGTGCGTAACGCCGAACTCGACCTGCGGGTTGAAGGCGAGGACGGCTATGTACTTTCCGGCCACAGCTCGATGAAGGAAATTAGCCGCGATCCTGAGGATCTGGTGCGACAAACGCTCGGGCGACACCATCAATACCCGGATGGTATTATGCTGTATCTCGGCACGTTGTTTGCGCCAACGGATGACCGAGACCTGCCCGGAGAAGGTTTCACGCACAAGCTTGGCGACATTGTCAGCGTCTCCTGCGAAGGACTAGGCAAACTATCGAACACTGTGCGGCTTTCTACCGAATGCGCAGAATGGACCTTCGGGGTGAGCCATCTGATGCGTAACCTCGCGCAGCGTCGATTGATTTAAGAATTGAGAGCAGAGAGATTCCGCAGCGCAACGCAACTGAGCCCAGTAGCCGAGGCTAATCGACCAAAGGATACCTGCCACTGATCGGTGTAAGGACTGCGCATAAACTCTGACGTAATGGAACGTGTCGCAAACTATGGTGCAAGACTGACTGGCAAGTGGAAAATCACTTTTAGACCCGCCGAATAGTTTCTGAGCGAGTGTCAGAATGGTATCATTGAGAGGCTACCACTTCTTTCAGGAAACGTTGAGCCTTTCCAACTGAACTGATCCACCACCCGCTAGGTTATTCCTTCTGCAACAAGGCCGTTATGCGCGACATTAACGCAATGAACTCCGTCTCCTTACCGAGTGAGATTACATCCAGCTTGCTGTGTCTGGTAGCGAAGGTATCGAAATCCAGTTCCCCTTCGGTTACGGCCAGTAGGTCTGAATAGCTGGTTGAGAAAACCAGATCGGGACTCTCACTCTCCGTATAGCGCATCGTCGCGTGGCCGTTATTGACCGTCAGGCGCATATGCTCTCCGTCCACCATGACAGCGGCCTCGAAGGTCATTTCCGGCGTTGCAACACGGTTTGCGGCAGCTCCCATTGTTGTTGCAACGGTTCGAAGATTGCCGGGGGCGATAACAGGGCCTTCCGGCTGGAATCGCGCGCCAAATATTGCCAACTCGTATATGATATCCGAAGTGCGTTGCCCAAGCTCGGTCAGTTCATAGACCGATGTCCCATGGCCGGTTTCGGATTTTCTGACCAGACCATCCTCGACAAGTTTCGCGAGACGCTCTGCCAGCAGATTGGCCGCGATCCCTGTCAGCCCCTTTTGAAGGTCGGAATAACGTGCCGGACCCGCATGTAGATCGCGCAGGATCAACAGCGTCCAACGGTCACCGATCCGGTCCAATGCCCGCGCAATCGGACAGAGCAGCTTGTAGGATCGGGATTTCGCCATCGGAGCCTCACGAAAACGTTACTTTATAAAATAAAGCTGTCACTTTATTTCTTACAGCAGACTTCGATGGAGACCCCGCCAATGTCAACCTTACCAAAAACCCTGGTGACCAGCGCTGCTGGAAAAACTGGATTGCACGTCACGACGCAACTGCTCGAAAAAGGCTTTCCCGTCAGGGCATTTGTCCACAGGATCGATGCGCGGTCAGAAAAGTTGAAAAACGCTGGGGCCGAGATTTTTCTAGGCAATCAGTATGCCCTCAGTGATATGCGCCGCGGCATGAAAGGCGTTCAACGGGCCTATCAATGTGCCCCGACCGCGCCGAACGGGCTGCATTTCAACGCAATTTTTTCTGCAACAGCGCATGAGGCGGGATTGGAGCATGTGGTGTCGCTTGGGCAATGGCTGCCGCTGCGGACCACCCGTCTTTCTTCACCCGCGAAGTCTATATCTCGGACCTGCTTAACCAGATGTCTCCAAGTTTCACCGTGACCTCGGTGATCCCAGGTTGGTTTGCAGACAATTACCTTATGGTCCTTGATATGGCGGCCCATTTGGGGCTGTTCACGATGCCATTGGGGTCAGGCGATGAGAAAAAAAACGCACCGCCATCGAATGAGGACATCGCCAGCGTCGCTGTAGCGGCATTGACCGATCCTGATGCCCATGCCGGTAAATCCTACCGCCCGACCGGGCCGGACCTGATTTCTCCGAACCAGATCGCAGATGCCATGGCACGTGCGCTGGGTCGGAGGGTGCGTTACATGGAAATTTCCGAGAGGATGATGTCAAAGGCGCTGCGCGCTGTACCGCCTTCGAACTATTCTGAAGCGGCCGTATCTCAGCTGGCAATCTACGCAGACGAATACCGCCGCGGGAGTTTTGCGGTGAATGCACCGACAAATGATGTCCAAAACGTGGGTGGCCGCGACCCGGAGGCGTTCGAAAGCATCGTCCGGCGCACAGTTGCAGAACGCCCGGACCTGCGCACAAATCTGCCTCGCCGATTGCGCGCGATGATGGAGTTCACAAAGATTCTGCTGACCCCAGCATTGGACCTGCGCCGGGTAGAGGCAGACAGGGACTATGTCCAACTCGCACAACCCAAATTTAGTCAAGAGGCTGATGGGTGGCTTGCTTCACACAAGCCCCGCCGGACCATCAATCACGCAGCATGAACTTGCACCGTAGGATTTGTTTTTCTTACACCCCAACACTCTATCCAAGGAGGACATCATGAGCGCCTTGTTCATCTCTCGCGTTACAATCAAGGATCCCGCTAAGTTTCAGGAATATCTGCAAAAGTCCAAAGATCTTGCGTCACAGTACGGTGCCGAGCTTTTGGCAAGTGGACGTGACCCCCGGGCCCTGGCCGGAGAGACGATCAAGCATCAACTTGCTGTCGTTGTACGTTTTCCGACAGTGGAAGATCTGAATGCCTGGCATGACTCACCGGCCTATCAGGCGCTTGTGCCCTTGCGGCTTGAGTCATCGGAGCAAGAAATGACAGTATATCAATCCTGAATTGAAGTCTGTGCCAGGGCCTATTGAGTTACGCCTTGGCGTATACTGCATGACGCGCAGAAGGGGTTCCGTTGCAGAGTTTTGGGTTGGTTAAAGCTTTGCAACGGATGCGACACAGCTTCAAATCTTTCATCTTGCAAGCCCCCTACCCGCCTTACGCGCAAAAAATGATCATTTTGATCGCTACATTTCGCATATTCCTAAATCTCCGTCATACGCGATAAGTTTCTCTTATCAGGTATGATTGATTTCACCCGGAAATCGGCTCAGAATAGGCCCCATGAAGCCCCCTGCCCCATACTTCCCCGCCGCCTCCCCTGCCCTGTCGCAAGCGGATCAGGAGGCGCTGACCGATCTTTACATCCGCGGCACGCCGGCCAACACGCTAAGGGCTTATGAGCGCGATCTGCTCTACATCACGGCGTGGAAAGCCGCGCGTTTCGGGTCGGCGCTGGATTGGCCCGAGAGTGAGGCCACCGCCCTCGCTTTCATTCTCGATCACGTCCGCGATCTGAATGACGTGTCCGAGGAGGATATTGCGCGCCAAACGGCAGAGGCACTCATCGCGCAAGGTTTGCGCAAGTCCCTTGCCTGCCCGGCCCCGTCGACTCTGGACCGGCGCATCGCGTCCTGGTTGGCCTTTCACCGGATGAAGAACCTCGCCAGCCCCTTTGACGCGCCTCAGGTCAAACAGGCCCGGTCCAAAGCGCGCCGGGCCGCCGCTCGCCCCCCTGCCCCAAAATCACAGCACCCAATCACGCGGGACATCCTCGAACAATTGCTGGCCACCTGTCGCGGCTCCCGCCGCGATTGCCGCGACCGGGCTATCCTGATGCTGGGCTGGGCTTCTGGTGGTCGGCGGCGCTCGGAGATCGCCGGGTTGATGTTTGAAGACGTCTCGCTGAAGGAGTTCGACGAGAAAAGCCTGGTTTGGATTTCACTACTGGAGACCAAGACCACAGCCAAAGGTGAAACACCGCGACTGGTGCTGAAAGGCCGCGCAGCCCAGGCGCTGGTCCATTGGATCGAGGTTGGGCAGATTAAGAATGGGCCAATGTTCAGACCAGTCTCAAAAGCGGATCGTGTGCTGAAACGTCGGCTTTCGCCGGACGCTATCTATCAGATCGTCAAACATCGCCTCCAGTTGGCAGGGTTGCCGGAGGGCTTCGCCTCGCCGCACGGGTTACGCTCGGGCTTTCTGACCCAGGCCGCACTGGACGGCGCCCCAATCCAGGCCGCCATGCGCCTCTCGCTGCACCGATCAATGGTCCAGGCGCAGAAATATTATGACGATGTGGATATCGCAGAAAACCCGGCGACGGACCTGTTGGGGTGAGATTAACGAAATCAGCCCAACTAACCCCCGACCCTTCTCTGATATCGTCCCACAATTCGTCTCGCTCATTCATGACCTAAGCTTTTGGCAAGAAATGCTCCGCTCAAAGTGGAGCTTGTATAGAAGTTTTACGCAAATGCCTGCTTGATTCGCGGAGGATCTAACTCTGATTTCTGAGTCCACAATTCTCTTCTAACGGGTTTACAACTGTAAACCGCCCTGCTCTGATACAAAGCGCATGTAGTTCATTGGTCCGCGTAGCCCACAATATAGGCGAAAATTCTTGACTTAGGGCAGTGAATCACGGCTGTTTGTCTCAAGTGGCGCGAAAATGACCACATTTTTTAATTTGAGGCAACTACATGATTCCCGTGACACCACTTACGGCAGAGCGACCATCAACACTCGCTACGGAAATTTCTGAAAGATTAAACTCGGCTATCCGAGAACATCTCCTTGCAGCGTTTGCCCCTGATAACACCAAAACACTTCGCAACTTTGCAGCCCCAGAAGCGGCTGAACTCTTAGGTGTCTCTGGTCAGTTCATGCGCAAGGTCCACGCCGAAGGAACGATTCCTGAACCAAAGGAAGTACGAAGTGGTCGGCGTTACTACACTGCCCAAGAGCTTTGGGAAACACGCGAAACGTTAGAGAAAACCTCCCGCAAAAAAGGGCGCTATATTCCTCGACGCACTGAAGGAGAAAAGCTCCAAGTCTGGCAGTTGATGAACTTCAAAGGTGGCAGCAGCAAGAGCACCACAACAATTCACCTGGCTCATTATTTTGCACTTCGCGGTTACCGTGTTCTGGCCGTTGATCTGGATCCACAAGGTTCGCTTACATCCATGTGTGGCATTAGTCCCGAAATAGAGTTTGACGGGCTGACGATTTACGATGCTATTCGATATGAAGATCCGGTAGATATGGCGGACGTAGTGCTTCCGACATACTTCCCCGGTCTGTCTGTGGCACCGTCACGGCTTGTTCTTTCCGAATTTGAGACAGAGTCTGCCGTTCACTCCAACCCGGACCATCCGTTCTTTACGAGAATACGGAATGCCTTGGCCCAGGTAGAAGGCGATTTTGACCTTGTTCTGATTGATAGCCCACCTCAACTCGGATTCTTGACAATAGCCGGGATGGCCGCCGCCAGTTCATTGCTTGTGCCACTGACACCTTCAATGCTGGACGTGTCTTCGACGGCTCAATTCCTCGAACTCGCTGGGGCTTACATGGCAGTCATTGAAGATGCCGGCGCTACACTCGAATACGACAACTTCAAATTCCTAATAACGCGTGACGAGCCGACAGATGTACCGTCTCAACAACTGGCTTCCTTCATGCGAGCACTGTTTCAGGATCGCGTTATGTCAGCTACGGCCCTCAAAAGCACTGCAATCAGTGACGCCACAATGCTCAAACAATCAATTTACGAGGTCGTGCGGTCGGAAATGACACGCGCAACTTATGATCGGGCAAAGAACTCAATGGATGCGATCGGCTCTGAAGTAGAGCAAATGATCCACCTAGCATGGGGACGCAGCTAATGGCTAGAAAATCGCTACAGGAGATGTCGGGGATCGCAAACACCATCGCGCGCTCCAGCCCCAAGGCCATCGATAAAACCCCAAAACCCAATGCCCCTGCTCTTGGTGCGCTTCAGGGCTCACTTGCCGCAATCAGGGAAATTGACCCTGCTCTGATCGACGATTGGGGGCCAGCCGATAGGCTTGGTGAGTTTACAGCTGTAAACACTGACGAAGAAGACGATAGTTTTGAAAGCTTGATGTCGAGCATAAAAGGCGGTGGCCAACAAGTTCCCATTCTTGTCAGAAAATCGAAATCCGACGGTCGTTACGAGGCAATTTATGGGAGGAGGAGGCTCAAAGCTTGTCGTGAACTCGGTATTAAAGTCCGCGCCAATGTTCAGGATATCGACGATGCTTCAGCGCTTCTCGCCAAAGGGCTTGAGAATGCTGCGAGGCGCAATCTTTCCTTCTACGAGAAAGCACGTTTCGCCGAGGCGATCCTGACTTCCGGACATAACACTGCAACGGCGCGGCAAGTATTGAACGTTTCGAAATCAGGGCTGTCTCACCTGACAAAAGTTACGCAACATGTTCCTGCAAAGATTGGTGACATGATCGGCGCAGCCCCAAAATCTGGCCGCCCAAAATGGACCGTGCTTGCAGAACACTTCGTTGCAGGCAAGCTGGCGGAAGATGAAGCAGCCAACTTGCTTGCAACTATTGAGCCATCGATGTCTTCAGATGATCGGCTGGAAATGCTCCTTAAGGCAGCTGTCAAACGTGGTGCACGACAAAGAGAAGGTGCAGCCGAAGTAAGCCCAATTGATGGCGTTACAATCAAATCCACCAACGGATCACTAACTGTTTCGGTCAAAAGAACCGGAGCTAACGCTGGCTTTGCTAGCTGGTTGGACAAGAACATGGCTGAAATCATCAAGCGCTCACACGCTGAGTTTACAGCTGTAAACACCGAGAAAAAGAACTGAGGACGAGCAGAAAGGAGGAAGGCAAACAAACAAAACCCCCGAAACCGGAGCTTCGAGGGCTGCTGCGCAAAGCGCAATTCTTAGATTAGACACCTAGAATCTAGCAGCACCCAAATCACCACACAAGAAAAAACGCTCTTGAGCGAATGGGTAATTTTTGTCTGCCGATAGATAATCATGAAAACACTAACAGCATTGGCTCCTAATGGAGCAACCTTGTCGGCAACGGCAGGGCAGAGGAGTAGTACGCCCAAAAAGTGGTTTCTTCTTCGCGCCGTTGAAGAGGCCAGAGAACCTCTTGGACTAAAATCCACCACCCTCAATGTCCTGAGAGCGATGATTTCCTTTGTGGGCAGTGATCAGATTGCTGCGGACCAAGATGATCATCACATCTGCTTCGCGTCCAACGCGGCGATCGCCAAACGAACGCATGTTAGTGTGCAGACAGTTGAGCGTCATATCTCGACGCTGGTTGAGCTTGGGCTTGTCCGTCGCGTTATGAGCGCAAACGGCAAGCGATGGGCGCGCCGGGATCGACAGGGCAGGGTGGTCACCGCGACCGGGCTCTCCTTGATGCCTTTGTCTGAACGGCACGCTGAGTTGATCCAGGAGGCTCAGAGACATGTTGATCGAGTTCTGGAGTTCACTGTACTCCGCGACAAGGTTTCCGCCGCTCTAGCGCGCCTCAGGGAGCTCCTAGCAGACGACGCCAAAATCTCGGGTTTGATGGCCACCGTACGCAATGCTCTGCGTCGCAAACCGGATGCGGATGTACTCAACAAGCTACTGGCAGAAATCTCTGTGGAAATCTCTGAGATTGCACAGGCAGATACAGAAAATTTGAGGGACAGTGACAGTGAATTTGAGGGGCACAAAGATGACTCTTTGAATCCGAAAGTTAAGAAAGAAAAATTTTCTCAGCTTCAAGTTTCCCCAGACCAAATGGAGCGCAGTTTTCCCAGGCTGTGCTCGGAACTACGCTTTGCGAAAGATCAGGCGCATTGTGATCGAATTATGGACACCATTGCAGACCAACTACATCTTGGTGACACTTGGTATGCTATGAAGACCACCCATGGCCCAGCCATACGCTTCATGATCCTAGGGTACATTACTCAAAGGACTGAAACGATACGGTCTCACAGGGCATATCTGATTTCACTGGCAGCCAAGATTGACAAGGGCGACATGACGCCCACAGCTATGTTAGCCGGCAAACCGAGCGATCCATGACGTGGCTCAAATAGGCGTGTGTAATAGGCTATACGCCGGCGGAATGCGAGATGGGACAGGGAAGGCAGACGATGTTTGATTGCACCGAGCTACAAGCTGATAAGGAAATAGCCCTCGAAGTTTATCCTTGTAAATCTTCCACTGTATGGAATAAATGCAAGGTATGATCGAGCGCGGTGATAGAAAATCAGTTGAAGATTCCCTGGAGAACCAGGCGGGCGTAGTCCTGCTTGGGCCGCGGCAAGTAGGGAAGACAACACTCGCGCAGGATATCGCTGAAAGCCGTGATGCTGTCTATCTTGATATGGAGAGATCTGCCGATCGCCAGGTACTCGAAGAGCCCGACCTTTATCTCGATGAACAGGTCGGCCGCCTAGTAGTGATTGATGAGGTTCAACTTATGCCGGACCTGTTCAAGGCCTTACGTGGTCAAATTGACCGACGCCGAAGGCAAGGGCATCGGACTGGTCAATTCCTGCTGCTCGGGTCGGCCTCGAACACGCTTCTGCACCAAAGCGCAGAATCCCTGGCGGGACGGGTCAGTTACCACGAGCTGACGCCTTTCACCTTGTCGGAAACCGGAGCGGACTCGCTCTCCGCGCTCTGGTTGCGGGGTGGGTTTCCCGACAGCTTCCTGGCGAAGAACGACCGAACCAGCCTGGCGTGGCGCGAGGATTTCATCCGCACCTATCTGGAACGCGATGTTCCAGCTTTCGGGTTGCGCATTCCAGCGGAGACATTGCGTCGGTTCTGGACAATGCTCGCCCATGAGCAAGGCGGGATACTCAACGCGGCAAAACTCGCTGGAAACCTGGGTGTCTCCGGCCAGAGCGTTGCGCGTTATCTTGACTTACTGGTTGACCTGATGCTGGTGCGTCGCCTACCGCCCTGGCATTCCAATGCCGGGAAGCGTCTGGTCAAATCTCCCAAAGTTTATATACGCGATTCTGGTCTATCCCATGCGCTTCTTGGGATCGAAACGCAGGAAGACCTGCTGGGGCATCCAGTTGTCGGCGGCAGTTGGGAAGGATTCTGTATTGAAAACCTGATTGCAGCTGCACCACGCGGAACAGAAGCAAGCTTCTATCGCTCTTCAGCAGGGGCTGAGGTGGATCTGATGTTGAAATTTCCCGGCGGCGTCCTCTGGGCCATAGAGATCAAGCGGACGACATCGGCGAAGGTAACGCGCGGGTTTCACATCGCAGCAGAAGAACTGGACGTCTCAGAACGTATCCTTGTCTATGCAGACGACAGGGAGGTTCCGGGGCAGGGGGGGGTTAGGGCAATGCCCCTCATAAACGCTATGGAACGGCTGACGTCTGCACAGACGCGAGAGGGGCAGGGCCTACGATAGCGTGTCTAAAAATGAACGTAGTAGACCACCTCTGACAGAGCATTGATGCAGCTTGTCTGACGTCAGCACCAATGAGCCAGAAACCCTCTCTTATCAAATCGACTTAAACTGTCCCATTGGTGCTGACGTCAGACACCGACCACCGGCACCGGAAACAATCGTCCCAATAGACCAAAGGCCAAACATGCACTAACAATCAAACCGAACCAGTCAGATCAGGCTCACCATGGTTCGCCATTCTCTGTCCTCCGTTTCCTGAACATAACGGTGGACCGGTTCAGTTGGGGAAGCTCACCCGCGGCTTGCCATGCGACCGCGGGAAGAAAGAGGAAAGCGTGGCCATCTG
>NZ_JBDZYF010000012.1:0-110855 GCF_040329495.1 Ruegeria sp. SCP10
CAACCTGCCGTAACTTCGAGACAATCTCTTCGGGCTTCGGTCGCTTGTTTGCCATTCGTGGTCCTCCGTTTCCTAAACATAGCGGTGGAACAGCTCAGTTGGGGAGGCTCAGTAGCCGCGATTGCGGGCGTTCTGGCATCTGGTGGTGAAGCTGACAATGTCTACGCCACGGCTTCAGCGGCGTTGTTGGATTATGACAACAACTGTGGTCCGTGTGTGTTTATCATCCCGGCCCTGGTCGGAGGGTTGACTGCAACTGATTACTACTTGACAGGCAAGGACGCCTATGACCTGGCGCAAACAGGACTTGCCTGTGACGCAGGCAGTCAGGCTGCATGTGATCGTGTCGCAGAAATGGCCCAAACCTATGCCGTCGAAACCGGCATTTCCATGACGGCGGGGCAGATCATTCCGGGCGACAAAATCGGCATGCGCCTTATCCGATGGATGCGGAGAAATGGAGACACCGACGTCGCAGATGCAGCCTATAAGGCGCTGGACGACAGTGTTGGGGCAGCGCGTCCCGACCTGCCGGACGGACACCAGTGGGTAAAGGGCCCGGATGGTGAAACAGGTATCATGCGGCCAGACGGTACGGTTGCAAATGACGCCGGAGATGTTGAAAATATTGTTCTGGGAGGTAAAAATCGGGGGAATCTTGACATCACAGCGGCCAATCCATCTGCCAGTGAACGCGCAGCTGCGGAGCATATGGCAAGCTTGGGCCGAAATGTTGAGTTGCGTGATCCGGTTGGAACAAGAGCTGGAGGTGGAACTTCAGATCTTCTGGTAGATGGTGTTCCATATGATGTGTATACGCCAACTTCAGCTAATCCAAATCGAATCATTTCAGCAATTGCAAAGAAAAATGACCAAGCTACTGGCATTGTTGTTGATCTTTCAAATTCAACTGTGACGGCGGATCAACTTGGCAATGTACTTGGTCGCGTGAACGGTGCCGGAGCAACTAATATCACTGATATCGTCATTATTGGGAACTGAACGAATGCCTTCATTTTCATGCACATGTGGACAACGGCTTGATATAGGTGCCATACCGAACCCAAACGAATGGCTTACCATATCAGATATCGAATATGATGGCTGCTCAGAAAAAATAGACGCGGAAGACCTATATAGAAAATTTACGCATTTTCTAAAGTGCTCGAATTGTAGCCGGCTTTGGTTCTTTTGGGATGGTTTTGATGGTCCTCCTACATGTTATGACCCGCGTGAAGAAAATTAAGCGCTATTAGAACTTTCTCATATCTAGGATGATCACGAAGTTCGGGGCGCCATGACGGAATAAGTATAGTTTTTTTGACCTTGAAGAGATGATGAAACTGATAGGGAGTTCAATTGAGGAACAGTATAGAAAAGAGCTGGAGGAAGGAGCTCGACATCTTCTGGAAGATGGCGGTGACCCTAGACTGATAGATTTACTCCGCCAAAAAATCGGAACTGTCAAAAGCGCCTATTATTTGAGCGGGTATAAGCTTTCAGGCTATCAAACTTGTAGTCTGCTGGTGAATGGGTCCATAGTTTGTTACGTAGAGATTTCTGACGAAACTGTGGAGTCCTATGATAAATATAGCATTTTCGAGTATCAAAAAGGCTTGAACAAACAGGGGCAGATAAAATTACAAGTCGCGCTGGAGCTAGGAGCCATGAAGCGTACTTTTCCCGGCAAATGAACTTTGATTTGAAAGGCTTCAGTACTGCATTGCAAATAAGAGAAAATGGACGAACCTCGTCAGTGGATGTGCACGGTATCTATTGGGCTGAGTACCGTGGAAATGTTGAGCGATATCATCTCATTGTACCTGAACTAGGGTATCCAGGGTTGTTATCGGTGCCAGCTTCGGATTGTGAAGTTGTTGACGCCTCGTTGGACGGGTTGGTTTTAGCAAAAGACACACGCGGCAAAGACGCTTTTATGCATCCGATGTTGCTGGATCGAGAGTTTCTTGACCAACTAATCGAGCATGACGAAGGCGCGATGGAGAAGTTTATCGCTGAGCTAAACAAGAAATGACGAAAGCTATTAGCGATTGAGGTTAATAAATGGAAGCTGAACTGAAGTCATTGACCTCTTCCGACATAGATGAACGGGTGTATTGGCCAGATGACGAAGAGCTATTTGGATTTACCCTGGACGCAACTATCGGTCCAAAAGGAGAGGATTCCGGTAACATCTTTCAGTTCTTTGTTTGTACTCCAAAATGGATCACCACAAAAATGATCAACCCCGACTTCGGTGATTTCGGTTTATTTGGAAGAGAACTGATAATAGTGAAAGAATATGATTTTTTTTCTTTAAAAGCAATGATATCGGAACTTTGTAGCGGTACTAGTGGCAAAGACTGGGCGGAGGTCGCCAATAAACTCTCCAGATATGCTGCTTGGGAATATGCTGACTTCCAATCATGATCCTGTATCGGAAACAAGCAATGTCGAAACCATTGGCTATCAGGGCTCTGGAACCGGCCGACCTAGCTATGAGTATTCATTTAATGGTCAAACCCGTCGTATGGCGATTACCGTCGGTGGCAACGGCTTCATCGTCGGAGCGAACCCTACGTCGTTGCCTTAGAGGATCGTACATTGAAAGACACGCGCCCAAGGCTCAAACTAATGGCAGATTATGATTGTTGGCCCCTTTGGAACCTATCGGATGTAACAAATGTGGATCCCAACACTCTTCCATTGTCCGAGGATACAAGGGAGGCGCTGTGTAAATGGGCGCAGGTATATGATAGAACGCTAAATCAATCTGATCCGATCCAATCCGGGTTTGAAACATCAGAAAAAGCTATAGCTTTCAATCAAGAAGGTTGGAGGCTGTGGAATTGTGTTAGGCGAGAATTAGAAAGTTTCAAAATTGTCTATTTTGACAATGAGTTGGGTAAGGTTTTTGAAGACGACGATTCTAGGCTTGGTTGATCTTTCATTGCTTCCTTCATCGCCCGGACGAGATTGGCTTGAAATCGATATTAGCTAGATAGGCGGAATCCAAAACTCAGACAGGTTTGTCTGTTCGTCAAATGAATCGCTGTATAAAATAACCGACCACTATAAGTGAACTGAGTAACTAATTGAGCATGACAAAGGCGCGATAGAGAAGTTTATCGCTGAGTTAAACAAGCAATGCCGAAATCCATTTGCGATGAACTTAAGGGATTACCGGTATCCAAGCTTATGGCGGTCTACTTTGCGACTCATGAAGGAGAAGTAAGCGCACCAACCAGTGTTGTGTATTGTGGCAAAGACGGAGGACTGCATGAGTTATCGGCCAATGGGTGTGGACGGATTCGGCGCGAAGGCAACCCCATTGCCCGATTGTTCTTCGATAACAAAATCGGGTACACTTTTCTTGCTCCGCTGCTGAGGCATCTTGGAGGTGCGTTGGATGGCGGAGAAATTGTTCAAACGGTACTTCATAGAGAAAGCTCAGATAAAACCGTCGTCGCGCTGCATTTAGACAACGATAGGATTTTGGAAATGCGTTTTGAAGACGACGAAATCTATTTCGGCATTAGCTAGGATCAAAACTGTGCAAGGCTTGCACCCAGTGTTTAAACTAATAACAGGCACACTATCCCCGAGGAATACTGGAAGCAGGACCTTAAACGAGCCAAGTAAGAAATCTCCTGAATGTCTTCGAACAGAGAGCTAAAGAACGCGTCTCAGCTTGATGGCGGTCCCAACGAGTGTCGACGTATCTGATCCAAATTCGACTATATTCTTGCCGGAATGATGGGGACTTGGTGATGCGGTCAATAGATAGTCTAAATTTTTGGTCGGTAAAACGTGGGAAAGACTACCCGGCTTACGAACCATTGTTCGATGACTTGCAAGATCATGTAGGTGTTTTGTCTAATGATGAAGCTTCCAAAATATCAAATTACATGGATTTTTTCACTGATTCCGGTGGTTGGTTAAGTTATCCAGTAGACCCTTTGAATGAGAGCCGTACCATTGAACAGGATGGGGGCGAAGACGACAAGTACCGCTGGTCGGGTCTTCTACATTACCTTGTAAGAGAATATCAAGTTGATCCACCTTTGGAATTTCGGGCCCATGTGCGTGAAAGATTGGCATCTGGTCAGGATTTGCAGGCTTTGGCTAGTGACCTGAATGCACCCAAACAACGGAGAAATCCCAAAATGCTGCGTGAGCGCGAGTGGCGAAAACGAAAAGCCGATGGCGGTGTAAGAGCGGCATGGTTGTTGTACCCCTAGCTGCCGCCATCCGCTATGCACTCAGCAGCATGCCCAAAGCCCGCGCTTATCTCAGCGACGGATGGCTGGAATTCGGCAACAACATTTGTGAGCGCAGCATCCGCCCCATCGCGCTTGGCCGCAAGAATTACTTGTTCATGGGCGCCCTTGGGGGCGGCAAGGCTGCTGCTATCGCCTATACTCTGATCGAAACGGCCAAAATGAACGGTGTTGATCCGCAGCTCGGAAGCATTGTTGATCTACAGCCAAACGTAACAGTTATACTAGGTTATCGTTGATGGAACGACGCGAACTAACTTTTGCAGAAATTAAGTCACTTGCAACTGAAGCGGGTGAACGAGATTGGCGTGGATTTTTGGCCCATGAACAAGAAGTGCTGGCACCCAATTGTATGGGCTATGATCGAGCCTGGATGTTTTTTCGAAACAGCAATATTGAGATACCTCAGAAAGCCAGCATGAAGTTGTGCGCTATCGTTGTAAGTAAGTATGGCGAAGTTAGAACCACAGCGGATTTCGCGCCTAATTACACGAAGCGCATGGAATACTTGAGAACTATGTCGGACCATTTTTTGGAGCGAGATCTTTAGGGGCATGACCCATAGCCAGTAAATGAAGAGTGGTGCGAGTGCGACGGCGTTGGGTCAATATGGTGCAGAATTTGGCGTACAGGTAAGACTCGATGAATTCTAGTCGATTTGATCGGGCGCTGTGGATTATTGGGCGCTGGAAGCAGTTGTATGCTTCAGCAATATGGTCTCAGTTTCACCACACAGGTATCCCAGATGAAATATCGGTCTCATTTAGATCGGCTGACATCAATCGGACGTCTATAAGAGCATCCAAAATCGAGGAGATTCTTGACGGTGCTCATGTTCCATCATTTGAGGTGTTGGGAGACGGGTTCAGCTTCAGTTATGGACAAAACGCTGGTCAAAATTACGATCACGTGTTCATCAAGTCTAACTTGGCTGTTTTAACCCCTGAGTTTTGCGACGAATTAATCTCAGCAACACTAGCGGACGATCTAAATTTCACGCAGGCGCATTTAGTTGATGAAAACTATCAGTACTATCAGAGTATTTGTGATCCGCTCGATTTCAAGGCGCTCGGCCTGTCGATGGAGGGCTTGCCAATGAAGTCCAACGGCCTGCCATTCCCACTTGAACAACAGATAGTAGATACCAGCCAAAATCCTGGCCGCTACCGGCTCTGCCAAAATTATGTAGAAGTTGCTGCAGGATACATGTGGTTTGGAGACAGTTTTTGGAAGCTCATAGGGCGTTCTTCACAATGCGTTCGTGAACGAATGCCTGCAGAGGTATCTCTAGTACACGCTGAGTGCTGGAAGCTGCGCTCTCAGGTGGGCGTTTTTACCGATAGTTGTACAGCTAAATTGCAAGAAGGCGTACGTTCAGCTCTGTTTGATGACGTTCCGCTAAATGGTTGACGCACGTCAGATGACCAACAAGAGAAGTGAGTAGCGTCGTCCAATACCAAATTTCTGAGAAGATTATCGTGTTTCAGAGACACTTGGGCAGCGAAAGTCACGGCTGTAGTTCCTAATCGTTCAACTTGTCGCAGTCCTGTGAAAGTATGCGCCTAAAACCTGTGTCCTGCGACCTTTCCCTTACAACATAAAGAAAAGACCGCCCCAAACGGGACGGTCTTTCTTTCACTGTCTCTTTGCAGAGGATCAAGCTGTCAGAGCGGCCTGAGCTTTGGCGACGATCGCGCCGAACGCTTCCGGTTCGTGCACGGCCAGGTCGGCCAGAACTTTGCGGTCCACTTCGATACCAGCCAGGTTCAGGCCATTGATGAAGCGGGAATATGTCAGGGCCTCGTCATGCGAACGCACAGCAGCGTTGATACGCTGGATCCACAGCGCGCGGAAGTTGCGCTTGCGGTTCTTACGGTCGCGGGTTGCATACTGGTTGGCCTTGTCGACGGCCTGACGGGCAACCTTGAAGGTGCTCTTGCGGCGGCCATAGTAACCTTTGGCGGCCTTGATAACCTTCTTGTGACGGGCGTGAGTTACGGTTCCACCTTTAACGCGGGACATCTTCTAATCTCCTCTTAGCGGTCGTAGGGCATGTAGCCCTTGACGATCTTTGCGTCGGGGGCGGACAGGGTGGTGTTGCCACGGGCGTCGCGGATGAACTTTTTGGTCCGCTTGATCATGCCGTGCCGTTTGCCGGCCTGGCCAGCAAGGACCTTACCGGTCGCAGTCACCTTAAAGCGCTTCTTGGCGCTCGACTTGGTCTTCATCTTAGGCATTTCCGTCTCCTTCATTCGGGTTCGGTTTCAAACGCGACTCGGCATGCCATCTCGGCCGGTCACGCAACAGATGCGCCGTTTACGCAAGTTCTGTCATGCTGGCAAGGGGGTTTTGACCAGAATCCGCGGATTCAGCAAAGGGTCAGAGGCACCGGGGCGACGTAGGCCGCCCCGGTGAGATTGCTTAGTGTTCGAACTTGCGGATTTCCCCGCTTTGCAGCCGTGCAGCGTAGGAAGCCAGCTCCTGCCGCACCACTTTCATCAGGAAGTACAGCGCAAAGACGTTCACAACCGCCATCGCAAAGATCGCCGCGTCTGAGAAGTCGATGACCGGACCAAGGTTGGCCGCAGCGCCGATGACAACGAAGATGCAGAAGATGATCTTGAACACCAGTTCCTTGGTCTGACCTTCGCCGAACAGGTAAGTCCAGGCCTTGAGGCCGTAGTAGGACCAACTGATCATGGTCGAAAACGCAAACAGCACCACCGCAATCGCCAGAACAAACGGGAACCAGCTGAACGCGCTGCCGAAGGCTGCCGAGGTCAGGCTGACGCCGGAATTGCCATCAACGGTTGCAATCGCATTCCCTGCTTCGTTCAACATGTAATTGCCGGTTGCCGGATCAACGATCAGCTGCTGGGTGATGATGATCACCAGCGCAGTCATGGTACAGATCACAACCGTGTCGATGAACGGCTCAAGCAGCGAGACGAAGCCCTCGGTGATCGGTTCTTTGGTCCGCACGGCCGAGTGCGCAATCGCCGCGGAACCCACGCCCGCTTCGTTCGAGAACGCTGCACGACGGAAGCCCTGGATCAGCGCTCCAACCATACCGCCAGCAACGCCAAGTCCGGTGAAAGCTCCGGCGAAGATCTGACCGAATGCCCAGCCGATTTGGTCAGCATGCATCAGGATGATGACAAGCGCGGCCAGCACATACATGACCCCCATAAAGGGAACGACCTTCTCAGTGACGCGTGCGATGGATTTCAGACCACCCACGATCACCGCAAACACGATTCCCGCGAAGACAAGACCGGTGATCCAACCGGGATAGTCCCCGACGATACCTGCGATCTGTTGATGCGCTTGATTGGCCTGGAACATGTTGCCCCCGCCCAGCGCGCCAAGAATACAGAAAATCGAGAACAGAACGGCCAGAATCTTACCACCCGGCAGGCCCAGCTCGGCAAACCCTTTGGACATGTAGTACATCGGGCCACCCGAAACGGTGCCGTCTTCGTATTCGTTTCGGTACTTTACGCCCAGCGTACATTCGGTGAATTTCGACGCCATGCCCAAAAGGCCTGCGACGATCATCCAGAAGGTCGCGCCCGGTCCACCGATCCCAATGGCAACGGCCACACCGGCGATGTTGCCCAGACCGACCGTCCCCGATAGGGCTGTGGCAAGCGCCTGGAAATGGCTGACCTCACCCGCATCGTTCGGGTCCGAGTAGTCGCCTTTGACCAGGCTGATCGAATGGCCGAAGAACCGAAATTGAACAAAGGCGAAATACAGCGTGAACACCGTTGCGGCGACAACAAGCCAACCTACGATCCAAGGGAAACCGGTTCCCGGAAACGGTGCAAAGATAAAGCTGACGAACGGTCCAGTCAGGTCAGCAAAGGCCTGATTGATCCGATCATCTAATCCTGGTGCCTCTTGCGCCAAAGCGGCGCTTGCCGTGAACAAGGATGCGACAAGCAGAGTAAGTAGTTTCAAAGCTTTCATTGTTCTGCCCCCTCAATTCACAACTGTGACCGGCACGTCGGCATGCATCACCAGATTCTGCGTCGAGCTGCCAAAGATGCGCTTTTTGATACCGTCGGCCGAGGATCGGCCAACCACAATCTGCGACCCGTTGTTTTCAACCGTGATCGCATTCAGGGTTTCTGCCACGTCCCCGTGACGCACCACGCCTTGAGCTGTGAAGCCAGCTGCCTTCAGACCGTCCACCGCAGGGGTGACGATGCGCGTTGTCGCCAGTTCAAGCTCCTCCTCGCGCCGTTTGTGACGTTGGGCATTTTCTTCTGGGGTCTGGAATGTGTAAGGCGACCATTCGATGACATAGGCCACCAGAAGCTCGCAGCTACCCATCCCTTTAGCCAATTCCTTGGCGAAGGTGAGCGCGCGTTCTCCGGTCTCTGTCCCATCCAGTCCGATGACAATTTTGTTTGTCATTTCGTTCCTCCATTTATGGTTGTTATCCGGGGCCCGTGCCCCCGGCGGGCGACCGGAACCTGGAACATGCTGAGTGATCGCCCTAGGGCCTTTATCGGGAATTTCCACCGGAAAATGAAATACAATCTGCAAGTTTCGCCCTAAACGGACAAAATTCGCTTAGAAATCAGGAGATTCTTGGCAAAACGGCCCACCCTGCAAGGCAGAGCGGGCCGTTTTGAAGCAACTGAAGTGCCCCGTTACTCTGGATCAGTGCTGTAGATCAGGCGTTCGTCGCAGGGTGCCACGCGCAAGATATTGGTGGTGCCTGGCACGTTGAAAGGCACGCCAGCGGTGACCACGATCTGATCGGTCTCTGAGGCAAATCCCCCGGCGCGGGCCGCGCGGGCTGCATTGACCACTGCGCTTTTGAAACGCTCTAGCTCGGGCGTCATGACGCAATTACAACCCCAGCTCAGGCACAACCGGCGCGCAGTTCCCATCAGCGAGGTCATGGCAATGATCGGCACACCGGGTCGTTCCCGCGCTGTCAGTGACGCGGTGGTGCCGCTTTGCGTAAAGCAACAGATTGCTTTGATCTCGGTTTTCTCTGCAATTTCGCGGGCAGCAGCCACGATCCCATCGGCTACAGTGGTGCCCTTTGCAGTACGAGATGCTGCAATGATCTGTGTATAGGTTGGATCAGCCTCAACCTCGATAGCGACCTTGTTCATGGTCTGCACCGCTTCGATCGGGTATGATCCCGCCGCAGATTCCGCGCTGAGCATGATGGCATCCGTGCCCTCGTAAATCGCGGTGGCCACGTCGGACACTTCGGCGCGTGTCGGCATCGGGCTTTCAATCATGCTTTCCAGCATCTGGGTTGCCACGATCACAGGTTTGGCTGCACCACGGCATTTGCGCACCAGGCGCTTCTGGATCGGTGGCACCGCAGAGACGGGCAATTCTACACCCAGATCACCGCGAGCGACCATGATGCCGTCCGAGGCATCCAGAATGTCATCAAAGGCTTCAACCGCAGCAGGTTTTTCGATCTTCGACAGTATCGCGGCGCGGCCATCGGCCAGCGCGCGCGCCTCGAACACGTCTTTGGCCCGTTGTACAAAGCTTAGCGCCAGCCAGTCGACGCCCAACTGGCAGACGAACTCAAGATCATCCCGATCCTTGGCCGACAAAGCCGCCACGGGCAGCACGACGTCCGGAACGTTCACGCCCTTGCGGTTCGAAATCGTACCGCCGATTTCAACGGTGCAATTCGCGAAATCCTGACCGCATTCATCGACGATCAATCGGATCTTACCGTCGTTTACCAGAAGGTGTGCACCAGGCTCCAACGCCGCAAAGATCTCGGGATGCGGCAGGCAAACGCGGGCACCATCCCCTGTAGCAGGGTCAAGATCCAGACGGAAGGATGCCCCTTCAACCAGTTCCTCGGCGTCATTGGCAAACACGCCAACCCGCAGCTTGGGGCCCTGAAGGTCCGCAAGAATAGCAATCGGGCTGTCCAGGTCCTTTTCCACCTGCCGTATGATCCGGTGCCGTTCACGGATCTCGTCATGACTGCCATGGCTCATGTTCAGGCGAAACACGTCTGCACCGGCCTCATGCAAAGCGCGGATGGTGTCATAGTCATTGGACGCCGGTCCCAGCGTCGCCACGATTTTTACATTTCTAAGGCGTCGCATTGCTTGTGCTCTCCTTGTTCCTCGGCAGTCACAAAATGTTATCGCAAACAGTTGCCGGGATGCTTATTGCGCAATTCCCTTTTTGACGCAACTGCCCTACACCTGCGGCAAACTTGATGACAGGCTTATGACGTACTCTCCTTACTTTGTGCACGGCGAGGATCGCTCCTCCCGCTGGCTGATCACCTGCGACCACGCAACCAACACCGTCCCGCCAGAGATCAATGGCGGAGATCTGGGCCTTCCACGCGAGGATATGGAGCGTCACATTGCCTATGATGTTGGCGCCTATGAAGTGTCAAAACATTTGGGGGAGCATCTGAACGCGCCAGTCGTCGCGGCAAATTTCTCGCGCCTCGTGATCGACCCCAACCGGGGCGAGGATGATCCGACGCTTTTGATGAAGCTCTACGACGGTTCGATCATCCCCGGCAATCGTGATGCCGACACGACCGAGCGGGAGCGGCGTTTAGACATGTGCTATCGCCAGTATCACGATGCGCTTGAAAAGCTAGCCAATAAACCGGATGCGATCATTATCTCGATGCATTCGTTCACCCGACAACTCAGGGGCCGCGAGCCGCGCCCCTGGCATGTCGGCGTTTTGCACACATCGGATGAGAGGTTTTCGCGCCCACTGATCGATAGGCTCGGGGTAGAAGATGATCTCTGCGTTGGTGTAAACGAACCTTACACAGGCGTCCTCCCCGGCGATGCAATTGACAAACATGGGACAGCCCACAATCGGCCAAACGCCCTGATCGAGCTGCGCAATGATCTGATCGCAGACCACACCGGACAACGGGCCTGGGCCGATCGCTTAGCGGTGATCCTGCAGGACGCCTTGGTGGCCAGCGACCTTTGATCCACGTCATTGTGAAACCTCCATTTAGCCCCCATATTCAGGGCAGATGGAGGTGACCATGACACAGGAGTTTCTGACAACTGTCTTTGGCTGGATGGCGCTGCTCAACATCGCGGTTTTGCTGTTCTCAACCCTTATGATTGTTCTGATGCAGGGCTGGATAGCCGGTATTCATGGCCGTATATTCCAGATGGAACGCCCAGACGTGCGACGTGCCTATTTTCGGTTTCTGGCCAACTACAAGATACTGACCTTGATCTTCTGCATCATCCCGTGGCTGGCCCTGAAGCTGGCATGACACAGAGCTTGTTGAAACAAAGACGCCAGAACGCTAGGTCAGAAAGAGATCGCATCCTGTATTCCGGAGCCAGACAATGGACAAGCAAACCGAAATCGAACTTCAGGCCGCGGCTTTCCGTCGGTTGCAAAAGCACCTGATGGAAGACCGCACCGACGTTCAGAATATCGACATGATGAACCTGGCCGGATTCTGTCGCAACTGCCTGTCACGCTGGTATCAGGAAGCTGCGAATGAAAAAGGCATCGAGATGGGCAAGGACGAGGCTCGTCAAGTTTTCTACGGCATGACCATGGATGAGTGGAAGGCCAATTATCAGACCGAGGCCAGCGCGGAAAAACAGGCCGCATTCAATACCGCCTTCGAAGAGAATGTGGGCAAAAAAGACTGAGGCTCATAGAGTAAGACCCGCCGGATTGGCGGGTCTTTTTGACTATATTGCGGCCTTGCGGCTTTCATCCAGATAAATCTCGCGCAAGCGCTTGGCGATCCGCCCCGGCGTGCCGTCGCCCAGAGTGACACCATCGATCTCAACCACTGGCATGACGAAGGCGCTGGCCGAGGTGGTAAAGGCCTCATCCGCCTCTTTGGCTTCATCAATGGTGAACAGGCGTTCTTCAACTTCCATCTGCGCCTCAGCCGCCAATCGCAGAACTGCCTTGCGGGTGATGCCGTGCAGGATGTCATTGGACAAGGGGCGCGTGACGATCTTGCCGTTCTTCACGAAATAGGCGTTGTTGCTGGTGCCCTCGGTCACATAGCCGTCTTCGATCATCCAGGCGTCATCACACCCAGCGGCCTTGGCCATCATCTTGCCCATCGAGGGGTACAGCAACTGCGTGGTCTTGATATCGCGGCGACCCCAGCGGATGTCGTCGATCGAGATGATCTTTGCACCTTTGCGCGAGGCAGGGCTGTCTGCCAGACCCGGCTTGTTTTGCGTGAACAGAACCAGCGTCGGTTTTGTATCCTCGGACGGGAACACAAAATCCCTGTCCCCATCGCTGCCGCGCGAGACTTGCAGGTAAACCAAACCTTCATCGATACCGTTCAGCTCCACCAGTTTACGATGAATCTCCAGCAGTTCGTCCTTGCTGCAGGGCTCGGCCATCTGCAATTCGTCCAGAGATCGTTTCAGGCGCACCGCATGACCTTCGAAGTCGATCAGCTTGCCGTCCAGAACGCTGGTCACCTCGTAAACCGCATCAGCCATCAGAAACCCACGATCGAATATCGATACCTTGGCCTCGGTCTCAGGCAAGTAGTCGCCATTCACGTAAACAGTGCGGGTCATATGTTATCTCCTCAGCCCCAGAGGCCCACTTTCGGCGGATGCACCCCGGCGTCATCAAAAGTAAGCGGTGTGTCGCGGTCTTCGGCCAACAGAAGCGGGCCGTCAAGGTCTGTGACCATTGCACCCTGCGCCAACAGTGTCGCAGGGGCCATCGCCAGAGAGCTACCGACCATACAACCCACCATGATTTTGTAGCCTTCGGCCAAAGCCGCCTCGCGCAGCGCTAGTGCCTCAGTCAAACCCCCGGCTTTGTCGAGCTTGATATTGACCACATCATACTTGCCCTTCAGTCCGGGCAGGCTGGCCCGATCATGGCAGGATTCGTCTGCACAAACGGGCACAGGTCTGTCCATCCCGATCAGCGCGTCATCTTCACCTGCGGGCAAAGGCTGCTCAACAAGCGCCACACCCAACCGCACCAGATGCGGTGCAAGGTCGGCGTAGACCTCGGCGGACCAACCTTCGTTGGCATCAATGATGATGGTCGACTTCGGCGCGCCAGCCCGTACGGCCTCTAGCCGGGGCATATCATCGGGCGTGCCCAGCTTGATCTTCAGCAAAGGACGATGCGCATTCTCAGCCGCCTGAACCTGCATCGCTTCGGGCGTTGCCAGCGACAGCGTATAGGCTGTGATCTCAGGACCCGGAACCGGCAGACCAGCCAATTCCCAAGCCCGCTTGCCTGCACGTTTGCACTCCACATCCCAAAGCGCACAATCAACAGCGTTCCGCGCGGCCCCGGCTGGAAGCAAATCCATCAACGTCTCACGCGTGAACTCGGACGGCAGGCCCGCGATCTCAGCTTCAACCGAGTCCAGCGTCTCATCGTAGCGCGCGTAGGGCACACATTCGCCCCAGCCCTGATGAGTTCCGTCCGAAATTCGAACCGTCAGCACCTTCGCCTCGGTCCGCGACCCGCGTGAGATGGTGAACACCTGCGCCAGTCGGAACACATCACGAGAGACCTCTACCTGCACGCGCAAGCTCCTTCATCGTTTTGAAAAATGCCCGCCAGAGACGTGAGTGGCCACTGACGGGATGTTCTGATCACAAAGCGGCCAGCGCGTCCACCAGCTTGCCCGCACCAAAGCGATAGGGGTCAGCGGCCGGAAGCCCCAACTCAGCCTCAACCTTTTCGATATACGCTTTTGCGTCATCCTCGCTCAGATGTTGCGTGTTGATCGACACACCTGCCACCTGACAATCGGGATTTGCCACCTGCGCCAAGGGCAACGCTGTGTCGCGCAGCTGCTGCAATGTCGGCAGAGAATACTCGGGCAGACCACGCATATGGGTTCGGGTTGGTTCATGGCACAAGATCAATGCGTCCGGCTGCCCGCCATGGATCAGCGCCATGGTGACACCGGAATAGGAGACATGGAACAAAGATCCTTGCCCCTCGATATGGTCCCAGTGATCAGGGTCGTTCTCAGGCGTCAGGTATTCCACCGATCCCGCCATGAAATCTGCAACGACCGCGTCCAGAGGCACGCCTTGACCGGTGATCAAAATCCCGGTTTGGCCAGTGGCCCGGAATGTGGATTTCATGCCGCGTTCGCGCATCTCGGCATCCATCGACATCGCCGTGTACATCTTGCCCGCAGAACAATCGGTTCCTACAGCAAGGCAGCGCTTGCCGGTACGCTTTTTCCCGTTAGCAATCGGATAACCCACAGTCGGAACCCGAACGTCGTGCAAGGTGCAACCATGGGTCTGAGCGGCTGCGATCAGATCGCCCTCATCCCGCAGCAGGTTGTGAAGGCCCGACGCCAGATCATAGCCCATTTCCAGCGCTGCGATCAGAACCTCTTTCCAGGTTTCGCTGATAATGCCACCGCGGTTTGCAACCCCGATTACAAGCGTCTTGGCACCAGCAGCTTTTCCTTCGGCCAGCGTCATTTCTGTCAACCCAAGGTCAGCTTTACACCCCTCCAGCCGGATTTGGCCTACCGCGTTTTCCGGCCGCCAATCACGGATACCAATCGCAACCTTTGCGGCCAATAGGTCGGGCGCATCGCCCAAAAACAATAGATACGGTGTCTCGATCATTGCGGTGCACTCCTTTGATTCCGGCCTAAGCTAGAGAAGCCCGCGAACGAGCGTTTCGCGTATTCACCAACCCGGCCACGTAATCGCGCGTTTTTTTTGCGCAGGATGCATTTCACATGCAATAATCTTCGAATTTTTTAAAGTGATTAAACTTTAATCACCTGTTTCGGATGCCACAATCGCAGTTTCTGCACATGCAATGCCGCAGGCGCAAAATCACGGTTGCGCCAGCCCGCGTAATTTAATACCTCAATTCACAGAAAAATCGTAATTTCCTTACTCGCACGAGGTCCCGATGAGTTTTCGCATCCAACCCGCCGCACCGGCCCGGCCAAATCGCTGCCAATTGTTTGGCCCCGGCTCGAACACCAAACTGTTTCCCAAAATGGCCGCGTCTGCTGCGGATGTGATCAATCTGGACCTCGAAGATTCCGTTGCGCCTTCTGACAAAGACGTCGCGCGGGCCAATGTGATCGAGGCGCTGAACACCATCGATTGGGGCGGCAAATACATGTCTGTTCGGATCAACGGATTGGATACGCCCTATTGGTACCGAGACGTGGTGGATGTGCTGGAACAGGCGGGGGACCGTCTGGATCAGATCATGATCCCCAAGGTCGGCTGCGCCTCCGATGTTTATGCAGTCGACGCACTGGTTACAGCCATCGAGCGCGCCAAGGGCCGGACCAAACCGATCTCATTCGAAGTCATCATCGAATCCGCCGCTGGCATAGCCCATGTCGAAGAGATCGCAGCGTCATCTCCACGCATGCAGGCCATGAGCCTGGGGGCCGCAGATTTTGCAGCCTCGATGGGAATGCAGACCACCGGGATCGGCGGCACGCAAGAGAACTACTATATGCTGCGCGAAGGCGAGAAGCACTGGTCTGACCCTTGGCACTGGGCGCAAGCCGCTATCGTCGCTGCCTGCCGTACACATGGCGTTCTGCCAGTCGACGGGCCATTCGGCGATTTCAGCGATGACGACGGTTACATCGCTCAGGCCAAGCGTTCCGCCACGCTGGGGATGGTCGGCAAATGGGCGATCCACCCCAAGCAGATCGCGCTGGCCAATGAGGTGTTCACGCCCTCAGACGAAGCCGTTTCGGAAGCGCGTGAGATTCTGGCCGCGATGGAGCAGGCCAAAGCCAATGGAGAAGGAGCCACCGTTTACAAAGGCCGCCTTGTCGACATCGCATCGATCAAACAGGCCGAAGTCATCGTCGCACAGGCTGAACTGATCGCCGCAAACGGCTGACTAAACATAAAAAAAGGCGCCCATTGCGGCGCCTTTTTCATCGGATTCTCGGGCTACCGTCCAAATACATCATCTGGCGTCCAAGTGAACCTTTCACCCTGTTTGCCCCATTTCATCATCAGGCAGGATGACCCGTATTTCTGGAAGTACTTTATCTTCAACGGGTACCAACCCGCTTGCGGAACTTCAACCTCGGTCCGTTGATTGGCTTCGCATGGCTGGCGGTCGTTCACATACCCAATCTGCTGCCCACCGATCCACGCATCAAGCCCATCGTTCGACCATGTTTCCAGTTCATAGACGCCAGCTGAATCAAAACGGATGTATCCGGTAATGTCGGCAGCAACGTTGTAGGCCTTATCAAACGTCAGAACCGGGTCGCCATCTTCGGTATCGCGATAGTCCAAACCCTTTAGTGGCGGTCCCGCTTTTGCCTTTTTCAAAAGGTGGTCCACTTTGGACAGGTTCTGAACTTTCCGTGGGGGGTTCCCCTCCCACGCGTATTTCACATCCAGCCCCGCCTTGGGGCTGGGCTGCGGATCAGCGGGTTGCAATTTCAAAGGGGCTGCGACAGCAACTCCGGCGAGAAGCGCGATGGCTGACGCCACTACCCCTGTTGGAATGTAGTTCATATTTGTCTCCCTGTGCGCGCCTTGCTTCGGGCTGGACCCATCGGCGTCGTCATTGAAACAACACTATGACGAGATTTTTTACCTCGCAAGGGAGTGATAGATCACAATATCAAGCTCAGGCGCGCTGATCCTTGGGGGATCCCATCACCACATAAGAGGTGATCGACGTCACGTGCGGCAGCGTGCCCAGAACTTCGGTATGGAAGGTTTTGTAGGATGGCAGGTCCGCGCATTCTACGCGCAGCAGATACTCGATCGTTCCGGTGATGTTGTGACACTCGACAACCTCGGGCGCACGCTGCAGCGCACGCTCGAACCCTTCCTGGGCCGCTTTGGTATGTTCACCCAAACCGACGCCGATATAGGCGACAAAACCTTTGCCCAGAGCAACCGGGTTCAAGACAGCGCGATAGCCCGAGATCACCCCGGCCTTCTCAAGCTCCTGCACCCGTCGTAAACAGGCCGAAGGGGACAGACCAACGCGATCCGCCAGTTCCAGATTGCTGATGCGCCCATCCGCAGTCAGTTCACGCAATATATCACGGTTTATTTGATCAATTTTCGCCATTCATTGTGAAACTAGGGCAATAACGCACAAGAACGCAATTTCATTTGTACAAGTTGCCGCAATTATTCGTCCCATGACCTACGATATCCTGCTCGCCCTGATTGCCTTTGCTTTCGTTTCCTCAATCACACCGGGGCCGAACAACCTAATGCTGATGGCTTCGGGTGCGAATTTCGGATTTCGCCGGACAATCCCGCATATGCTTGGGATTGGTCTGGGCTTTACCTTTATGGTCCTGCTGGTGGGCGCTGGCCTTGTGCAACTGTTCAATCAGTATCCCATCAGTTACACGGTGCTGAAAATCGCCTCGGTCGTATATCTTCTGTACCTGGCCTGGAAGATCGCGCATGCAGCCCCAACTGAGAACAGCGCCGAGGTCGGTATGCCGATGACTTTTTTGCAGGCGGCCGCGTTCCAATGGGTCAACCCCAAGGCTTGGGCAATGGCCCTGACCGCCACAACCGCCTATGCGCCGGGCCAGACGCTGAATGTCATCCTCATCGTCGCGCTTGTTTTTGGGGCGGTCAACTTGCCCTCGGTCAGCACGTGGACGGTACTGGGGCAACAAATGGCGCGGTTCCTGACGAATCCGCGCCGGTTGGTGGTGTTCAACTGGACCATGGCCGCGCTGTTGATCGCGTCGCTCTATCCAGTTCTCTGGCCCAACTGATCATTTCAAGGGCAGGCAGATTTCCGTCAGCAGATCCTCGGGCGCAGTCTCGCGTGGATCGTTGAGGTAGACCTCATAACATGGTTGATCCGCCGGTTCCTCACCAGAGGTCGGAAGCCAGTTTCCGAACAGGCTGTCATAGGCCGCATGAATGCCGGAATACGGGCCTTTGAACGTCAGTACCGCCGTTTTTCCACCCGGTATGTTCATACCTTCCATGCCCTCGGGCGTCTCATCACCCCTGTATTCAGCTCCGGCATAGCTGCGCAGCTGATCCGCGGGCACCGCTTCAGGGTTATCCAGGTAAATTCCGATCACCGGGCCCATCTGGGGCCACAATTGTCGGGATTCACACAGGGCGCCGAAGGCTTCGAAACTTCTACCGATCTCGGAGTAAGCACCTTTGTGGGGCAGGGCAATAATACGGCGGGTGGGTTCTGTCCGCGTCGTCACAGGATACATGGGATATTCTCCAGTTTTGAAATGTGGATGCGACGGAAGAAACTGGCCCGTCTTTCGAAAGGCGGCAGGGCTGCTGCCATAGGCCTGAGAAAATGCCCGCGTAAAGGACTTGAGATTAGGATACCCAATCTCGGCTGCAATCTGCGGCACCGGCCTGTCGGATTGTAACAGCCAAGTCGCAGCGCGATGCAAACGCAACCGTCGCACCGCTTGCGCGCAGGTCTCGCCCGTCAGGGCCCGAAACACGCGGTGCCAGTGGAACCGCGACATCGCGGCGACATCGGCCAACGCATCCAGTGACAGGTCCCCGGCGGGGTTGTCATGAATATATTTCAGAACGCGCAGCACTCGGTCTTCGTAGCGGGTCACCATTGGTGTCTTCCCTTTCTTCCTCGCCCGACTGAATTTGCATATTCTTGAACCACAAATCTTGCTGAGTTGCATCCGGGGCAACCACGCGGCATATAGCTAGGAAATTTCACGCAGGTGAGGCGGCATGACCCAGTATCTGGATTTCGAAAAACCCTTGGCCGAGATCGAAGGCAAGGCGGAAGAGTTGCGCGCGCTGGCCCGCGCCAATGAAGAGATGGATGTGGCCGAAGAAGCCGCCGCACTGGACGCCAAGGCCGCCAAGCTGCTGGATGAGCTGTATGCGGATCTGACCCCCTGGAGGAAATGTCAGGTGGCGCGTCACCCAGAACGCCCCCATTGCAAAGACTATGTCGATGCCTTGTTCACGGAATTCACACCGTTGGCGGGGGACCGGAACTTTGCCGACGATCTGGCCGTGATTGGCGGGTTGGCCCGGTTCAATGATCAGCCAGTGATGGTGATCGGCCACGAGAAGGGCTCGGATACCAAATCGCGGATTGAGCGGAATTTCGGCATGGCCCGCCCCGAGGGGTATCGCAAAGCCGTGCGTCTGATGGAAATGGCCGGTCGTTTTGGCCTGCCGGTTATCACCTTGATCGACACTGCGGGTGCTTATCCCGGCAAAGGGGCAGAAGAACGCGGCCAGTCCGAGGCAATTGCTCGGTCGACCGAGATGTGCCTGAAGATCGGCGTGCCGCTGGTCTCGGTCATCATTGGCGAAGGTGGGTCCGGCGGGGCCGTGGCCTTTGCCACTGCAAACCGCGTTGCGATGTTGGAACACTCGGTCTATTCGGTCATCTCGCCCGAAGGCTGCGCCTCGATCCTGTGGAAAGATGCCGAGAAGATGCGTGAGGCCGCCGAAGCGCTGCGTTTGACCGCGCAAGACCTCTACAAGTTGGGCGTCTGCGATCGCATCATCACCGAACCCAAGGGCGGTGCCCATCGCGGTCGCCCCGAGACGGTTGAGTCGGTGCGCGCGGCGATCACTGCCATGCTGAAAGAGCTGGATGGCAAAGACGCGGCGGCCCTGATTAAAGACCGCCGTCAGAAGTTCCTGGATATTGGCTCAAAGGGGTTGGCGGCCTAACCTGTCAGCCGCCCAAACGGCGCAGTAACTCAACCGAAGGCTTGCCGGTTACGGTCAAGCCATTCGCGCGCTGATAGCCGCTGATTGCGGCCTCGGTATTCTTGCCGATCACCCCATCTGCGCCTTGCGTGTCGTACCCGGCTGCTGTCAGGCGGCGTTGCAGGTCCTTCCTGTCCTCAAGAGTTAGACCCGTTGCATCCGGCCCGAACGAGGCTTGGAACGGCGCGCCCCCGGCGATCCGGTCGGACAAGTGCCCGACGCCAATCGCGTAGCTGTCCGAGTTGTTGTACCGCTTGATCACATTGAAATTGCGGAACACGGCGATCTTTGGCCCTGGCACCTGCGGCTGTAGGACCGCGACGGGCGTGCCCGAGACGGTGCCGACTTCTCCGCCCCAGGGTTGACCACGCACCCAACCCGCTCGCGACAGATAGGCGGCAGTTGAGGCCAGCGAATCCGTCGGGTCCTCGGACCAGATGTCGCGGCGGCCGTCACCGGTGAAATCAACCGCATAGGCCAGATACGAGGTCGGGATGAACTGCGTGTGACCCATCGCCCCGGCCCAGCTGCCGGTCATGTTTGAGGGCGATGTGTCGCCCTCCTGAATGATACGCAGAGCTGCCACCAGCTGTTTTTCAAAGAACGCACCGCGCCGCCCGTCATAGGCCAGCGTTGACGTCGCCGAGATCACCGGCACATCCCCGCGCCGCGCGCCATAACGGCTTTCCAGTCCCCAAACGGCCACGACCACTTCTTTGTCGACGCCATACTGTGCTTCGATCTGAGAAAGTGTGCCGTTGTACCGCTGCAGCATCTGCTGGCCGGTGCTGATCCGTTCATCCGAGGCGGCGATGGCCAGATAATCCTCGAGTGAGCGTTTGAATTCGACCTGATTGCGATCACGCTCAATCACGCCGGGCAGATAACCTGCCCCCTGAAAGGCGCGGTTCAGGGTGGATTGCGAGATGCCCTGAGAAGACGCTCGGGTTTTGAAGCCAGCAACCCAGGCGTCATATCCTGCATTCGGGACAGATTGCATGCGCGACGCGGGCGCCCGCGCCGGAGCACCCCCGCTGCTGCACCCCGCCAAGACTGCCGCGCCAAGGCCGATAGAAAAGGTCCGTCGATTGATCATGTCTGACATCTGCTCTTGTTTGTGATTTGCCTCAGCCTAGCGCAGAGCGCGTGCGCAAACCAGAACCACAGACATGGTCAGGTGCGAATTCGAGAGGTCGGCGGTTCGTCGCTTAACTGACCAGCAATCGTAAGCCCTGTGTCACGTCCGAACGCACGGCAAGACGCAGGCCGGGCTCATCCCCGGCCTTGAGCGCGGCTATGATCAGCTTGTGATAGTGCGGCGGCTCGGTACGGCGCAGCCTGCCATAAAGCGCACGCATCGTAGGGCCAAGCTGCAGCCACACGGTTTCAGCCATGGCCAACATCGCGGGGGCTTGGGCCCTCAGGTAAAGCGTACGGTGAAATTCCAGATTGGACCGGATGTATCCCACCGCATCTCGCTTCGTTACCATTTCGGCGACGGTCATATTAATACTCTGCAAACGGTCGATCAGTGCGATATGCGCACGCGGCAGAGCACGGCTGGCCAGTTCGACCTCTAGCAACGCCCGCAGCGCTGCCAACTCTTCGATCCGGTCATTCGTTAGCTCCGGTGTCGACACGCGGCCAGACGAGGACAGGATCAAAGCACCCTCGGCAGCCAAACGCCGCACCGCTTCACGCGCTGGGGTCATTGAGACGTCGAACTCTTTGCCAATCCCCCGCAGGGTCAGTGCCTCACCCGGTGAAATCTCTCCGTGCAAGATTCGGGAGCGCAGGGCACGGTACACCCGATCATGCGTTGCGATTTGAGAATCTGAGGGACGTGTTGCTAACATGGCTTCATGTGATCACAAAAAACGGCAGCGTCAACTCGCGTCGGCATCAAAACGGTATCGATGTAGGGTTGCGCCATGCTCGCGCAGCCAGCGGCGTGGGGTGTCATAGGGCCCAAAAATGCGGTCGACCTGCGTCCAGAACGCCGGCGAATGGTTCATCTCAACCAGATGCGCCACCTCATGCGCTGCGACATAGTGCAGAACTTCAGGCGGCGAGAGGATTAGCCGCCACGAGAACATCAAACCCCCATCGGAACTGCAGGATCCCCAGCGCGAGCGTGTATCCCGCAGAGTGAGGCTATTGTAGGAGCGCCCCAGCATGGCGGCATAGTCATCACAAGCTTCGGTCAGCCGATCCCGCGCTAGCTCTTTCAGAAAGCGGGCCAAACGGCGCCCTTCTGACCCGGCTGGAACAGCAACTTCATTGTCGCTCAACAAAACCCGTCGGCCGGTTGCGTTTACGATTCGACGTTCGCGCCCCTCAACCGGGATGACGCTGCCAACGCGCACTTGTTCGGGATCGGGTTGACCTTCCAAATGCTGTCGGATCCAGTCCTCTTTGCTGCGCGCGAAACTCAGAGCCTCAGCCTCGGGCACGCCATGCGGATAGGTCAGCGTAACCCGCCCATCCAACTGGGAAATCCGCAGGCTGATCCGCCGCGCCCGCGTTGATCTGCGCAGCGTCAGCGGCACCGGCGGCGTTCCCGGCAAAGCGTGTTCTCCCATATCCCGTCCTCTTCCGCGCAAAGGCTTTGACAGTGCCCGCCGCCTGTGGCAGGTGAACTGAATCTTTTAGACGACTCACCTGATATCAAGGGGATTTGACATGCCCAAGGAAGAATGGGGCGTAAAGCGCGTTTGCCCGACCACCGGTAAGCGGTTTTATGACCTGAACAAAGACCCGATCGTCAGCCCCTACACGGGCGAGGTTGTGGAGCTTGAAACCGGCAAAAGCCGGATGATCGCCGCTGATGCCGAAGATGCGGCAACGGCCAAAGCGCGCGAGAACGCCTCCGAAGACGATCTGGTTCTGGACGATGACGAAGACGTCGATGTGGATCTTGACGACGATCTGCTGGATGATGACGATGACAACAACGACGATGTATCGTTGGATGACATCAAGGATATGTCTTCCGAAGACGAAAACTGATCTGTGCCCCGAGGCGGCTTGAGGCGGCCTCGGGACATCTCTTGGATCCAGACGGAAAGTTTGGCGCGTTTCCAATTTTGGACTTGCACTCGCCGCCCCCGTCTCATAAACGTCCGTCCACTGCTGCGGCAGTACCTAGATGGGGCCTTAGCTCAGTTGGGAGAGCGCTTGCATGGCATGCAAGAGGTCAGGGGTTCGACTCCCCTAGGCTCCACCAAAACCTAGCAGTAAAACCAGATAGAAAGCGCTCGAGCGGTGCGGCACACAGGTGTGACGCAATATGAGGCCGCATCATGCGTATCTCGCTGCCCACCTGCGCTTGAGCCGCCAATTGGGGTTTGTTGCTGGCGCGTTTGATCGAGTGATGCTGTGGGCGATCTAGATCGTCATTGACTGAAAGTGTTGACCCAACCTGATACCGGGCGTCGCCTTGCTGATCACCGCGATCGCGCCTTGTGGATGGGTGAGGTTTTGTCGTTTGACCTACTTCAACGCCCGTGCCTGATCACGTAAGACAAATTTCTGGATCTTTCCGGTAGACGTCTTTGGTAAGGCTCCAAACACAACCGTTTTGGGGGCTTTGAAATGGGCCATGTTATCTCGACAGAACGCTATCAGTTCCGCTTCGGTCGTGCTGGCATCGGGCTTCAGCTCGACGAAGGCACAGGGTGTTTCACCCCACTTTTCGTCCGGGCGCGCAACGACCGCTGCCTCCATCACCGCAGGGTGCTTGTATAGAACACCTTCCACCTCGACGGATGAGATATTCTCTCCCCCCGAGATGATGATGTCCTTGGACCGGTCCTTCAGCGCGATGTAGCCGTCTGGATGCATCACTCCCAGGTCGCCTGACGCAAACCACCCGCCATTGAACGCCGCATCAGTGGCATCCGGGTTTTTCAGATACCCTTTCATCACCACATTACCTTGCATGAAGATCTCACCCATGGTTTCGCCATCTGCCGGAACAGGCTCCAGCGTCTCGGGATTGGCTACCATTAGCCCGGATAGCGCCGAATAGGGTACGCCCTGTCGCACCTTCAGCGCCGCACGATCCTCGGGACCTTGCGCATTCCATTCTTCTTTCCAAGCGCAGACAACTGAAGGACCGTATGTCTCGGTCAAGCCATAAACATGGGTCACCTCAACCCCCATCGCCTCCATTGCTTCGATGACCGCGGCGGGTGGCGGAGCACCTGCTGTCATCACCTTGATCTGATGATCGAACTTTTTCAGATGATCCGGCGCATGTGCCAGCATATTCAAAACAATCGGCGCCCCGCAAAAATGGGTAACCTTCTCATCCCGGAATGCGGCATAGATCGGTTCTGCCCGAACGGCGCGCAGACAGACTGACACCCCCGCATTCGCAGCCATCGCCCAGGGGAAACACCAACCGTTGCAATGGAACATCGGTAGGGTCCACAGATAGACAGAATGGCGCGGCATGTTCCAATCGAGCAGATCAGACTGCGCGTTCAACGCCGCACCGCGGTGGTGATAGACCACTCCTTTAGGGTTGCCCGTGGTCCCGGATGTGTAGTTCAGCGTAATCGCGTCCCATTCATCGTCAGGCAACTGCCAATCATAGTCCGGGTCACCTTCTGCCAACAGCGCCTCGTAGGTTAGATCCGCCAGTCTTTCGCCGCCGTCAAAGCTGCGGTCTTCGATATCGACAACCAGAATGTCGTGCTCGATCTGCGACAGCGCCTCTTTGACCACCGCTGAAAACTCTGGATCAACCAGCAGAACCTTTGCCTCGGCATGGGTCAGGATAAAGGCAATGATCGGCGCATCCAGCCGTGTGTTAATCGCGTTCAGAACAGCCCCTGCCATCGGCACCCCAAAATGTGCCTCATAAAGTTCGGGGATATTCGCGGCGATGATAGATACTGTGTCGCCTTTTCCAACACCCCGCGTCACCAAGGCCGAGGCCAACCTGCGGCAGCGGCTGTAGGTTTGTGCCCAGGTATACCGGCGATCTCCATATACGACGGACGGGTAATCCGGATAGACGGCCGCCGTCCTTTGAATGAAACTGAGCGGGGATAACGGCGTGTAGTTCGCGCGGGTCTTGTCCAGATGACGCTCGTATATATTGGTTGCTTGCATACGCCAATCCTCCCCATTCGCGTGTTGGCCGACTTGAGCACAAACATGCGCCGCTGACAAACCCGTAGAAATACGCCAAACATGAGTTCTGGCTTTATGCTAACATGCGATCTGGCCCTATATTCCATCGGTCATTCGCGGTGATCTGAGCCATCTTGAACACATGTTATTGTGGGACCTAACCCACATCCTACACACCGCACCTGATTGAAAGGACATGTCATGGACGGAACGTTCAGTGAAAACGATCTTTCCCGCGTGGTTGAGGCCGATCGCGCTCATATCTGGCATCACCTGATCCAGCATAAACCCTTTGAAACCAATGATCCCCGCATCATCGTCGAAGGCAAGGGCATGCGTGTCTGGGACCAGAAAGGCAAAGAGCATCTGGATGCGGTCTCCGGTGGCGTGTGGACCGTGAATGTCGGCTATGGCCGCGAATCGATCTGCAAGGCCGTCTATGACCAGCTGATGAAGCTATGCTATTTTGCCAATTCGGCGGGCTCGATTCCCGGTGCGCTGTTTGCGGAAAAACTGATTGAAAAGATGCCGGGCATGAGCCGGGTGTATTACACCAACTCAGGCTCCGAGGCGAACGAGAAAGCCTTTAAGATGATCCGTCAAATTGCGCATAAGCGCTATGGCGGCAAGAAAACCAAAATTCTGTATCGCGACCGCGACTATCACGGCTCGACTCTGGCCGCGATGTCGGCTGGCGGGCAGGATGAGCGTAACGCGCAATACGGGCCGTTCGCGCCCGATTTCATCCGCGTGCCGCACTGCATGGAGTACCGCAAGCACGAGTTGGACGGCGCGCCCGAAGAGAATTTCGGTGAATGGGCTGCGGATCAGATTGAAGAGGTAATCTTGCGCGAAGGCCCAGACACCGTCGGTGCGCTGTGTCTTGAGCCGGTCACCGCCGGGGGTGGCGTGATCGAAGCGCCCGAAGGCTACTGGCAGCGCGTGCAAGAGATCTGCAAGAAATATGACGTGCTGCTGCACATTGACGAGGTCGTCTGCGGCGTTGGTCGGACTGGCACTTGGTTTGGCTACCAGCAATACGGCGTGAAGCCTGATTTTGTGACCATGGCCAAGGGTGTTGCTTCGGGCTATGCAGCCATTGCTTGCCTCGTAACCACCGAAGAAGTCTTTGACATGTTCAAGGACGATGCGGCTGACCCCATGAACTATTTCCGTGATATCTCAACCTTCGGGGGCTGCACCGCGGGTCCGGCGGCTGCAATCGAGAACATGCGGATTATCGAGGATGAGAACCTATTGGGCAATTGTGCGGCCATGGGTGACCGGATGATAGGCAACCTTCAGGCGCTGATGGAGAAGCACAAGGTCATCGGCGACGTCCGTGGTAAAGGCCTGTTCCTGGGCGCCGAGTTGGTCGCAGACCGTGGTAGCAAAGAGCCGGTGGACGAAAAACTCGCACAGGCCGTGGTTGCCGATTGCATGGCGCAGGGCGTGATCATCGGCGTCACCAACCGCTCGGTCCCCGGTCGGAACAACACGCTGTGCTTCTCGCCCGCGCTGATTGCGACGGCAGATGATATCGACCAGATCACCGATGCGGTCGATGGCGCATTGGGGCGTGTGTTCGGCTGATATCCCGCCACAGTCGCCTACAGTAAACGCTTAGAAACCGGCGCTTCTGGCGCCGGTTTTTTTGTTCACATTTGTTTCAAATATAACCCTCAAACGACAGTGCGAAAGCTCCGTTAGTCGGCTTTGATGTTGACGTTCCACCACTTTGGACGCGCCCCACGATAGGAGTGTGTGGCAGGGATCAAGTCCTTCCGATCTGGGCTGTCGAAACATCCTGTCAACAGCGCAATTGTCGGCGCATCGTCGATCGCGCCCAAACTGCTTCCGCATTTTGGGCAGAAAGCGCGATTGGAATAGTCAGAGGACCGATAGGCGGTGGGTGCCCCTCCGGGCCCAGTCCAAGCTACTGAGTCCCTGGGAAACTCGACCCACACGGCTGTTAGTGCACCGGTGTGCTGCTGACACATCCTGCAAGAACATGTGTGTGGGTTGAGTGCTGGCCCAAGGGCTTCAAACCGGATGTTCCCGCACAGGCATCCACCGGTGTAAACAACAGCTTTCGGCATCGAACAAATCCTTGAGCCAGAACCAAAACGTGAAGCGAATTCCACCTCAACCTAAGACGATTGGCAGCGTTCGATAGCCTAAGTGGAAAGACCAAGCATTACATGCGATGCGCTTAGAAAGCTTGCGAAACGTCTGCACTACGATAGCGTGGGAGCATTCAACCCAGCAATCGGAACCGTTTTCTATGATACAATTTCTTGCCCGTGGCATCGCCCTCTCTATCGCTTTGACATTCGCAACCCCTATCACTGCCGACGATGGCAGCGGCTTCCCTCAGATCGTTGGTACCTGGCACGGCACCTATCTGGTGGCTTTTGCCAAATCGAACCCGAACCACGACAAAGGTCTGCTGCGCACAGAGATGGAGCTGGAGATCACCAAGCTGGACGGCAACCTGATCACCGCCACCAACCGCTGGCGACGTATCGGTGAGACCGAGTGGATCGTCGAAGAAGCCATGGGCACCTTCAGTCTGGATGATCCCACCCGATTTGTGTTGGCTGAGGCCGGTATATCGGGGGATGATGTGTCATCCGGAATTTTCAATGGCGTCTACGTAGATGATGTAATTATGGTCACGTATGCAGGTCCGGGGACCGGCGTTGCCTTCGCGGCGCAGTTGGTGAAGAAGGACCAAGAGTAACCCAAAAAACAGCTGGCCACACAGGTCTTAAGTTCGGGCCTCTCGATCAGTAGATTGCGATAGCCGCAATAGCGACTTCTGACAGGCATACTTGTAGCTCTACACAGGTTCTGTGTGCGAGATTATGGTTGATGCCGGTCCGGGTGCGCGGCGGCAAAGGCCGGGTGGTTTGCGCAGGCGGCCTCGACGCTCAGAAGGCAGTGCATATCAGCCAGATCAACCTGATACCGGCGTGCGTTGTATAGCTGTGGGATCAGGCACAGATCAGCAAGGCCCGGCTGTTTGCCGGTGCAGTAGGGGGTTTGTTCGAAATTGCCGAGCAGGGTTTCAAAAGCCAGCAGGCCCGGACGGATAAAGCGCTTCATCCAATTCCCGGGCATCCCTTCGGCATCACCGCTCAGATGCGTCGCATATCGGGCCACTGAGAGATTGCAAACCGGGTGGATGTCAATCGCAATAGATTGCGCCAATGCTTGTGCTTTGGCGCGTGCCGCTGGTTCGGTCGGCAGAAGGCCAAGATGTCGAGTCTGATCCAGATAATCGATGATGGCCAATGACTGAGTCAGCTGTAGGCCGTCAATCTCAAGCACGGGCACCAGGCCTTGCGGATTTCGGCCAAGATGCTGGTCAGATTTATGCGCCGCCTTCGTCAGATCGACCGAGACCGAGCGATACGCAATCCCAGCCAGATTAAGCGCAATCCGTACCCGATAGCTGGCCGAAGAACGCCAGTAGTCATACAAGATGGTCTCAGTCATTCTTCACCTCTGATAGGCGCGTCGCGCAAGCTAAGATCAGCGCCTCATCTTTTGTAAGGGTCTTCAAGCGCAGGAAGGATCGTTCCCGAACAGGTGCCAAACCCGATCACATAGCCGTCGCCCTTGGCGTGCCCCTTCAAGGTCAGCGTATCGCCATCCTGAACAAAGCTGCGGCTTTCGTCGCTATCCAGCGTCAGGGGCTCTTTCCCACCCCAGCTGAGTTCCAGCAACGATCCCCGGTTTTGGGTTTCAGGGCCAGAGATGGTACCCGAGCCCAACAGGTCTCCGGTATTCATCGGGCAGCCTGATGTGGTGTGATGGGCCAGCTGCTGGGCTGCGGAATAATACATCTCGTTATAGTTGGTCCGGGCGATTACCGTCTCTGACTGTCCCGCAGGGGCCATCGTCACTTCGAGCTCGATATCGTAGAGCATCGGGCCGCAATCCTTCAGGTGATCGAGCAATTCGAACTCTCTTGCAGGGGTGTCGCAGCGAAACGGCTCCAGTGCGGCTTTGGTGACGATCCAGGGGCTGATCGAAGTGGCGGTGGCTTTTGCCTGGAACGGCCCCAATGGCTGGTATTCCCACGCCTGGATATCTCGAGCCGACCAATCATTCAGCAGCACATAGCCAAAAATGTTGTCATCTGCTTCCTGTACCGAGATCGGACCGTCAGATGGGGTTCCCACAATGGCACCCATCTCAAGCTCGATATCGAACCGTTGCGAAGGCGCAAACCGGGGCAGGGCGTCGTTGGGTCCCTTCAACTGGCCCCAAGGGCGGCGAATATCCGTGCCGGATACCACGACTGATGAAGCACGTCCGTTGTAGCCAATCGGAATATGCAGCCAGTTCGGTGGCAACGCATTTTCCGGCCCGCGAAACATGGTGCCCACATTTGTGGCATGGTGCCGGCCCGCGTAGAAGTCCGTGTATTCACTGACTGCCAAAGGCATGTGCATCTGTACGTCGTCCTGCGACACCAGCAGGGGTTCGACCTTGTCCTGCTCTTCTGCGCCTTCCGACAGCAACTCAGTTAGTCGGTTGCGCAAGGCGGCCCATACTGCGGGCCCTTGTTCCATCAGAGGGTTCCAGAAGGGCAGGTCAAACAGAGGGTCTTCGCCAAGCACGATCAGCCCAGTTTCTTCGGCTGCCGTTACATCGAGGACCATGTCACCGATGGCCACGCCGCAACGCAGATCATCTTCCGCAACCGAAAAGACACCATACGGCAGGTTGTTCAGCGGAAAGGGGTGGGCCGCGTCATTGGCCGAAGTTACCCAGGATTTCATCAAAGGCATCTGTGATCCTTGTTTCTAAGTCTATTACGCGTCACGTAGGGATTTCAGCCCCAGCAAAAGGGCGGCAAGTATCATGAAACCGCCGCCAGCCCGATCCAGCCATGACCGTGCCGAGCTCCTTAGTCGTGCGGCCAGCCAGCTGGCGGTGCCGCCATAGGCGGTCAGAAAAAGCCCGTCTATGACCAGATAAGTGGCGGAGAGGATCGCGAATTGGGGCCAGAATGGCAGCGCACCGTCGATAAACAACGGGAACAGAGCCGCGAAGAACACCACAGCTTTGGGATTTGCAGCCGACGTGACAAATCCTTGCATCCATAGCGCCTTGCGGCTGGTGCGTAGCGCGGCTTGTGTGGTTCTGCGTTTTGCCCCCAGGATCATCTTAGCCCCGAGGAATACCAAATAGGCCACACCCAGCCATTTGATGATAGACAGCGCCACCCCCGAGGTCGCAATGATGGCAGCCAAACCAAGCCCAGCGGCCAGCATTTGCAGCAAGTTGGCTGAAAGGTCTCCGGCCGCCGTGAAAAGCCCGCGACCCAAGCCATTTGTCGCCGAGTTAGACAGCATCAACAATTGGCTGGGCCCCGGAGGGCTCATCAGCAGTAGCACCGTGGCGGCATAAGTGATCCAAACATCAAAGCTCATCTCGGTCTCACTTTTTGCCGGGGGTGCCGTCGAATTTCTTTTCCAGCGAAGTCCAGCAATCGATATAGTCATCCTGCAAGGGCGCTTCACTGGCTGCAAACTCGGTCAGGTGCTGCGGGAAGCGCGTTTCAAACATGAAGGACATCGTCCGGTCCAGCTTGTCGGGCCCGAGATTGGCGTTCGAGGCATTTTCGAACGCCTCGCGATCTGGCCCATGCGGGATCATCATGTTGTGCAGGCTCATCCCGCCGGGGACAAAGCCCTGCGGCTTCGCATCGTACTGGCCGTAGATGTTGCCCATCAGCTCAGACATGATGTTCTTGTGATACCAAGGCGGGCGGAACGTCTCCTCTGCCACCATCCAGCGTTCGCGGAACAGGACAAAGTCGATATTGGCCGTGCCGGGTTGGCCCGAAGGTGCAGTCAGGACGGTGAAGATCGACGGATCCGGGTGGTCGAACAGGATGGCCCCAACCGGGCAGTAGGTGCGCAGATCATATTTGTAAGGTGCGTAGTTGCCGTGCCATGCAACCACATCCAGCGGGCTGTGACCGATATTGGTGGTGTGGAATTGCCCGCACCATTTGATGGTTACGGTCGAGGGCACTTCGCGGTCTTCAAACGCAGCAACCGGGGCCTTGAAGTCGCGTGGGTTGGCCATGCAGTTTGCCCCGATTGGGCCACGGCCTGGGAGTTCGAATTTCTGTCCGTAATTCTCGCACACAAACCCACGTGCCGGCCCTTCCAGCACTTCGACGCGATACAGCAGCCCGCGCGGCAGAATGGCGATTTCCTTAGGCTCCAGATCGATGATACCAAGCTCGGTGATGAATCTCAGCCGACCTTCCTGTGGCACGACCAACAGCTCGGAATCGGCCGAGAAAAAGTAGTCATCAACCATCGACTCGGTGACAAGATAGATATGGCTGGCCATCCCGACCTGCGTATTCACATCCCCTGCCGTGGTCATCGTGCGCATACCGGTCAGCCAGGTCAGGCCACCGTCGGAATGTGGAACCGGATCCCAACGGTACTGACCTAAAGAAATCACATCCGGATCAATACAGGGGGCTGATTTCCAATAAGGCAGATCGATCTTCTTATACCGGTGCGAGTGTTTGACCGAGGGGCGAATGCGATAGCACCAGGTTCGTTCAGGCGGGTTTGCGGTAAAGGCGGTGCCGCTGAGCTGCTCACCATACAGGCCATAGTTGCAGCGCTGCGGGCTGTTCATGCCCTGAGGCAGGGCACCTGGCAGCGCCTCGGTTTCAAAATCATTGCCAAAGCCGGGCATATAGCCGGAATGGGTTCCAACGGGCGTGCTGGCCTGCGTCAGACTGTGCGGTTCTACCGGACGATTCATTGGGGTTCCTCCGTTTGCTGCTTGTCGGATAATAGTTGTTTTTGTAACTAACAAGCATGAGAAATGATAAATTCCCCGATACTGACGGTTTTGACCTTCAGAGCTTTCTGCCGTTCCTGTTGAACCAGGCGGCAGAATCCGCCTCGATAGACTTTCAGAAAGTCTACAAGGATCGCTATGGGATGCTGCGCACCGAATGGCGTGTTCTGTTTCATCTGGGGCTCTTTGGCAGCATGACGGCCAAGCAGATCGGACATCGGGCGAAGACGCACAAGACCAAGATCAGCCGCGCTGTGCATCAGCTGGAAAATCGCCGTTTTTTGAAACGCACGCGGGATGATCAAGACCGGCGCGTGGAGTGGTTGGCGCTGACACCGATGGGTGAGTCGGCTTATCGTGAGCTGCGGGACATTGCCGTGCAATATGACGCGAAACTGGCGGGTCAGTTTGATGCAGACGAGATTGCGATCCTGCGAAAAATGCTAAGACGGCTGGCTGGATTCGAGTAACCTCTGGTAGAACGCTGCATCCATCCCCATTTGTTGCAAAGAATTTACATGGACGCTCAAATGATCTCTTCTGACCGCCTTCCGCCCGCATTTTTCGACCTGATTGATTGGTTGGTCCGGAAAGGACTGGAAGGTGCCAGGCAGGAAGAACTGCTGGAGGGTTTCTGTTCCACTTTGGTGGATCAGGGCATCCCTTTGATGCGGTTCCATGCGGCACAGTCGACTCTCCACCCGGCCTATGGCGGCTTTGGCTACAGTTGGTATCGGACCAGTGGCGGAACATCTGAGAAATTTGAGAACACGGACACACCAAGCGAGCAATGGTTGCGCAGCCCTTTGTATGCTTTGCTGAACGAAGATTTGGACGATATCCGTGTCAAACTGGTGGATCAGAATGAACCAAGCCGATTTCCGCTGCTGAATGAGCTGCGAGAGGAGGGTGCGACGGATTACTACGCGACCGGTATCCCCTTCGATCTGTCCGAACAGGTGCGCCACACCGGGCCTGACAAGGTCAGCGACGGGGTGCTGATGTCTTGGACCAGCGATGCGCCAACGGGTTTCCAAGATGGCGACCTGGCAAGGATCAATGCGGTTTTGCCGCATCTTGGGTTGGCGCTGAAATCTGCGAAGAACCAGGTGATGTCAAAGGATCTGATGCGGGTCTATCTGGGGCGTGATGCCGGCGATCGGGTGTTGTCCGGCGAAATACGACGCGGGTCTTTGCAGCAGATTGATGCGGTGATCTGGACCTTCGATCTGGAAGGGTTCACCAATATGTCCGAGGATCTGCCCGGAGATCAGATCATCGAAATGCTGAATGACTATTTGGCGGTCGCAGTTAGTGTGGTCCACGATTGCGGTGGAAACATCCTTAAGTTTATGGGCGACGGGCTGATGGCCATGTTCGATGTCGGTGAAATTGACGCAGATGCCCGTGCTGCGCTGTCGGCAATACCCCTACTGCAAACGCGGATGCAGGAGCTCAATAAGCGGCGTAAGGCCGAGGGGCTACCGGTATCGAACTACACGCTGGCCCTGCATTCTGGCGAGATTCTGTATGGCAATATCGGATCGGAAACCCGGTTGGACTTTACAGTGATTGGCCCGGCGGTAAATCAGGCCGCACGGATTGCGGGGATGCACAAATCTCTGGGTCAGAGAATCCTTGTATCGGACGACGTCGCACGCGCGGCCGATCCGTGTGAGCCTGAACTGATCTCGGTTGGGCGATACATGCTGCGTGGCGTGAATGAGCCGAAAGAGCTGTTTACCGTCTACAACCCAAACAGCTGATACAGGCCTTAGGGGCGAAACCGGAAAAAGATTCCTTGCTAATGTAAATGTAATTACATAACAAAAATAGCGATGCTCGGTGCGCCTCGGATCGGTTCGGTCTGACGCACCAAACAACCCAGATTTAACAGAACAGGTAGCATGCTATGACCGATACCCGGCTTCCCGTAACAGTTCTTTCAGGTTTCCTCGGCGCCGGTAAAACCACGCTGTTGAACCGTGTTCTGAACAATCGCGATGGCCGCCGGGTGGCGGTGATCGTCAATGACATGTCCGAAGTGAACATCGACGCTGATCTGGTGCGTGCCGACACCGAACTGTCGCGCACAGATGAGACATTGGTCGAAATGTCGAATGGTTGCATCTGCTGCACGCTGCGTGACGACCTGTTGGACGAGGTTCGCCGTTTGGCCGGTGAAGGCCGGTTTGACTATCTGTTGATCGAGTCGACCGGAATTTCCGAACCTTTGCCTGTCGCCGCTACATTCGATTTCCGCGATGAGTTAGGGCAAAGCCTGTCCGATGTATCGCGGCTGGACACTATGGTCACAGTTGTCGACGCGGTGAACCTGCTACAGGACTATTCCAGCCATGATTTCCTGAGCGATCGTGGCGAGACGATGGGCGAAGAGGACGAGCGCACTCTGGTACATTTGCTGACCGACCAGATCGAATTTGCGGATGTGGTAATCCTAAACAAGGTTGATGATGCAGGGCCCGAGCGTGTGGATGCGGCGCGTAAGATCATTCGTAGCCTGAATGCAGATGCAACGATTATCGAAACGAACCATTCCGATGTCGCGGCTGATGCCATTCTCGATACTGGGATGTTCGATTTTGAGAAGGCTCATGAGCATCCGATGTGGGCCAAAGAACTCTATGGGTTTGCGGATCACGTGCCGGAAACCGAAGAATACGGGGTGACAAGCTTCGTCTACCGCGCGCGTCAGCCCTTTGTGCCCGAGAAAATCCTTGAGGTGCTGAACGGGGACTTGCCCGGTGTGATCCGTGCCAAAGGGCATTTCTGGATCGCCACGCGCCCGGATTGGGTGGCTGAGTTCTCGCTGGCTGGTGCGTTGTCCTCGGTTCAGCCACTGGGCACCTGGTGGGCAACGGTTCCTGAAGATCGCCGCCCGGATCACGAAAGCGCTCGGGCCTATATGCAGGCCCATTGGCAGAAGCCATGGGGCGATCGCCGGCAAGAGATTGTGTTTATCGGCAGCGGTATCGACTGGCCGACGCTCAAAGCACGGCTGGATGCGGCTTTGCTGCCAGCGATGGCTGCGGCCCGTGTCGAAGACCTGCCGGATCTGCCCGATCCCTTCCCGCTGTGGCGACGCGCCGAGGCTGCGGCATGAGCTTTGTACGGGAGGTTGTGAAGGATGCGGCCATAGGTGTTGGCGTCGCCTCGAACCCTAAAGATCTAAGCGCGATTCATCACCCAGGCTGTGCTGCTGCGATCTGGCGCAGGGCTCCTTTGATCCGTTTTCAGGGCTGGCTGGATGCACTTGAACCAGAAGAACTGCCGAAGGCACGTATAATCCTTCAGCCGGACGTGGTGCGCGATGCATTGGGCAAGATTTGTCAAACCTCGGGCACCCCGGAGTGCATCGAACGGGATCGGCTGATCGACGATGTTGCCGCGTTGTCCGCAGTGTTTTCCGATGTGATGCAAGCAACCTGGGTGCGGATGCGTCTGGACGTTGTCGCAACAAATGCCTGTCGACGGTTCCACATTGACGCTGTCACAGCCCGGCTTGTTTGCACATACCGTGGGACGGGAACGCAATATGGTATCTCCACCAATGGAGAAGATCCGAGGCGGGTGTTCACTGTCCCGACCGGATCGCCAATCCTGCTGCGCGGAACCCGTTGGCCAGAGACACCGAAATCAGGCCTTTTGCATCGATCACCACCGATTGAAGGCACGGGCGAAACCCGGTTGCTGTTGGTTCTTGATCCAATTGTTGATCCGGCGGATGAAGCTGATCCGGTTCTGCATCACTGAAAGGCTGCTCGTGTTTGGGCGCTGAGTGATCAGAAATCGATTTCCACACTTGGCAGGTTCAGCTCGCGCATCATGTCGCGCAGCTCTTGCCGGGCGGCGATGTTTGAGATGTTCAGCTGTTTAACCCCGATGTCCTTGAGGTCCAGCAAGGTCAGCCCGCGGGGAAACAACTCGCGGAAAATCACACGTTCCGAGAAGCCAGAGGCAACGCGGAAACCGATGCGCTGCGAAAGCAGCTCGATCGCACGTTGCATCTTTTCCTTGTTGACCATGCGCTGAGTTCCGACCCTGTTGCGCACGACCACCCAATCGATGGGTTTCAGACCGGCCTGCGCTCGCAGCTGTCGCGCGTTCCAGACCATTTCGGAATATACCGAGGGTCCAAGAATCTTTTCACCCTTTGAATCGATGCGCGCCAGTAGGTCAAAATCGATAAAGCTGTCGTTCAGCGGCGTGATTAACGTATCTGCCAGCGAATGTGCCACCTGGCTGAGCCGTGTATGCGATCCCGGGCAATCGATCAGAATGAAATCACTGTCGCTTTCCAGTTCAGCCACAGCGGCGGACAGGCGGTGATCATAGATGTTCTCGCCCGGTTTCAATGTGCTTGCGTCGATCTCGGGCAGGTCGTGGTGCAACGGGCTGGGAAGCGTCAGCTCGGCCCCTTTCAGAAAGTTGCTGCGGTTCTCAAAATAGCGGCCAAGGCTGCGCTGGCGCAGGTCCAGATCCAAGGTACTGACCTTGTTGCCCAAACGGGCCAGTGCCGTTGCTACATGCATCGAGACGGTCGATTTCCCGGCGCCGCCCTTTTCATTCCCGACTACAATGATATGTGCCATGCTTGTATTCCCAAGTCCCGCCGTGCTTGTCTACACGTTGTTAGAACCCACTATATGTTGTGTCTGAAGGGATGAAAAGAACCTCTGACCGTGGTTTGTGGCGATATCCAAGACAATTTTGGAAAACTCAACACCCTTCGCGGGTTAACACGGGGTGCTTGCTAAACTGGTGCGGCTAATTCACGGTCCAATCAAAGGCCGGGCAGGGAGTTTTGGGTTTGGAGCATCTGTTTCTGAACGTTTTCAACGTCGTTTTACCGGTGCTGATCTGCGCAGGCATCGGGTACGGATTGGCGCTGACCAAAACGCCGTTCGACAATAAGGTGATTGGGGGGATTGTCTCGAAAGTCGGCTATCCAACACTGATCATATCTCACCTGGCGACCACCAATCTGGATGTGAGTACGTTTCTGGACATGATGAGTGCTGCGGCTTTGGCCGTGGCGGGATTTGGCGTTTTGGGATTTGTCGCACTTAAGATGCTGCGCCTGCCGGTGCGCGCTTTTTTGACGCCATTGATGCATGGCAATGTAGGCAATATCGGCCTGCCGATCACGCTACTGGCGTTGGGGGACGCGGGTATGGCTTATACGATGGCGTTTGTCGTTGTGGTGTTGATCAGTATCTTCACGGTGGGCATGTGGATCCCCGCCGGAGAATTCTCACCCAAAAAGTTAGCGACTTCGCCGATTATCTATGCGGTGGCGGCATCGCTGATCCTGATGAGTACAGGCACAAGCTTGCCGCAACCAATTGCCAAGTCGTTCGATATCTTGGGTGGGCTGTCTATCCCGTTGATGCTCCTGACGCTGGGCCACACGCTTGCTATGTTGAAGATATCTAGCCTTGGGCGCGCTGTTTTGTTGACCGGGCTGCATCTTCTCATGGCCGTCGGGATTGCCAGCGCGCTGATCTGGTTCTTTGGCTTCACCGGCACAGAACGGGGCGCGCTGATCCTTTGCTGCCTGATGCCATCTTCGGTTGCGACCTATTTGTTCATTGACCAGCACTTGCCGGAATATGGGCCCGATGTAGCCGGGTTCATTCTCGTGTCGACACTCACGACCATTCTTGTGCTGCCGGTAGCACTTTCCATTTGGGTATGAGCCTATGGAGCGATTGATCTGGTGCTGTGACTTCTGTCCGCAAAACTGAAAACAACTTTGTTTCTAGACCATTGTCGGTGGCGCGGGCTGGCTGCTGTCCCAATTCTCGATCAGCAAGGACAGTGGGAAATCTGGTGTGAACGGGCCCCAAAGGGGCATACCTTCCACTAAGTTCTCCTCCTGCGGAGAAACGTCAGTGTCGTGATCCATTGGACCTGCAACAGCAGCGTGGGACAGTAGAGCCACAGTTGCTGCGACGGCGAGCAATTTGGTTGGCGATAGCATTGCAACCTCCTGGGGAACGCTTTGGTACCCTTTAGATGTTCATGCGATCTGCCTTCCTTATGAGCAAAAGATTACGATTTCTTAATTTAAACACGCAGCGGACGTTCCAAAGAAAAAGGCCGCCCTAAGGGACGGCCTCTCGCATTCGAACCGGGTCAGACTTAGAAGCCCAAACCTTCGTATTTCTTTTTGAATTTCGACACGCGACCGCCAGCGTCCAACAGGCGCGACGAGCCACCGGTCCATGCAGGGTGCACGGAGGGGTCGATTTCCAGAGCCAACTGATCGCCTTCGCTGCCCCAGGTGGATTTCATCTGAACAACGGTGCCATCGGTCATTTTGACGTCGATGACGTGATAATCGGGATGGATGTCTTTTTTCATCTTTCCGTTCCTTACGCTTCGGCGCCAGCTTTGGGCTTGTAATTGGTGACTTCTGCGATACGTGCGGATTTACCGCGACGGGTGCGCAGGTAGTACAGTTTGGCGCGACGGACGCGGCCACGGCGGACAACGGTGATGCTGTCAATGTTGGTCGAATGCAGGGGGAACACACGCTCCACGCCTTCGCCAAACGAAATCTTGCGAACGGTGAACGAACCGGCGATCCCTTCGCCGCCCTTGCGCGCGATGCAGACGCCTTCGTAGTTCTGCACACGGGTGCGCGACCCTTCGGTCACCTTATAGCCGACACGAATGGTGTCGCCGGCTTTGAAATCGGGGATGTCTTTCCCCAGGGCGGCAATCTGTTCCGCCTCTAGCTGTGCGATCAGGTCCATCGCATTTACTCCTATCTGCTCGTGGTTGGTCCACGAAGTTTGGGCACGGGCTGAGAGCTCTTGGTCTTCACCGGGTCCTGCGAACAGCCCGCCAGAGGTCAGATCGAATGTTCCTTTTGCCTGGTCCGTTCCTGTCGCGCCTTGGCTGAAGAAAGCCGGGCGTCACGTCAGACACAAACCAAAATACCGGGGTCGCGTCTCGCGGCACCGGATTGCGCTGCTTTAGGGGGTTTGAGGGCAGGGATCAAGCCTAAATTTCGGGCGTCGCCGGTAAGATTTCGCCGCTTTGAAACTGCGCCGTTGCCTTGGCGGGTGGTTCAGGCATTCTGGGGCTAATTCAACGAGCAGTTATTTCAAAAACAGGACAATGTCATGCGGTTTCCCGTTTTGTTGGCGTTTGTGGGCATCGCCTTGATCTCATGCGGGCGGCAAGGACCGCCGCCGCAAGTTGTCGAAGCGGAGCCCGGCGTGGATCGAACGGCGCCATCGGTGATCTATCCGGATTTCGGTGACGCCGACCCGCATGATTGGGAGGGGCGACATCCCGGGCTTTACCCTGTGCATGGGTTGGATGTGTCCCGCTGGCAGGGGCCGATTGATTGGCGCCAGGCCAAAGCCTCAGGTGTCAGCTTCGCCTTCCTTAAGGCAACCGAAGGCGGTGACGTTGCAGATCCGCTGTTCGAGGATCATCGCCGGGGCGCGCCGGCAGCGGGCGTGCCGTGGGGAGCGTACCACTATTACTATTTCTGCCGGTCTGCGCGGGAACAGGCGCGTTGGTTCATACAGAATGTGCCCAAGGACGCAGACCTGCCGCACGTGCTGGATATGGAATGGACGCCACATTCAAGAACTTGCACCTTACGCCCCGATGGCCGCACCGTCCGGGCCGAGGCGCAGCGCTTCCTGGACATCCTTGAACGCCACTATGGCCGCAGGCCAATCGTCTATACCACCGTGGATTTTTACGAAGACACTCAGATCGGACGCCTGCCCAAGACCGATTTCTGGCTAAGGTCGGTCGCTGGGCACCCGAGCAAGGTTTATCCGCGAGCGGTTTGGCGGTTCTGGCAATACACCGGCACCGGGTTGGTGCCGGGGGTTCAGGGCAAGGTGGACATCAACGTCTTTCACAGCTCACCCGAGGTGTGGTCTCAATGGAAGGCCGGGGTGCCTTGAGATCTCGTTCAACGGAGTCGCGGGTTCTGAAGCCGAAATCTATGCGAACATCGTCGGTTTAGTTAGAGTCCTCATCCAATTGAGCATTATACTCCTCCCAGACATCCGGACGTCGTTCACGCGTGATCTGTTCGGCCATCTGACGACGCCAATCGGCGATGCGTCCGTGGTGGCCGGACATCAGAATCTCTGGTATTGGGCGGCCCTTCCATTCGGCGGGGCGGGTGTATTGCGGGTGCTCCAGAAGACCCGAGGAAAAGCTCTCTTCTTCGGTCGAGGCCTGATTGCCCAGTACGCCGGGGATCAATCGAACCGTGGCGTCGATCAAGGCCTGTGCCGCAATCTCTCCCCCGGTCATCACGAAATCGCCGAGCGAGACCTCTTGCACACCATAATGCTCGAGCACGCGTTCATCGACACCTTCGAACCGGCCACATAGCAGAGTCATGCCATCGCAACGCGCCAGATGTTGCATCATCTTCTGGTCCATCCGACGGCCACGCGGGCTAAGGTAGATCAGCGGCCAGTTGCCTTGAACATCCGCCATCGAGTGCTCGATGGCGTCGCCCAACACATCTGCACGCAGGACCATACCCGCGCCCCCACCCGCGGGGGTGTCATCGACGTTTCGATGTTTGCCGATCCCGAACTGTCGCAAGTCCACGGTTTCCAGCTGCCACAAACCGTCCTGTAGTGCTTTGCCCGTCAGGCTTTCACCCAAGACACCGGGAAATGCGGCCGGGAACAAGGTTATGATCTTGGCCTTCCACACCCCATGCAAATCCGGTGTGGGCGTCATCAACTCACGTGGTTTCAAGGTGGGACGGATGGCTTTGCGTCCGTGGGATTTGCTTGGTTTATCGGTCATGTCTGATCCGCGAACGCGCGTTGGGCGCTTTTGATAAGGGCTTTCTTCTGCGCAACCAGCGCTGTGTCCTCCAACGGGGATCGATTAAGCGCCAATAGTTCGTTCAGTGCATCCTGCGGCAAACTGGTGTTGGACTTTGACGGCGGCACAAGCTTGGATGCTTTGTCTTGCGGCAGCCCCAAAAACTCTGCGAAGGGGGTGCCAGGGCCAAAGCGGGTTTCTTGCAAATCCTCCAGCCATCTTGTCTGCACATGCACTTCGGGAAGTCTTTCCTGGATTCTGTCGGCGACGGTCGGCAATCCTGGAAGGTGGTCCAGCGCCGCGCAAAACGCATCGAAATCTTCAACCAGGCGCCGGCGCTGCAGATCATGGGCCCAAAGGCTGCGCAGCCATTCAGAGCGTTCGCGCAGTGACAAATAAATTGTGATGTCGACCTCGTCCCCGATCAGTTGGCGGCGAATGGTGCCCACCAATGTCGATGCAAGCTCGGGCATGGCGGCGTAGCCTTCGGCGCGATTTCTGCTTGGCCGCAGGCCGCCAAAGTTTTCCTCGCTGAGGATCAGACCCCTGCGCGTTCCGAAATCGATCTGCCCCAAAAACGTGTTCATCTTGCTGCCGAATGTGGCCAGCGTGTCGTCCAGCCGATAAACCGAATGGCGTGTCGCTGCGTTTGCCAGGCCCGATTTCCGCGTTTTGTAGGGCAGGACCAGTGAATAATGCGGCCAAATCAGCTCGCGATTTTCATAGAGAAAGGATTGCGCCGCAGTGGTGCCGGTTTTGTGTAGCCCAAGATGCAGCAAAACGCGCCGCATCAGATCAGCCCTTCGGGTGGGTCTGCGACGATGCGGCCTTTGTCCAGATCAACTGTCGGCACCGCCTCAAGCGTGAAGGGTAGCAGGACAGTTGATTTCAGCCCGGGCCCATGCAGTTCCAACAGGTCTGCCGCGCCATGGTTCTGAACAGATTTCACCTGTCCCAATAAGGTGCCGCCGGTGTCGTATACCTCAAGCCCGATCAGATCGGCGTGATAAAACTCGTCATCGGGAAGGGACGGCAATTGATCGCGGCGCGCAAACAGGCGCAGGCCTTTCAAATCGTCTGCCTGTTCCTTGGTCTCTACTCCGCCCAATCGTGCGGCGAACCCGTTCTTGATGGTGCGTGTCAGAACCAGAGGATAGCGTTCTTTGCCAGCTTCGTCGGTCAGTGGGGAATAAGCCTCGATATCCGATGGTTCAGCGCAATAGCTTTTCAGCCGCACTTCGCCGCGCACCCCGTAAGAGCCCGCGATGGTGCCGACACAGATCAGATCACTCATTTGCACCACCCGAAGTTACGCATATGCCGCTTTTCCACTCTCCCAGACCCTCGCAGGCCTCGCGTTGATTGCTGCGTTCAAAGAACACACCGACAATAAAGGCGATCACCAGCAGGATGGGAAGGCGTAACAAACCAAACATCAGCTATCGTACCTCGATGGCAAGAACATCATCCCGGCATTCCCAACCCGCCCGTTCCAGTTCTGGCGTGTCCGAGGGTTCTTCCGGCCAGCCGATGCAGAAATACCCAATCAGACGCCATGAGTCTGGCGCGTTAAGATCCCGGCTCAGCAGATCGGGGTCCAGAATGGATACCCAACCCAGGCCAAGCCCATAGCTGCGCAGGGTCAGCCAGAACAGGGTGACGGCTGAGACGACAGAGTAGCGTCGCATCTCGGGCATAGACTCTGCGCCAAGCCCAAGTCCCTTATCGGTGCTATCATCGCAGAACACCGCCAGTTGCACCGGGGCCTCTTGCATACCTGAAAGCTTCAATTGGCTGTAAAGCTGCGCTTTTTCGCCCGAATAGCCTTTAAGGGCCTGGGCGTTTGCGGCTTGGAAATTCTTTAACGCCGCATCGCGTGCGGCTTGGTTTTCGACGCGGATCACGCGCCAGGGTTCGCTGAGCCCCACCGAAGGGGCCAGTCGAAACGCGTCGAGGCAGCGCGTCAGCACCGCCTCGTCAATCGCGTCAGTGCGGAACCGGCGCACATCGCGCCGGAGCCGCATCAACAGATCGAACTGCGTGCGAAAATCGTCGGTAAAAGCCTGATCCTGCACGCGCCCGCCTGCTTATTCTTCTGCTGCAGCTTCTTCTTCAGCCGGTGCCTCTGCAGCTTCGGTTGCCTCAGCAGCCTTGGCAGCTTTCTCTTCCGCGCGTTCCTGAGCTTTCTTGCCCGGAGTCCCCTTGTTGGGGTTGTTGCGCTCGGCCTTGTCGCGTGCGCCGGCTGCTTCCAACATACGCGCGATACGGTCGGTGGGCTGTGCGCCCTGATCCAGCCAGTACTGGATGCGCTCCATGTTCATTTTCACGCGCGCTTCGCTGTCTTTCGGCAGCAGCGGGTTGTAGGTGCCCAGTTTCTCGATGAAACGACCGTCGCGGGGCATGCGGCTGTCAGCAGCCACGATGCGGTAGAAGGGACGCTTTTTCGAGCCGCCGCGGGCGAGACGAATTTTCATTGCCATGGTGGTATCTCCTTTAGATGGCGTATCCGGTGTAGGTGCCGGTTAGTTCTGATGTTTCTTATGGTGTCGGATGACTTCCTGAATGATGAAATTCAGGAAAGCCTTGGCGAAATCGGGGTCCAGATCGGCCTCTTTCGCCAGGTCTTCGAGCCGTGCGATCTGCGCTGCCTCGCGCGAGGGATCGGACGGGGGAAGGTCGTGTGCGGCCTTGAGCTTGCCAACAGCCTGCGTGTGTTTGAACCGCTCGCCCAGCGTGTAGACAAGGATCGCGTCCAGCCGGTCGATGCTTTCGCGATGGTCTTTGAGCAGTGCAGCAGCCTGCGTCACGGGGTTGTTCATTGGCCGGTCCTTTCGGTGGTCAAATCAATCTGCGGATGACGCCAGATCTGAGCGTGTTTGCCCAAAAGCTCAGCTCTCTCAATCTCAAGCGTTGCGCCAAGCCGTTCAGCCAAAGCGCGCGAGCGGTCGTTTGCGTGGGCGATGTAAGAGATCACACCATTCAAGCCCTGATGCCGCGCCGCATAGTCGCGGGCTGCTTCCGCAGCCTCGAAGCCCAGCCCTTTGCCTTCGGCTTCAGCCATCAGCGTCCAACCCAGCTCGGGCTCGGCCCAGCCGGGGGCGTCGATCATACCGGCCCAGCCCACGAATGCGCCGCTGGTCTTTTCGGTCAGGTGCCACAAGCCAAAGCCTTTTAGCGCCCAGTGTCCAAGGCGTTTCACCAGCGAGTCCCAGCTGCCCTGCTCATCCTTTGGCCCGCCAACCATATGGCTGCGTTCAGTTGCGAAAAACGCGGTCATCGCAGGCAGGTCGTCCTGATGCGGCGCACGCAGGATCAGACGCTCGGTTTCAACGGTCGGAATAGTGAACGAGGTCATGTGTAGGCCTCCATCCCGCCATCGCCATCGGTGGCGAGGTGGCGATACACCAAGGTAACGCCGTCCTCTTCAACGATCTCGCGTTCAACAAAGGCGCCAAGCCGTTCTGCCAGACGTTGAGAGCGTTCGTTCCCTTTGACGATAAAACTCGCCAAAGTGTCCCAACCAAGTTGCTCGAACGCAAAGCCGCGTGCAGCGCCTGCGGCCTCAAACGCATAGCCGTGGCCCTCGCCTTCCTCGGTGAAGATGAAACCAAGCTCTGGCTCTGGGTCTTCCGGCTCGAAGCCGAGAACGACAAAGCCCAGCAGTTGACCGTCTGACTTCGCTGCAACCGACCAAAGGCCATGGCCGCGCAGCGACCAGATGGCGACCATCTGAGCGAAATCATACCACGCGTCTTCACGCGACATGACTGTTAGGTACCGCGCGCGCGGACTGGCCACGATCTGGGCGTAGGTGTCGAAATCCGACAACTGCGGCGCGCGCAGAACCAGACGCTCGGTTTCGAGCGTTGGAATGGCATCCGCTACCCGAGCCGCCAGCTCAGCCCCTTGCGCATTGGGCGCGGCTTCAAATCGGAAGGTCATGCGCAGGCCTCCGATCTGCCTTGCCGCTCATCCGGGTGAGAGTGGCGATAGACGACATCTTCGGGAGACGGGCGCGCTGCGCTTGGGTCTTCAATTGCCCCAAGCCGCTTGGCCAGTGCGATTGAATGGGTGTTAGGCGCGTCGATATAGCTGACCAGAGTCGTCAGCCCGGTGTTCTGAAACGCCCAATCACGCGCGGCACAGGCGGCTTCAAATGCATAGCCCTTGCCTTCAAATCCGGGGAAAATGCACCAACCGATTTCGGTTTCCGGGAATTTCGGGGGCTTGTTGATCCCGACCTGACCAATGAATTCACCGGTTTCCGTCAGATCGACGGCCCAAGCGCCAAATCCGAGAAACTGCCAACTGGCCACGTCCGAGCCCAGCATCGACCACAGGTCCTGCGCCGAGTACGGCCCATCCATGTATTTCGCCCAATCGGTCGCAAACAGCTTCGCCATCGGCTCGAAATCCTCAAGCCGGTGGTGGCGCAATGTCAGGCGCTTGGTGGATATGGTGGGCGCAAGTGTCACTTACTTTTTCTTCCCAAACCCGCTGAGACCCGGGGGCAGGGCCATGCCACCACCCATGCCGGGCAGGCCACCGCGTCCGCCCATCGCCTTGGCAGCCTGTTCAAACGCTTTGGGGTCCATGCCTGCAGCCATTTCCTCGGGGCTGGGGCCGCCTTTGCCGAACATGCCCTTCATGGCCTGTTTCAACATCTTGCCTTTGCCCATCTTGCCCATCTTCTTCATCATGTCCGACATCTGCCGGTGCATCTTGAGCAGTTTGTTGAGGTCGCTGACCTCCATCCCTGAACCCGCAGCGATGCGTTTCTTGCGGCTGGCTTGCAGCAATTGCGGGTTGGCGCGTTCGCGTTTGGTCATCGACTGGATCAGGGCGATCTGACGCTTAAGCACCTTGTCATCCATGCCCGCTTCTTCGACCTGTTTGGCCATCTTGCCCATGCCCGGCATCATGCCCATCATGCCCTGCATGCCGCCCATCTGGATCATCTGTTCCAGCTGCATCTTCAGGTCGTTCATGTTGAACTGACCCTTGACCATGCGCTTCATCATGCGCTCGGTCTGTTCCATCTCCATCGTTTCCTGGGCTTTTTCGACCAGGGCAACGATGTCGCCCATGCCCAGAATACGACCGGCGATCCGGTCCGGCTCGAAGGTTTCGAGCGCGTCCATTTTCTCGCCCAGACCGACAAAGCGGATCGGCTTGCCAGTGACCGCGCGCATCGACAGCGCCGCACCGCCGCGCCCGTCACCGTCCATCCGGGTCAGGACCACGCCAGAAATGCCGACCTTGGCGTCGAACTCCTCGGCGACTTCAACCGCGACCTGACCGGTCAGGCCGTCGACAACCAGAAGGGTCTCACGCGGGTCAACAACGTTGCGGACCTGCTCGACCTCGTCCATCAGGACTTCGTCGATATGCAAACGGCCCGCGGTGTCGAGCATGTAGACGTCGTAGCCACCCAGCGTCGCCTGCTGCTTGGCGCGTTTAGCAATATCCACCGGCGACTGGCCCGGCACGATCGGCAGCGTATCGACGCCGACCTGCGTGCCCAGCACCGCTAGCTGATCCATCGCAGCCGGGCGATAGACGTCGAGCGAGGCCATCAGGACCTTTTTACCCTCTTTCTCTTTCAGGCGTTTTGCCAGCTTACCGGTGGTGGTGGTCTTACCGGAACCCTGCAGGCCGACCATCAGGATCGGGGCAGGCGGGTTGTCGATCTTTAGCGCGCCGGGGTCTTCTTCGCCGCGCAGGGTATCGACCAGCGCGTCATGTACGATCTTGACGACCTGTTGGCCGGGCGTGATCGATTTCGTCACCGCCTGACCGGTCGCCTGTTCCTGAACCTTCTTGACGAACTCACGCGCCACCGGCAGCGAAACGTCAGCCTCAAGCAGGGCAACGCGAACCTCGCGCAGGGCGGTTTTGACGTCTTCTTCGGACAGAGCGCCTTGTTTCGTCAGCCGGTCAAAGACGCCGGAAAGGCGTTCGGATAGATTTTCAAACATGCCTTCGGCCTCCTTAGCCGGTTATCTGGTGGCGCTTCTCAGATAAGAAACACCGGTTAAATACACAATTGCCCCCACGGGCGAAACTCGCTGGTGGGGGGCGATCCCTGAACGACTCAAGGGACCGGAAGATCATAGGCTTCCGGATGTTGGCGGCGATTTAGGCCGATTGGCTGGCAGAGTCAACCTTGCGTGCCGGAAGCCAATCATTGACCGCATCGACCAGCCTTTGCGCGCCGCGCCCGCTGGAATAGGCCTCAACAATGGGATGGCGTCCGGCGCTCATGCCTTCATCCAGTATTAGGACAGGGCGATAGAGGGTCGATGTACCATTGTCGCTACGCGAGGTCGTGCTTTCGGTTTCCGCGTGCGAGAGGTGCGAGAGCTCATGTTCCACCGCATCATACCCAAACACAGACTGTCTGCGGATCAGGATGCTGTTTTTATTGCGATCCAGTATGACTTGCACGCGGCGGACAAAGGCGCAAAATGCGCCAAAGCCCATGCCTCCGCCAAATAGCGCGAAGAAAATGCCGAAGAAGATACCTTCGCCACCTTCACTAGCCATGAAGACGCCCGCACCGACAAAGGCCAGAATGAAAAAGACAAGCGTGATGCCGATGAACCATGGCGTATTGGACAGGATCAGTTGGCTCGGAGTGTTGCGCGTGACTTTCATGGCGGCACGCTAGCACCGAATACTGTGCCTGTCGTGTCTTGAATTTACCCGTCTGTTGAGCGATGAGCGCGCCATACGAGGAGGTTCCCATGGACGCATCATCTGTCTTTCAGGATACGTTGCCGCTTAGCTCGGATGCGCTTTTAGCGCAGCTGGATGAATGGGGGCTGTCCTATCGGCTGCATACGCATATCCCGCTGCGCACCGTTGAAGATGCCAAAGGGGTCGAGGGCCAGTTCATGGTGCAGGGTGAAAACACGCTGCGGCTTAAGAACCTGTATCTGCGCGACAAGAAAAAGCGGAACTACCTGGTGACTCTGGAACAGAGCCGCGAGATCGACCTTAAGGCGCTGGGCGCGGAGTTGGGGGTTGGCAACCTGTCCTTCGGTTCGGCGGATCGGCTGTTTCAGAACCTCGGCATTCGCCCCGGCGCGGTTAGTCCGCTGGCGATGATAAACGGCGTTGAGAACAACGTTAAGTTCTTCATGGACGCCGCCGCGCAACAGGCCGACGTCATCAACATGCACCCTTTGGTCAACGACCGAACCGTTGTTTTGTCGCGCGAAGACCTGATGGCGTTCTTTGATAAGATCGGGTGCGAGGTGACCTGGCTGCCTTGATCACCCCTCAAGCGCTTCGTTCAAAGCGGCAGCGACATGGGCGGCAGAGGGATTGACAAACAAGTGGCCATCCGCCTCGAACACCGGATCGTCCAGATGGTCAGGGAAGGCCAGAGGCAACTCGGTACAGGCCAACAGCACTGCGGTGCCGGGTTCAGCATGCCGGTTGCAGAAGGCCACCAATCGCGCGCGTGCCGTATCTGACGCGCCGCCGTAGAAATCACTGTCGATCATGGCCTGCATCTCAGCGATGTCTGCCTCCGGCAGTGTGTCATTTGCCGAAATACTTTCTTGGGCCAGACGATCTGCGTAGTTTCGGGCCTGCATTGTGACGCTTGTCCCCAGCACCAGCGCTGTCTTGCAACCGGTGGCTTTCGTCACCTCCGCGGTCGCGTCGAAAATGCTCAGGATCGGCATCGTCACACCCTGGCGGATTGTATGAAGTCGTGCATGGGGAGTGTTCGACGCAATGATGCCAAAGTCACACCCAGCGCGCTGGAGTGTCATCAAAGCGTCTCGGAATACCGCATCAAAATCTTGCCAACTGCTTTCATCGCCAGCGACACCGCGCAGGGTGCGGGTTTTGGCCTGCGTCACCGACTCGATTGTCATTGGTGGCACAGGCAGCGGCGACCCGTGGCCACGTGCTGCGAAGTGTCGGCCAGAGCCTTCCGCAATGGCCCGATAATAGTCGACGGTTGAAGCCCAGCCAACGCCGCCAAGTATTCCGATCTTCTTCATGGTCTATGCCCAACCCGCAGCCAGTCTGAGCTTCAGATTGGACATTTCTGATTAGATTGGCCAGACCGATTAAGCCGCCAGTTCCAAGACTGCTTTATGCGCGTTCTGAACTGAAGTGTCCGGGTCGATTGCCAGCTGGTCAGCGGCAACCACATCGACATCATGAATGCCAATAAAGCCCAAAACATGTTTTGCGTAGCCAGTTGCGAAATCGACCTCGGATCCAATGGCGGTACCGCCAGAAGCAATGGCCAGAACGGCGCGCTTGCCCTCTAGCAGGCCTTTGGGGCCGTTTTCACTGTAGGAAAATGTCAAGCCAGCCCGCGCCACCAGGTCGATCCAAGCCTTGAATGCTGCGGGAACCGAGAAGTTGTAGATTGGCAAACCAATGACTATTGTGTCAGCTTGCTGAAGCTCTTCGACCAGTTGATCCGACAAGGCCAGTTGATCCCTTTGCACCGCATCGCGCTGATCGGCGGGAGTGAAGTTGGCCGCGATCCAGTCTTCAGTTAACAGTGGCAGCGGTGATGCCAGATCACGCCGGATAATCCGGCTCGCCCCCAGGTGCTTGACGATGCGGTCAGACAGGTCTCGGGTCGCAGACCCGCTGCGGCGGGCCGACGCGTCAATGTGCAGGATGGTCTTGGTCATTTTCATGTCCTTTGGTCGAGAGTTATCTTATGACCGATGATATGAGTATTGTTTTTTCGAACAAAACTCGAATATACCAACACTTAATGTTGGAAATTGCACAATAGTGAAAACGCTATGGATAACTGGGACGAAGTGAGAACGGCCTATCAGGTGGCTCGCATGGGTACTGTTAGCGGTGCGGCCGATGTATTGGGTGTACACCATGCGACCGTCATTCGGCATATCGATGCGATCGAGGCTCGGTTGGGGGTGAAGCTGTTCCAGCGTCACGCCCGAGGGTACACGCCGACCGAAGCGGGCGAGGATCTGCTGCGGGTGGCGCAGGCGACCGAGGATCAGTTCAATCAGCTGGTGGGGCGGATGAAAGGCCGTGGTGACGATGTCTCAGGCGAGTTGGTGGTGACGTCGTTGTCATCGCTCGTACCTTTATTGGCTCCTGCGCTGAGCGAGTTCCAGCAAGCCCACCCGGACCTGATTGTGCGCTATCTGACCGGAGATCGCTTGTTTCGGTTGGAATATGGCGAGGCGCATGTTGCCATCCGTGCCGGGTCAGCGCCGGATCAGCCGGACAACGTGGTTCAGCCTTTTGTGACGCAGGATGTGGGGCTATATGCGAGCAAGGATTACATCGCCCGCCGGGGCAAACCGGAGAGTATTGAAGAATTTCCGCAGCACGCTTTTGTCGGCAATGATGACGAAAACAGCCGCGCGCCTTTTTCGCAGTGGTTGCGAGCAAATGCTCCAGCCGAGGCGCTGACATTCCGATGCTCGAACAACTTCACCGTGGCCGAGGCGGTCCGGGCCGGGGCCGGGATCGGGTTCATGGCGCGCTGGGAAGCGGCCAGATACCCGGATCTGGAAGAAGTGATGCAGAGCCTGCCGGAATGGTCTGGAAAGCTGTGGCTGGTGACCCATGTTGATCTGCACCGCACCACCAAGGTCCAGGCTTTTCTTAAATTCCTGAAGGCGAAGTCCAAGGATTGGATCTGTGACTGAGCAAACCCGTGGCCATCTGGCCATGCTGGTCTTTTCGGCGCTTGTGGCGGGCAGCTTTTCGCTGGGTTCGATGATCGCGAATGAGATTGCGCCGGCTGCGCTGAATGCTGTGCGTTTTGGGATCGCGGCGGTTGTGATCGGTATCGCTGCCTTTGTGACGACCGGTGTGTCGCGTGCGGCGCTGCAAGCGCCCTGGCGCTATCTGGTGCTAGGAGGTTTGTTTGCCACCTATTTCGTATTGATGTTCTATGGCCTGCAGACGGCCCCACCGGTCAGCGCAGCGGCTGTGTTTACTCTCACCCCTGTCTTGTCGGCTATTGCCGGATGGGTCTTGTTGCGTCAGGTCACAACCCCAAGGATGGCGCTTGCGCTTTCTGTGGGGGCCACCGGCGCGCTATGGGTGATCTTTCGCGCCGATTGGCAGCTTTTCCGTGCCTTTCAGATTGGCCAGGGGGAAGTCATCTATTTTGTTGGCTGTGTCGCTCATGCGATCTACACGCCAATGGTGCGCAAGCTGAACCGTGGTGAACCTGCGGTCGTGTTTGCCTTTGGCACTTTGGTTGCGGGGTGCGTCTTATTGGTGGCATTTGGCTGGTCAGATTTGGTTAGCACCGATTGGTCGCGCTTGCCGACCATTTTCTGGATCGGTCTATTATATGTCTCCTTCTTCGCCACGGCGGTCAGCTTTGTGCTGGTACAGTTCGCGGCGCTCAGGCTGCCTTCGGCAAAGGTTATGGCCTATACTTATCTGGTGCCCAGCTGGGTCATCCTGTGGGAAATCGCCCTTGGCAACGGCGCCCCAACAGGGTTGATCATCATCGGCATCGCGCTGACCGTCTTGGCCTTGCTTTTGCTGTTGAAGGAAGAAACGCCCAGCACAAGCGCTGTTCAATACAGTGCGGATTGAGGCTTGCGTTTGCACCCAAGTTTGACACCATTCTACCGATGAAAAATGACTATGGGAGCAGTGGAATGAAATCCACCCTATCGGGGGTAGTCTTGGTGCTGCTGGCCGCTTGCGGCCAAGGCGGTTTGCAGGGCTCAGGCGACGAGACAACCATGCAAGCCAGTTGCGAGGCATTAGTTTCGGCTGAAAGCGGTGTGCGTATTGACGCTGTCAAAGCGCAAGAAACCCAAAAGAACCCGACCGGGTCTGTCACAACGGTTCTGGCCGAAGGCCAAAACGACCCGTGGTCATGTTCCGCTGACCAAACAGGTGTCATCACCAGCGTGATACAGGGCTAAACTGGCGCCAAAATCTCTGTTGAGGCAGATCAAGGCCCCGAAATGACCAGGTGTCTATGCTTTTCCGTAAGGAGAGGAGGACACCATGTTTCAACATATCATGATCCCAGTAGACCTTCATTTGCCGCCCGAGGTCCATAAGGCGATTGCCGTGGCCGGTGACATCGCCAAATGGCAGAACGCACGGGTGACCCTTGTCAGTGTGACCGGAACCCAGCCTGGGGATGTGCCGGTGTCCGAAGACTCGGTTACCGAGGGGCTAGCTGCGCTTTCCAAGGATCTGACGGCGAAAGCTGGTGTGCAGGTCGAAACCCGAAACATCCATTCCGTCGATGTCGCGGCTGAGGTCGATGGCGATTTAGCGCGCGCGGCAGAGGAACTGGGTGCGGATCTGATCGTCGTCGGAACCCATGCGCCGCGTATCACGGACTATATCTTCTCAAGCCATGCCGGGTATCTGGCGAAACACGCCAAGGTGTCGGTCTTTGTGGTCAGGTAGGACCATCCTCCGACGTGGGCAGTTCCGTTTCCAAAAACCGTTCAAACGCATCCAGGTTGACCGGCTCGAACTGCCCGAATCCCTGCATCCAGACCGAGGCGGCGCGTAACGCGTCGGGCTCCAGTTTGCACCATTTGACGCGTCCGCGTTTTTCCTGAGAGATCAGCCCGGCCTTGGTCAGAATGACCAGGTGCTTCGAGACGGCCGCTAGCGACATTTCGAACGGCTCGGCCACATCCGTCACGGCCATATCATCCTCAAGCAGCATCGCAAGGATGGCGCGCCGGGTCGGATCGGCAAGCGCCGCGAACACGGTATCCAGATCATTAGACATGGCCCGCTGAACCATACTGCATGGGTTTGGTCAACCGATTGGTTGAATATCGGAATTTGCTTCGATTTCCGGTGCCAGTGGGCCTCCGCGTCGATTTGCTTGCGAGAGAAGGCGTGAAAATCATATATAAAACAATAAGTTAAGATGTGGCAATTCGGGCATTCTATAGCGTTGACTCTGTGCCTCTTCGCCCTTAGCACCTAGCCTCAAGACTGTGCGAGGAAAACGCCCGTGACCGATGATGACCAAAAGCAGCGTATGGCGCAGCTGGAGGCCAAGATCGACGCGGCGAAAAAGGCCAAAGCGCCGAAGCCCCGTGCAGATGCTGACGTGTCCGGGGGCGAGCTTGCCTGGAGGATGGTCATCGAAATGGTATCCGGTCTGGGGATCGGATTTGGCATCGGATACGGGCTGGACAGCCTGCTCGGGACGATCCCGATCTTTCTGGTGCTGTTCACATTGCTGGGCCTTGTCGCGGGCGTGAAGGTTATGCTCCGCAGCGCGAAAGAGGTTCAAGAGAAACAAGCGGCGGCTGAGGCGGCCGAGAAGGACGAGAGGGACTGAACGTGGCAACTGAGACCACCGCAGCAGAAGGCAGCAGCCTGGTTTTCCACCCGATGGACCAGTTCATCGTTAAGCCGTTGTTCGGCGACGGTGCGGTTGGCATGTTCACGATCACCAACGTGACACTGTGGCTGTTCCTTGCAATTATCGCTGTTATCCTGCTGCTGGTTCTGCCTACGTCCAAACGCGCAATTGTCCCGACGCGCATGCAATCGGTCGCAGAGCTGACCTACGGTTTCGTCTACAAGATGCTTGAAGACATCTGCGGCAAGGAAGGTGTAAAGTACTTCCCTTATGTCATGACCCTGTTCATGTTCATTGTCTGCGCCAACTTCCTGGGCCTGATTCCGACCTCGTTCACCACCACATCGCATTTCGCCGTGACCATCCCTCTGGCTCTGGCTGTGTTCCTGACCGTGACCGTTCTGGGCTTTGTCAAGAACGGTGCAGCGTTTCTGGGTCTGTTCTGGGTGTCCAGCGCCCCTCTGGCGCTGCGCCCAATCCTGGCGGTTATCGAGCTGATCTCGTACTTCGTACGCCCCGTCAGCCACTCCATTCGTCTTGCCGGTAACGTCATGGCTGGTCACGCGGTGATCAAGGTGTTCGCAGGCTTTGCCGCGATTGCCGTGATCTCGCCCGTGTCCGTTCTGGCGATCACCGCTATGTATGGCCTTGAGGTCCTTGTGTCCTTTATCCAGGCCTACGTATTCACCATTCTGACCTGTGTATATCTGAAGGATGCGCTGCATCCGTCGCACTAAGGTCCGAACACCCAACATCGAAACTTCCAATTCGTAAGGAGATACATCATGGAAGGCGATCTCGCACACATCGGCGCAGGCCTGGCAGCAATCGGTTCCGGCGCAGCCGCAATCGGGGTGGGCAACGTTGCAGGCAACTTCCTGGCCGGCGCCCTGCGCAACCCTTCGGCGGCTGCTTCGCAGACCGCAACCCTCTTCATCGGTATCGCGTTCGCAGAAGCCCTGGGGATCTTCGCATTCCTGGTCTCGCTGCTGCTGATGTTCGCCGTATAATCTGCGGAACCTGATCCTTACGCGCAGGTGGGCCCAAGCCATAGCGGCCCACCTGTTGTAAAGACAAGTTTCCGACGGAGGATATCATGGCGACTGAACCCATTACAAAAGAGGTAGCCGGCTCGTGCGTCGACTCCTATGGCTCTGCCATCGGGATGCCGCAGCTCTGCTTCGATTGGTTCCCCAACCAGATTTTCTGGCTGGTCATTACGCTGGTCGTCATCTTTCTGGTCCTGTCCCGCGTGGCCCTGCCCCGCATCGCGGCAATCCTGGCCGAACGTCAGGGGACCATTACAAATGACCTGGCTGCGGCCGAAGATCTGAAGGCCAAGGCGGTCGAGGCCGAAGAGGCCTATAACAAGGCGCTGGCCGATGCCCGTGCCGAGGCGCAGCGGATCGCTGCCGAAGCACGCGCGGAAATTCAGGCTGATCTGGATGACGCAATTGCGACGGCGGATGCGGAAATCGCTGCCAAAGCGGCTGAATCGGAAAAGGCAATTGCTGAAATCCGTGCCGGCGCGCTGGAAAGCATTCAAGTGGTTGCCAAAGATACGGCGGCTGAATTGGTGACAGCACTGGGCGGCGAGGCGGATGCCAAAGCCATCGACGGTGCGATCAACGCGCAGATGAAAGGATAAGTGACATGCGGAACACTCTTGCCCTTATCCTGACTTTCGGCGCTGCCAGCCCGGCATTAGCGGCCAAAGGCCCGTTCTTCTCGTTGGGTAACACGGACTTTGTTGTCCTGCTGGGCTTCATCGTCTTCATCGCGGTTTTGTTCTACTTCAAGGTCCCCGGCATGATCGGCGGCGCTTTGGACAATCGTGCTGAGGGCATCAAGTCCGAGCTGGATGAAGCCCGCGCACTGCACGAAGAAGCCCGCAGCCTGCTAGCCTCGTACGAGCGTAAGCAGCGCGAAGTGCAGACGCAGGCAGACGCCATTGTGGCCGCCGCCAAGGAAGACGCAGTCCGTGCTGCTGAACAGGCAAAGGTCGATCTGGAAAACTCAATCGAGCGTCGTCTGGCGGCTGCTCAGGACCAGATTGCATCGGCGGAAGCCTCGGCTGTGAAAGAAGTCCGCGATCAGGCGATTTCTGTGGCAGTCTCGGCAGCCAGCGCGGTTCTGGCCAAGCAAATGAGCGCGGCGCAAGCCAACAAGCTGATTGACGCGTCCATTGCGGATGTGGGTGAAAAACTGCACTGATCACCCGGATCACATGATTTGAAAAAACCCGAGGGCTGCGAAGCACTCGGGTTTTTTTGTCCGGAATATGATTTTCACAGTGATCTGCGCCACCTCGCCACAAGCACGATCAGAGCGACCACGGTGATCAGGATCTCAACCTTGAACGTCCAATGATTGAGAAAAGACAATATCCAATGAGAATGTGTCGTCTGTACCGTTACCAATGGGTAAGTGGCGTTCGAAAACGGCCACAACCAGGCAACTTCACCCGTGATTGAATCCAGCAGCAGGTGAACCAGACCGCCGGCGCCGAGGAAGGTTAGAAATGTCCCGACCCGATATTGCCATTGTCGGATCAGCAGACCCGCCAGCAGAAAGCCCGCCCAGATGATCGGGCGGTGGGTCAGATAGGAATGATGGTGATGCCCTCGATCATCGATAAGATAGAACCAAAGCATATCGATATCGGGTGCGACGGCCCCGATCATTGCGGCTGTGAAAGCAAGTTTGCCAAGGTTTGGCGCAGTAGCCCGGAAGATCAGATAAGCCCCCGGCAGATGCCCGATGAACATCAAGCCTCTCCAGTCTCGTGCTTCAACCTCTGCTGGGCGATCTCTTCGTTGCGCACGGCCTTCTGCTGATCCTGCATGCAGCGCTCGACAAAATCCAGATGCAGTTCGACTGCAACGCGCGCTGCATCCGGGTCACGGCTTTGAAGGGCTGCATTGATCGCCCTGTGCTGATCCAGCAAAGCATCGCGCGTGGCGCGTTGCTGGAACATCATCTGGCGATTGTAGAATACGCCTTGGCGCAGCAGATCATACATCGATCGCATCATATGCAGCATAACCACGTTGTGGCTGGCCTCGATGATCGCCATGTGAAATTCAGCATCCAGTTGTGCCTCGTCCTCGGGGGCGTTGCGATCATGTGCGGATTGCATCCGGTCGAATATCGTCTGAACCACTTTCAAATCACTGTCGGATCCCAAGCGTGCCGCACGTTCCGCAGCCAAACCCTCCATGTCACGGCGAAAGGACAAGTAGTCGAACACAGCTTCATCATGGCTGCTGAACAGACGAATTAAGGCCGGTGAAAATGCCGACCCCAGCACTTCGGCAACATAGATCCCTGACCCGGCTTTGGGTGTCAGTAGCCCCTGTTCTTGCAAGTTTGAAATGGCGTCCCGCAATGAAGGGCGTGATACGCCCATTCGCTCTGCCAGCTCGCGCTCGGACGGCAAGCGCTCACCCGGGCGTAGGATGCCGCGCAGGATCAGCAACTCGATCTGGCGAACGACGGCCAGAGATAGTTTTTCGGTCTGAACTTTTTGAAAAGGCATAGACGTTCCAAAATTGGTCAAGTCAATTGACCACGATTGATGGCGGCGTTCAAGCTGATCACGGTGTTTGAAACAATAGGTCAGTATTATTGACTTAGAGGGTGAGGTGCCTAATCTGCGCGCTGGGGCAGAGGAGGCCCAGATAGATGGATCAGCTATACGCCACCCGCACATCAAGGATGAAGGCATCCGAAATCCGTGAGTTGCTGAAGCTGCTGGGCCAACCGGGCATTATTTCTTTTGCGGGGGGCATTCCAGATCCGGACCTGTTTCCGGGGGACGCATTTGCAGAGGCGTTCCAGAACGCACTCGGACCTGAGAAGCAGGCGCAGGCGCTGCAATATTCGGTCAGCGAAGGGTATGCCCCGTTGCGTGAATGGCTGGCGGATCATATGCGCGGGATCGGTGTGGAGTGTGATGTTGACAACATCCTGATCACCTCCGGTTCGCAGCAAGCGTTGGATTATCTGGGCAAGCTATTCCTGTCTCCTGGTGATACGGCGTTGGTTGGCTGGCCGACCTATTTGGGAGCGATTAACGCCTTTGACGCCTATGAACCACGTTTTGACCGGCTTGACCCTCAGGGCAATCGCGGCGCGGTGGAATATCGGGATGCTGCCGGCGATGGGGCCGTGAAGTTCGCCTATCTGTCGCCCGACTTTTCAAACCCGACGGGGGAAACCGTTGATCTGCGCGGCCGCGAGGCGTTGCTTGATCAGGCAGAGGAGCTTGATTGTGCGATCATCGAGGACGGGGCCTATCAAGCGTTGCGCTATGATGGGGAGTCCATACCGTCAATCCTGGCGCTGGAGCTTGCGCGCAAAGGAACGATTGAAGCGTGCCGCACGATTTACTGCGGCAGTTTCTCAAAAACACTATCACCGGGGCTACGTATGGGGTGGGTAGTAGCGGCCAAACCGATCATTTCGCAGATGGTACTGTTGAAACAAGCTGCCGATCTGCACTCGGCAACCATCAACCAGATGGCGGTGCACCATGTGGCTGAGACCTGTTTCGACACGCATATCCCCAAGGTCCGTGCGGCCTATCAGGCGCGCCGCGACGCGATGTTGGCGGCGCTGGAACAGCATATGCCAGAAGGTGTTCAGTGGACCCGGCCCGAAGGGGGTATGTTCGTTTGGCTGACTTTGCCCTCAGATATCGATGGCGCCACATTGTTAGAGAGAGCATTGGAGACGGAGAAGGTCGCTTTTGTTCCCGGTCGGGCCTTTTTCCCTGACGGAAGCGGTGCCAATACGATCCGGCTGAGTTTTTCGAATTCCAACGAAGACACGATCCGTGAGGGTATTCGCCGCTTGGGTGTCGTGCTGCGCGCTTGAGTGCGGAAAGGTTCTGTTAACCAATACTCTGCAATCCTACGGGCATGATCCGGTATCTTGCCCCTTTGCTGCTGGCGGCCTGTTCGGCTGGCACGCCTCATTTCCGCGATCTGCCTGCGACGCGCATATCAGTCAATGGCAGCGTGTTCGATGTACGTGTGCGCGGGGAACTGGCCGAAGCGGTCCGCCTGAACGCTCAATATGCGCCTCGGTTGGGACCAATCCGGGATCGGGCTGCCCTTGCCATGGCGCAGGTGTCTGGTTGTCCTATTTTGGATGTGCTGGGCGATGCCGCTGTCACGGTTGGAGTGTTGGGCTGTGACCGTGAGGCAGGTAAGCGTTTGCTGCTGACAACAATCTCACGCCCCAATTACGAATGCGTAAATTACGGCGCATCCAGTGGCTATGCCTACGAAGTGTTCGAGTGCACGCCGTATTGAAACACGGGTTTCACCTCGTATTTTGGCAAGATATTGTGGATAACTCGCCGCAATATGCCATATCCTGCGCATTCACGTTGACACCTCCGTGATCCGTTGCGCAGACTTCTTATCCATAGGAATCATCCAAAGAGCAGCCATTGCGCTTTAGCAAACTCAAACTGACCGGCTTCAAAAGCTTCGTTGACCCGACTGATCTGATCATCGCGGACGGGTTGACTGGTGTGGTGGGTCCGAATGGTTGCGGCAAATCCAATCTTCTCGAAGCTTTGCGTTGGGTAATGGGCGAAAACCGTCCCAAATCCATGCGCGGTGGCGCGATGGAAGATGTGATCTTTGCCGGGGCGGCCACGCGGCCCGCGCGCAATTTTGCCGAGGTTGTCCTGACGATGGACAATTCAGAACGCCTCGCGCCATCGGGTTTCAATGAAAGCGACCAGCTTGAAATCGTGCGCCGCATCACCCGCGATGTAGGCAGCGCCTACAAGACCAATGGGAAAGATGTACGAGCGCGCGATGTGCAGATGCTGTTTGCGGATGCCTCAACTGGTGCGCATTCGCCAGCGCTGGTGGGGCAGAACCGCATTGCCGAACTGATCAACGCGAAACCTCGGGCGCGCCGTCGTATCCTGGAAGAGGCGGCCGGGATCTCGGGCCTCTATCAACGTCGTCACGAGGCCGAGCTGAAGCTGAAAGGTACCGAGGCCAACCTGACCCGCGTCGATGACGTATTGGAACAGTTGGGTGGACAACTGTCACAGCTTGCACGCCAGGCCCGACAGGCTGCCCGGTATCGCGAGATCGGAGAACTGCTGCGTCAGGCCGAAGGCATGCTGCTGTACCGCCGCTGGAAAGAGGCTGATATGGCGCGCCAGGCGGCTGAGGACAAACTGCGTGAGCGGATCACCGAAGCCTCACGCGCCGAAGCGGCTGCCCGCGAAGCCGGGGCAAAGCGGGCTCAGATCGAGGAGACACTGCCACCGTTGCGCGAAGAAGAAGCCATTGCCGCTGCGGTGTTGCAACGTCAGCAGGTTCAGCGCGATCAACTGTCCGATCAGGAAACCCGCGCGCGCCAGACGATTGAGACACTGACCAACCGGATCAAGCAGTTGGGCAACGATATCGAACGCGAATCCGGCCTGAACCGGGATGCGGGCGAGATGATCGAACGGCTGGAATGGGAGGCCCGCGAGCTTGCAAAAGCCGCTGAGGGCTATGACGAGAAGGTGTCTCAGGCCGCCGAGGTTGCCCGCGAAGCTGCCACCGTTTTGCAGCAGCGTGAAGATCATCTGTCACAAGAAACTGAAGACATGGCTCGGCTGGTTGCTCGTTACCAATCGGCGCAGCGTTTGGTCGAAGACAGCCGTAAAACCCTGACCCGGTCCGAAGGCGAAGAAGAAAAAGCGCGCGTCGCGGTAGATGATGCCAAGCAGGTCCTGACCCGCGCTAGTGAAGCCTTTGTAACAGCGCAGGTCGGAGAGAACGAGGCCCGCGCGGCGGCAGATGCGGCCGAACAGGCGTTGACGGCAGCGGATGAGAAACGCTCGGAAACACAGGCGCGTGAAGCCGAAGCGCGGGCGCAACGGTCCGAGGCCGAAGGGGAGTTGGGCGCGATCCGCGCTGAAACCATGGCGCTGGCCAAGCTGGTCGAACGCGACACGGCTGAGGGCGGTCAAGTGTTGGACTTGCTGCGCGTGGCGCCGGGCTATGAAAAAGCCTTGGGTGCCGCACTGGCCGACGATTTGCGTGCGCCACTGGTCGAAGGCGATGGACCATCCGGCTGGGTTCCGATGGCGGGGTACGATAGTGACCAGCCGCTGCCCGAGGGGGCAGAACCCTTGGCCTTGCATATTAACGGGCCGGATCGCTTGAGCCGCCGGATCACGCAGATCGGGCTGGTGGATGCGGATCAGGGCGCGCGTTTGCAGGCCCAGTTGAAACCCGGCCAGCGATTGGTTTCTCGGTCGGGCGATCTGTGGCGTTGGGACGGGTTCCGCGCCTGGGCTGAGGATGCTCCAAGCGCGGCGGCTCTGCGGTTGGAACAGCTGAACAAGCTGGAAGCGCTTAAGCAAGAGCTTGCGCGGATCGAAGCACAAGCCGATGGCGCGCGCGCGGCACATGAGGCCCTGTCAAAACAACTGGCAGAGGTGACCGAAGCCGACCGCCGTGCGCGCGAGGCGCGCCGGGCAGCCGATCAGCGTATGGCCGAAACCGCCCGACAGCTAAGCCGGGCAGAGGCAGACCGTAACCTGGCGCAAGGCAAGCTTGAGACCCTGACACTGGCTGTGGATCGCCATAAAGAGGACGCCATGGCCGCCCGCGCCCAATTGCGCGAGGCCGAAGGCGCTTTGACCGGGTTGGGCGACCTCGACAGCGCGCGGGCGCAGGTTGAAGACATCAAACAGACGGTCGAGGCGGCGCGCATTACCATGCTGACTCATCGTTCGTCCCATGACGAACTTCGCCGCGAAGGTGACGCCCGGACACGGCGCTCGCAGGAAGTCACCAAGGACCTTAGCGGATGGCGGCATCGTCTGGAAACGGCCGAGAAACGCATTTCCGAATTGGCTGAGCGCAAGGAAAGCTCTGAGCTAGAACTGACTGAGGCTACCGCCGCGCCGAGTGAAATTGCCGAGGCGCGCGAAGAGCTGAACACTCTGATCGAAACCGCCGAAGCCCGCCGGGTTGAAGCTGCCGACAAACTGGCCGCAGCTGAAACCCAGCAGCGCGAGGTTGTGATGGCCGAACGTGAGGCGGAACGTGCGGCCTCGGAAGCGCGCGAAATCCGAGCGGCTGCCGAGGCGCGTTGTGACGCGGCCAAGGAAAGCGTTGTCACGGCGGCTGAGCGGATCGCAGAAGATCAGCAACTGACGCCGAACCAATTGTTGAACCAGCTGGATGTGAACCCTGATCAGATGCCAGCCGCCGATGCGCTGGAGGCTGAGGTCAACCGCCACAAGCGTCAGCGCGATGCGATGGGCGCGGTGAACCTGCGGGCCGAAGAGGACAGCAAAGAGGTTCAGGAAGAGTTCGACACGCTCAACACCGAAAAGTCTGATTTGGAAGAGGCGATCAAGGCTCTGCGCAGCGGTATTGCCAGCCTGAACCGTGAAGGGCGCGAGCGTCTGTTGACTGCATTCGAACAGGTGAACTCAAACTTCGCAATGCTGTTCAAGCACCTGTTTGGCGGCGGTGAGGCCAATCTGGTTATGGTCGAAAGCGACGATCCGCTGGATGCAGGCCTTGAGATCATGTGCCAGCCACCGGGCAAGAAACTCTCGACCCTCAGCCTGCTGTCGGGCGGCGAGCAGACCCTGACTGCAACTGCGCTGATCTTTGGTGTTTTCCTCGCGAACCCGGCGCCGATCTGTGTTCTGGACGAGGTTGACGCGCCGCTGGACGATGCCAACGTGACGCGATTCTGTGACCTTCTGGATGAGATGTGCCGCCAGACTGATACGCGTTTCCTGATCATCACACACCATGCGGTGACGATGGCGCGGATGGATCGGTTGTTTGGTGTGACCATGCAGGAACAGGGCGTCAGCCAGCTGGTCTCGGTCGATCTGAAGAAGGCTGAGCAGATGGTCGCCTAGATCCCTCACCGGATCGTTACGATCATGTCGGGATTATCGCGCTAGCTTGGCCTTATGAAACGCATTCTGATCCCCGCCCTTATCGCTGCCAGCCCGGTCTTTGCCGCCGATTGGCCCACCAAATCCGATGACGTCCCGCTGTCTTCCGACGAACTGGATGCCCTGGCTGGCCAAACGCTGACCTTCTATGATGATGGTCAGGCGAGATTTTCGGCGGGTGGGGCGTATTCCTACACCTACTCCAGCGGCGACGCGGCGTTTGGGACATACTCCATTGCTGAAGATGGCAGTGTCTGCATCGCCTACCGCAATGGGTTTGACCGGTGTGATCTGTATGTGCGCAATGGCGAGCGATTGATCCTGATTGATCAAAAAGGCGATCGATATCCGGTTCGACCGAAGTAATTGACCCACTTTTAACTTCTTGGAAGATCATATGATTGAAGGAAGAGGAAATTCGTAAGGCAAAACCGAAAAAAATCTGCGTAATGCTTTGATAATCTTCCCTCAACTCGAATGGTGAAGAAAGTGATCAGATGTGTCGGTTTTTGGCTTGGGTCGGCAAGCAGCGATATCTTGATGAACTGGTGCTGGAGCAAGAGCAATCTCTTGTCATCCAAAGCCGCAATGCCCTGATCGGAAAGACGCCGATCAATGCGGATGGGTTTGGCCTTGCTTGGTATTCAGACCGAAAGATGCCTTGCTTTTACAAAGACACGCACCCGGCCTGGTCGGACGCCAACCTGAAACAGCTGGCGCATCACACACAGTCACGGCTTTTTCTGGCCCATGTACGCGCCTCTACTGGCACAGCCACGTCCCGGAACAACTGCCACCCTTTTGGTGTCGGTCGCTGGAGCTTTATGCATAACGGTCAGGCGGGTGGGCATGATCTGATACGGCAGGAACTGGATGCGATGATTCCGGCGCATCTATACGGGCAGCGGTTTGGGGCTACAGAAAGCGAAGCCATTTTCTTGATCGCGCATGGTGAAGGGCTGGAAACGGATCCGATTGGTGCGATGGCACGCGCCGTTGCGCGGGTTGAGCTGGTGTCCAGCCGGCATAAAGTTCTGCCGTATATGAGGTTCGCGGCATGCTGGTCAGACGGCGAACGCGTATATGCGGCACGCTATGCGTCAGACAAATACGCGCCCAGTCTGCACTACCGAACATGTAAGGATGGCATCATCATCTCATCCGAGCCGTTGGACGGAAACAATGAGGGTTGGATCGAAATCCAATCCAATACGGCGATTGAAACCGAGGGGTCCTTGGTCAGGACACACTCGTTCAGGCCGTTCGAGGCCTTAGATCAGGTCGAGGTTGCCTAAGGCTAGCCTGTTACAGCCGGTTCAGTAGGTCTGCGGTTGGCCACGCATCCGCGGGTAGCCCTAACCGCTCTTGTTCAGCCTGTACCGCGGCGCGCGTACCCGCGCCTAGAATGCCGTCGATCTTGCCGACGTCATAGCCATTGGCTTGCAATTTGGTTTGCAGCTGTTTCATCTGCGCGCCCGACAACCCCGCAGGAGGGTTGCCTGCGTCATAGATTTGACCGCCTTCAAGTCGGGTGCCGAAATAGGCGGCGGTCAGCACATAGACAAAGCTCTGATTCCATTCGAAATAGACGTCGAAATTTGGATAGGCGAGAAAGGCAGGCCCTTTGTGCCCCTGTGGCAGGATCAGCGATGCGGGCAGGTTGGCCAGAGACCCAGTGCGCGCCTGGACGCCCATCGCCTGCCAATCCGCGATTGAACGTGATTTGCCGGGGCCAGATAGGGACCAGTCCATCTGGGCAGGCACAGTCACCTCCTGCAGCCAAGGCTGGCCCGGTTGCCAGCCCAGATGTGACAGCATCTTGCCACCGGACACCAACGCATCGGGAGCCGATGTTTTTAGGGAAACCTTGCCATCGCCATCGCCGTCGACGCCATTGTCCAGAATGTCTTGCGGCAGCATTTGCACCATGCCGATTTCACCGGCCCAGGCCCCGGTGGTGCGGTTCGGGTCGAAATTGCCTTGGCTGAATAGCTCGATTGCCGCAAAAACTTGTGGCCGGAACAAATCGGGGCGACGACAATCATGGGCCAGGGTGACCAGCGCGTTGCGGGTGTTGAAATCACCCTGAACCGCGCCGTAGTCGGTCTCGAATGCCCAGAAAGCCAGCAAAACGCCTCGTGAAACGCCGTAGTCACGCTCGATCCGGTCAAACACCGCGTCGTATTTGCGCGACATGGATTGCCCCCGGTCGATCCGGTTTTGCGAAATCAGGCGGCGTGAGAAATCGATGAAAGGTTTCTGAAACACCCCCTGAGCCCGGTCAGCGCGTAGCACCGCTGGGTCCTTTTGGACGCCTTGAAAGAAGGCATTCACCGTGGCCTGATCAAAGCCCTGTTGCGCGGCTTCGGATTTCAGCCCGTTTACGAATTGGTTGAAACCGCCACCGCATTGGGCAAAGGCAGGTGCTGCAAACAGGGCGGCGGCGAACAGAGAGGGCAACAAACGCATCGGACGTCCTTCAGAAATTAAGCGTGATCCCAACCCACACTGACAGAAGGCCGAGTGCAAGCCCCCAGACCCGCCACAAGATGGTACATGCGCGGAAAATCTCCTCAGCTCCGATCTCACGCTCGGCGTTTCCGTTTACCCAGGCCAGATCGCGGAGCTGTCCATCATAGCTGCGCGGCCCAGCCAATGCGATGTTCAGGGCCCGCGCCATTGCAGCCTCAGGCCATCCCGCATTGGGTGAGATATGGCGACGCGCATCTGCGATGATCTCGGACCAGCGGGACCATTGGCCCGACAGAGCGATGATCATCAGACAGGTCAGCCGTGCCGGGATCAGGTTCAGCAGATCGTCGAACCGGGCCGAGGCCCATCCGAATGCGCGGTGCTTTTCCGTGCGGTAGCCGATCATGCTGTCGGCGGTGTTGACGATTTTGTAGATCAACAGCCCAGGCAAGCCGCCAATCAGGAACCAGAAGGCAGGGGCGATGACCCCGTCACTCAGGTTCTCGGCCGCGCTTTCGATGGCAGAACGGGCGATTTGGGCCTCCGTCATATTCGTCGTATCGCGGGATACGATCATGGCGACCTTGGCCCGACCTGCCTCCACCGATTGTTGAAGCCCATTGCCCACGGCCCGCACATGCGAAACAAGTGAGTTCTGCGCCATTAGGATGGCGCAAATGACCCCTTCGGCAACCGGACCAAGCTGGGCAAGCGCCCAGCCCAACAGGCCAGCTAGGCCGATCAGTAAGATCAAGGCTCCCACGCCTTTCAGACGGCGGTAACGGTCGTGATTCAGGGTCTTATCAAGCGTAGCAACCGCTTTCCCCATGATCACCGCAGGGTGGCGCACGCGGGACCAGAGCCAATCGGGTTCGCCCAGTGCCGCGTCCAGTACCATGGCGCAGGCCAGCACAAACGCGATGCTCATAATGCGTTTTCCAGCCGGCCCCATCCGTCTGATGGGGGCAGTCCAAGGCGCAGATAGGTGTCAGAATAGGGGAAGATGCGGCTCCAGATATGGCCGCGCGCCAAACGGTCCTGCCAGACCTGCGCGTTGTCAACCCGATACAGCCGAAACAGCGTCGTGCCGCCGACCAGCTGCGCGCCCCTGTTCATAAGCAAGGCGTCCAGACGGTTGGCACTGGCGGCCAATTTTGCGCGTGTTTCCTCAGCCCAGCTTCCGTCTTGCAAAGCTGCGGTACCTGTTCGCAATGCCGGGCCGGACACGGCCCAGGGACCGGTTAGGTCGTTGAGCTGAGAGATCATGTCAGGCTGACCGATCGCAAAGCCCAACCGCAGCCCAGCCAGGCCCCAGAATTTGCCAAAGCTCTTTAGGACGACGACACCTGGGCGGGCGGATAACCGGATCAGAGACGCCTCTGGGCTCACGTCGCAGAAGCTTTCATCAATCACGGTCAAGGGCGCATTGGCATCCTCTTCGCGCCAGAGGCGTCCGTCTGGGTTGTTCGGGTGCACCAGAACGCGCGCATCGGCCGACCCGTCTTCCTGGACCTGCCAGCCTTGCGCGGCAAAGGCAGCAGCATGCTCGTTATAGGTAGGCGTCGTGATTTGCACCCGCCCAAAGCGCGCAAGCGCGGGTAGGCGTGCAATCACAGCGGATGCACCGGGGGCAGGCAGTATATGTGCAGTTTCAGGCACATTCCAAAAGCTCCGCGCTGCCTCACAGAGCCGTTCAAAAGCGCCATGATCGGGCAATTGGGCCCAATCTTCGGGATGGAAGGCTGGCAGGTCATATGGGTGTGGGTTGATACCGGTCGACAGGTCTATCCAATCACTGCGGGTGCCGCCATAGTGCCTGATCGCCTGATCCAGCCCGCCGCCATGGTCGCGTTCGGCGCGCGGATTCAACATGTTTTCAGTCATCGCGCCTCAAGCCTCAAACGCCGAATTCGCCTTGCTTCAAGCGGATTTTTGCCGTTTTGACAAGCAAATCCGCGTGATCAGCGCGTGTCGCTGGTGTCGTTAACACTTTGTTAAGGAAATAACGGGATCACAGACCACGGGGGTCGGCACCACTCACCATACCAAGTGCCGAGGTTGTTGCAAATGAAAGTTCTGATTGTTGAGAGTAACCCCGACCTTGGTCGGGTCTGGAAAAGACATCTTGAAAGACAAGGTGCAGATGTTGAACTGGTCACAGGGCAAGAGGCTGCGATCCTTGCGCTCTATGGCACGGCGTTTGACATTATCGTGCTGGATCTGGTGCTGGAAAGCGGCAGTGCCTTGGCTGTGGCTGACTTTGCCAGCTATCGTCGCCCCGAGGCGCGCGTGATCTTTGTCACCAACACAACGTTCTTCTCAGACGGGTCGATCTTTGCCCATAGCCCCAATGCCTGTGCCTATGTGCAAAGTGGCACGCCGCCAGAGGATCTGGCGGCAATGGTGGAACATTACGCGGCAGGCCGCTGATTTCGGCCATGCGGTTCCATGTAGTCCAGCACCGGGTTCACCGGGATGATCCGGTGCGGATTGATGCTGTCGTGGCTATAATGATAGTGCCGCACGATGTGGTTCATATTCACCGTCTGTACGACTCCGGGCCATTGGTATAGCTCGCGGGTATAGGCCCAAAGGTTCGGGTAATCGACCAGCCGGCGCTTGTTGCACTTGAAATGCAAGTGATAGACCGGATCGAACCGGATCAGGGTTGTGAATAAGCGCCAGTCCGCCTCGGTCACGCGATCCCCCATCAAATAGCGATTTCGGCTTAGGCGGTCTTCGAGCCAATCCAGTGTGTCGAACAACGGACCTACGGCGGCATCGTAAGCCTCTTGCGAGGTGGCAAAGCCAGATTTGTAGACGCCATTGTTGACGTCAGAATAGATGCGAGCGTTGACCTCTTCGATCTGATCGCGCATCTCTTCGGGCCAATAATCATCTGTGTTGCCGGTGATCCCGTCGAAAGCCGCGTTGAACATGCGGATGATTTCCGAGCTTTCGTTTGACACGATTGTCTCTTGATGTTTGTCCCAAAGGATCGGAACTGTAACACGACCGGAGTAGACGGGATTGGCCTTGCTATAGATCTGATGGGCGAAATCGAAGCCATAGAGGCCATCGCCCGTTTCCCCGTGATCGTCTGTCTCGAACGTCCAACCTTTGTCCAGCATGTCCGGATGCACGACTGAGATGGGGATCAGATCACGCAGCCCTTTGAGCTCGCGGAAGATCAATGTGCGATGTGCCCAAGGGCAGGCGTAAGAGACATAGAGATGATAGCGATCTGGTTCCGCCTTGAACCCGGCCTTACCAGATGGTCCAGCGCTGCCATCAGCCGTTAGCCAGTTGCGAAACTGCGCGGCGCTGCGTTTGAACGCCCCACCGGTGGACTTAGTATCGTACCAGGTATCATGCCATGTCCCATCGACTAGCAAACCCATTGCTCATCCTCCGCATTTTGAGTCTTGAGCAAAGATAGGAGGGCAGGGATGACCATTCCACATCAGCCTATGCGCATCTGGTCTGCGCCTTTGCACAGCTAAACATGCGATGGGTGCGCAACATTTCGCTACCCGCTCAGGTCTATGTGACGAAGTTCACTGGATTTTTACGCTCGCGTGCCCACAATAATAGATACAAGAGGGGGAATAGTTTGATGAGTACTTATGTTTCCAAGGAGATTCGCGCAGAATTAGACGCCGCACGAATCGCCGCCCTTAAAAAATCCAGCCGTTTGCGGGTTGAGATGGGCGACAATACCTACAAAATTCTGAAATTGTGGAAAGATGGATTCACGGTCGAGGCCGCGACCACGCCACGCTTGCGGGGGTTGGTCGATATCTATGATGGGGCGAACCACCTGTACCAATGCCTGATCATCGCGGATGAGGATGAAGGCGGCGAGATGCGATACGAATTCAAGCGCAGCACAGCAGCGCATGATAAGGCACCGCTGGATTTCTACCGTGCGCCGGACGCGCCAATTGCGTTGTTGGGGCACGAGGACTAGGGCCTTAAGGCTGGATCGAAGCCGGGTGCTCCGTAAGGAAGTTCGCCCGGCTTTGTTTTTTACGCAAAAGAAGATCGCTCACTGCAAATCCGAGAAGGCCTCCTTCAACCGCGCACAGGCGTCCTCAACCCGCGCGCGCTGGGTTCCCAGATTGAAGCGCAGGAAGTTTTCGCCACCTGTACCAAAAGTTGTGCCGTGGTTGACCGCGATTTTTGCGGTCTGTTCGACACGGTTGGTGAATTCTGCACGTTCCATCCCGGTTCCCGAGAAATCGACCCAGGCAAGGTATGTGGCTTCCAGCGGCATCGACCTGAGGCCAGGGATGCCCGCGATGGCCGTATCGAACACTTGGCGGTTTGCATCAATATAGGCGACCTGCTCATCCACCCATGCGGCGCCTTCTGCGGAATATGCTGCGGCAGTTGCAAACTGGCCGACCGAGTTCGGAGCAAGTGACAAGGCGGCCATACGTTTGGCGAATTTGCCGCGCAATTCAGGGTCGGGGATGATCACTTGACCGGTGTGCAGCCCTGCGATGTTGAACGTCTTTGAGGGCGCAGTCAGCATCAGCAGGCGGTCGGTAATCTCAGGGGCTGCGTTTTGCATCGGGATGTGAGTGTGACCCGGAAAGACCAGATCGTGGTGAATCTCATCCGACAGGATCAGCAGGTCATGACGCTTGGCAAAATCGGCAACGGCTTGCAGCTCGTCCTGGCTCCAGACGCGACCGCCGGGATTGTGCGGCGAGCACAGGATGACCATCTTCTCGGTGCCGGTCATCTGTTCGTCGTAGGCCTCGAAATCCATCTCATACCGGCCGTTGGTATTGCGCATCTCGCATTCAACAACTTCGCGCCCGGCACTCCGGATGACTTTGGCGAAGGCGTGATAGACCGGGGTGAACAATACGATCCCGTCACCCGGTTTGGTAAAGGTGTCCAGGCACATGCCAACCCCATTGACCAGACCGGTGGTTGTAAAGATCGCATCTGCATCAACAACCCAGTCGTGACGCGTGCGCATCCACCAGCGGATGGCGTCCTTGTAGGGCTGGTCCAGGTTTACGTAGCCAAAAACGCCATGGTCCAATAGCTCGCGCATCTTGTTCAGCACAGGTGGCGGCGCGCGGAAATCAGTATCGGCGACCCACATTGCAAGGCCGTCATCGGCTGGCACGCCGTAGGCCGGCTCCATCATGTCCCACTTGGCGCAATGGGTGCCGTGGCGGTTGATGAGGTCGTCAAAGCTCATGGGTGTCTCCTGTATGATCGTTTCGCAAGCTATCCGGAATTGCAGCATGCGCAAGGGGGGCGTTGCGGCGACGCGCGCGATGTCCTAAATCAGCCCCATGAAACGCACTATTTTGATCCATCCTGATCCCCGTTTGAAAAAGGTCTGCGCGCCTGTGGCTGACCTGACGGATGATTTGCGCAAGCTGGCTGATGATATGCTGGAGACGATGTATGACGCGCCCGGTGTTGGCTTGGCTGCGCCGCAGATTGGTGTACTGGATAGGTTGATCGTATTGGACTGCGTCAAGGAAGAGGGCGAGTCGCCACGTCCGTTGATCATGTTCAACCCCGAGGTCATTGCCGCCTCCGATGAGACCAATGTCTATGAAGAGGGCTGTCTGTCGATCCCCGAACAATATGCCGAGGTGACGCGCCCCAAGGTTGTGGACGTTGCCTGGATGGATCAGAACGGCAACCTGAAGCAAGAGACGTTCGATGGGCTTTGGGCCACCTGCGTGCAGCATGAGATTGATCATCTGGATGGCAAGCTGTTCATCGACTACCTGAAGCCACTGAAACGGCAGATGATCACGCGCAAGATGCAGAAGCTGAAACGCGAAAAGGCGCGGGCATGAGCGTTCGGACTTGCCTGCCCTGGCCCGACAAGCGCCTGCGCACCAAGGCCGAGGACGTCGCCGAGATCACGGATGAAATCCGCGCCATCTGGGCCGACATGATCGATACGATGGAGGCGATGCCAGGCGTTGGCCTTGCTGCAACCCAGATCGGCGTGATGCTACGCTTGGCGGTTGTTGACGGCTCGACCGAGCGGGGCCGGGCGGTGCGTCTGGCGAACCCGGAAATCCTGCATAGTTCAATCGAGATGCGTGAGCATGATGAGGCCAGTCCCAACCTGCCGGGTGTATCCGCCAAGGTGAAACGCCCACGTGCTGTAACGGTCAAGTTCCTGAACGAAAACGGCATGATCGACCGCCGTGATTTCGTGGGGATCGAAGCCACCAGCGTGCAGCACCAGATCGACCATCTGAACGGCAAGATGTATTTCGACCGGCTCAGCAAGGTCAAACGTGACATGCTGCTGCGCAAAGCCAGGAAACAGGGGTAACGATGCGCGTTATCTTCATGGGTACGCCTGATTTCTCGGTCCCGGTACTGGATGCGCTGGTCGAGGCCGGGCATGAGATTGCCGCCGTTTATTGCCAGCCGCCACGTCCGGCGGGCCGCGGCAAGAAAGATCGCCCGACGCCAGTTCATGCACGCGCTGAGGCGCTGGGCCTGATGGTACGTCATCCGGTGTCGCTGAAATCAGCGGAAGAACAGGCCGCCTTCGCTGCGTTGAACGCCGATGTGGCGGTTGTGGTCGCTTATGGTCTGATCCTTCCACAGGCAATTCTGGATGCACCTGAACAGGGCTGCTTGAACATCCATGCCAGCCTATTGCCGCGCTGGCGCGGGGCGGCCCCGATACATCGTGCGATTATTGCAGGGGATGCAGAAACCGGCGTCTGTATCATGCAGATGGAGGCTGGCTTGGATACTGGTCCCGTCCTGTTGCGCCAAGCCACACCGATACAGACCGAAGAGACAACGGCCCAACTGCACGACCGCCTGTCATTCATGGGTGCGGCGCTGATCGTTGAGGCGCTGAACCGTCTGTCTGATCTGACGCCCGAGCCGCAAGCCGATGAAGGCGTCACTTATGCCTCGAAGGTCGACAAGGCCGAGGCTCGGATCGATTGGATGCGCAGCGCTGCTGAGGTTGATCGCCAGATACGCGGCCTGTCGCCATTTCCCGGTGCCTGGACCAAGATCGATGGAGAGCGGATCAAGCTGCTGGCCTCACGTTTGGCAGAGGGGCAGGGCGCGCCCGGTGAAGTTTTGAACGATGATCTGCAGGTGGCCTGCGGGCAGGGCGCGGTCGAACTGCTGCGCTTGCAAAGGGCAGGCAAAGGTGCGCAGGATCGGGAAACCTTCCTGCGGGGCTGGCCGATCCCACCCGGCACACGATTGGTATCGGAGTAGCGCATTCATGTTCATGGTCTTGATGGGTACTGTAGTGATCGCCGGGATCGTTGGCTACCTGTCCGAGAAAACCGGCTTTACCCATAATGGCTATTTGCAATCTATCATCATCTGCGTAGGCGGGGCGTTTCTGTTCTACTTTGTGCGCATCATGTTCGGCATCAGCTTTGGCCCTCCGGGGTTGGATGCGGTTTTGTCCGCTATCGGGGCGCTGATCATCGTGCCAACCCATTGGAGGAAATAACATGCCCGTTATTGCCCTGATCATCATCGGTGCCGCTGCGGGCTTTCTAGCGACCCGTTTGATGCGGATCGAATCCGATATCCCTACGACGATGCTGATTGGCATTGTAGGAGCGCTGGTTGGTGGTTTCCTTCTGCGGGCCCTGGCGACGATGATGGGCTGGCTATCTGGATTTGTGGGGGCTGTGCTGGGGGCGTTGCTGGTGATCTGGATTTGGCAGGCAATTCGTCGTCGATAGCAAACTCCGTTAGCCCTGAGTCGTCTGAGCAAATGCAATGCGCGTCTTAGCGCTCGTCGCACGCCGTTGCTGAGCCCAGGCGGGGTGCGGCGCGATCGGTCATGTCGAACCGGTTCGCCTCGGCCGCGGTCATCCAGTGCATGTCGTCTGCCGGGGCAGCTTCGAGGGTAAACCAGTAGAATTCTTCGTCCACGCCGATATCTTCGAAATAGTCGAGATAGCGGTCATGTTCGGGGTCGTCCTCTGGCAACTCTGTCGCAACCAGTCCCCCACCGCTCCAGCTGTGGACACCGACGCACGCGCCGGGTTGCAGAACACGGGTGTTCCCGGCCAGAAAAAGATCGGTCCCGCCCGATGCGACCAACCCGTCAGAGGGCACTACCGTAGTCATCCCGTTCTGATGAACAACGCGGCTGAAGATGACATTCGCATCGTCATCGACCGATCCTTCGATTTGCTGCAATACCAGCGTTTTGGCTTGAGGGTTCTGCGCAATCACCTCTTCAAACGCATCCAGCGTTGTGTGGTCAATGGTGCCAGTCGCAATGATCTGATCCCCTTGGGCGACAAAGCTGACGGGCGTGTATTGCTCGGCGCACGCGGTCAGAACGGCCAGACCCGTCAAAATCGCATATGCTTTCATCAATCTTCGATCTCCAAAGTTTGGCAGACTGCAAACAGCTTGCAGTTGGTGCGCTGGTTTCGAGCTTATTGTCGCGGTGGCCGGGCCTTGTAAACCGGCAATTGCCAGCCAAACAGCAAAGAGCCAGCTCTGAGAACCCAACAAACAAGAGCACATAAGCCAAGAGCCAGCAGGCCCTCCAGCCCGAACTTGGTGGCCAAAACCGCGCTCAACGCTCCTGCTAAGGCGCAGGAGACATAGAGTTCACCCTGTTTCAGCACCAGAGGCACCTCATTGCAAACCACATCGCGCATCAGGCCGCCCAGACATCCCGTTGTAACTCCCATCAACACCACGATGATCCCGGATTGGCCCAGTGACAGCGCGGCGCCTGTTCCGGCAGCAACAGCGATGGATAGGGCGAAACTGTCAAGCCAGACCAGCCAGTTATATCTGCTCTCAACCAGATGAGCGGTGAAGAACACCAGAACGGCGGCGCTGACTGCGATCAGGATGTAATCGGGCTGGCCGACCCAAAACACAGGGTGACGATCCAGCAACAGGTCCCGAACGGTGCCGCCGCCCACTGCTGTCAGGCAGGCCATGAATGCAAACCCCACAAGGTCAAGCTGCGCCCGGCTCGCAACAAGCGCGCCGGTCAATGCAAAGACTAAGACCGAGGCATAGTCGAGCAGTGCAAGCCCGTTCACGCCTGCGCCTTTTTGGGTTTGAACGGGGCCATGCCGGCGCGGGCCAGTTCATCGGCTTTTTCATTTTCGGGATGGCCAGCATGGCCTTTGACCCATTCCCAGGTCACATCATGGCGTTCTTGCGCGGTATCCAGACGTTGCCACAGGTCCACGTTTTTGACGGGCTTTTTGTTCGACGTTTTCCAACCGTTCCGCTTCCACCCGAAAATCCAGCCGGTGACGCCGTTTTTCACATAAGCGCTGTCGGTCACGATGGTGATCCGGGATGCGCGTTCGAGCGTCTCCAAGGCGCTGATTGCGGCCAGCAATTCCATGCGGTTGTTCGTGGTCTCGGCTTCACCGCCGTTCAACTCACGCTCTTTCAGGACCTTCTCACCCTCCATCGCGCGCAGCAGCACGCCCCAACCACCGGGCCCGGGATTGCCAGAGCAGGCCCCGTCTGTGTAGGCGAACAGTTCAGGCATGGGCGGCCAGCGCGATGTATTCCGAAACCGAGCCGTCAAGGCCAGTACCGCTGCCTCGTCTTCGGCTCGTGATGGTGAAGCGGGCATCTTCCAGATAAGTCTTCAATTCGTCCTCGGAGTAGTAACTATAAAAGCGACCCAAACGGTCAGGCCCGTCACCGTCGCCCAGTTTCATGGCGATAAAGAACGCGCCACCGGGTTTCAGTGCGCGGTGAATAGCGCTCAGGTGCCTGGGAAATTCTGTTCGCGTGGCATGCAGCAGGCTAAAATTGGCCCAGATGCCATCATAGATGCCCACGACTGTAAGGTCGGAAAACGTGGCTTGCCTGGCCGAAACACCTGGGTGTTCTGAGGCCAGTTTTACCATTTCTTCCGACGCATCCATTGCGTCGACTTGTAATCCGGCCTTGGCCATGATTGCAGAGGATGCGCCCGGTCCACACCCGAAATCCAGCACTTTGCCACCGGCGGGCACGGCTTGAATGAACCGGCTTAGTTGAGGGTCGCCCGTATTGTCTTCATTCGTCAGCTCGGCGTAGCGCGCCGCCTGAGCGTCATAGACGGATATGGTGTTGCGGTCGCTCACAGGTAAACTCCAACTGCCAGGCAAAGCAGTACAATCACGGTCAGCAGAATGCGCAGTCGCATCCACCAGTTGGGGGCCAAACCCCAGTACCAAAAGATGGCATCCAAGACCAAAAGTCCCGCAAAGCCAGCAATCAGGTTGTTGCCCGCATTCACCGGCCCGCCACCTGTCATGAAAAAGGCCCAGAGCGCGGGTAGAACCGACAGGGTATACCCCACTGTTGCTCGGCTACCTGATGCTTTGGTTGCGAAACCCCAAAGCACCCCAGACATGAAACTCAGAATGACCGAGCCGTAAAACAGTTGGATGTATGGCCCGACGAAACGCGCGCCAAACTGCCGCGAACCCCATGCGTTCAGATCACTGTTCAGATAAGTCAAAGCACCCCAGATGAACGGGATCAACCCCGCCAGACCCAAGTACAGCGCAGCCTTGGGCACGCCATTCATGCCGGCTGCCTAAGCACACGGGGCACTTTGAATTCCACGTTTTCCACGGCGTTTTCAGCCAGCTCAACTGTCACATCATACCGTTCACGGAAAGCGTCGACGACCTCGTTCACCAGTTGCTCGGGGGCCGAGGCCCCGGCTGTGATGGCCACGCTGGCAATACCCTCAAGGGCGCGCCAGTCGATATCGGGTGCGCGCTGAACCAGTTGTGCATAGCTGCATCCGGCGCGTGAGGCGACCTCGACCAGACGTTTCGAGTTTGACGAGTTCGGTGCACCGACCACCAGCAAAGCGTCTGACTTTGGAGCCACAGCTTTGACCGCTTCTTGCCGGTTGGTGGTGGCGTAACAGATATCTTCCTTATGCGGCCCCACGATGGCTGGAAACCGGTCCTGCAAGGCTGCGATCACGTCTTTCGTGTCGTCAATCGACAGGGTGGTCTGGGTCACAAACGCCAGCTTGCTCGGGTCTCGTACCTCGATGTCAGCGACATCTTCGACCGTTTCGACCAACAGCACTTCGCCTTCGGGCAACTGCCCCATCGTGCCAATCGTTTCCGGGTGCCCTTTATGGCCGATCATCACCATCTGCAGACCGGCATCGAAATGGCGTTGCGCCTCGATATGCACCTTTGACACCAGCGGGCAGGTCGCATCTACAAACAGCATCTCGCGCCTGGATGCCTCAGCCGGGACAGATTTTGGCACGCCATGGGCCGAGAAAATCACAGGGCGATCATCCGGGCATTCGTCCAACTCGGCCACGAAAACAGCACCTTTGTCGCGCAGGCCGTCGACGACAAACTTGTTGTGAACGATTTCGTGGCGCACGTAGACAGGCGCGCCCCACTTCTCCAGCGCCATTTCAACGATCTTGATGGCCCGGTCTACGCCTGCACAAAATCCGCGAGGGGCGGCCAGATATAATGTCAGCGGTGGCTTGGTCATGTCGGTGTCTCCTTACGGCACAGGTAAGTCTTTTCCCGGCATTGGTCCAGCCGCCAGATCTGTCATCCATCTGACATGAATCGGTGTTAGCCAGCCGGTGTTTGAGCACCAAGCTATAGTTAATGAAGCGCGGCCAGATCAGTGAGCCCTGGCCGCGCGACCTTCCTAGCCGTTTGGGGCTAAGCTTCGATCAGGTTCCGCTAGCGACTGCTACGCTGCGGGGTTCAACCGGCATTTCGCGCGGGGGGCGCCCGATTACATCACGCAGGTCTTCCAGTTCGATGAAGTTGTCGGCCTGGCGGCGCAGCTCGTCCGAGATCATCGGCGGCTGGCTGCGGATGGTCGAGACGACCGAAACGCGCACGCCCTGTCGTTGCAGGCTGGCAATCAGCGGGCGGAAATCCCCATCGCCCGAGAACAACACGATATGGTCAACGCGTGGTGCCAGTTCCATGGCATCGACGGTAAGTTCGATATCCATGTTTCCTTTGACCTTCCGACGCCCCATGCTGTCGGTGTATTCCTTGGCCGGCTTGGTCACCATGGTGAAGCCGTTATAGTGCAGCCAGTCTACTAGCGGACGGATCGGAGAATACTCGTCATTTTCTAGGAGCGCTGTGTAATAGAAAGCCCGAAGGAGTTTACCTCTGCGCATGAATTCCTGTCGCAGCAGCTTGTAGTCGATATCAAATCCAAGCGCTTTGGCGGCCGCATAAAGATTGGAGCCGTCGATGAACAGCGCTAGCCGTTCGTCTTTATAAAACATAAATAGTCCCTTCCGGTATAATACAGCGCGGTGAGTGATGTGTGAGTGGGTGTAAAAATGTCGCGCTTTGGTGCCCCTATAATTAGGGCATTTGTTGTGCATCGCAAGTATGCAGTTGGCGGAATATACGGCCTCATATGAGTGATTCTGTGCCAAAAACCATCGTTGCCTTGGGGGCAAATCTCAGTTTGGGACGAACTGAGCCGCACTTGACGTTGCGGCAGGCGCTTTCTGCACTTTCTGAGAAGGGGCTGGTGATTCGCGACATCAGCCGGTTTTTTTCCACACCTTGTTTTCCTGCAGGTGCTGGGCCTGACTATGTGAATGCGGCTGCGTCGATTGAAACGACCAAAGCTCCGGAGGAGTTGTTGCAGGATTTGCATGCCGTTGAACATGAGTTCGGACGCGAACGTGTTCAGCGCTGGGGCATGCGGACCCTTGATCTGGATCTGATCTGCTACGCGGATCAGGTATTACCAGACCGCGCCACTTTCGATCATTGGCATGATCTTGACCCGGATCTGCAGGCGCAGGCAGCCCCGGACGAACTGATCCTACCGCATCCGCGCCTTCAGGACAGGGCGTTTGCGCTGGTTCCCATGGCCGATATTGCGCCGGACTGGCGGCATCCGGTGCTGAACAAGACTGTGAAGCAGATGATAGCTGCCTTACCTGCCGCAGACGTGGCTGAGGTCACGCCACTGTGATTGGTGCAGGGGCAGCATTTCTTGCTTGTCAAGGCGTACAATCGGCCTTAGATAAACCTCTTCCTGACATGGACTCAGTAACGGAGAGCGCCCAATGGCCCGCGTGACGGTTGAAGACTGCGTAGACAAGGTTCCGAACCGGTTCGAACTGGTGATGCTTGCCGCCCACCGGGCGCGCGAGATTTCTGCCGGCGGTCCGATCACCGTTGACCGTGATAACGACAAGAACCCTGTCGTGTCGCTGCGCGAGATCGCCGACGAAACCCAGAGCGCGGATGAATTGCGCGAGCGTCTGATCGAGGCCAACCAGACCCAGATCGAGGTTGATGAGCCCGAAGAAGATCAGATGGCATTGCTGATGGGTGCAGAAACGGACAAGCCAGCTGATGACGACATGTCCGAAGAAAAGCTCCTGCGTGCTCTGATGGAGGCGCAAGGCCAGGGGTAACCCCAGCGATAAAGGTGCGGACCGGATGATTTCAGCAGAAGACCTGATTGCGCTGGTCCGCAATTACAATCCCAAGACAAATGCCGAGCGCATCGAGCGGGCCTATGAGTTTGGCCAGCAGATGCATGAAGGGCAGTTCCGCCATTCCGGCGAGCCTTATTTTACCCATCCCGTTGCCGTTGCCGCCATTCTGACCGAACAGCGTTTGGATGATGCGACGATCATCACGGCGCTGTTGCACGACACGATCGAAGACACCAAGGCCAGCTATGGCAAAGTGGCCGAGCTGTTCGGGGATGAGGTCGCCAAGCTGGTCGATGGCGTCACCAAGCTGACCAACCTGCAGCTGTCCAGCCGTGAGACCAAACAGGCTGAGAATTTTCGTAAGCTGTTCATGGCCATGTCCAAGGACCTGCGGGTCATTCTGGTCAAGCTGGCCGACCGCCTACACAACATGCGCACCATCAAGGCGATGCGCCCCGAAAAGCAGGTGATTAAGGCGCGCGAGACGATGGATATCTATGCGCCACTTGCAGGCCGGATGGGGATGCAATGGATGCGCGAGGAACTGGAAGACCTCGCCTTCCGCGTTCTCAACCCCGAAGGCCGCCAGTCGATCATTCGCCGCTTCATCACCCTGCAACGCGAAACCGGCGATGTGATCCACCGGATCACCGGTGATATGCGGCATGAATTGGAAAAGGCAGAGATTGAGGCCGAGGTCTTTGGCCGCGCCAAGAAACCCTATTCAATCTGGCGCAAGATGCAGGAAAAGGATCAGGGGTTCTCGCGGCTGTCCGACATCTACGGGTTCCGCATCATCACCATGACCGAGGAGGATTGCTATCGCACGCTTGGAGCAATCCATCAGCGTTGGCGCGCGGTGCCTGGGCGGTTCAAGGATTATATCAGCCAGCCGAAATCGAACGGATACCGCTCGATCCACACCACCGTGTCGGGCCGCGATGGTAAGAGGGTTGAGGTGCAGATCCGCACCCGTCAGATGCATGACGTCGCCGAAACCGGGGTCGCAGCGCATTGGTCGTATCGCGATGGCGTGCGCACTGAAAACCCGTTTGCCGTGGACCCGGCCAAGTGGATTTCGAACCTGACTGAACAGTTCGACAACGAAGAAGACCACGAAGATTTCCTCGAAGCCGTAAAGCTGGAAATGTACTCTGACCAGGTCTTCTGCTTCACGCCCAAGGGCGATGTGGTGAAACTGCCGCGCGGGGCAACACCGATTGATTTCGCCTATGCCATCCACACACGTATTGGCCACGCTTGTGTCGGAGCAAAGGTGGATGGCATTCGCGTACCGCTATGGACCCGGCTCAAGAACGGACAATCGGTGGATATCATCACCGCAGATGGACAGACGCCGCAGGTCACATGGCTTGAGATCGCGGTAACAGGCAAGGCCCGCACCGCGATCCGGCGTGCGCTGCGCGAAGTGGATCGCGAGCGCTTTATTCGATTGGGCAAAGAACTGGCGCGCTCGGGCTTTGAACATGTGGGCCGCAAAGCGACCGACAAGGCGTTGGATACTGCGGCCAAGCATTTGCGCCTGAAGGATCGTGATGAACTGCTGGCGCGATTGGGCAGTGCGGAATTGACCGCCCATGACGTGGTCGAGGCCGTTTATCCCGAACTGACCAAGGATGAAGGCGATGCGATCCCGATGCGCCGCGCGGTGATTGGCCTGGAGCCGGGGCAGAAATTCGACCGTGCACCTTGCTGCCAGCCGTTGCCCGGTGAGCGCATTGTTGGCATCACCTATCGCGGTAAAGGCGTTGAGGTGCATGCAATCGATTGCAATCGATTGTCAGAATTCGAAAGCGAGCCAGAGCGCTGGGTCGATCTGCATTGGCATTCCGGCACTCACCCCGCCGCCTATGGCGCGACACTTGATTTGACCATTGGCAATGACGCCGGGGTGCTGGGGCGCATTTGCACATTGATTGGTGAGAAAAAGGCCAATATCTCGAACCTGGAGTTTGTTGATCGGAAACCAGATTTTTACCGGTTGCTGATCAATGTTGAGTTGCGTGACCTGGAACAGTTGCATTCGCTTATGCTGATGCTTGAGGCTGAAAGCGATGTCGCCGCCGTTGAGCGGCACAGGGAACAGGCGAAACCAGTTGTTGCGGCTGGCTGAGTAGGGGTGATCAGGAGTGGTTTTCAAGCGCCGAGATCGACGCTCGCCCATCCAGATCGCATCGGAGTTTGTCTATCCGCGCGGTGGATGGACCCGCGCCTTTCACTACGTCAAACATCGGGTGCGGCGTCTGCCGGATTCCCCTGATCGGATCGCGCGTGGCATCGGCGCCGGAGTTTTTGCAGCCTTTACGCCGTTTTACGGGATGCACTTTGTTGTTGCCGCGCTTTGTGCACGCCTGATCAACGGCAATATCCTGGCGGCGCTCAGCGGGACGTTCTTTGGTAATCCACTGACTTATGTCCCCATCGGGGTGATCTGCCTGCAAACAGGCCATTTCATTCTGGGCACTGAGTTCGACAAGAGTGTTGAGCGCGGGTTGATGGGTAAGTTCGCCAGCGCGCTGGGCGATCTCAAAAACAACTTTCTGTCGATATTCACCGACCGTGTCGCGGACTGGCACGGGCTTGGCGTGTTTTACTACGAGGTGTTTTACCCCTACCTCGTTGGGGGCATGCTGCCCGGCCTTTTGGCCGGTGCAATATGCCACTACCTCAGCCTGCCGCTGATCCGCACGTATCAGCAACGCCGCCGCGACAAGATCAAAGCGAAATTCGAAGAAATCAAACGACGGGCAGAAGAATCGACTGACGCCCTGACCTCAAAACCCCTAGGTTCGGGTCAAGCATTGAAAAAGGAAACGAACGATGTCTGACAACCACTTGCGCTTGGGTGTAAACATCGACCACGTCGCCACCGTACGTAATGCGCGTGGCGGTGCCTACCCGGATCCTCTGCGGGCTGCCAAGCTGGCCGAAGAGGCGGGGGCCGATGGCATCACCGCCCATTTGCGCGAAGATCGTCGCCATATCTCTGACGCTGATATCGACGGGCTGATGGAGGTTCTGTCGGTTCCCTTGAACTTCGAAATGGCCGCAACGGAAGAGATGCAGAAAATCGCCCTGCGCCACAAACCGCATGCTGTGTGTATCGTTCCCGAAAAGCGCGAGGAACGCACCACCGAAGGCGGGCTTGAGGTCGCGCGCGAGGAAAACAAGCTGGCGCATTTCATTGCGCCGTTGCGCGACGTAGGTTGCCGCGTGTCGATCTTCATCGCCGCAGATCAACGCCAGATCGAAGCCGCGCATCGCATTGGGGCCGAGGTCATCGAGTTGCACACCGGTGCCTATTGCGATGCCCATGCCGAAGGCCGCATGGAGGAGGCTGCCCGCGAGCTTGAGGCGCTGCGCACAATGTCGAGCTTTGCCCATTCTCTGGGGCTTGAGGTGCATGCCGGCCACGGTCTCACATACGACACGGTTCAACCGGTCGCTGCGTTCCCCGAGGTGAAAGAGCTGAATATCGGTCACTTCCTGATTGGCGAGTCGATCTTTCTGGGCCTCACGCCTGCCATCCAGCAGATGCGCCGTCTGATGGATGAGGCGCGCGCGTGATCACATACGGCTTCATTGCGATCTGGTTTGCCTGGATCATGGCCGGGGGCTCTCCTGGGCCTGCAACCATGGGCATCGCAGGAACCGCGATGAATGAAGGCCGCCGCGCCGGTTTGGCCTTCGCGCTGGGCATTTGTGCAGGTTCTGCTGCCTGGGGGATCGCCGCTGCACTGGGCCTGTCGGCGATCATGCTGGCCAATGTCTGGGTTTTCGAGATCATCCGATATGTGGGCGTGGCCTATCTGGGCTGGCTTGCCCTCAAGGCTTTGCGCCGGGCGATGACCTCGGATGAGGTTGCTTTGGGCCAACCTGTCACAGGTTCTCTGCCGACAATCTTTGCCAAGGGCGCTGCGATCCACCTGACCAATCCCAAGGCAATCCTCAGCTGGGGTTCGATCTACGCCATAGTCGCGCCGCACGATGCCAGCTTGCTGATGTTGCTTGGGTATTTCGCGCTGCTCTATGCCGGGTCGTTGCTGATCTTTATTGGCTATGCCTTCCTGTTTTCTTCGGAGCGCATGGTCCGAGGTTACCGTCGCGCCCGCCGCTGGTTTGACCTGGCATTTGCCGGTTTCTTCGGGCTGGCGAGCTACAAGATTCTGACGGTGCGGTTGGGGTGAAGGGGCGCGACGTTTGAACTTTCACCTACTCAGATACACACTTGTTTTTCTTATCACCAGTGTTGCGATCTTCGTGCTCTTGGCTTTTGAGATCATAGTTCTGTATATTGTTGTCGAAGCAGCGCCCGTGGGTGATATCGCCGGGATCATAGGTGGTGTGAAACTGATCGCTTATGTTTTGTTGCCCTTTCTCGAAAGCGACTACAGTGCAGGGATGTTTGTGGTTTTCATCGCAGCATTCGGAGTGGCTGGATTTGTCGAAGGAAGTCGATATCTGAAACGCAATCGAGACAGGCCTACACCCACAACAATGCTATCTGGCTCTCTTGCAATGGCGATTTTGGGTTTGCTTCTCAAATTCGGAGTCTTGGTACTCATTGTGGTTCTGACGGGAGAGAGACTCACAGCACAGGACTTTCAATTCACATGGTGGGGATGGTTTGGAGTTACCACTTCAATTGTTCTTGCCACGTCGATATGCCGTGTCGCTTTTGGGCTTGGTCTGCGCGAAGCGCGTTGGCAGCAATCAATTCAAACAGGTAACCCTATATGATCCTCGGCATCGGCACAGACCTCGCAAACATTGACCGCATTCAGGCCACGCTGGATCGCTTTGGCGACCGGTTTCGCAACAGGGTTTTCACCGAGATCGAACAGCGCAAGGCCGAACGCCGGGCTGACACCGCTGGCACCTACGCCAAGCGCTGGGCCGCGAAAGAGGCGTGTTCCAAGGCGTTGGGCACCGGTCTGCGCATGGGCATCTCGTGGAAAGATATGGCGGTCACCAACCTTAAAACCGGTCAACCCGTGATGCACGTCACCGGTTGGGCGGCCGAACGGCTCAAGGAAATGACGCCCGAGGGGCATGAGGCAATCATCCATGTCACCCTGACGGATGATCACCCTTGGGCACAGGCTTTTGTGGTGATCGAGGCCAGACCCCTTGCTGACACGGCTGCGGCCTTGACTTGGCCCCAGTCGCCCCGCATGTAGCATCCCAACAACGCAATGACCGGAGAGCAGTATGGCCGAGGACGCCAAAACAGGTAACCCCGTGTGGGAGACGACCAAAACCATCGTCTATGCCCTTTTGATCGCGGGCGTTTTCCGCACCCTGTTCTTTCAGCCGTTCTGGATTCCCTCCGGCTCGATGAAGCAGACCCTGCTGATTGGCGACTTTCTGTTCGTGAACAAGATGGCTTATGGCTACTCTTATGCTTCCTGCCCCAGCTTGACCTTTTTGAACATCGACGCCGAAGATATCTGTGGCTGGCTGCCTGGCGATGACAACACGCGTATCTGGGGCGGTGAGCCCGAGCGCGGTGATGTCATCGTTTTTCGACATCCGGTTACGGGGCGGGATTACATCAAACGTCTGATCGGCTTGCCGGGTGACCGCATTCAGGTGCGCGAAGGCCAGATCATCCTGAACGGCACGCCGGTGCCGCAGCAGCCAGACGGGGTGTTCACCGAAATCGCCGAACCCCAGGGGCCGCAACGCCTGCGCCCGCGCTGTGAAAACGGCCCTGTCGGCATTGGTGGTACTTGCGAAAAGTCACGCCTGATCGAAACGCTGCCTAATGGCGTGTCCTATGATGTACTGAACATCGGCAATCAAGGGTCGGATAACACCGGCATCTACACCGTGCCAGAAGGCAACTACTTCTTCATGGGCGACAACCGCGACAACTCCGCTGACAGCCGTCTGCCGCAATCCGCAGGCGGCGTTGGTTACGTGCCATACGAAAACCTGATTGGTCGCGCCGATCGGATCATGTTCTCGTCCGCCGGACGGTCCATGCTGTTCTTCTGGACCTGGCGTGGGGATCGGTTCTTTAAGGCGGTGAATTGAAGCTTTCATCCGAGATAAAAGCGTTCCAGCAGCGTTTGGGATATGAGTTCACCAATCCCGAACTGCTGGTGCGCGCATTGACCCATGGATCAGTGTCTTCGGCCACACGGCCCGATAACCAGCGATTGGAGTTTCTGGGGGACCGCGTACTGGGGCTGGTCATGGCCACTGCCCTACTAGAGGCGGATAAGAAAGCCACCGAAGGCCAGTTGGCGCCGCGCTTCAACGCGTTGGTCCGCAAAGAGGCCTGCGCAGATGTCGCTCGCCAGATTGATCTGGGGGCCGTCCTGAAATTGGGCCGGTCCGAGATGCTGTCGGGTGGTCGCCGCAAACAGGCACTGCTGGGCGATGCGATGGAGGCGGTCATCGCAGCCATCTATCGTGATGCGGGTTTTGAGGCGGCGCGGGACGTCATCATAGCCCTATGGGGCGAGCGCATCCACAAGGTTGAAGCCGACGCCCGTGATGCCAAAACTGCGCTGCAGGAATGGGCGCAAGCCCGCGGTCAGAAACCCCCGGCTTATGTCGAGGTCAAACGCACCGGCCCCGACCACGCCCCCATCTTCACCATTGCCGCCCGTTTGCAAGATGGCACTGAGGCGCAGGCGACCGCAGGCTCCAAACGCCAGGCCGAGCAGGCTGCTGCGAAATCTCTGTTGGGTCAGTTGAGTTGAGCTGTTTCGCCGAACTCAGAACATGAAGATCAGACCCGCACAGATAGCGGACGCTGCCAGCCTTGCGGCATTGTCGATTGAGGTCTGGATCAGTACCTACCTGCGGCATGGCGTAAACGCTTTCTTCGCCGAATTTGTTCTGTCCGAATTCACGGCCGCCCGGTTCGAGGCTGTGCTTGAAGAGGGGGATGATATGCTGATGGTCTCGGAAAACAGCGACGGGATCGACGGCTATATTCGGCTAGCAGAGAAACGTGTTGCACCTGTTGACGGGCTTTCCGATCTTGAGGTCCTGACGTTTTACGTCCAACCCCGCCATCACGGTAAAGGCATAGGTTCCGCATTGCTGGATGTTGCGATCGAATATGCTCGGGAGCAAGGCCGGAATGGGATCTGGCTGACAACCAATTCCGAGAACAAACCCGCAGTTGATTTCTACCTGTCCAAAGGCTTCCGGCAGGTTGGCGTCACGGATTTCCGTATTGGGGATCAAGCCTACCCGAACCATGTGTTGGCTTTAACGATACCAGGGCAAGCTTGAAATCAATCTGCTGGGTAAAGCCGCTTAGCCCGGTCTTCCAATGCTTGATGGCATGACACTTAAGCGTCCGGCTTCCCGAATGCTCCAGAATTACGCGACCCGTTCGGAACGCAACAAATCCCTCTGGCCCGCAGCGCCATTCTGCTATAGGGGTGCGCACTTGCAAACAGGATCGCAGCACACATGACCACACGCGCCGGATTTATCGCCCTGATCGGAGAGCCCAACGCAGGCAAATCCACCCTTCTGAACCGCATGGTTGGGGCCAAGGTCTCGATCGTGACGCATAAGGTGCAGACCACACGCGCGCGCATTCGCGGTGTGGCGATGGAGGGCGACGCGCAACTGGTGTTTGTCGATACGCCGGGCCTGTTCAAACCCCGCCGCCGTCTGGACCGCGCCATGGTTGCTGCCGCGTGGGGCGGGGCAGCGGATGCCGATGTCGTTGTTCTGATGGTTGAGGTCCATCGCGGCATCACCGAAGGCGTCGAACGTATCCTTGAAGGTCTGGAAGAGATCGGGCAGGGTCGCACCATTGCTCTGGCGATCAACAAGATCGACAAGGTGCCCTCTGAGAAATTGCTAGCGCTCACCAGCGACCTGAACGCCCGCTATCCCTTTGCCGAGACCTTCATGATTTCCGCCGAGAAAGGCCACGGAGTCGACGATCTGCGCACATGGCTGGCCTCGGAACTGCCCGAAGGCCCGTGGCTCTACCCCGAAGATCAGATCGCCGATCTGCCGATGCGGATGATTGCGGCCGAGATGACGCGCGAGAAACTGACGCTGCGCCTGCATCAGGAACTGCCCTATCAGCTCACGGTCGAGACTGAAAACTGGGAAGAGCGCAAGGATGGCTCGGCCAAGGTCGATCAGGTCATCTATGTCATGCGCGACGGCCACAAAGGCATCGTGCTGGGCAAACGCGGAGAGACGATCAAGGCCGTCAGCCAGGCGGCGCGGGCCGAGTTGGAGGAGTTCCTCGACCGCAAGATCCACCTGTTTCTTCAGGTGAAAGTGCGGCCCAACTGGCTGGAGGAATCCGAGCGCTATTCGGAGATGGGGCTGGATTTCAAAGACGGCAACGCATGACTCGCCTGACGGCCGAATTCTGGGTGCATGCCTATCTGGCGCGGCTGCGGCTACAGGATATCCCGGCTTTTGTCGTGGCCCATGGGGACAACACGGCAGGGGCGGTGCTGGTCAAGATGAACACGCTTGACGGGCAAGCCATCGCCTATCAACGCAGCTTTGACCTGATGAGCGGTGAGCGGAAATGGATTGAGCTATCCTCGGGGCCCGAAGGCGATGTGGACGCCACCCTCACCAAACAACGCAGCTTCGACCCCGATCTTTGGGTGATCGAGGTCGAGGATAGGCAAGGGCGACATCTGTTAGGGGAAGAGGGGTTGGAGTAAGAACTCTAGCGAGTTCGGTATCCACTCTTTTGGCTGAACATAAACGCGTTCAGTCTGAGTCTGAAAAATAAACAAAGCTCATCTTGTTGCCGTCCAGATCGCGGGCATATGCGCCAAAAAAGTCAGGGCCATACTGCGGGCGCGGTCCCGGGTCGCCTTCGTTTGTACCGCCATTGGCCATCGCGATTGCATGGACTTTGCGCACTTCATCTTCGCTTTCGCACATCAGGCCGACCATGTTGCCGTTACCCGGTTTTGCAGTTTTTTGATCATTAGGCAGCGAAACCCATATTCGTCCGCCGTCGCGCAGTTGGTAGCAGACAGCGTAGGGCATGTATTCAGCTACGACTTTGCCACCAATTCCAGCCATTGTTGTGTCGTAAAACTTGCGGGCTTTGGCAACGTCGTTTGAGCCGATCATTACGTAGTTAAGAGACATGGATTGAATTCCTTTCTAAGAACATTGGGCGAACATTAGCTAGTGCGGTGATAGCGCGCAATTCGATTGTTCGACCCTGTAAATCCCCTAGGCCAGTTTCTGCCTTGTGTGTTTAGCGGGCATGAGATTTTCTGCGAATAGACAAGACAACCGAACGGACACAGCCTTGGACTGGCGCGATCACGGCATACTTCTGACTTCTCGCCGACACGGCGAAACATCTGCGATTGTCGAGGTTTTCACTGAAGCCCACGGTCGCCATGCCGGGGTTGTGCGCGGTGGGACCAGCCGGAAGATTGCGCCGATCCTACAGCCGGGCGCGCAGCTGGATGTGCTTTGGCGCGCGCGGTTGGAGGAGCATATCGGCACGTTTCAGGTTGAACCCCTGAGGTCCCGCGCGGCGGCGGCGTTTTCGGGCCGGTTGGCCTTGTCCGGCCTTAACGCGGTTGTATCGCTGCTGTCCTTCTGCCTGCCAGAGCGAGAGCCGCATCCGGCGATCTACAAGCAGACCGAACAATTGATGGACCTGTTGGGACAGGACGACATTTGGCCTTTCGCCTATCTGCGGTGGGAGTTGGCGCTGCTTGAGGAACTGGGTTTTGGTCTTGACCTGTCTGCCTGCGCCGTCACCGGCGCGACGGAGGGGTTAGCCTTTGTCTCACCCAAAACGGGGCGGGCGGTCAGCACTGAGGGCGCAGGTGATTGGGCAGATCGGTTGTTGCCGTTGCCGGCGTGCTTGCGGGGCGAAGGCGACGCGCCGGATGTTGAGGTTGCAACCGGCCTACAGACCACAGGTTATTTCCTAGAAAACCGTGTCGCCCCCGCGTTGGGCCATACACCATTGCCTCAAGCACGGGCACGGTTTGTGGATCAGCTTACTCGACGGCTTTGAACACCATCTCGTGCCCGGCTTCGTTGCGCAGGATCAGCACGTTCCCAGACACCTCGGATTGAGTCATCGTCATCAACGCGGCAAAATAAGTGCCTTCCAGTTCGAGCGATGCGCAGGCCGCGCGCGTCGCGCTGAGGTTTTCAATCTCGAACCAGGGATATGGCGCGCTGATCGTCGCCTGATAGCTGTTGCAGGGGGCATTTCCGGCAATCTGCCCGTCTGCGGGAAACCGTAGCAGCGCGCTGGCCTCAAATAATTGGCCATCAATCTCCTGCAACGTCCATGTCTGGTCTGCCGCACCATAGGCAGACACGGTTTCATCCCGGTCACATTGCAAGAGCCCGATGAGCGGTAACGCAAAGGCAAGGCGGATCATATCAGTCTCCTACGACTTCGGAACGCTCTGCCTTTAGGCGTGTCGATCCGGCATCGTCAAGCAAGTTGAAGGCTTCCCGCAATACTCAGGCCATAGTTGACCCAAGGTCACAAATCGACATAGTGGAGCCAAGCTAAACCCGGGACTTAGTCAGCATCACACCTTATGCTGAAGAGCGATGCCCTTTGAACTGGTCGTTCCAAAAGTAGAGTTTGTTTCATGTCACAGGTCAGCGACACCGAAACCAAAAAGCGAACGCGACCCATCGTCAAAGTCGTGATTGTCCTGGTTTATCTGGTGTTTTTGTTCCTGCTGGTTGAATTGCTGTCTTACGTCGCGGTTGTCCACCTGTTTGACAATGCGCTCGGTGGCAAGGCCGAGCGTCATCTGTACTCCTCGATCCGAGGGCATGAACTGAACCCCGACTACCAACGTCAATTCGATACGGGCGGGCAGCGCATTCATTCGGATCAGGGGTTCCGGTATGACGCCGTCGTCGATCTGCCCAAGCCGGATAGCACCTACCGCATCTTTCTGATGGGCGGCTCCACCGCCTATGCCATCGGATCGCAAGGGCGCGTGTATCCAGATCATCCGACGCTTACCAACAGCGAAACGGTGTCTCATTTCCTTGAACAAGCACTCCGCGAGCAGCTGAAGGATGACATGCCCGGTGTGAAGATCGAGGTGATCAACGCCGGTGTTGCCGCCTATCACAGCTTTCAGCATGTGCTGTATATCTACGAGACGCTCTATGAGTACGAGCCCGACCTGATTGTTTTTCTGGACGGCCACAATGATTTCTACAATGTGGGCGTTACAAATCCGATCCAGAGCTATGGCTATTCCTCGGCTCGGATGGTGGATGCCCTAAACGACCGAGAGCCTTTCTTTGCGGCCCATGCTTTCCTACGGGCCCCGGCCGAGTATTCCTATACGTTCAAGCTGGCCTCGAAATTCACACAGGGGCTGTATCAGCGCTATGAGGCGCCCAACTACAATCTGACTGGTGACGTGACAGCGTTGGAGCGCGATTTCTCAAGCGAGCTGGCCGAAACCGCGCGTCGTGGTTTTTTGCGCAATTACAAGCTGATCGAGACTTTTGGTGCCTATCACGGGTTCTGCTACCATGTCTTCCTGCAGCCTGAGGTGGTATTCGAAAACGTCGAAAACCTAAGCGCAGCAGATCAGGAGATCGCTCAGATCACGCGCGACTGGTATGTACCCGGGCGCGAGCAGGTGATGACGCGCGCTCGGGCTGAGTTTCCGGCGCTGTTTGATCAGGCCGATATTCCCTATACCGAAATCGCTGAGATCGCAGCTCCTGAGCACAAAGGCAAAAGCCTGTATGTCGACTACACGCACCTGACGGCAGAAGGATCGAAACTGGTGGCGGCCCGAATGTTACCGGTGGTGATCGATACGATCACAAAATGCGAGACGGGGTCCTGATCTCAGAACGCAAGTTCACCGTTTAGTAATTGCGTGCGCACCTCCATCCTTGGGTGCCAGTTGTACCGGGTATCTTCCCGAACAGGCCCCCAGAACAAGGCGCCACTATTGCGCCATGGATCAAGGATTATGCCGTCATACATTGAATCGCCCTTGGCGCTGATCAGGGCGGAATGGTGAATGATCCGGAATGGCGTTGGTGGTGAAGTGGCCCAATGCAGTTCGAGCGTTCGAAACCCTTCCTGCCGCAGTCGCCGCGTCATGGCCTTTGCCCAGTCATTGCACAGCCCGTATTCCCGAAAGCCGTTGGCGACCTTGGCGTTATGTATGATCGCCGGGTCGGTTACATTCCATTCTCGGGCAAGGTGCTGAGAATAGGTGTACGAGATTGATGCGGCGGTTTGTGCCTCGACCGGATCAACCTTTGGTCCGAGGGATTGAATGGCTTGTGCCAATTCGTCGATATCATCCTGATTGGCGGTTGGCTGCGGCACCGCGCAGCCGCTTAGGGTTAGGGCTGTCAACATAGCCCAGAGAACCAGTATTCGTGTCATGTCGGGTGCCAGCAATTGTCCAGTTTCTTCTGGTGGCAATAAGTGGGTATCGACGGATTTCATAGGGGAAGTTTGGCCGCAGGTTTGCCAACACTACTGATTTAGGAAATTGGTCCGCGTTGGTTGCAACAACTGGCACAAGAAAAGACCCGGTGCAAAGACCGGGTCAGTTGGGGAAACAAGGCCGCCTTATTCGATCACCCGAGCAGACGTCGTGCGATGACCTGTGCCTGAATTTCGGCAGCCCCTTCAAAGATATTCAGAATACGCGCGTCACACAGAACGCGGCTGATCTTGTATTCCAGCGCAAAGCCGTTGCCGCCATGAATTTGCAGACCGTTGTCGGCTGCGGCCCAAGCGACGCGGGCCCCCAGCAATTTGGCCATACCGGCCTCAAGATCGCAGCGGTGGCCGTGGTCCTTCTCCCAGGCAGAGAAATAGGTCAGCTGGCGCGCGATCATGATCTCGACCGCCATCATCGCCAGCTTGCCCGAGACGCGGGGGAAATTGATCAGCGATTTGCCAAACTGTTTGCGGTCTTGCGCATATTGCATCGCAATATCCAATGCGCTTTGTGCCACCCCAATGGCGCGGGCGGCGGTCTGGATGCGGGCAGATTCAAACGTCTCCATCAGCTGTTTGAAACCCTTGCCTTCTTCCCCGCCCAGAAGGTTTTCACCTTTCACGTGGAAGCCGTCAAAACCCAGCTCGTATTCCTTCATCCCGCGATAACCCAGAACCTCGATCTCGCCACCGGTCATACCGGGGGTGGGGAATGGATTTTCATCGGTGCCCGGGGTTTTTTCGGCCAGGAACGTGGACAGGCCACGGTGGTCGGTGCTGTCCGGGTTGGTACGGGCCAGCAGGGTCATGACATGAGTGCGGGCCGCATGGGTGATCCAGGTTTTGTTGCCAGTGATCTGGTAGTCGCCGTTCTCATCTTTGACCGCTCGGGTGCGCAGGCTGCCAAGGTCCGAGCCAGTGTTGGGCTCTGTAAACACGGCGGTCGGTAAAATCTCGGCGCTGGCCAGCTTGGGCAGCCAGTTGGCCTTCTGTTCGTCGGTGCCGCCAGCCAGGATCAATTCAGCTGCAATTTCGGACCGGGTGCCCAGCGAGCCGACGCCGATATAGCCGCGCGACAACTCTTCTGAAACCACGCACATTGAAGCTTTGGATAGACCAAAGCCGCCGAATTCCTCGGGGATGGTCAGGCCGAACACGCCCATTTCGGCCAGTTCTTCAATGATCTCGATCGGGATCAGTTCGTCTTTCAGGTGCCAGTCATGGGCGTTGGGTTCGACCTTTTCCACCGCATAACGGCGGAACTGATCGCGGATCATCTCAAGCTCTTCATCCAGGCCCGAAGCTCCAAACATGGCGGCACCGGCTTGCGCCTCCATCAGCTCGACCAAACGTGTCCGCGCGGCTTGTGAGTTGGCCTGCGACATGAGGGTCTGCACCTCGGGGCATTGGAACCCGGACAACGCATCCCAACCAAGGCCAAGATCCTGAAGGCGCACAACCTCACCCTGGTTCATGGGGATGCCACCGGCCACCTGATGCAGGTATTCACCAAAGGCGATCTGATGCAGCAGCTGTTCGATCTCGCTGAACTTGCCTGCGGCTTCCAGTGCTTCGGCCCACCGCTGCATCTGTTGCAGCGATTGGTGATAGGTGGCCAGCCAGGCCAGCCCATGCGCGGCGGTTTGGTTGGCTTCGATCAACGCACCAGAGACGCGCCCATCAGATGTCACCATGTCCCGCACTGAATCGCGCGCTTTCTCAAAGACAGCCTCAACAGCGGGTACAGCTTTGCTGGTCAGGCTCAGAAGGTCTGGCAAAGTCGCATTGGTGGTCATCTGGGATATGTCCTGTCCATCATGGGCCATGAATCGCGTCCTGTCTTGGGTGGTCTGGTCATATCATGCTGCACGTGCAGCGCAACAAAAATACTTATTACGTTGCGAAAAAGTTCAAAAGTTGCGCTTTCGTTTTGCGATGCAGAAAGCTTGACGCTGTACATATTGTTGGTTTCAGCGCCGCCCATCTGCAAAGCGAAACGCGAAATACAACCCCAGCATCAGGAAAAACAGGCCCGAGATATCGCCGATCAAAAAGGCAACATATTCGACCGTCGCGCTGCCAAAGGCCATGTTGGTCAGGCCAGAGACCAGAATTGACGTGATTACGCCAACGCCCATGACGCAAATCCAACAGGGCTTTCTGTCGGCTCTTGGGAACAAATCCCAACCCACCCATTTCAGAAGGTAGAACACCGCCGGCACGGTTGTGACCGCTATGACAATGGCCATCAGGCGGCTGGGCAGGAACAGATCCGCCCCACCCAGAATTGCAAAAACCGCAATGACCCCCGGTAACAGGGCAAAGATCGCCCGCCAACCCAATAGCCAAGCGGATAGTACGCGCACTCCGTGCGGTAGAAACAGCAGGCTTGCCCGGCTGGGGTATTCTGGGAAGAACATGTTCTGTAGCGGCATCAAAACCTCAAAGGTGAGGAGTGATGCGACCACATAAGCCAAAGAGGCAAAGAAAGTTTCGGTGACCCACCTGCGCACCGGGATCAACCGATGACGCGTAAGAGGCGCAGTTTATCTGGGCGCATGAACGATGTATCGCCCTCGATTTGCGTTGCCGCTTTGAGACAAATAGCCTTTTTCTACCAACGATTTCAGCGCTCGAAAAAAAGTCGGGCGCGAAACTCTTTGGACCAGTGTGTGTTCGATCAAGCCGAACGTCCGAACCTCTTGATCTGCTTTCGACAGCTCCTCGGCCGCGTAGTAGATGTCGCGTTCGACCGGCGAGAGATTCTCCAGCCCCAATGTACGCTCCATGCTCTGCATCAACTTGCGCAGCTCGGTCAGTTTCGAAATTTCTGTCATATTTTACCTGTCTTGCTTCGTGCCTGACACCGTCCAGTCCTGGTGGTGCGAAATCGGTTGAATTTGGATGTTCAACAAGTTGCGCGCTGGCACGTATCCCCGTGTAAGTGGTTTACTCTTCTATTTGGGTGGCCCGATCTGCAAAGGTGAGTATGCAGGCGCGAGAAACCCTGTGGTGCTTTCTGTTTTGGATCCGATGCAGTTGCATCGGAGGTCTTGGTAATGGCCAAAGTGCCTATCTCAATCTGAGTGTCAAAACAATAAAATTGTTGAGAATGGTGCCGTGGCGTAACTATTGAAGGTTAAAGCACCATATTGATGACGCAAAAAAGAAGGGGCGCTAGCGCCCCTGTCTGTTTAGCCGATTGCAACCGATTTTATGTCGTCGTCGATGAAGGGGATGTATTGCTCAAAATTCTCGGCAAACATCTGCACCAATTTCTCGGCTTGCTTGTCAAAGGCTGCCTGATCGTCCCACGTACGGCGCGGGTCCAGCAGAACTTCGGGAACGCCGGGCACTGAAACGGGCACGTCAAAGCCGAAATTGGCATCCTTGCGGAATTCGGCATCAGCCAGAGACCCTTCGAGCGCAGCAGTCAGCAGCGCACGGGTCGCCTTGATCGGCATCCGGCTGCCCACACCATAGGCGCCGCCAGTCCAACCGGTGTTGACCAGCCAACAGGTGGCGCCGTGTTGGGCGATCTTATCACGCAGTAGGTTGCCATAGGCCTCGGGTCGACGCGGCATGAAGGGTGCGCCAAAGCAGGTCGAGAAGGTCGGTTGCGGCTCGGTCACGCCACGCTCGGTGCCTGCCACCTTCGAGGTGAAGCCAGACAGGAAGTGATACATCGCCTGCGCCGGTGTCAGACGTGCGATCGGAGGCAGAACGCCAAACGCATCACAGGTCAGCATGATGATGTTCTTGGGATGCCCGCCCAGGGCGCTGCTGGAGGCGTTCGAAATGTACTCGAGCGGATAGGCGCAACGCATGTTCGCGGTCAGCGAGTCGTCGTCGAAATCCAGTTCCTTGGTCTCGGGATCGAAGACCATGTTCTCGATCACAGTACCGAATTTCGAGGTCGTTGCGTAGATCTCGGGCTCGGCCTCGGCGTTCAGGTTGATTGTCTTGGCATAGCAGCCACCTTCAAAGTTAAAGGTACCACGATCCGACCAGCCATGTTCGTCGTCACCGATCAGCACGCGGGCAGGGTCAGCGGACAGCGTTGTCTTGCCGGTGCCCGAAAGGCCGAAGAAGACGGCGGTGTCGACCGGGTTGCCCACTGCGTGGTTCGCCGAGCAGTGCATCGGCATCACGCCTTTTTCCGGTAGCATGTAGTTCAACAGGGTGAAGACGGACTTTTTGTTCTCACCTGCGTACTCCGTGCCGCCGATCAGGATCAGCTTGCGGTCAAAGTTCAACGCAATCACTGTCTCGCTGCGGCAGTTGTGCTTGCTCGGGTCGGCCTTGAAACTGGGGCAGTTGATGACGGTGAAATCCGCGATAAATTCGTCCAGATCTTCACGATCGGGACGGCGCAGCAGGTGGCGGATAAACAGGTTGTGCCACGCCAGCTCGGTGACCATGCGCACATTGATTGAATAGGTGGGATCAGCTCCTCCAACGAGGTCCTGTACGAAATAGTCACGGCCCTTCATATGCTCGAGCATATCTTCATAGAGAGCATCGAACCCTTCCGGGCTCATTGCCGCGTTGTTTTCCCACCAGATGCTGTCGGCGACGCTGTCGGTCTTGACGACGTGCTTGTCCTTGGGCGAGCGGCCGGTGAACTTACCAGTGGTGACCAAAAAGGCACCGCCGTTGCCCAGCGTGCCTTCGCCGCGCTTCAGCGCCTCTTCGATCAGCGCCGGTTCCATGAAGTTGTAATAGACATTGCCCAGGCCCTCGATCCCCTGATTTTCGAGGCGGAATTGCGGGTTAACCCGTCCAGATGTCATGCGTGTCTTCTCCTGTGGCGGCGCTGTGGCGTGTTGGGCCGGGTGCGCCTTTGGGGCAGTTTGCCGGGAAAAACCGGCCGATGAGCGGGTCTTATCATGGTCCTTTAGGGCGTGAACAGGACGGTTTGGCGCAGTTAGCGCAACCAAGTTCAGGTTTAGCGCCACCAAAAATTTCCTGTCGGAAAACTGGGCGGCTTTTTGCGGGTGGCAAGGCATTTTTGCCGCATAGCTGCCGCAAGAATGGCACGATTCAGGGTTACGGATTGATTCGGATCAGCAAAAACGCCAACAATACCTTACAAAAAAGCGTATTATTGCGTAAGTGAGCAGGAATAGGGGTAAGCCCGATGTCAAAGATTGCACTGGTGGATGACGATAGAAACATTCTGACGTCCGTATCCATGACGCTCGAAGCCGAAGGTTTCGAGGTTGAAACCTACAATGATGGACAGGCCGCGCTGGACGCGTTCAACAAGAAACTGCCGGATATGGCCGTTCTGGATATCAAAATGCCGCGTATGGACGGGATGGACCTGTTGCAGCGGCTGCGCCAGAAGACGCAAATGCCGGTGATCTTTCTGACTTCGAAAGACGACGAGATTGATGAGGTTCTTGGCCTGCGTATGGGGGCCGATGACTATGTCAAAAAGCCATTCTCTCAGCGTCTGCTGGTTGAGCGCATCCGTGCACTGCTGCGTCGGCAAGAAGCCACCAGCGGTGATGCAACTGTCGCCGCAACCGGCGACACCAAGGTCATGGAGCGCGGAGAACTGCGCATGGACCCACTGCGCCATGCGGTCAGTTGGAAAGGCACTGATGTCTCGTTGACCGTGACCGAATTCCTGTTGCTGCAGGCACTTGCACAGCGTCCGGGCTTTGTCAAAAGCCGGGATCAGTTGATGGATGTGGCGTATGATGATCAGGTCTATGTGGATGACCGCACCATCGACAGCCATATCAAGCGTCTGCGCAAGAAAATGCGAGCGGCAGATTCTGAGTTTTCGGCAATCGAAACGCTTTATGGTATCGGGTATAGATACAACGAAGAATAGGCGCGGCCATCTACAAGGGGTAATGGGGTCCCGTGCGCGACACCGAACAAGCCAATGAAACGCGCGACGGTGATGTCGTTCTTGGGGATGACTGGGTTATCCCCCAAGACCCCGAGTCTGCGGAGTTACGAGAGAAGCGATCCCGCAGGAATCTGTTTTCTCTTCGCGGATCACCTCTGGCCCGCAAGATCATCACCTTCAACCTGATTGCCCTTGTGATCCTGGTCACGGGTCTGCTTTATCTGGATGACTCGCGGTCCGAGCAGGTACAGCAGACGGCGCGGAACCTGATGGGTGACGCCCAATTGGTCAGCAATGTGTTCGAAACACAGTTGCGACAGGGTGTTGTGCAATCGTCGCAGGATACAAGCCAACTTGACGTCAAGGACACGCTGGCTGGCCTCAGCCTGCCCGAAGGGGGCGAGGTTTTCGTTTACGATGCCAGCGGTACGCTTATCGGCTGGACACGGGGCGCGCCGCAAGCATCGGAGCTTCCTGTACTTTTGCGGCCTGACACTGAGATGCGGACAGGCGGCACCGTCATCAGCGACGCGCTGAATGCGGTCTGGACGGGATTGTCGCGCATCTTCAACTGGTCTTCCGACACCGAGGCTCCGACATTGGCACAACAGGTGCAGGCTATCATTCCGCAGGCGCTGGTGGGCCAGACTCAGGTTAAGGCTGTGCAGGATGATGCGGGAGATACGGTGATCGTGGCCGCCGCCCCGATCCTGTATGAAGGCGTTCCGGCTGGTGCCGTTGCAATGTCCGGCCCTGCAGGTGAGATCGATGCGCTGGCCCGGCGTGAACAGGAACGCATCCTTCAGATGTTTGTTGTTGCGCTGCTTGTCTCGATCGGCCTTAGCCTTGTTCTGGCCTCGACTATTGCCAACCCGTTGGCAGATCTCGCCTCGGCGGCCGAGATGGGGAAGGACAGGGGCACAGGTGTCAATCCGGGGCGTATTCGCATTCCGGACCTCAGCGCCCGACCGGATGAAATTGGCCGGCTAAGTCGCGCGCTGCGGGGTATGGTGACTGCGCTGTACAATCGCATTGATGCGAATGAACAATTCGCTGCCGATGTCGCGCATGAAATCAAGAATCCGCTTGCCAGCCTGCAATCCGCCGTCGGAACCCTGCGTATGGTCAAGCGCGATGATCAGCGCGAGAAGCTGCTGGGCGTTATCGAACATGACGTAAAGCGTCTGGATCGTTTGGTCAGCGACATCTCGAACGCTTCGCGTCTGGACGCGGAACTGGTCAAAGAGGAAGAACAGCCTTTCGATCTGCTTAAACTGCTTGGCAATATCGGGCAGTTTTTGGGCGAGGATGCCCGTGCGCAGGGTATCGATTATATCACTGACTTGCCTGCCGATCCGATCGTGGTGAACGGGCTAGAGGCGCGTCTGGCACAGGTGTTCGTTAACCTCATCACCAACGCGATTTCGTTCTGCGAGGAAAGCGACGCCATCCGCGTCTGGGTGCGCCAGCGGGACAATCGAGTGTTGGTTGTAGTCGAAGATACTGGCCCCGGGATCCCGGAACAGGCCCTGACAAAGATCTTCAAACGGTTCTACTCGCAGCGTCCAGCCGAGCATTTTGGCAACAATTCCGGCCTTGGTCTTGCGATCTCAAAGCAGATTGTCGAGGCACATGGCGGCGTGATCTGGGCTGAAAACATCCGCCCGACCGAGGCGGATGTCACCTCGGATCCTCTGGGTGCGCGCTTTGTCGTGGGGCTGCCTGTCTAATCCGATGACCATCCCATCCCTGAATGATGCGGTAGACCGGGACAGCGCCCGCGTTCATGCCAGCTGTGTCGTGGTTGCCGATAGGGGTCTTTTGATCTTGGGGGCTTCGGGGGCGGGTAAATCCTCTTTGGCATTGCAGATGATGGCGCTGGGCGCGCACCTGGTGGCCGATGATCGGGTTGATCTTGAGATGGCACAGGATTGCATCATGGCCTCGCCCGTGCCTGAGATTTCCGGTTTGATCGAGGCTCGCGGTATCGGATTGTTGCGAGCACAGAATGCGCCCTCGGTTGTGGTGCATTTCGTGCTGGATTTGGATCAGGAAGAGACGGCGCGCCTGCCTGATCCGATCACGATCCCGCTGCTCAGGCACACTGTGCCCTTGCTTCGGGGCGCTGCTGTGCCCAATTTGGCACCAACCCTGGTGCAACTTCTCAGATTCGGACGTGTAGACCCGGAATGGCCGAACAAATGACATCGCAAAAGCGAACCGTTCTGGTGACAGGGCCGTCGGGCGCAGGCCGCTCGACTGCGATCCATGTGCTGGAAGACTTGGGCTTTGAGGCCATCGACAACCTGCCCATGGGGCTTCTGGCGCGTCTAATGGACGGAGCAGAAGCTGACCGACCCATGGCTCTTGGTATCGACGCGCGCAACCGGGATTTTTCGACCATCGGTTTTATCGAACTAGCCGAGAAGCTGGGCCGCATGCCCCAAGTGGATTTGACAGTTCTCTATCTGGATTGCAGCGATGATGTGTTGCTGAGGCGCTTTTCCGAAACCCGCAGGCGCCATCCGGTTGCTCAGGATGCAGGCCCAGAAACCGGCGTTCGTCGTGAAAAAGAGCTGTTGGCGCCCATTCGAGAGATCGCGGATACTCTGATCGATACCAGCGGCCTAAACGTGCACCAGTTGCGCGAAGAGGTTGAGCGCTGGTTCGCCCCCAAGGACGGTCGTCATCTGGCGGTCTCGATTGAATCGTTTTCCTACAAGCGCGGTCTGCCGCGTGGATTGGATATGGTTTTCGACTGTCGATTCCTCGCAAACCCCTATTGGCGACCCGAATTGCGGTCGGCAGATGGTCGAAACCCGGATGTCGCGCACTATGTCCAGTCGGATATGAACTATGCGCCGTTTTTTGACCGGATCACCGATCTGCTAAATTTGCTGCTGCCGGCGTTTCGCGCCGAAGGTAAGGCGCACCTGTCGGTAGCGTTTGGCTGCACCGGCGGGCAACATAGATCGGTGGCAATGGCTGAAGCGGTTGCAAAGGCCCTTGCAGAACAGGGCCAGCAGGTGGCAATTAGACACCGCGAAATGGAACGACGCGCGTTGAATGTGAGGCCGGATTGATCGGGATTGTAATCGTAGCGCATGGCGGCTTGGCTCAGGAATATCTGGCCGCTATGCAGCATGTGGTGGGGGCGCAACCTGGTTTGGCGGCGATCGCGATCGAAGCCGATCATGACCGCGAAGAGAAACAAGCCGAAATCTGCCGTGCAGCGAATGAGGTCGATCTGGGTGACGGCGTTGTCATCGTGACAGACTTGTTCGGAGGCAGCCCCTCAAACCTCAGCCTCAAGGCCTGTGCGCCACAGGATCGCCGAATCCTCTATGGCGCGAACCTACCCATGCTGATCAAATTGGCCAAAAGCCGCCACCTGCCGGTCGCTGACGCAGTACGTCAGGCGATGGAGGCTGGACGCAAATACATCAATGCGCAAAATGTGACATTGGACTAAGACCGGACAGATTGAAATGACCAACCGAAGCTTGAAAATCATTAACGAAAAAGGGCTTCACGCCCGTGCCTCCGCCAAACTGGTCGAGGTTGTCGAGGGGTTTGATGCCAATGCTGAAGTCTCCAAGGATGGCCTTTCTGCATCCGGCGACAGCATCATGGGCCTTTTGATGTTGGCAGCCTCACGCGGAACGACTATTGACGTTCAGACCTCGGGGCCAGATGCTGAGGCATTGGCAGAAGCCTTGGAAGCGCTTGTGAATGACAAGTTCGGAGAAGGGTTCTAAACCGCCCCACCGGGACAGGAACTACGGGAAGACCAGGAATTGGCGGAAACAACGCACGAGACCAAGACAGGCCCGATCGTAAACGGGGCAGAGGATCAGGGCGAGATCTACGATCGTAGAACGCTCACCTATGCGAACTCGTTCGACGATGCCTGGACCGCGACCGCTATTCGCGCCATCGAATGGTGCACCGGCAAGCTGACCATTCTGAGGATGGTCAACAAGTTCGAAAAGAAGAACGAGTTGTATCGTGGCCAACGGTTCTGGAGCGGCGCGCTCAAGACCATGGGCATTACCCTTACAACGCCCGAAGAACAGATCGCGCGTATTCCGAAAACCGGCCCTGTTGTCGTTGTTGCCAATCACCCGCATGGCATGGTGGATGGTATGATCTTTGCAGAATTGATCGGGCGCGTCCGCAGTGATTACCGCATCCTGACACGTTCGGTTCTGACCGGCCTGGATGAGGCCGCCACATCGTTCATGATCCCGGTACCGTTTCCGCACGACCCCGAAGCGCAAGCAAAAATGCTGGAAATGCGCAGTAAGGCGATGGATCACCTCAAGGATGGTGGCGTTGTCGCGCTGTTCCCCTCTGGGGTGGTGATGTCCTCGGACGATTGGTTCGGCCCGGCGATTGAACGCGAGTGGAATGTTTTCACTGCCAAAATGATCCGCCGCTCGGGTGCGACGGTCGTTCCGATCTATTTCCCGGGTCGTAACTCACGTGCCTATCAGATTGCCAATAAACTGTCGCCGATCCTACGCCAGGGATTGTTGCTGCATGAGATCGTCCGCTCTTGCAATAAACCGCAATCTCCGGTCATCGGAGAGCCGATCTCTGACGAGGATATGCAGCTTCTGGAACGCGATCCGCGTGGTTTCATGGCGTGGCTCCGGGATCGGACCATGTCCTTGGGTACATCAGACAGGTCCTGATCTACTCTCTATCTGGCAAACATATTCCACGCGAAGGTGCTGGAACACTAGCGTGTGGGCACGGGAACCTCACCGCGATAGTCATAAAACCCACGATCCGTCTTGCGACCCAACCATCCGGCTTCGACATATTTGGTTAGCAACGGGCAGGGGCGGTATTTTGTATCCGCCAATCCGTCATGCAGCACATTCATGATTGCCAGACAGGTATCCAGCCCGATGAAATCTGCCAGTTCCAATGGCCCCATCGGATGGTTTGCACCCAGCTTCATGGATTGATCGATGGACTGAACGTTCCCTACGCCTTCATAAAGCGTGTACACGGCTTCATTGATCATCGGCATCAGGATTCGGTTCACGATGAAGGCTGGGAAATCTTCGGCACTTGCGGCGGTTTTGCCTAGGCGGTCCACCACTGCCTTACACGCGGCATAGGTCGGCTCATCGGTTGCGATCCCTCTGATCAATTCGACCAGCTGCATCACGGGAACCGGATTCATGAAGTGAAATCCCATGAATCGCTCGGGCCGATCTGTCCGGCTGGCCAGTCGCGTGATTGATATCGACGAGGTGTTCGACGTCAGGATCGTATGTGGTAGCAGATGCGGTTGCAGGTCTTCGAAAATGGCCTGTTTGATTGTCTCGCGCTCAGTTGCGGCCTCAATGACCAGATCAGTCTGGCCCAGCCGCGGCAGTTCCAGCGTTGTTGTGATCCGCTGCAACGCAGCCTGCATCGCCTCGTCGCTGATCTTTCCGCGCGAAGCCTGACGCGCCAGATTGCCCTGGATCGTGTTGATCGCTTGGTCAAGCGCCTCCTGGCTGACATCGTTCAGCAGAACATCATAATCCGCCAAGGCCAGCACATGAGCAATACCGTTGCCCATCTGACCTGCGCCAATAACTCCGACCGATTTCACATCCATGTTCTGCTGCCTTTGCCCTGCGCGTTATGGGCGACAGTATCGGCAGTTCGGGGCGGGCGGCAAGGGGCAGGTATGGCCGCAATTCGCTTCAAATGCGCACATTAGGAAAATCTCAACATCTGGGGCGTCAAGATGGCAGTTGGGTGAAAAATGGGTGAGTGAGATGAGCTATCATCAGACAGGCTCCGGCGTGACCGGGGGCGAACTATGTCAATATTCTGGGTCGAAACTGTGGTTTCGCGGGCCTGCGAATGCGCTGGATGGTCCTTATGTGGCCTGCGTTGGCATGGATGAAACCTTTGGGCGGTTTGTCGAGCACCCGTATCCTGCTGTTCTTCAAGACAAATTGCGGAAGACATGCGTCAACCTGGGCAGCTTGTTTTCGGGAGTTGATGCCATTCTTGGCGACGACGGTTTGCTGGAGCTGATCAATGGTAGCCAGATATGTGTTCTGCAACTGCCCGAGATGCACGGTCAATCGAATCGATTCTATCGCGTGCACCCTCGCCGCAACGACCGCTTCCTTGCCCCTACGCCAGACCTTCTGGCGTTGTATCCTGAGATTGACTTTACCGAGATCAATTTTGTGCGCCATTTGCTGAACCGGCTTCAGGCCAATCAGGATGCCCGTTTTGAGATGGTCGCCCTGGAGCTGCAAGAAGGCTGGGTGAAGGCGATGAAAACCTTGCTGCTAAACATCGAAATTCCGGTTTTTCTGCTGCATCTCACGGTGGGTCGGGTGCAGCTTGTCGAGGATACCCTGATACAGATCAGCGATGCGATGCTGGGTCAACTTAGACCGTTTGCCGCGAAAATGGTCAAAGCCGAGGTTGCCGTATCAGGTGCGTCTGAGTGGCTTGAGGATGTGCTGTTTGGTACGCTACAGCAGCCGATGGCCGAACACATGATCGGCCCCGCCGCCCATCGTGCCATTGCGGATGCGATCTTGCCTGACCTCAGAGATATGAACGACTAAGGCCCGCCTGTTGGCGGGCCTTTCGACGGTCTTCTGTAAAAACCTGGTCTCTTAGATCAGCTGAGTTTCTCGGTCAGTTCCGGCACCGCCTGGAACAGGTCTGCGACCAAGCCGAAGTCGGCGACCTGGAAGATCGGCGCTTCTTCGTCCTTGTTGATCGCAACGATGACCTTCGAGTCTTTCATCCCAGCCAGGTGCTGGATCGCACCCGATATGCCGACAGCGACATACAGGTCAGGGGCAACAACCTTACCGGTCTGACCTACTTGCCAGTCATTCGGCGCGTAGCCAGAGTCCACAGCGGCGCGCGACGCGCCAACAGCGGCACCCAGCTTGTCGGCCAAAGTCTCAATCAGTTTGAAGTCCTCTTCCGAGCCGACACCACGGCCGCCCGAGACAACAACGCCAGCCGAGGTCAACTCGGGGCGGTCACTTTCGGCAACCTTGTCTTCAACCCAGGAGGACAGGCCTTCGGAACCCGGAACCGAGATGGTCTCAACCGGGGCCGAGCCACTTTCGGCTGCTGCGTCGAAGCTTGCAGTCCGCAGAGTGACGACTTTCTTGACGTCGTTCGACTTGACGGTCTGGATCGCGTTGCCCGCATAGATGGGGCGTTCGAAGGTCGAGCCGTCAACCACGCCGGACGCATCCGAGATCACCATCACGTCCAACAGCGCGGCAACGCGCGGCATGACATTTTTGGCGTCGGTGGTCGCAGGGGCAACGATATGCTCGTAGCCATCAGCCAGCGACACGATCAGGGCCGCGGTCGATTCCGCTAGGCGGTGACCCAGCGAGTCGTCTTCAGCGACCAGAACCTTGGACACGCCGTCGATCTTGGCGGCGGCCTCACCGGCAGCGGCGGCAGACCCACCTGCGGCCAGAACGGTTACATCACCCAGCGCCTTCGCGGCGTTGACGGCCTTGGCGGTGGCGTCCATCGACAGCTCACCATTGTTGACTTCTGCCAGAAGAAGAACAGCCATTACACAGCCCCCGCTTCTTTGAGTTTCTCGACCAGCTCGTCGACCGAGCCTACGACGATACCAGCGGCACGTGCCGGCGGTTCTTCAGTTTTGACGATTTCCAGACGCGGAGAGACGTCGACACCGTAATCGGCGGCCGTCTTCTCATCCAGCGGCTTTTTCTTCGCCTTCATGATGTTGGGCAGTGACGCGTAGCGTGGCTCGTTCAGGCGCAGGTCAACGGTGACGATGGTCGGCATCTTGACGTTGATGGTCTGCAGACCACCGTCAACCTCACGGGTGATCTTGGCGCTGTCGCCTTCGATGTCCACTTCCGATGCAAAGGTGCCCTGGCTCCAGCCCAGCAGGGCCGACAGCATCTGACCGGTGGCGTTCATGTCATTGTCAATCGCTTGCTTGCCCGCCAGAACCAGACCGGGCTGCTCTTCCTCGACCACTTTGGCCAGGATCTTGGCAACGGCCAGAGGCTCGATATCAGTGTGCACATCATCAGCGGCAACAACCAGAATTGCACGGTCGGCACCCATGGCCAGAGCGGTCCGCAGGGTTTCCTGCGCCTGCTTGACGCCGATCGAAACGGCGACGACTTCGTCAGCCTTGCCGGCTTCTTTCAGGCGGATCGCCTCTTCCACGGCAATCTCGTCGAACGGGTTCATCGACATTTTGACATTGGCGAGATCAACACCGCTACCGTCCGCTTTGACGCGGACCTTCACATTATAGTCAATCACGCGCTTGACAGGCACGAGTACCTTCATTTTGCGCTTTCTCCTCACAAAAACGGCAAGCCGCAATGCGACTCCACCAATGCTCTCGGACGACTGAATAACGTCTCATGTCTTGCGACAACAGGGCAAAATCGTCACGTCATAAGCTTGAGACGTCGCGTTTTGATTTTTTTGACGTCACGGCGCGAAACTTTGTTGCGGATAGAAGCAGTTGATTTGCAGGCGCGCCATTCAGCGGTTCGCGCCCACCCTTCGGTCCGGGGCTTCGCCCTTCCGGTCGCCGTGGCGTCCACTGGACGCCACGCCGCTTTCAGCGGTTCGCGCCCGGAACCCACAAGACGTCGTCTTTGCCGTTGTTGTTGGCGCAGCGGGCCGCCACAAAAAACCAGTCGCTGAGACGGTTGAGATATTTGACGGCCACCTCGTTCACCGGCTCCATATTTGTCAGCTCAACGGCAAGGCGTTCGGCCCGACGGGACACGGTGCGGCAGACGTGCAGATGAGCCGCCAGACGGGATCCACCCGGCAGGATGAAACTGCGCAACGGTTCAAGGTCTGCGTTCATCGCATCAATCTCGGCCTCAAGACGGTCGATCTGGGCAGGGGCGATTCGCAGTGGCGGATAGTCTGCCTCGGCATCTTTTTCCATGTCGGGGCGGCAGAAATCGGCCCCCAGATCGAACAGATCATTCTGAATGCGGGCCAAGGCCGCGTCGGTTTCACCACCGGCCTCTGTGCGTGCCACGCCCACGAAGGAGTTCAACTCATCCACTGTGCCATAAGCGGCCACCCTGCCAGAGTATTTGGCAACCCGCTCACCATTGCCGAGGGCGGTTTTCCCGTCATCTCCGGTTCGTGTGTAGATTTTGTTTAGTACAACCATTTAAGATGCCCCCTGTCCTTTAAGGTAGACGTAGAGCAGGATCAGCAATACGGCAATGAACTGAAACAGGATGCGTAGCCGCATCATCTTGTTGCTTTTCTTCGCAGCCGCCATGCCGCCTTTGCCGAAGTTGGAAATGCCGATCGCCAACACGACCACCACTGACGCCATGGCCAGAAGCAAAACGACCATCAAAAGGTCCATAAGGGTTCACCGTCTGCGTTTTTTGTTTCGTTTGGACTGATCTAGCCCCGATACCCGAAAAAGCGAACCGGTAATTTCGTCTCAGATGTCGGACAGAATGCGGTCAATCGCCCTTGTAGGCAAAATCCGGCGCAGATAGCCAGCGATATAGGTCGGCGTGGTGACATAGTAGCGGGCTTTTGGTCTGCGCGCCTCGACCGCCTGGACCAGCTTAGCCGTGACCGCCGAAGCGGGCAGTTCAAACTTGTCGGGCCCCGCGCTTTCATACAATCGCTTCAGCAGTGAGTTTTCGTATTTCGCTCGTAGGGCCGAGTTTTCCCAATCAATGAACCGTTCGAATAGCGGGATGGCCTTTTCACGCAGCTTTGACGTGATCGGGCCTGGTTCGATGAGGATCACGCGGATGTTTGTTTCCTTCAATTCAAGACGCATCGTGTCGCTGAGCCCTTCGATGGCGTATTTCGTCGCCACATAGGCCCCCCGCCATGGGAATGCCACCAGCCCAAGTACAGATGAACATTGAACAATTCGTCCATGCCCTTGTTCCCGCATGACGGGAATGACCTGCCGCGTCAGTTCGTGCCAACCAAAGAAATTGGCTTCGAAGATGTGGCGCAACCCGTCTGTGGGCACATCTTCGACCGCGCCGGGCAGGCCATGGGCGCCGTTGTTGAACAAGGCGTCCAACGTGCCGCCGGTGGCCTGTAAAACTTCGGTCAACCCGGCCTTGATACTGTCTGCATCCGCATAGTCGATTCGCGGGCTTTCAAAGCCTTGGGCGCGCAAACGATCACAATCACGCTGCTGTCGGCACGAGGCAAACACCCGCCAGCCTTGTGCCCGCATACCGTGTGCTGCATCAAGCCCGATACCCGAAGAACAACCTGTGATGAGAATCGATTTTTGCATGAGTGTCCCGCACCAGAGTGTGCTCAATAGCTACGGTCAGCATTGGGGCAGGACAATGACGCTAAACAATCAGTTTGATGTTTTTCGGACAAGCGATGTTGAAATCCATCCGACCTGTTGCCCGGGCAACACGCGCAGGCGCAACCAGCCGGTGCCCGAGTCGCTCAGAACTTCGACCTGCTGGCCGATCCGGGCTTTGCCGATGATCGGATAGATCGTACCGGGTCCATCGCGCATGTTCACGCGCGTGCCTGAAATCTCGCGGATGTCCTTTTCTGGTTCGGGCAAAGCGGGCACGCCTACTGTCTCGGGGTCGGCGTCTGTGACCACCTGTTGAAGTGAGGCAACACCGTCTTCAAGCGATGCCAGCGCAAGCGACACCGTTTGATCTTCGAACAAAGAGGGGTTCGCCTGCAGGCCAGCGGCCACCTGTGCAAGCATGGCCTTGGTTTCTTCTTCGGTCAGGGCTGGCTCAGGCTCTGCAAGCGGCTCAAGCGTTTGTGCAGGACGATCCGACGGGGTCGGTTCAAAGCTGACCTGTGTCACAAGCTCTTCCACAGAGGCTGAGGCCACGGGCTTAGAGGCGGGCTTGAAAGCTTCGGCCATAAGTTGCGGATTATCCGCGCGCAGGCCGCGTGGTTCAAAATCCGGGCCTCCGCTCATCACGTAAAAGGTCCAGCCGAGTGCGGCAAATGTAATAAGAATAAGGCGCGTCATGGCGCATCCCCCAAAATCAATCGTTACAACAACAAAAAGGCAGCATTCATTTATTGTCGGAATGGTACCATATTTTGATGGCTGAGTCGAAAATCGGGGGAAAACACAGGCTTGCCTCCCCCTGTTGCAAAAAGCACGACTTGTCCCCAGCAAAATGGACCATGCTTGCTTTACCCAGCCGCGCTTGCGTCGTATCACATCATCTATGAATGACACGATCGACGACCCCAATATGGAGGCCCCTGAAGGTGGGGGCGAGGTAGCCGAACCGCTGCGCCGCGCAATTGGTGAGCGTTATCTGACCTATGCGCTGTCCACCATCATGCACCGGGCGTTGCCGGATGCACGCGACGGGCTGAAGCCGGTCCACCGGCGAATCCTCTATGCGATGAGAGAGCTGCGACTCAGTGCAACCGGAGGCTTCAGGAAATCGGCCAAGATTTCCGGCGACGTGATGGGGAACTATCACCCGCATGGGGACGCTGCGATCTATGACGCGATGGCGCGTCTGGCGCAGGACTTCAACGTGCGTTACCCGCTGGTCGACGGGCAGGGGAATTTCGGCAATATCGACGGCGACAACCCGGCGGCCTCGCGATACACCGAGGCACGGATGACCGTCGTGGCCGAGGCGCTGCTTGAAGGTTTGAACGAAGACGCCGTTGATTTCCGTGACAATTATGACGGCACGCTGACCGAACCGGTCGTGCTGCCCGCGCAGTTTCCGAATCTGTTGGCCAACGGCGCCAGCGGTATTGCCGTGGGCATGGCGACGAATATTCCGCCGCACAATATCTCAGAGCTGTGCGATGCCTGTCTGCATCTGATCAAGACGCCGGATGCGCGCGACGACACGCTGTTGAACTATGTCCCCGGCCCGGATTTCCCGACCGGTGGTGTCATCGTCGAGCCACCCGAGAACATCGCACAGGCTTATCGTACCGGGCGCGGCTCTTTCCGTCTGCGCTGTAAGTTCGAGGTCGAGGATCTGGGACGCGGCCAATGGCAGATCGTCGTCACTGAGATTCCCTATCAGGTTCAGAAATCCAAGCTGATCGAAAAGATCGCCGAGCTGATCCAGACCAAGAAAATCCCGATTCTTGCCGATGTGCGCGACGAATCCGCTGATGATATCCGCCTGATACTCGAACCACGCTCCAAGAACGTGGACCCCGAGGTGCTGATGGGCATGCTCTACCGCAACTCGGATCTTGAGGTGCGGTTCAGCCTGAATATGAACGTGTTAATCGACGGCGTAACGCCTAAGGTCTGCTCGATGAAGGAAGTGCTGCGAGCTTTCCTTGATCACCGGCAGGAGGTTCTGCTGCGCCGCTCTCGCCACCGCATGGCGAAGATCGACCACCGCTTGGAGGTGTTGGAGGGCTTTATCGTCGCCTTCCTCAACCTCGACCGTGTGATCGACATCATCCGTTACGACGACGACCCGAAGGCCGCGCTGATGCGCGAGGACTGGGGCATAGACCATGTCCGCGCGACCGACGAAGCCGACTATGTCTCGCCCAAACCGGGCGAGGGTGAGTTGTCCGAAGTTCAGGTCGATGCGATCCTCAACATGCGCTTGCGCAGTTTGCGCCGTCTGGAAGAGATGGAGCTGGTCCGCGAACGCGATGAGCTGATGCTGGAACGCGCCAACCTCGAAGACCTTCTGGCCGATCCCGCCCTGCAATGGGCCAAGATTGCCGAGCAGTTGAAAGAGACCAAAAAGACCTTCGGCAAAGACTACGAAGGTGGCGCGCGCCGCACGCAATTTGCTGAGGCCGGACAGGTCGAGGAAGTGCCGCTCGAAGCAATGATCGACCGTGAACCGATCACGGTGGTTTGCTCTCAGATGGGCTGGATTCGCGCAATGACCGGACATATCGATCTGGCACGCGAATTGAAGTTCAAGGACGGCGACGGCCCCCGGTTCATATTTCATGCTGAGACCACCGACCGGCTGCTGGTGTTTGCGTCAAACGGGCGGTTTTACACGGTCAGTGCCGCCAACCTGCCCGGTGGGCGTGGCATGGGCGAACCGCTGCGTCTGATGGTCGACCTGCCAAACGAGGCTCAGATCATCGACATCCTGATCCACAAACCGGGGCGAAAGCTGCTGGTAGCCTCCGACGCAGGCAACGGATTCATGGTGCCCGAGGATGACGTGCTGGCCCAGACCCGCAACGGCAAACAGGTGCTCAACGTCAAGGATGACGAGACGGCGATGATCTGTAAGCCGGTCGCAGGCGACCATGTGGCGGTCGTATCTCAGAACGGCAAGTTCCTTGTCTTCCCGACCGAAGACCTGCCCGAGATGACGCGCGGCAAGGGTGTCCGCCTTCAAAAATACAACATGGCACGCGGGCGGCAGGGGACGCTGGAACTGGATGGCGGCCTGTCCGACATCACCACCTTCAATTGGGAGGAAGGCCTCAAATGGTCGATGGGGGGCGACAAGACACGGCACGAGGCGGACATGTCCCAATGGCTGGCCAAACGCGCCAGTGTTGGGAAAAAGCCCCCCTATGGTTTCCCACGCGACTATAAATTCTCGTGATCAAAGGGCTTGCGCGGGTGAAATTCTGCCGATGTGGCTTGGCACAGCCTGTGTTGGTGCGCTAAATCAAAAGAAAAACAGGCCTATCGAGACGAGACATGTTGCGCATTCTGACACTGATCACCGGATTGGCCCTGATGGGCGCCTGCACGCAGACACAGGTTTACGAAGAACCTGAGTCGCTGGGTGAGTTCAAGCTACGTGTAAACTACGCGTTTGCCGAAAAGGCGAAACAGGGCCCGGTTTCGCGCGATGCAACCCCAAAAGAATGGGAAGACGCGATCCAGAACGCGGTTGATATCCGTCTGGGGCGCTACCAAGGCGCGCAGGAATATGACATCGGCATCAGCCTCGAAGGCTATATGCTGGCCCCTCCCGGAGTTCCCGTTATCTATAATCCCAAAAGCACCGCGATTGTTTTGGTAAACGTTTATGACGTGAAAAAGAAAGAGTTTCTGGCCAAGGCCAAACAGTTCCAAGTGCTGGAAGATACGACTGGGGAAAGCGCCTTTGCCGGTTCAGGGCGCACCCGAACCAAAGAACAGCAAATGAGTGGTTTGGCCCTCAAAGTTGCTGACCGCGTCGAAGAATGGCTGGCTGAAGAGCACAACGACAATGGCTGGTTCGACAAGCGACCAGACCTGATCCAACCGCTCGATTCTACCGAACTGGTGCAAAATCCGGCCTGAGCTCGGCTTTTCGCCAAGGATGTGCTTGATTTTCCCCCCTGAACCAAATATCTCGCGCGCGCAGATGTAACCACGGGACCAAGGGTCCCCCAAAATGCAAAAGGGCGCCTGAGGAATGGCAAAGGAAAAGTTTGAGCGTACAAAACCGCACGTCAACATCGGCACGATTGGGCACGTTGACCACGGTAAAACCACGCTGACCGCAGCAATCACCAAGTATTTCGGT